>JBCBRH010000072.1:0-2748 GCA_039819785.1 Pseudomonadota bacterium | reverse complement strand
TTACTACTACATCGTTGCAGCCAACTCGACCGCACCACGCGATGGGCGCTGGATCGAACGCGTCGGCTCCTACAATCCGATGCTTCCAAAGGACTCTGGCGAGCGCGTGAAACTCGACATCGAACGCTGCAAGCACTGGCTGTCAGTCGGCGCTCAACCAACTGACCGTGTCGCACGCTTTCTTGCCGCCGCAGACCTGATGAAACGCGAAGCAAGAAACAACCCAGAAAAATCCAAGCCGAAGAAGAAGGCCCAAGAACGCGCCGCCGCCATCGAAGAGAAAAAGCGCGAAGCTGAAGAAGCCGCCAAGGAAGCTGCAGCCGCACCAGCCGAAGGCGATGCTGCTAGCGCGTAACTTATCTTATGCGCCTCTCATTAAGCCGACGATCCCTCACCGTTACGTCGGTCCAACGTGAATCGTCTCACTCTCCCCGCTACTAACCGAAGATACAAAACCCAATGGCGGGGAGAGGTGGCCCACGAAACACGTCCCAACCACCGTCACCCCGCTGAAGAGCGGGCCCCAGGCAAGCTGCGGCACGCATACCAAATCAGTTAGCTCTCTCTAATCGCAACACGCCTGGGTCCTGGCCTTCGCCAGGATGACGACAGTGATTGTGGAAAGCGACTTGCTCAATCAGGCCACTCGAGTAAGGCTTACCGCCGGTCGGGTAGCAGAATGCGCCTGCTGACCATTATGTGTCGTCCCGGAAAATTTCTGGCCCCGGACCAGGCCGCATGGCTAAGCCGCCAGTTCCAGAAATTTGTCCGGGACCCATCGCTCCTTCTGCAAGGCCCTGGAGGTTGCTACGGCCTCACCTCGCCAAAAAAAACGTCACCGCAAATCGGCGGCGTACGCTCCGACGGTGCGGACAGTGCTCAGTATCGGTTCCAACCCACCATTCAGTGCGATGCATCACATCCATGGCCCGAAATTTTCCGGAATGACGGTTGGAAAAAGACGGCTCCGCGTCAACACTCCTAAAGCGCCAAAAACTCTGACGCCTGAAACAGCGATCCAAACGCCAAGCCCTCTTTCTCATAAAGCTCCGTCGCGCCCTGCTGACGGTCGAGGATCGACAACACCAACACGATCTCAGCACCGGCCTCTTTCAAAACCGAAATCGCCTTCAGCGCCGAGTTCCCCGTTGTCGTAACATCCTCAACGATCACGATGCGCTTGCCAGACACATCCTCGACACCCTCGATCAGCCGTTGCGTGCCGTGACCTTTGGCAGCCTTCCGCACAAACATCCCTGCAATGGACCGCCCCCGCTCCAAGCTCTTCAATGCAATCGGCCCGATGAGCGGAACAGCACCCATCTCAAGCCCCCCGACATAGTCGACATCCATCTCACCGATCCGATCCAGGATCAGCTCGGCCAGACATAGCGCACCTTCGGGTGCCAACATCGACGGCTTCATATCAAAGTAGTGATCACTTTCCTGACCGGATGCCAGGATCACCTTCTTACGGACAAAAGACTTAGTCCGAATAATCGCAAACGCCCGCCCGCGCATGTTGTCTGACGAATTCACCATTTTCCCCGCACCTAGCTCTAACACACGCCTCAGTTCCAGGCGCGCAAGTGATCATCAAAGGCGCTGCACTTACCGCAAGCACAACGAGGCGACAACCTGCGCCTGATACATCGCACACGAATATATTGCCTAAAATGCAAAATTTGCGTATTATAGTAAGATGTCCGACGTTAACCTCAAACGCACCCTCAAAGCCTTCGGTCTCAAACAATCCGAGTTCGCCCAATTGGTCGACGTATCATTGCGCACGGTCTCTCTTTGGGCATCCGGAGACAGACCGCTGCCCGGACCCGTTCAAGGTTATCTCAGACTACTGGCGCTCTTGCCCTCAGAAACCCGTGCCCGTGAATTCCAACGCCTAGAAGGACGAAACAACATGCTTGATGACGGTGTGTACGCCCTCGATTACCGTGGTGAGAGCGGTGGCGAAGCAGCAATCGGTGACGCCCTTGCAGTCCTCCGCAACGGCCGCATCCTGGGGTCTGACCGCTGGGGCGGAACATTCACCGGGTCCTACGACTTTGATGCGGCCGAAAAGTCGAACACACTGCACGTGCGCCTTGCCGTTCCACCGGGCGGGTTATTGGTCAACGGCTTTTCAGCCGGCCCGGACGGCGCAACAGTCGAAATCGTCGGTCAGTTTGATCGCGCCGCACCCGTCTCGAAGACATCCGTCGTCATCGGCGGTAAACCCATAGACCTACAGCTGACCTACATTGGCCCCCTACCGAACTGAGTGATGACCGAGAAATCCCAACAACCCGTGCAATCGAATTCCACAACCGAAGCGGCAAATGCCGAGCGCATGGTGGTGTTAGGCTACATTGCAGCAGCACACGGCATCAGAGGTGAGGTCGTCATAAAGTCTTTCACAGGTCAGCCAGCAGACATTGCATCGTACGGCCCAGTCACCGCCCACAACAAAGTCAGCGGACTAAACCGATCCATTAGCATCAAAACATGCCGTGAGACGTCCAAGGGACTTGTCGCGCGCGTGGACGGCATAAACGACCGCAATGACGCCGAAGCGATGAAGGGCTGCGAGCTTTGGGTGTCGCGCGCTGCATTACCCAAACCCGCCGAGGGCGAATTCTACCATGAAGACCTCATCGGGATGACAGCAGTCGATGCTAGCGGAAACGCGTTTGGCCGCGTCATCGCCGTCGAAAACTATGGCGCGGGCGACCTACTGGACATCGAAGTCAC
>JBCBRH010000071.1:0-3651 GCA_039819785.1 Pseudomonadota bacterium | reverse complement strand
CGATGAGGTTGACGCCGTAATGGTTACGCACTTTTTCAAACTGCCCAATGACATCTGCGTGGCCAATGGCATAGCCGATGCGCGCACCCGCAAGACCGTAAGCCTTGGAGAAGGTGCGGTACCGCAACACATTGGGGCAGCTCACATCCAGCGGTGGTATCGCATCCGGCGGCGCTGTATCAGCATAGGCTTCGTCGAGAAGTAGCAGCGTCGATGATGGAACAGCGTCGATCAGGGCGTCAATTTCCGTGTGCCGCCAAAAGCTTCCCATCGGATTGTTTGGGTTCGAAACATAAAGAACGCGTGCGTCTTGCGCTCGAACCTTCTCAAGCAACTGGTCGAGATCCTCACGATGATCTTTGAAGGGCACGCGAACGATTTCCGCACCGTGGTTGATCCCATGATAAGCCATCGTCGGATACGCACCATCCGACATCACGAGGGTCGAACCAGCGCCCAGGGCAATCTTACACGTGTCCCCGAGGAGACCGTCGATCCCTTCACCAACCATGATGTTTTCGATGCTGAGGCCGAAGTGTTCGGCGATACCGACACGCAGATCGAAGTTGGTCGGATCGGCATACTTCCATGTCTCAACGGCGGCAGACTGCATCGCCATGACCGCGTTCGGTGACGGGCCAAAGTTGCTTTCGTTTGCTCCAAGTCTTGCAGCAAAGTCACGCCCGTTTTTTCGCGCCAAGGTTTCGGGGCCGACAAACGGCACCTGAAGGGCGCGACCCGTGACTGACGCATTCAAAAACGGAAACGCAGTGTCCAAAGCGGAATAGATCCCAATCCGATGACCTCAAGCCCCCAGGCTAGACGAAAGTCCATGCCGAAGCCAGATCGGAAAGCATACTCAACACCTGCCCTCGCAGGACCGGCCGTTAGAGCAGTCCCAACTCGGCGAGTTCACGTTGCATCGCTGCTGGAAGCTTCTGGGTGTCCGCCCCAACTGCACTGAGATCAGGTGGAGCATCATCAGGCTTGAGATATCTCCAGCCCTGGAATGGTCGACGGGCTTTGCCTCTCACCACCACGAGTTGAGGATCAAGCACGAAAAGACAACACGGCGAGCCGTCTTCCTTGCACCCCTCTTCAAAGCCGACCAGACGTTGCCGAACTTGGATGACGCCTTTGATCACCCAATACAACGAGCCCCCCGACAGGACCTCATCCTGACGTCGTGGTGTCTGAAAGGTCGTATGGACGAGCTGTGCCTTACCGGTTTCTCGCTTACTCGCTTTGAGGCGCATGTCTTGCCATCTAGAGAGATCATCGATGTTGTCAGCGCCAACGGCTAGTTTGACGATGTTGAGTGCCATTCGAAACCCTCCCGACGCAAAGGCAACACCGACGTTTGGCTGCCCGCTTAGCCACAGCTATGGACCAGCCATCGCTTGACGCAAGAGACGATCGGTCACCATCCACATCCCGGTTGGAAATGACACCGTTGTCGCCATTGAAATGATTGAGCCGCTATTGCGACCATTCTCACTTTGCGGTGCAGTAACCCGTGTACTGAGCGTAAACCGCCTGACCCAGGACGCCGAAGTGCCGTGAATGAACGGCTGGATAGCGGCCTGTTTCACCATCCTCATCATAGATCGTCGTCAGGTTCAAAAAGCCTTCCGTCACTGCCTCAATGAAATGGCTGGCATTAAGTGCCCGCACAATCCGGAGCGTACCAGGCGGCTTGTCCGCCGCTGTCTTTAGCTGTGCGACCTGTCCGTCGAGATCAATGGCTTCGACAGAGAATGACAGCGGACTGGTTGTTCCGGCCTTGAACGTCCCGGCTTCATAGCTGCCCGAAGTCCCTGCCTTAAACGAACACACAAGGTTACTGGGAAGGGCATTGGCAGGATGGACGCCCCAGACCACGACGCAGGCCATAAAGGAAAAGCCCGCAAACAAACGCGCAAATGGAAGACATGGCAGGCGAATGGGGTGCAACCCGTACATACTGACTCCGGATTTATTCATCAATTACAGGTAAAGCGAAACTACGCTTCACCAAATGTGTCCAATCCAAGGGGCTTGGCAACCGGCGCAGTTCTACACACGGATTTTTGTCACGCAAACAATGCCGGGCCCGGTCTGCCCGGATACGGCCTTGAATCAGAGCCAAAACTCCCAAAGATCATTCAACCCGACCTTTTGGACCTTCAACTGATGCCAATCGCACACAACACCACACGATGGCGAACAGGGCTCATAAGTTTGTGCTGCGTCTCGCTTGCGATCCTCACAGGTTGCGCATCCAACAGCGGACTGGGTTCGAATGGCGTTCAAACCGGGTCGCTCGCGGCAACACCAGTGTCTGATGCATTCGACTGCAAACGCATGACCGGCAGCATGCAAATCCGAATTTTGCAGCTCAGAACTTACAACGAGAACGAGCAGGCTTCCGCGCTCTCGCGCGCATTCAGCAGCGTCACAACACCCCTGTTTGGCGGTTCGGCTGCGCAAGCTCCGAACGGCAAATATCAGCGTGACGTCGCACAACTTGAGACCGATAACGCCAGGCTCGCCGCGGCGGGCTGCAAGACATACGACCTGAAAGCTGAGTTAGCCGAAACGGACATGTCAAAAACCCCCCGCCCGCGCTAACGGTCCTCGGCGTGCCATCACGGCCGTAACCCGTAGTGTCCGGTTAGAAGCTGTTGGCCCGGGAAATAAGTTAGATGTCTTCCCCGTCAACCAATACCCAACAAGTCCGATGTAGTCTCGGACGACCATGTCGAACCGCTTCAATCCATCAGAAAGACTTGCAAAACCCCTAGGCGTCGTTCCAGCGCTGCGGGTGCGCAAATCTACCGGATAGGGGATCACGGCGAACCCCGCTTTGCGAAACACGCCAACCGATCGCGGCATATGATAACCCGACGTGATCAAGACCCAGCGATCTGAGGGTTGAGGCTTCACAAGCGACTTCGCAAAAACAGCATTCTCATGAGTGTTGCGCGCCTTCGGTTCGAGAATGATCCGGTTTTCATCAACGCCAAGGTCGTTCAAAAATCGGCCTACCGGACCAGCTAGGCTTTGACTTGTATCGAGGCCACTCACGATAGCGCCGGTGAACAAAACCTTGGCCTTTGGGTATTGCAGGGCAAGCCGGACACCTTCGGTCAACCGTTCAGCAGCTTCATTGATAGGCAAGCCGGTATGGTCAGTTCCACTGCCGAAATCCTCGAACCCACCAAGAATAATGATGCCATCAATATCGCCAGATAACTCCGTTGGCGCTTTTGGGGGAAATCGATGTTCGAGCTGCGCAAGCATCACATTGGCCGCTGGAGAATAACCCGCAACGCCCAGCAGCAGAGCTCCACCTACGCAAAGGATCAGCCCAGCGCCTTGCCACCCACGTTGCCGCCAAATCGCAAACAGGCCTGCACAGATCAGAAAAAATGCAAGATTTGAGGGCCGTAGCACGAACCATATGAGTTTGGAGGCATAGAAGAACACGTTGGCGCGGTCCCGGACAGGTTTGATCAGCTTGAGATGGCCGACGGTCTGATCAACCTATATGACCACAACATGATTTGGTGCGAACCATACGCAACTAGGCGCAATTACAGTGACCATCAGCGATTTCCCCCAAAAGCGCCAACGGAGTTATCTGGCGATATTGATGGCATCATTATTCTT
>JBCBRH010000070.1:0-4682 GCA_039819785.1 Pseudomonadota bacterium | reverse complement strand
TTTTCCTGATCATGCTCTGGGCTCTTGATGTGGAGCATGTTCCGGGCGGAAAACCGCGTACACTTTTCCTGAACATGCTCTCAGGCTCTTGATCTGGAGCATGTTCCGGGCGGAAAACCGCGTACACTTTTCCTGAACATGCTCTCAGGCTTTAGCCGTCGTCAGCCATTGCCATTTTCTTCGTGATACGGACCGCTTCGGCGGTCCGTATTTGTTTGGGCTCTTGATTGCTGAGCCGAAATGATCGCGCAAGCGTGTCTGGCATGGACTGGGCCATATTACTCGCTCTGGCCTTAATTCTTAAGCGTGGGTGCTGCGCTTAAGGCTGCTCACAACTTTTCGCCAAGTGAGGTCTCGTCTCCGTGCATTAACCGGCTGATCGCCTCATCTTGGCCATAACCACGCCGTGAGTTCGTGCAAATCGGCAACACCTGTCGTAAGAGCGGACGCTAAAAGCCTGTTCAGTTCCCGGCTGCTTCTGGTCAACCTGACGCACGTTGATTAGGTCTTGGGAAAGCGGAAATTAGGCTTTGTTGGGCTAAGCGGAGAACGTGCACGATGTCACCATCGCATTTGGCGGAAACGAAGAAAAACGGCGTTTGGGGTGTCGTCCTCGGGTGTGGCCTGTCGATTATGGCGGCTAGTTCCATCGCCCAAGCACAGTCCGCCGGACCCGTTGTCGACTATGATCTGCAAGGTCCGGTTGCCAATGGAACCGCCTCAAAGGTTAAGGCGCCATCCGGTCCACCTATGGTGGCCTATGACATTGCGCCTGCACGCTCAGATATTACCAGTGAACCTCAGACCCGGCGCGCCCAAGACAGACCAGCATCATATGGCCAGAGATCGCAACCTGCGGCGAGTTCGGCTGAAGCCGGGGCTGATACAGGCGAAAGCAATGGTGTCGTGGCGACATCGAAGGACCGCGAAACCGCGCAACGGCTTTCCCAAAAACTGACCGGGCAAGGGTTCGGAAAGCCGTCTACTCGGCATGCCACAAACGACGCCGATGACCGCAAGGCTTTGGCTGCATTTTACGCTTCCGACGATGGCCGTCCGCTGTTCGTTCGCGATGGGGCGCTGACGCCATCTGGCACAAAGCTGATTGAGACATTGAAGTCGGCGTCGGACTGGGGCCTCGGTGCTGACGACTTCGCAGACGATATCGCCGTTGCCGGCCTCACAACGGATGACGACATCACACTATCGCTTGCGGCACTGAAGTATGCCCGACACGCGCGCGGCGGGCGGATTGCCAATCCGACCAAGGATCTGAGTTCTTATCTGGACAAAAAACCCAGGTTGATCACTGCCGATGAGGTCGTCGCCGCGCTCGCATCTACAGACGATGTCGGCCAGTACCTTACGTCGTTGCACCCGCAAACGCCTGAGTTCCGCAATCTGCGCAAAGCTTTGCTTAAGCTGAGGACGGAACATCGCGAGGCACCCAAGGTCGTTGAAATTCCACGGTCTGGGCCATTGTTGTCGCAAGGCAAGACCCATCCGCATGTCGCACTTTTGCGAGAACGTCTCGGTGTTTCCCTGCCGACGACAGACGATGGCGCTCCGGGCGATCCGGAGTATTTCGACGCGTCGCTCGTTGCGGCTTTGAAGGCTTTTCAGACCCAGTCTGGGTTGTCCGCGGATGGTGTTGTCGGCCGGAAGACACGGGCGGCCTTTGCAGTTGGTCCGCGCGAGGTCAGCGAAGACATGCTGGTTGCGAATATGGAAATGTGGCGCTGGATGCCCGATGATCTGGGCGCTTTGCATGTGACGGCAAACATCCCGGAATACAAAGTCCGCGTCTTTAAAAACGATCGCGTCTTGTATGAAGAGCGTGTCATCGTCGGTAAAACGAACAAGCAAACGCCCGTGTTCTCTGACGTCATGGAGCGCATTGTTTTCAACCCGAAGTGGGGCGTTCCGAACTCCATCAAGGTCAACGAGCTTCTGCCCAGCCTTGCGCGCGGTGGCACGGCCTTCGAACGGCAGAACCTCAGGCTTTCCTATAAGGGCCGGAACGTTGACCCGCGCAGCGTAAACTGGGCTCAGGCCGACATCCGGAACTATCACGTCTATCAACCTCCTGGACGGGGGAACGTATTGGGCGTGGTGAAATTCCTGTTTCCCAACAAGCATGCCGTTTATATGCACGACACGCCGACGAAGCCGCTGTTCAACAAGCCACGACGCACCTACTCACACGGTTGCGTCCGCGTTCGCAATCCAATGAAGCTGGCCAAAGTTCTGCTGGATGCAGACCGCTCCTGGCCCGCCGGGCGCGTTGCGTCCATGGTCGGTGGAAGCCGGGAAAACCATGTGACCATGGACACCAAGATCCCGGTCCACATCGTTTATCAAACTGCCGTGGCCGATGCCGATGGCAATGTCACAACCTTCCCCGACATCTACTCGCACGAAAAACGTCTGCGGCTGGCGCTGGCTGGTGAGTGGAAAAAGGTCCCTCGACATCGTGATCATATGTTGCCGGTGAGGATCGACCGGGCCAAGATCGACCGGCTGGTGCGGAACAATCAGCAGTTTCAAAACCCGGTGAACAATATCTTCGAAGCCATCTTCGGGTTCTGATTTAGAAGGGCCTTATGCCCGGCTGATTGCAGGAGGAATGGCGCGTGCCGCTGAGACGCTCGTCTTGCGCGCTTGCGAGCCGGGTCCGATCCGACACCGCGGGCCGACAGCCTTTGTACAGCCTGCCATGCTCTGGACACTTCTGAAGCTCACAGAAAGCGTTCAGAATCAGGGGTTACCAATTTCTCAAGGCTTGGGGGGTAGCATCTGACACGCCGGTTTCCAGGATGATTTGGACAACGATTGGTTTCGTTTCGCAAGCCGATCCTATCTCCAAAAACTGAAGAACGGCGCTGACCTATGGGGGCTGCTCGGTTTGACTGCGACGGGATATCGTTCTCTCATCGTTTTTGCGTTGGCATTCGGTGCGCTGATTGCCAGTGATGCCGCTTTGTTTGCCAACAAGGCCGCCGAGCGCCGGATTGCTTTCTACAACATTCACACGAAGGATACAGTCGACGTCGTTTACAAACGGCGTGGGCGGCGCATCCCCGAGGCGATGAAGCAAATCAACTGGGTGTTGCGAGACTGGCGCCAGGACAAGGCGACCAAGATGGACCCCAAGCTGATCGACATTCTATGGGAGATGCATAGCGAGCTTGGCTCGCGCCAGCCAATCCACGTTATCTCCGGGTATCGCTCCAAGAAGACAAACGCGATGCTGCGTAAGACGCGCGGCGGGCAGGCGACCAAAAGCCGGCACATCCTTGGAATGGCTGCTGACGTTCACTTCCCTGACGTCCCGATCAAGCGATTGCGTTACTCTGCGATGATCCGCGAGCGGGGTGGCGTTGGATACTACCCCACCTCAGCCATTCCCTTTGTTCATGTGGATACCGGACGGGTGCGGCATTGGCCGCGCATGCCCCGACAGGAGCTGGCTCTGCTGTTTCCAAGTGGCAAGACGCGGCACCGGCCGCCCGACAACAAACCCATCACAATCGCTGACGTGAGAAAGGCGCGCGTCAAAAACCGTGCATTGGCGACGGAGGTCGCCTCCTTCCATAGCTTTCGACGGTCCCCACGCGCACCGCGTCCGACCTTGGTGGCAGAAAACAGCGTCCCAACTCCTAACCCGGCTGCAGTATCAGCTCCGTGGGGTGCTCCACAGGTTACGCGGGCTGATCGGGTAGCGCAGCAGACCCCGCCACCGCCGGTCGCACGCGAGCCCGCCGATCGTTCCAATGGGCGGATCACGGTTGCAGCACTTGATCCTCAGATACCAGCCTCCCAGCCTGAGCTGCGCGCTGCACCTCGGCTTGTATCCGCTCCGATTGATACACCCAGCACCTTTCGCCCATCGGCCGAAGCGGCGGAGCAGTCACGCCTGACCGATCTGTTTACGCTGGCGTCGCTTTTCCCCATGGGCAGCTGGTTTGGTGGTGATACGCCCGCGCCGAAAAGCGCGCGTGTCGCCCAGAGAGATGGAGCCGTGCCACGTTCAGGGTCTGGGAGCGTCGTTGCTGGAGCGGTCGGCGGGCGCGTTCCACCGCGCGTTGTCGATGAAGTACAGCAGACATTTGTCAGCGCGCCGGCATTTGATGAGGAGCACCCGGACGAGTTGTTCTATCGCCCATTTGCTCTTGGCCCGCTGCTTACCGCATCCGCCTCTCCTGATGATCCGGTTTTAACGACCATGGTGGCACCTGATCCGCGCGAAACCCTGGCCATGCTGGATGAGGACTTGTCCGCGCTTCCGATGCGGTTTGCTCCGTCGCGCGAAGTGGCGGCCGTGATGTGGAACGACCATTTCACAGGGGAGGCCGTCAATTTTGGATTTGCGTCACGGACACCGCAGTCTGACGTTGGATCGCAGGCTGGGCCTGAACTCGCCAGCCGCCCGGTTCAAACGACGCGGCGTGGCGGCCCGCTGTAATCTGGGCTAGCTGTGGGACTTGCCGTGGAGCCAAATGCCGCCGCTTCCTAAATCCGGCGATTCCGAAAAACAATGCCAGAAAGTCGACATCATCGCCTAGAGACTGTTTGCCCTACGTGGACTCGCAAAGCAGGCTCTAAACTTTGATTTGGAGCATGTTCCGGGCGGAAAACCGCGTACACTTTTCCTGAACATGCTCGGGGCTCTTGATGTGGAG
>JBCBRH010000069.1:0-4885 GCA_039819785.1 Pseudomonadota bacterium | reverse complement strand
TGGCGAACGTGTCACCAGCAGCAAAGCCGGTGTTCTGTGCGCCATCTTTGAGATCAACGGTAACGGGGCCGTCAGCTTCAACGTATGAGACGGTGTCAAACTCATAGCCACCATCAAACGCTTCAGCGTCTGCGCCTGCTACGAACAGGTCTTTGCCAACTGTTCCGGTGCGATCTACGGCCATTCTTATTGCCCTTAGCGTGTAGCCCGTCACGAACGGGATTTGCGTTTCAAAGACGGACACTAAGGGCAGCAACTAAAGATGAGTTTGAATAACTCCCTACAATTTGAACGGCTATTGATTGGTAACCATAGTTCCGTTGAATAGCGTCGCATTTTCTGAACACTAGACAGCGGTGCGCCAGTCCTACAATCGGCCAAGCAATTCAGCCTTTTTGGTCTCATACTCAGCATCCGTCAGAATGCCTTTCGCGTGCAGATCAGATACCTTCTCAATGAGCTCGAAAATTTCATCGCTACCGTGAGCTGCAGGCTGGCCTTGTTCTACTGGCGGCTCATGAAGCGGCGTCAGATCCGGCGCCTCTGCTACAGGAGCTGGCGTTGGCATGACGTCGGGTTGCACCTTCATCGAAACGCCACCATCAGAGTTTTGCCCTGGACCAGACACAACTGGCAGGTCAGCGACCCGAACCAGCCCGAACTGACTGTTAAACGACAACGATTGATCGCCACTTTGCTGCTGCGAAAACCCGCCAATCGAGTGCTGACCGGTGTCATACACCGTGACCGTACCGCCAACATCGATGGCCAGGCGGCAAGCGGCTGGGAAGTACGCATACCGCAGATTGTTCTGGGCACCGACCGAACCCGCAGCCCCGAGATCCGCAGGCCACCAATCCGTTGTTCCCGTGCCCGCGACAAACAGGCTTGACCCAGTACCGCCGCCGACACCCTGGCTCTGAAACGAACCACCACCTTGCATTTGCGCCTGGCCGCCGCCTCCGCTTTGCATCTGGCCACCGCCACCTTGCATCTGCCCCTGACCACCATAACCGCCACCTTGCGATTGGGTCTGCGTTTGCGCCGGAACCTTAAACATCGTCTGGTTTTGCACGATCCCGGACAGCTCCTGGCAAAGCGAACTCACCCGGCCCTTCAGGTTGTCGTTAAACATGTCGCCAATCATCACCATGCCGCCCATTGACCACTGCCCCATGCCACCGAATTCCCAGTGGTTGAACTGCGCCTGATTGCCAAACCCAGCTGAGACCGCTTGCAGCATCACCGTGACGGCTTCTGTGGAGAAGCCATGGCGCTGCGCCGCGTCCTGCACAACCCGAAAGCCTTCGTCCGTAAGTTGTTGCGTCATCGTCATAATCCAATCTGGAGAGGGAGCACGTGTGCACCGCAGCACACCTTTGCCTTGTGCCTACCACGCGCCCTCCCCCACGGCCACAAACGTTTGCCGAATCTACCAACTTCCAGATCACTAACGCCTAGGGCTGATATTCATCACCTCCGTCACCCTTTGGCCGCAGGCGGACGGTAAGCGATGGCCATGACTAAGAGCGCGAACGACACCAATCCAGGGTCCAGCCCGACCACTAAACACAACCCACCGGCATTGCAGCCCCGCATTGGGCTGGCGCTGGGTGGCGGTGGCGCGCGCGGCCTCGCCCACATCCTGGCGCTCGAAGTGTTCGACGAATTGGGCGTCAAACCACACATCATCGCAGGCACATCCATCGGCGCGATCTTCGGTGCAGCGTATGCATCCGGTCTGAGTGCGAGCCAGATCCGCGCGCATGCAGAAGAACTTCTGTCCCGCCGCAGCGATATGGTGCGCCAGCTATTCTCTGCGCGAAACCAACCGATCCGTCGCGTCCTCAGCGTCTTCCAACTCAGATCAGCGCTACTCAATCCCGAAGCCCTACTCGACCTCGTGATGCCCACACGCACCGCGAATGAGTTCGAAGATCTGGAAATCCCGCTGCGAATCTTAGCTGCGGACTTCTACACGCAGGACCAACTGATTTACGACGCAGGACCACTGCAACCAGCCATCGCGGCATCCATGGCAATCCCAGCGCTGTTCGCCCCCGTTCAGGCCGACGATGAGATCAAAGGCCCCGTGGCACTCATGGACGGCGGCATCGTCAACCCGTTGCCATTCGATGTAATCGCGCGCGACGTCGACATCACGGTGGCCATTGACGTTTCAGGCGCGGGGCAACTCCCAGGCGATCGCAATCCGCCAACAGCCTTTGAAGCCATCGTCGCATCGGCTCAGATTGTCCAAAAAACCATCGTCCGCGAAAAGCTGAAGTCCCACACACCCGACGTGCTCGTCGAAGTCGACGTTGGCCGGTTCCACGTCCTCGAATTCCATAAGTTGGCTGAGGTTCTCGAAGCTGCCGAACCGGCCAAAGAGGAACTGCGCGCGAAACTGGAACGCGTGCTGTCAGCAGAAACACTCCCGACAATCGACGCACCGATGTCAGAGCTGCCCGAGCCAACACAGCCGCGTTCTATCGGCCGTCGGCCAAAACAAACAAACCAGCTCTCCGACCAACACAAAAAACGTCCGCGCCTCGCTGACCGTGTCCTTGGCATCGCCTCCGAGTGACAGCCCCCGCTGTCGTCAATGCCGTACCATCAGCGCCGCTCCGCAAAAAACGCCTTCAACAAAGCCCCCGATCGCTCGTCATCGATCCCATCGTAAACCTCAGGTGCATGGTGACATGTGGCTTGGGTGAAGAACCTTGCCCCGTGCAACACAGCACCACTCTTCGGATCAACCGCCCCGATGTAAAGCCGCCTGATCCGCGCAAAGGAAATCACCGCCGCACACATCGCACACGGTTCCAGCGTCACATAGAGATCATGGTCAACGAGCCGTTCCGAACCAACGAGACCGCACGCAGCCCGAATGGCGACAACCTCGGCATGGGCCGTCGGGTCATTCAGCTCACGCGTCCGGTTCCCCGCTTGCGCAACAACTAACCGATCGCTCCCAACAACAACGGCGCCCACGGGCACTTCACCACGCGCAGCCGCCTTGGAGGCTTCATCCAGCGCAATCTCCATGAAAGTCATTTTCACCCAGTTTGTCCCCGCCTTTCAGTGTAGCCGTCAGCGCACGACAATGGCATAACCAGCGCCCCAACACACATCCACCGCAACCGACACGCCAACCGAGCACCTGATGCCCCGCAAACCCCGCGTCACCTATGCCAGTCGCCGACAAAGCGATGACGGAAAACCCAACCCGGTTGGCCTACCAAGCCGTGCCGGACCAAAAGGCACGAACAACGCTCAACCAGGTTTCAAGAAACGCGGCGCTTCTGCAACCAAGAAATCTGTCATCGCGAAAGCCGCCGTCAAGGCTGCTGCAGCATCAAGCAAACCAAAGCCAAAACGCACAAAAGCACCCAAGGCAACCGGCCCGCAGAGACTAAGCCCTCGCACGAGCGTCCATAGCAGCGGACCGTCGGTCACAACACCTATGCGCATAGCCAAGGCCATGGCGCGCGCAGGACTATGTTCGAGGCGCGATGCAGAACGCTGGATCGATGAAGGCCGGGTCCGCGTCAATGGCAAAGTGCTTGAGACTGCAGCCCTTGAGGTCGGACCCAAAGACAAAATCCTCGTTGACGGCCAACCGTTGCCAGCCGCCGAACCGCCGCGTCTCTGGCGGCTGCACAAAGAGCGCGGCACCGTCACAACAGTTCGCGATCCTCAAGGCCGCCCAACCGTCTTTGCAAACCTCCCCGACGACTTACCCCGCGTCATTGCTGTCGGCCGCCTCGACTTCAATACCGAGGGTTTGCTGCTTCTCACAAACGATGGCGAACTGGCCCGTCATCTGGAATTGCCGTCGACGGGCTGGCTGCGCCGTTACCGCGTTCGCGCCCGTGGCCGCATTGGACAGACAGAACTCAATGCGCTGAAAGACGGCATCACGGTTGAAGGCATCAAGTATGGCCCGATCGAAGCATCTGTCGACACCGCCTCAGGCGCAAACCAATGGCTGAACGTCGGCTTGCGCGAAGGCAAAAACCGCGAGGTCCGCAAAGTCCTCGCCCACCTCAAACTCGAGGTGAACCGTTTGATCCGCGTATCCTATGGGCCATTCCAACTGCTTGATCTGCCACCGGGTGCGGTTGAACACGTCCGCCGCAAAACGCTGCTCGCACAGCTTGGACCCCGCACGGCGAAAACCTTCGGGCTAAACGATGAGGATGACGAGGTTCAAACGCGTAAACCGACACAGCGGCAATCAAGTCCCACCGCGCGCAAACGCACAGCGAAGGCAAAGCCCTGATGCGCGTTACCGGTGGTGAATTCCGCGGACGGCCGCTTGCGTCACCGAAATCAGACGCTATCCGCCCCACATCCGACCGCGTGCGCGAAGCTCTGTTCAACATCATCGCAAACAATCCCGACGTGCCACCACTCGAAGGCGCACATATCATCGACCTGTTTGCAGGCACGGGCGCACTCGGCTTCGAGGCTCTGTCACGCGGCGCCGCGCATTGCATCTTTGTCGATCAATCGACCGACGCGCGAGGTCTCATTCGCACCAACATCGAAACCCTGAAACTCGAAGGCCAAACCCGCCTCATGCGCCGCGATGCGACCAAACTTGGCCCCGCACTCGACCGCGATCGCGTCGAAATTGCATTCCTGGATCCACCGTATGACAAAGGCTTGGGCGAGCGCGCATTGCATGCTCTCCAGGATGGCGACTGGCTCAACCCAGGCGCTTTGATCATCCTTGAAGAACGCAGCAAAAACCAGATCGCCCTCCCTGCCGGCTTCCATGCTCTCGATACACGAAAATATGGAGAGGCAGCCGTCCACCTGTTGCGTTTCGAACCGGGCAAACCCTCTTGAGCGACACCCTGCCAAGCAACCAGAACGA
>JBCBRH010000068.1:0-5395 GCA_039819785.1 Pseudomonadota bacterium | reverse complement strand
GCGATGTCCGACAACGCCTCGAGGGTCGGCAGCCTCACCGCACCACAACGGGGCCGCACACGCACGATCAAACCATCGCCGCTTTCCATGGGTCGAAGAGCACCGGGACACCACCCCTTCACAGCAAAGGCATCGCTCATTCCGCTGCCTCCACCACACTTGCTCGTTGTCCCAAAATCGCGTCTAACTCAACACTCACCGCGTTCCGTCGCGACACCCACAACCCCCGCGCCATCAGATCGCGTAACCGTTCGGCCATGCAGCGGACCGCCGCAGGGTTTGCTTCCAGCATGCGATCCCGCACGTCGCCGTCAGCCAACAAAGCGCCATGCGTGATATCGAGCAAATGCCCCGGCACGCATTCAGCCGTTGCCTGGAACGCATAAAGTGCATCAACAGCCTGGGCGATTTCCGCCACGCCCCGCGCGCCATGTCCAAGCATGCCTTCGATCCAGCGCGGATTAACTAGCCGCGCGCGAACGAGCCGTGCGACCTCCTCAGAGACCTTTCGCGCTTTCGGCGCATCCGTCTTGCTTGTGTCGATTTGATAGAGCTCTGGCGAAGCACCCAACGCATGGGCAGCGGCAGAAAACCCGCCGATGAAATCTGCAAAACCGTCCCCGTCCAGCATGTCGCATTCACGATCATCCTGCGCGTGCACAAGCGCGTCGGCATCTGAAACACGCTTTTCAAAGAGCGCGCGGGCCTCAGTCAGGTCGCTCTTTGCCCCGAATGCGTGCGTCGCGTTTTCGAGATAGGCCTCTCCCAACGCATCGCGGTCCAACCAATCGGTATCGAGCGCTGCATTGCCAGCACCCGCCCCATAAGTGCCAGGCGCGCTCCCAAAGATCCGCCAAAGATCACCACCCGCACGTGCCACAGCCGCAAGTGGATTGTCTGCATCAGCCTCGTCGGACGCAGCCACCTGGCGGACAGCCAAATCAAACAACGCAATTTGACCCTCAAAGATATCTCGGAACAGCCCCGAAACCCGGAGTGTCACATCGATGCGCGGCCGCGCCAGCTTCGCAAGCGGCATCACCTCAACGCCCGTCACACGGTTGGATGAGGCATCCCAAACCGGCCGCACACCAAGATACCAAAGTGCCTGAGCCAGATCATCGCCGCCTGTCCGCAACGCCGCCGACGCCCACAGGTCGACCATGAACGCACGAGGATAGTCACCATGATCCTGTAAGTATCGCCGGACGACTTCATCCGCTGCCCGCTCGCCAATCGCGGCAGACACCCGCGTCGGCATAGAGCGCGGATCAACAGCCGTGATATTCCGCCCCGTCGGCAAGACATCGGCCCGGCCACGACTTGGCGCACCCGCAGGACCCGGCGGCACGCGCCCCCCCGAAAGAGCACCCACCAGCCGCTTCATCTCATCCATCCCACAAGCCCGCAACCCAAGGCGCAGTCGCTCATGCGCGGTTTCGCTTTGAAACGTTTCATCAGCCTTGGAAATCGTATCAACCAAACGGTCTTCCGCTTGCCCATCTGGCGAAACGCCAAACACGTGCAGCCGGTCCCGGATCGCCAATTCTTTCAAATCACAAAGTTGAGCATCCAATTCAGCAATCGCTTCTCGCGCAGACACATCACGCGATAGCCCACAATCTTCAGCAAGACCGGCCGCCCACATCCGATCAACAATCGCGCTCTCAATATGCGTGACACGGCGCGGGTCCATACCCTCGGCTTCCGCATACTCTTCAATCAGCGCTTCTAGCTCAGCCATCTCCGGCGTGAGACCCGCAGCCGTAAGCGGTGGGGTGAGGTGCCCCAGCGCGATCGCCCCAAGGCGGCGCTTCGCCTGAACAGCTTCGCCAGGGTTGTTGACAATAAAGGGATAAACGACCGGCACCGGACCAAGGACAACTTCCGGCCAACACGTTTCCGACAGGGCGACCGCCTTACCCGGCAGCCACTCCAGCGTTCCATGCGTCCCCATGTGAACGATCGCATCGATCCGCTCTTGACACCGCAGCCACCAATAGAACGCAACGTAGGAATGGCGCGGTGGCATTGTTGTATCGTGATAGGTCGCCTTGTGATCGGCCACCAAGCCACGATCCGGCTGCAACGCCACGATCACATGCCCAATCCGCACGACCTTGAAGACGAAAGCGTCACCTAAAACGGCCGGATCAGATGCCGCTTCGCCCCAGGCACCTAAGATCGATTGGCGAACGTCTTCGGGCAAAGACCTGAGATGCGCTGCATACTCGCAAACAGAGACACGCACTGTTTCAGCGTCCCCCCGGATCAGATCATCCACCCGCCCAGCCGTTAGCACGGCCTCACCAACACTGTACCCGTCAGTCGCGAGCTGAGCACAAACGCCTTCGACACTCCGCGGCGTATCCAGCCCAACGGCGTAACCCGCACGCCCGCCACGCGCCGGGTAATCTGACAAGATGACCGCGATGCGCTTCTCAGTATTCGGTATCGTCTTAAGGCGTGCCCAAGCCGCCGCCTGCTTTGCGACGAAAGCAACGCGCTCCTTGTCCGGCTGATGACGCGCCAACCCAAATTCCAGACGCGGATCAGGCTCTTCAACCGCCTTGAACGAAATAGCGCGCGAGAGCAGCCGTCCGTCCAGCTCCGGCAGCACAACATTCATTGCCATGTCAGTTGCTGTTAGCCCGCGCGGCGAAGCTTCCCACCCCTCCTGCGACTGGCCGGACAAAACGACCTGCATCACCGGAACATCAGCCTCATCCAGCACCGTCGTATTGTCATCGCGCAAAGCCGAGAACGCAGTCGTATTCAGGATAACCGCTGGCCGACGAAGCCTGATCAACGCCGACAATGCATCTGCAATTGACGGATCTTTCAAACTCGATACCGCAACAGCAATCGGTGCCACACCCTCGTGTTCCACAGCTCGCATCAGCGCTTCAATCGGAGCCGTGTCAGCGGCCAGCAAGGCCGCGCGATAGAACACGATGAGCGCAACAGGATCATTAGCCTTCACGCAGTTGCTTGTCAGGCAGGTCGACAGTTCCGCCGTTTGCCCGTCAGGTCGGAAGCAGACAACTGAAGGCACAGCCTCTAGCGCCTCATACCCACCCCCATGCCCTAACAAATGCTCAACAAACCGCAAGCTCCGGAGCGCATTGGCTTGCCCACCAGCCCGCATCAATCCATCAAGCTTTTCGAGATCATCAGCATCGACAGTCGACATCTCGACCAGTCGTGGATCGTCCTGGTAATCCCCCGGCAGGGCCGCAAACAAAATCCCTCGCGCGCGCGCCGCCTTTGCGATTTGCTCCAACCCGTAGGACCAATACTCGACGCCACCAAGACACCGCACCACAACGGCTTTCGCACCTCTGATCACCCGGTCGATGTACATATCGACCGACATCGGATGCCGGAGCATTTTCAGGCTCGCCAGACGCAACGATGAAAGCTCCTCTGCGTTCGCAGACCACGCCGCTGCCAGGGCAGCGAGATCGCTATCGGCAAAGGACAGCACCACCACATCAGCAGGCGTCTGCTCAAGGTCGATGGCTGTCTCGACCTCGTCCAGCGTTGTCACCTCTGATGCAAGAAGGTGCATCCACGTCCTTTCGTATCAAGCAGCAAACCTAGCGGTTAGCCAGCAAGCGCCGCGCGAATGGCATCGATATCGAGACCATGTTGGCCAATGACAACAAGCTTGCCTTGACGGTTTTCATTAGCAGCCCACGGGCGATCAAATTGCGTGACAATCCGCGATCCAACACCCTGCACGATCAACCGCATCGGCTTCCCCGCCACGTCAACGAAGCCCTTGATGCGGAGAATGTCATGCGCCTCAGCAGCTCTTTCGATCCGACCGACCAGCTCAGCCGGTTCACGCACCTGTGCGACATCCAGTACAAAAGTTTCAAAGTCATCGTGATCATGATCGTCGTGATGATGATGATGTGTCTGCCGCTCAGCAATATCGGTTTCCGTGGCAGCTCCAATGCCCAGCAGAACATGCTGTGGAACCTGACCGTGCTGCGCCTCAACAACTTTCACAGCGCATGGCACCGTCTTCGAAATCTCTTCCGAAACACGCACACGCTCATCGTCGGATAGCAGATCCGCCTTATGCAGGATCACAAGATCCGCGCACAAAAGTTGGTCCTCATAGACCTCTTCCAACGGGTTGTCGTGATCTAGCGACTCGTCGGCGGCCTTTTGCTTTTCGAGCGCCTCAAGGTCATCGGCAAACCGACCAGCAGCAACCGCAGCTCCATCAACGACAGTAATCACACCATCAACCGTCACCTTGGACGATATCTCCGGCCAGTTGAATGCCTGCACGAGTGGCTTGGGCAACGCCAGACCGGATGTCTCTATGATAATGTGCTCAGGCGGCGCGCCCGCTTCAAGAATTCCAGTCAGCGCGGGCACAAAGTCATCGGCCACCGTGCAGCACAGGCAGCCGTTTGAAAGCTCAACGATCGCCTCTTCGCTGCAACTCTCAATACCGCAACCCTTCAGGATCTCACCGTCAATGCCGACGTCACCGAACTCGTTGACGATGACCGCAAGTCGACGACCGTTCGCGTTTTCCAACAGGTTTCGAATTAGAGTTGTCTTTCCCGCTCCTAAAAAACCGGTGACAATCGAACAAGGAACTTTCGCAACTGAAGACATAACCTAGACCTCCTCAGTCGCTTTGAGCACGCTGGCACACGGTGTCGTACTGGCCGCAGGGTTTGGTGGGATGCGGGCAACCACCTTCTTCATCACCTGAGGCCGCGCCTTCCATGGGATGATACCATTGTCCGTGGCACCATACGTCCGCAACCCGTCCACTAAGGCATCCAGATCGGTATCCTCGGCGAGGTCACCAAACAGAAAGGTCCATTTGTCTGCTCCCGTAACAGCAATCGTTGCTGGACGCTTGCAGACCGACAAACACTCAACGCCGGAAATCTCAATGTCCGCTGAAGAACCAGACGCCGTCACCGCAGATTGGAGACGGTCCAACAGGTCCGCCCCCGGCCTTTCGCCGGTGTCTTCTCCGGCTGGCCGACACGTCGTGCAGACATAAACTGTCGTCTTAGGGGGGGAACTCATGGAACGGCTCTCAATTGTTGCAAAAGACATTAGGCTGTTGGCATCGGCTCGGCGATCAGGCCACAGTACCCATAGCGAAGTAAGCGCCAGCCATAAGGACGGCCGCACCAGCCACACGCGGAGCCCAGCTCGAAGGCTGCACGTCAGCTGCCAGGACAGCACGTGTCGCGAAGAAAGCAACGGCGGCGATGGCGAATTGCACGGCGACCAATCCCCCGATGTAGGCTGAGATCACACCTGTTTCGGCACCAATGATAGCCTCAGCGAAGGCATACCCATGAAGCAGCCCAGCGGCCGCAAACAAACCACCAAGAAGCCAGGCACTCGC
>JBCBRH010000067.1:0-5853 GCA_039819785.1 Pseudomonadota bacterium | reverse complement strand
TTTTGTGTGCGCATCCGTTGGCGACCGGAAATGTCGACCATGATTGCGTCAACCTGCAGCAGCTCGGCTGGATCTGAATACTGACCGGAAATTTCGCTCACAAGTAGTGTCGCCGTTTCCAAAAGAGGGATATTGGCAGTCTCGATTGTGGCCATATGTTCGTCGGTGACGCCACTCTCCATCATCACGTTGATGGCGTCGCGTACGGGGGCCCATTGGGTTCGGAAGCTATGAATAGTTTCTAAGGTGCGTTTGCGGGTTTCTGCGCCAACGATTTTTACCCGGGCGTTGCCAAATTCCAAAGCATCGAGGATACGGTCAACTTCGGACGCTGAGCCGGCTACCAAACCGCGACTAATGTCGGGGTCCTGGTTGGACTTCCACATGCACGCAGACGCGGCAATGCGCTGGGAAAGCATGTGCAGCCTGCCAGAAAAGTCGACCCGTTCGCTGCCACCGATGCTTTGCTTGACAGGGGCGTTTCCGGTCGACGTCGCCTGGATCTTCACAAGATCGCTCTTCGTTTCGGTATTCTTGGCAAATGTGCCACTTGCCGGTCCAAGCGATAAGGCTGCCACTGCAACCGTGGCATAGGCTTGCCGCCAGGTGGGCCTGGCACCTGTGGTGCCCTTCACGTTCATCATTCTCGCATTCCCATAGCTTGCACCTCGGACATATTCATCATCCGCATTCAACGACGGTTGGAACCCACAATGTTTACGCGCGACAAGTTCAGCGATCCGGCGCGCATTTTTGTGGTTTCCATTGGTCAGTTTCATGTCATCCGCCTTCTGCGCGTTGAATCTCAATCCAAGGCAGCACAAAGGGTGCTGCAACAGGTGCAGTTCAAGTCATAAAGGTTGTTGCCAGTGCCCCCTAAGGGGCAGCCATGTGGTCCTACGTGTCTTTCGAGATCCAAACCTCGACGCGACGGTTCGTGGCGCGACCTTTCTCGGTCACGTTGCAGCCCACTGGCGCGATTGCGCCGTAGCCGGTCGATGACATGTCGATATTGGCCAATCGGTCGCCAGCGAGATCCTGCAGCTGCTGCATCACGCTTTGAGCCCGATCTATCGAAAGATTGCGGTTTGAATCGAACGCGCCAACATCATCGGTGAACCCAACCATTTTGATCGCAGTTCCTTCCGGTTTGGTTTCCAGGAAGCGCGCCAGACGTTCGAGGTCGAGAACTCCGCGCTCGTCAAGGCGTGAGGCGCCTGTCCGAAAGCGGAACGTGGTGGAAAGGCGGTCGAAGTTCGACATCTCTTCCAGCATCTCGTTGATGAAACCAGATTCGTAGGCGTCGGCTTCCGCCGCCTGCATGGCTTCAGCACGTTCGCTGTCCGGGCCTTGTTCCCGCACTTGAATGCCGAGATCGATAAATCCCGCCTTTGCAATGACGCCGTCAGCATCTTCTGAAAGGGCATAATCCAGGAAGGTGGAGGCTGCCTCATTCTCCAGGTCACCCCGGGTATACAGATACAGCCGCCGCTGGAGATCATACTCTTCCGTCTTGGCGGAGAAGTCGTCCGGTGTTGTCGTCAAACCGCATTCGTTGGTCAACGTGATCGGCTTGGCACCACGCTGGAAGGCGAAACCAACATAGCCGATCGCGTTCTGATCACGGTTCACGGTCGCGGCCACGGAGTTGTTGTCATCGACAACAACGAACGAACTGGAGCTGGCCGGTTCTGCGTCGCCGAAAACGCTGCTCTCGAATGCACCGCGTGTGCCGGAGCCGGGGTCGCGGTTCACCACGGTGATGGGTGCATCGGCTCCCCCGACTTGAGACCAGTTGGTGATCACGCCGCTATAGACGCCCCGAAGTTCATCGAAGGTCAGCGAGTTTACCGGGTTGTTTGGATTGGCGATGACGATCAGGCTGTCCACTGCCAGGATATGCTCCTGATCGGGGCTGATCATGTTGCCCGCGCCAGCATCGCGGAGCGCGCGCGCCTCCACCGGCACGATGCGCCGTGAGGCCATCCCAATGTCTGCTTCGCCACGGATCAAGGCGTCGAAAGCATCGCTGGTGCGCGTGGAAGAAACCCGGTACGCGCCCAGCTCCTCTCCGAAACCACCGTCGCCAATGAATTCAGCGACGATGTCACCCTCGTTTGCCGACGTGATCGTTGCCTCGGCGCTGAGGTAAGACGCAAATCCGGACATCAACAAAGGCATCAGGCCGACGCCGATCGTATCCGAGCCGGCAATCGACATATCTGAATCTGCCACTTCAAAGGTAGGGCAGGCTGCGCCTTCGCATCGCACCCGTGCGGCACTGATCCGTAATTCGCCCAATGCTGTGCGAATGACATAGTTGTCGTCTTTGAACTCAACAAATTCACCCACCAAGTTGACGGTACCATCCGCCGACTTCAGAGTGACCTCGTCTGCTAACACCGCGGTTGGCAAAAGCGCGCATCCAAGGATGGCGGCGTTTCGCACCACAACTCGTTTAGAAAGTACCGAACCGTCCCACATGATTTTCTCCTAGACGAAAAATCACCCCTATTCAGGTGCCCCGACACCTGATCAAACTCCGCCAGCACACGGCGTCTCAACTGACATCACTTTCGTGCGTTACCACAACATGGTCCAATTATATTGTGAACAGATTGAGACTATTTCTCGGCCTGAACCGGGAAAGTGCTCGATTCAGCACAAATTTTCAGGCAGCGCATGCGAAGGAGTATTATTGTCTCGCAGACAGATTAGTGCAGCGCGACTCGTTGCCAGTGCCCGACAACACGCCCAAGGCTGGCTGAATCGCAGGTCAGCAGACCTGTTTCTTCACCGTCTCGGGCAAGCAACACGCACGTAGCGTCTTGTTGGCCATAGCTGATGTTTATAAGCCAAGGGCCGTCCCGCTGTTCGGGATAAAGGGCAAGATAGGCTGTCTCTGCCGACGGAGCCTTTTCTTCGGCCACTTGCTGTAGTGCTTTTGCGTCGCCGTGTTCATCGGCCAGCACATTAGCTTCGTAGTGCAGGGCGGCAGGCACGAAAGACTTACACGACTTCAAAAAACGTTTCATGGGCGTTGCATCAAGGTCAACATCCCATGCGGCTGCCAGCATACGCACCGAAAGACCCGCCGTGGGCTTGGCTCCGCCCCGGCTTGCCTTTTCCCAACTCACGGAAATCGGCTCGTTTGTTTGAACGAAAGCGGTGATGGTTTCCGTCAACGCCTGCTGAACCGCGGCATCATCTTCCGGCAACGGATCGGTCAATAAAGCGAGATCTGTTGCGAATCCCGGGATTGCGACATCGAGGATGCCAACAATTCTGCGGCCAGACACAACCATCGTGATGGTACGATTGCTGCCCGAACGGAACGTGAGCCGCCGCATCAGGATGGTTTCGTCTACAGCGGCGACGATCGCAAATAGTGCGTCACTGCCACCGGATGGGGAGATGACACGCGCGCCGTTCTTATACGTTTCCGAAGCGGCGGCCAATTGCGACAGTCGCGACCTTAAGCTGAGCACGTCAACACAACCCTTTCACGACATCTAAGGCGGAGCTTAGGCCGCCGATGGTCCCTGGCTGATGCGATCAAGTGCCGGTTGGGCAAGTCGCAGGAAGTCATCTACGTTGATCGTCGGCGCGCAGACACAGCACAGAATGTCCGATGGTTCTTGCGCTCCGCGAAGGAAAATCTTGAGCGATGTGGATGTGAACACGACGGCTTGGGTCGCACTGTCGCTGTCAGACATCGACAGGTTGGGGCCGATATCACCGAAGACCGAGATCGCCTCAGCACACAATTGGTCAATCTGCTCCTGGGGCGCTTTACTGCCGCTGCTGGTTTTCAGCACCATCTTCGATGCGAGATCTGCAAAAGCAACCGTCTCACACGCCGGAAAGGCACTGCGAAGGCCGTCCAGTTCATCAGACACAGTCACCTGTTCCTCGATACGTTTTGCGTTTTCCATGCCGATCCATAAGTTATCTTTGGCCTTCTTTCAAAGCCGTCTAAGCTGGTCGAACCTATTTCACTCCGATGTTGCGACGAAATCAATCGTTATCTATGAAAACAGACCGTAGATTGGTTGGTTTTGAATTACCTGCCACAGTGTTGTCACTTTCTTCGACTAGCCGCTGCGGCCTTTGTGCTGATTCCAGGCGAAGAGAGCGGGACGGTCTGGCCGAACGCAGCGCCGCCTCTGATTTGGCAACCCTGCGTGGCGCAATAGACTGGGGCCCGGCTTTGGTTCCCGTGGGCTCTGCGGCACGAACCTTGCGGGTCATAGATCTGCGAAACTCTTCCGGCAGGGTGCCCACTTGATATAGCGGCGGAACGTCTTGGCGCAGGAAACTACCCAAATGCTGCACCAACTCGATGAGGTAGTTGGTGAAAGTCTCGGCTCCAGAACTTGACCATTTGTCCAGGTCTTCGCCTGCATCCAAGGCGCGGGTCAGCGAGATCGGGAAGGTCGCGCCAAAAAGGCCTTTTGTCTCTTTCGAGACGCGTTTCATCACCCGGCCCTGATCCTTTTCGTTGGTCAGCTTGTCCCAACGCGTGATCAGCAGGATGCTGTTTTCGCGTACCGCTTCGGGCATGTCGTCCCAAACAGCGGCTTCGCTTTGCCGCCAGGCCTGGGTTGCATGGGTACACCACAGGACAGCATCGACCTCCCCAACAACACGCTGCCAGACATCTGACGACATGTTGGGGTCCGAGATACCTGGAAAGTCGATCAAATCGCAGACATCAAGAATGTCAGCTTCCATGAAGAGACGGATCAGGCGGGTTTCCTCAACCGGAACTTCCTCGATCCGGTCCAGTTCGATCTCTTCAATCTCACCGTCGAGCGTTACCCGCTGTGCGGCTGCCGACCCGCGCGACATCCAAACGGGTGACAGTCGGGTCGCGGTGACCTTCTCTGGCAAGGGGCGGGACCCCAAGAGCAAGTTGGACAGCGTGCTTTTGCCCGCCGAGAATTCGCCCATCAACGCAATGCGAGGTTTGCGCGGGCCAGAGGCTTCAATTGGCGTTGGTCCACCCCCTAGTTCCATCACCATGGCCGCTATCCCTAGTTTGCGGCTGGAACTGTGAAATGTTCCAGCGTGTCAAAAATCTGATCCAGTACATGTTCCCGTTCGGCCTGGGCGGTGACGCCAAACAGATCTTTCAGATCGGAAACTTGCACTTCTGTCTTGTCGGCCACATCCAACAGGATGCCGCGTTGCTCTGCAAAAAAGTCGCGCAAAATGTTTTCGGCATCCTTACGCAGTTGAGCCGTCTGCGTGTCTCGTAGGCTGTTCACGATGGGCGATGTCTCGGCTTCGATCAGTTCGTAGAAGCCGTTTGCAAATGCCCGATATCCGCGGCGACGCTTCCACCAGCTCCGCCACCAGGAGGTCTGCAGGTCCAAGGCGATGGTTTGCCCCAGTGAGACAGGCGGGGGCACAACCGGTGGTGTAGGGGGCGCTATGCCGAACCCACTGACCGACACGCCGAACATCTGTTCATAAGCAGATCCCAGGTCCTGCGCAGCCTGAGCGAACACAGATTCGCATTCCCCATGAAAGTTGCGTCGTAAAACCTGATAGCTGGATCGCAGCAACATGCGCAAACCATCGGGGCTGTATTTCCAAACGACATTCTCGCCGTTCTTTTCCAAATGCTGCAGCAGGGATTCCAGCGCCCGATCCAAGAAACGCTCGTGGGATTGATCGATCCTAGCGGCGAACTGGCCCACAGTCTTTTCCAGGCGTGCCGTAAGATTGGCCAGTTGCCTGTCTTCCATCTGGCGCAACTGCAGCGACATTTCTTCTTTGTCGACTGGCGCAATCGTGTCGCCTTCAACCCGCATCGAAACCACTTGCCCGGAGGCTTTGATCCCGCTG
>JBCBRH010000066.1:0-6049 GCA_039819785.1 Pseudomonadota bacterium | reverse complement strand
TGCACCCTCAGCATAGTTGTCATTTGCAACTATTGAAACGGCCCGATAACGGCGGAACCATGCCGAGCAAAAGCTAAATCCTTTACACCCTCGTCGATCCTATTTCGCCCCCATCAGATGCCCAACTTGTGTGTCGACTGGCCGCGTACTGTCTGGCTGGTCTGCCGCTGATCTGGTTGTCCGTTGTCAGGGCACGATGGGCATGTGGTGGAGGCGCCGGGTACCGCCCCCGGGTCCGAATGGCTTATTACGATCGCGTTTATCGCCATAGTCGGATTGCTCCGACGCCAACAATATAGGCGCTAACGATGGCGAACAAAAGGGCTACACGGTCAAAAGGCTGAACGCGATGTTGCTGGTTCAGCCGTGAAGGCGGCGCCAGATGACTTTGGATCAGATTTCACCATCCGTTTTGATGTGGATTGTCTTGCCACAGTGTTTGCAATGAACGGCGTCGGTGTCGTGCCGCGTGAGGCCGCAGTCTTCGCATTCGTGCATGACGTGCTGCGGTCGGAAGATGGCTTGAACCAACCTCAGGAAGAGGGCGACGCCGAGCAGCAGAATCAAAACCGACAGCAGCCGGCCGCTGGTGCCGATCAGCGTAATGTCGCCAAAGCCGGTTGTGGTGAGGGCTGCGACGGTAAAATACAAGGCATCGATGTAGTTATTGATTTTTGGGTTGTAGTCGGCCTGTAGGACAAAGACGAGCGCTGTCATCACAAACACGAAAACCAGCAGGTTCACGGTTGATTGGATGATTTCTTCGTTGCGCCGGAAGAAGGCGAATTCGCTACGCAGGTCTGAAAGAACCCGGAATGAACGCAGGAGCCTCAATGCGCGGATGACCCTGAGGAATAGCAAGTTGTCCAAGAACATAGGCAGCAGAAGCGTAATGACGACGACAATGTCGGCCCACGTCGTCAGCTGGAGCATGAATTTTTTGCGGTGGTAGGAGATCCAGTAGCGGATTGAGAGGTCCGAGAGGATGAAAACCGCAAGGATGCCGTCGATGACGTAAATCCATAGCGCGCCCTCCATGACCGATGTCACGAGGAAAAACACAATTGCAGCGATATCTATTGCCAGCATGGTGAACCGAAAGGTCCGGCCGGCTGCCGATTTGCCGTGGTACAGACCGCGTAGATGCTCCTTCAGGCCGTGAAGCCATGTTTTTCCCTGGCGTGGCGCAGGTTGCGGGGTTGCCGTGTCGGTCATTGGTCGGTCCTCCAATGGACACGTGCTGATACGGAATTAGACGGTGGTCTATTGCCGGGAGCGCAGTGTCTTCAAGTGTTTATCCGTCGGGCTTGTTAACCCACGATTACTCACATCTAGCAGTGTTGGTTCCCACGTGGCACGCGTTGTGTCTTTTCAAAGATACCGCGTTTTGGCTGAACTGACTCGATGAGGTTTTTTTCATGACATCCACGCCTGTTACGCCTGATGCACAGCCGACGGGACGTTACGTGGCGGCATCGGAGTGGCGTGGGGTCACCGCGTTTCTCGCAACTCTAGGGGTTTTCGGCGTCTCAGCCGGGGTCGGTATTGTTGTCGCGCTGGGGATTGAGCGGTTAACGGGCTGGGCTTGGTTCGCCTTGCCGCAAAACGTCGATCACGCTTCGGCAAATGGGCCTTACGGGTTCTTTCTGGTCTCCCAGATGGGGCTTCAGATCGTGTCTGTATTGTTAATCTTGTGGATTGCCGGGCGCTATGGGGCCAAGCGGGCAGATGTTCTTGCGTTAAAGCCTGTCGAGGGCGGTGCGTGGACCTATTTCAAGGCCTTTGGTGTGGTTCTGCTGGTCTCGATGGCCTACTCCTGGCTGGTTTACGCCATCGCACCGGACACCATTCTTCAGGACGTGAAGCCCTATATGGGGATGCTGCGGTCCGATGCGGCATGGCTCTTGGCGGTGATTGTGATCATCGGCGCGCCGTTATCGGAAGAGTTGCTGTTCCGTGGATTTCTGCTGTCGGCTTTGGCCAAAACGCCGCTCGGTTTTGTCGGTGCGTCGATTATCTCGACCGGGCTTTGGGCCGTGTTGCATGCCCAGTATTCAGTTGCCGGGCTGATTGCGGTGTTTGTTCTGGGGCTTGCGTTCTGCTGGCTGTTGTGGCGGACGGGCAGCCTGTGGGTGCCGATCGTCTGTCATGGACTTTATAATGCAACGGTGCTGCTTGTGGTCTGGGGCATGGCGAATGGCGTCGTCGCGGTTCCGAACTAGCCTCTGCCTGGTCCGGCATCCGGAGGTTTTGTTTGCGGCTCGACCGGTTGGGGTGAATTCAGATTTTGAGCGCATCAGAATCGGTCTATGAGAGGGGTATGCAACAGTATCTCGACCTCCTCGACCATGTTCGCACGAACGGTGTACGGAAAGCCGACAGGACCGGCACCGGAACACTCAGCGTGTTCGGCCATCAGATGCGGTTTGATCTCAGCGATGGGTTCCCACTGGTCACCACCAAGAAGCTGCACACCAAGTCGATCATACATGAATTGTTGTGGTTCTTATTGGGTGACACCAATACGGCTTATCTCAAGCGGCATGGCGTCAGCATCTGGGATGAATGGGCCGATGAGACCGGTGATCTTGGACCGGTTTACGGGAAGCAGTGGCGCTCGTGGGCCGCAATCGACGGTTCTCAAATCGACCAGATCACCGATGTTGTCCATGCATTGCGAATCAATCCAGATAGCCGCCGGTTGATTGTCTCAGCCTGGAATCCGGGCGACATCCCCGATATGGCGTTGGCTCCGTGTCATTGCCTGTTCCAGTTTTATGTCGCTGATGGGCGGCTGTCATGCCAGCTCTATCAGCGGTCGGCTGATATATTTCTGGGGGTTCCATTCAACATCGCCAGCTATGCGTTGCTGACCCAGATGATGGCGCAGGTGTGCGGCTTCAAACCCGGCGACTTCGTGCACACGCTCGGTGACGCGCACCTTTATCTCAATCACCTTGAGCAGGCCGAACTTCAGCTCAGCCGTGCACCAAGGCCGTTGCCGACGATGGCGCTGAATCCCGACATTTCTGGCATCTTCGATTTTACGTTCGACGATTTTCATCTGACCGGATATGACCCGCATCCGCATATTTCCGCACCTGTTGCCGTTTAGAAAGCTCATATGTCGTCAGAACCCGATCCGAAACTGGCCATGGTCGTTGCGGTGGCCCGTAATGGTGCCATCGGCATGGCTGGTACGCTGCCTTGGCGGCTGTCGTCCGATTTGAAAATGTTTCGGAAGCTGACGATGGGCAAGCCCTTGATCATGGGGCGTCGCACGTTCCAATCGCTTCCTGGTGCGCTTGATGGCCGTGACAATCTCGTGGTCAGCCGCGCGCCCGGGCTTTTGTTTGAGGGTGCAGAGGTGTTTGCGACCACAGATGCAGCACTCGAAAGGGCCCGGGTTCTTGCAAGGCAGCGTGGTGTCGATGAGGTCATGCTAATTGGTGGTGCTGCGCTTTACGACACGCTTTTGGACCAGGTTGATCGCGTTTATTGGACCCATGTGGACGCCGAGCCCGAGGCCGATACGTTTCTGGCGGCTTTGGCGGAGGCCGACTGGGTCTGCAAATCCACCGAGGCACTGATGCAGGGTGCCCGCGACGATTATGCATCCGAGTTGCGGGTCTATGAGCGCAAGTCTGCTGTGCCGAACACATAAGTGTCGGTTGGCTCGTCGATGCTGCTGGGGCCTGAAAGAGCAATAAAATGCATAGCCATCATTTGCTTGTCCGGCTCAGCTCAGGTTTTCGTTGATGATCAATCATTAATGATGCTTTGGTGTCGCCGCCCTTGAAGCTTTTGGGTCGCACACCAAATCTGAGTGACGCCCTTCCCGCGTAAGCCTCAGTAACCTATAAGCCCAACAGCATTCATTTCTGCGCACAGCGCTTGTTGGCGGCCCGTTACTTGCGAGGCGCGGCAAGCGCTCGGCAGTTTAACACTCATCACTTCATCTCAAGAGGCGACACGTATGCCCTGGAACAATCAAAATGGCGGCGGCGGTTGGAAAAGCGGCGGTGGCGGCGGAAACGGCGGCGGCGGCGGACCATGGGGGCAAGGTCCCTGGGGTGGCGGCCAGTCCGGCGGCGGTGGCGGCGGCGGCGGTGGCCAACAGCCTGACCTTGAAGAAATTCTCAAGCGCAGCCAGGACCGTATGAAGCAAGCCATGGGCTCGGGTTCACCGGGTCCGCTCGTGCTCTTCCTAGCCGGTATCGCGGCCGTGGCCGTGATGGGTTGGTACCTGTTTACGTTCACGGTCAAGCCTGACGAGCTCGGGGTCGTGATGCGCTTTGGTCAATTCGAACGTCAGGTCGGTCCTGGTCTTAACTTCAAGTACCCCTACCCCGTTGAACAGGTTCTGCTGCCGAAGGTGACACGCGAAAACTCGATCCAGATCGGGATGCGCTCTCTCACAGGTGGTCGGGCCGGGACATCGGTGACGGTGCGTGACATCCCAGAAGAGAGCTTGATGCTCACGGGCGATGAAAACATCATCGACGTGGACTTCGTCGTGTTTTGGCGCATTAATGTTGGTTCACCCGACGAAAAGACCGGACAAACTGCTGTCGAACAGTTCCTGTTCAACATCCAGAACCCGGAATCGACCGTGAAAGTTGTGGCGGAAAGCGCCATGCGCGAGGTGGTTGGTCAATCCGATCTGCAGCCCATTTTGACGGCCGATCGTCAGAAGGTGGAACAGCAGGTTCGCGAAGTGATGCAGAAGACCCTCGACAGCTATGGGTCCGGTATCCGGATCACGCAGGTTCAGCTGCAAAAGGTCGACCCGCCAGGCAAAGTCATCGGTGCTTTCCGTGACGTGCAGGCCGCCCGTGCTGACCAATCCCGGATCAAGAACGAGGCCCAGGCCTACGCAAACCGGATTGTGCCCGAGGCGCGTGGTGATGCTGAACGCATCCTACAGAAAGCTGAAGGTTATAAAGAGCAAACGGTCCAGGAAGCCACGGGTCAGGCGTCACGTTTCGAACAGGTGTTTGAAGAGTACGCCAAAGCGCCGGAAGTGACCCGGAAACGGATGTTCCTCGAAACAATGGAGCGTGTTTTTGCCGGTACGGACAAAGTGATCATCGACAGTTCGGGCGGTGGAAGTGGCGTGGTCCCATACCTGCCGCTGGATCAACTTCAAAGACCACGTGCTAACGCGACGACGGGAGCTCAATAACCATGCGTACGCTTTCAATCATTGTGCTTTTGGTCCTGGGTGCGGCGGCGGCAACGCTTTACGCATCCGCGTACATCGTGACGCAAACGGAGCAGGCCATTGTGCTGCGCTTCGGTGCGCCACAGGACGTGAAAAACGAATACAAGCTTGATGCCGAGAACAAGATGGTCAACGGTGCCGGGCTTTATTTCAAAGTGCCATTCATCGAAACCGTCGACTATTTCGATAAGCGAATTCTGGATCTGGATACCTCACCGCAGGAAGTCATTGCGTCGGACCAAAAGCGGTTGGTGGTGGATGCGTTCGCGCGTTACCGCATTACCGATCCGCTTGAGTTCTACAAGACGGTTCGGAGTGAGACGATCGCCCGACAGCGTTTGAACGACCTCATGGGTGCAGCCATTCGTGCCGCGCTCGGTGGTGCGACGTTCCAAGACGTGGTGCGTGACCGTCGTGATGAGTTGATGGTTCAGATCCGTGACCGGGTGAATAACGAAGCTGAGAAACTCGGTATCAACGTTGTCGATGTGCGGATTAAGCGCGCTGACCTGCCGGAAGAGAACTCCGAAGCGATCTTTGGCAGGATGACAACGGAACGTCAGCAGGAGGCTGCAGAAATTCGGGCCCGCGGTAACGAGGCTGCGAACCGGATCCGGGCGTCCGCTGATCGTGAAGCGACGATCATCAAGGCTGAGGCGACGAAGAAGTCGGAGCAGATGCGCGGTGAAGGTGACGCTTTGCGGAACAAGATATTCGCTGATGCCTTCAGCAAAGATCCAGATTTCTTCGCGTTCTACCGGTCGATGCAGGCTTATGAAAAGGGGCTGTCGTCGTCAGACACTCGGCTTGTGATTTCACCGAATT
>JBCBRH010000065.1:0-7094 GCA_039819785.1 Pseudomonadota bacterium | reverse complement strand
GTGCTCTTGATTTGGAGCATGTTCAGGAAAAGTGTATGCGGTTTTCCGCCCGGAACATGCTCCAAATCAAGAGCTAAGAGCCTGCTTTGCGGGTCCACGAAAAGCAAACAGGCGCTAGTGTTGCCTGTTTGACGGCTGCCCCGCAGCTTGCATTCGAGTTTCAAAGCCAACATCAAACTCAAAAGCAATACGAGTAGCGGGAGTCTGCCAGCATTCCTGTTGGTTCAGACATTTGCGCTAGAACGGCCCGAACGAGGAGGCAAACGCCGGAACGGAAATACGAGTGATGCGAACAGACCTCTTCGACTTCCAGCTGCCAGATGAGTTGATCGCCCTGCACCCGGCCAATCCGCGCGACGCAAGCCGCATGTTGATGGTCGACCCTGGTAAACCCGGTCAGGCGCGGTTCGCAGATAGGGCTGTCAAAAATCTGGCCGATGTCCTGCAGCCAGGCGACGCCATCGTGTTCAACGACACCCGCGTCATTCCAGCCTCGCTGAGTGGCCGACGTGAAACCACCCGCGCGGAAGGTGGGACGACCGCCACCCCGTCAATCGAAGCCAACCTGCACCGTCGCGTGTCTGCAGACACTTGGCGCGCGTTTGCTCGGCCTGCCAAGCGGCTGCGAAAGGGCGACGTGGTGACATTCGGCAATGGTGGGGTCACACTGCGTGCGACCATCACCGACAAGGTCGACGGCGGTGAAGTAGGCTTGTGTTTTGAGCAAGCAGGTGCCGGCCTTGATGCTGCCATCGCACGGATCGGCGCCATGCCGCTTCCACCCTACATCGCCGCACGCCGCCCGACCGACAGTTCGGATGCGAGCACCTACCAGACGGTATTCGCCAAAAAGGATGGCGCCGTAGCAGCTCCCACGGCAGGCCTGCATTTCACTGAAGGCCTGTTGGAGCAACTGGAAGCGAAAGGCATCAAACGCGTCGCACTCACCTTGCACGTGGGCGCCGGAACCTTCCTCCCTGTCAAAGCAGACGACACCACCGAGCACAAAATGCACGCCGAGTGGGGCGAAGTCACACCTCAGGCCGCAGACACGCTCAACGCATTGCGCGCCAAAGGTGGACGCCTCTGCTGTGTCGGCACCACATCGCTTCGCCTCATCGAAAGCGCAGCCGATAAAAACGGGCAAATCAAACCGTTCTGCGGAGAGACGGATATCTTCATCACACCGGGTTACGCCTTCCGGGCAACCGACATCCTGTTGACGAATTTTCACCTGCCGCGCTCCACGCTATTTATGCTGGTCTCTGCATTTGCGGGGCTGGAGACCATGCAGGCGGCGTATGCGCACGCCATTCAGGAGCGCTACCGGTTTTATTCCTATGGAGATGCAACGCTGTTGTTTCCTGACCGCCAACACCACGTCGCTGGTCGAACCACCCAATGACAAGGGAACCAGATACGCCACAGCCCCTGTCCGCGCGCCCCACAGGCCCGCATCCAGATGGTCCAGCCTTCCGCTTCGACCTCTTGGAAACCGACGGCGCTGCGCGTCGCGGAACCATCACCACGGCCCGCGGCAAAATCCAGACACCGGCATTCATGCCCGTCGGAACCGTCGGTACTGTGAAGGCCATGTACCTCGACCAGGTGAAAGATGCCGGTGCTGAGATCATTTTGGGCAACGTCTACCACCTGATGCTGCGCCCAACGGCTGAGCGCGTGGCTAAGCTCGGCGGTTTGCACAATTTCATCTGTTGGGAAAGACCGATCCTCACCGACAGCGGCGGCTTCCAGGTGATGAGCCTGTCCAAGATCCGCAAGCTGACCGAAGACGGCGTGACATTCCGCTCTCACATTGACGGCTCAAAGCATCAGTTAACCCCTGAGCGGTCTATCGAAATCCAATGCCTGCTGGGGTCCGACATCCAGATGCAACTCGACGAGTGCATTGAACTGCCCGCCGAGATCAGCGAAGTCCGCCGCGCGATGGAACTGTCGTTGCGCTGGGCGGAGCGTTCGAAGGCAGCCTTTGAGACCCATCGTGAACGGGGAGATGCCCATCACGGCCAGGCGCTCTTTGCCATCGTGCAAGGCGGCATCAACGAGGCACTCCGGCGCGAATCCTCAGAGGTACTCGTTGCCATGGATTTCCCAGGTTATGCCGTCGGCGGGCTCGCTGTCGGCGAGGGGCAGGAGGCCATGTTCAATACGCTTGACGCCACCGTGCCATGCCTTCCAACCAACAAGCCGCGCTATCTGATGGGCGTTGGCACGCCAGAGGACCTGATCGGCGCCGTCGCCCGCGGGATTGATATGTTTGACTGTGTGATGCCGACCCGAAACGGCCGCCATGGAATGGCGTTCACCTGGGACGGGCGGCTGAACTTGCGTAGCGCCAAGCACGGCGAAGACCTCACCCCCATTGACCCATCCGCACGATGCCCAGCCGCGCGCGCGTATTCCCGCGCCTACGTCCATCACCTCATCCGGTCAGGCGAACACCTCGGCTCAATGATTCTATCGTGGGTCAACACGGCGTTCTATCAGGAGCTGATGGACGGCATGCGCTCAGCGATCAGCGAGGGCCGCTTCGAAGCTTGGCGGTATGCGACGTTGGCCCGCATCAACCATCGCAACTGAGCCGGAACTCGACTGACCGGACCACATCCGCACGGCAGCCAGCATAAGCGCGCCGTCTTAGGCCGGTTCCGATTTCACGGCCACCGCCTCGTTGCGCAGTTGCCGTTCCCGGTTGACCAGGTAGACACCAGATCCCACCACCAGCAGGGAACCAACAAACGTATAGACGTCGGGCTGGTCCCCAAACACCAGATAACCGAGCAGCGTCATGGTGAGGATCTGGAAATAGATGAATGGAGAAATCGTCGACGCCGGTCCCAGCCGGTAGGCCAGGATGAGCAGGTAATGCCCTGCGCCACCGAACAGCCCCAGTGACACCAAACCCGCCCAAAGCGTCCAGTCAGTCGGCCAATCCCACTCGGCGATGGCAAACGGTGCTCCGAACACGACACCTGCAAACATAGAATAGAACAGTGTCACCAATGGCGGATCGTGGGACGCCACCATGCGCGTCACAATCATGAACAACGCCATGGCCGACATCGCGGCGAACGAATAGCCGACAGCCGGGTGAACCGGTGCCACGCCAGGATGCACAGCCACGAGTATGCCGGCAAAGCCAATGAGGATGGCCACCAGACGCCGCCATCCCACCCACTCGTTCAAGAAGGGGCCCGCCAGAAGTGCCACGACAAGCGGCGCCAGGAACATGATGGTGATCGTCTGATCAAGCCGCAGATATTCGACGGCCAGAAAGTTGAACAGTGTGGTCAGCGCCATCAGGACGGAACGCACCATCTGCAATCCGAACCGCTGTGTGGAAAACAGTTGTGTAACCGACAAGCGGCCAAACAGAGGGACAAGCACCAAGAGCGCCACGAACTGCACAACAAACCGCACCCAGGTGACTTGAGCGACCGGCATCTGATAACTATCCACCAGCACCTTGGCTGTGGTGTCCAGGCATGAAAACAACGACACGGCCAGCACCATGAAGGCGACCGCACGCGGCACATTGGGCTGTTCGTAGATAGGCCCCCCTGAAACACTGGCAGAGCCCGGTACGGATGCGACGGGCTCTGCCAATGTGTCTCCTGTCAGTGAGGGTGAAGCAGCCTGCCACAGCCTGAAATGTATTGTCAGAGCAAAGGGCCAGGAGGTCATGTGAACCAGATCTGTGACAGCATTGAAAGCAGGCAGCAAACAGTCAGAACCGCGCAGTTCACACAGCGTGTAACGAAACCCCCTCCGAACCGTCGCACATCGCTTGACTTGAGCGACCGAAGCCTTAGAACAGCGGCTCTGGTGAGCGCGCATAGCTCAGTTGGTAGAGCAACTGACTTTTAATCAGTAGGTCGAAGGTTCGAATCCTTCTGCGCGTACCAAAATTTTCAGTGTTTTACCCACTCTTCAAGTCCATACGTCTCCAATATCGGACCTTCGTGCCAGGCGTTCGCGCAATTCATCCCGCACGTCGGACCCCGCTACAAAACGGCGTGTCTGGATGACAGCGAACCGCCTGGGTGAACGAAGCGCGCCGCATCGATCAGATGCCGCGTTGCAAGAGTCAATCGTGCCTTAGCTGGAGCAGACGTGACACCAGTACAGGCCCTCTCTTTAGCTCTGGCCGTCCAACGCGGCGATCAATCGGGCCACAACATCTTCAGCGTCCAACTTCACTCCGAACGAATGTTCTTTATCAAAGAACACACGGCAGCCTGACTGTGCTTTGCGTTCACGCACATATGTCACGTGGGCTGGATTGACGTGCATGACTTCACCATCGAGGGTGGTGGGCAGCGTCGCAAATTTCGTCATGCAATATCCTTTTTGAGGTGACCGGTTGCCGGTAGTAAAGCGTGTCACTGCTGCCCGGGACGCAGGCGAATCTGCAGGGACTGCCCTCGGCCACCCTAAGCACTTCGGCACCGCAAACGCGAGACAATTGCCGTTCGTACAAAACTTCGCGCTTAAGACGGTCACCGTCATTCAGTGGCACCGCGTTGACACATAGCATCATCAACGACACCACCTGACGCGATGGGTTCACCGATGTATCAGGACGCTAGCAGGGTCCGTTTTACAGGTAGTGACCCTGCCCATTCAAACGTCCTTGAGCTAAGCTAAAGTCTGTCAATCCCACGAGGAGACGGACGATGCGCAAGAGCAGGTTTTCAGAAGTGCAGATCATCGCGATTCTGAAGGAGCAGGCCGCCGGTATGAAGACCGCCGAGGTCTGTCTCGGTCAGGGTCACGACATCTGAGATGTCATCGTATTTGGTTTGCTTGATCAGGCCGCGTAGATCGAGGACATCCTCACCAACCTGGAAGTCTTCAATCTTATCAATGCCGATATGGTTTCCGTTGGCATCCACCGTCTGCACACGCACGGCCTGTCCTGCTCAATCCCGTGAGGCAGACTTCGCAAACCACGGGACCGATGGGCGGTTGGCGCCAGCTTCTGACGGTCCCGCTCCGTCGTAACCCTCAGCAAAGCCACACCTGGCACACGCCCTACACTCACACCCCACGCCGCACCCGCGCTTCGCGCCATCTCAATCCTTTTCTGCGCGCCCCTACGAAAGGTAAGCTCTGTTCCCTCGGAGACGGCAAATGCAGATCAATCGGTTCAGGGTGCCCCTGTCACAACGTCACTCCAATCAACGGATACCAAGATGCTCAAGAAAATCATGCTTGCCGCCCTGCTCGCCATATGTTCGATCGGTGCTTACTCAGGAGCCGCGGATGCGGCGAGTTGTCGACTTCAGGGAAACTTGAAATCGGTTGATTCCGGTCAAGCTGTCTCCGTTCGCTTCGTGAACCGCTCCGGCGGATACCGGGTCGTGACGTGGCTCGATTACAACGGAAACCCCGTTGACTACAAACATTTGCAAAGCGGCCAATCCTACACTCAGAGCACGTATGTCGGTCATCCGTGGATGATTACCGACGGGCCGGGAAACTGCCGCCAGATCTTCGTCCCAAAGCGCGGATCAAAGCGTTTCACGATCAAGCGCTGATATTGACGATCCGCCTTCTCTCTCGCCTGCCCGGCGCGGTTATCCAGGTGATGAAACAGACCGGATTGAGTCACGCCAGCACGTTGCATAGGTGCGCCTCCTGCCAAAAGCAGTGGGGCGTACCTATGCTTTGACATGCAGGTGTCCCCTGTCAGTTGCCATAAGACGGATTGGGGACACGGGCAGACCCCCGTCATTGATGCCATGCTGCAATGCATGTTCACCGCGAAATCCCATATTCAGAGGATGTTCAGCAGGCATGGCTTCCCTTGGGTTCAGCATCTGATCGTCTAGCTAAGGAAGGATCCGCCATGCCCCGCCGAACCGCCAGCCATCTGATGGCCGGCAGAGCCGCTGCACTCCGCACCATGGTCGCAGGGGCGTTGGTCGCCTCGGTCTCTGGCGCGGCGATGGCCGAGTCCATCGGCCGCGTCTGCCTGGCGCCTTCGAACACCGCCGGTCAGGTCGTTTTGATTGCGTCGACCGGCTGTCAAAGCGCGGGCCGCGGGTTCCGTTATGAAGACGTTGCCATCCGCCTCGACGGCGCCGACGTGCATCTGACCGGCGGCTTCCATTATGCCAAGCGCGGCGCGCGCCAGCGCGACTGCATGGGTACGAAATCACGAAAGTTCGTTCTGCCCGAACCGGAGGGCGGCAGCTACCGGCTGCTTCGCAAGGGCAAGGAGCTGGCTGTCCTGAAAGCCGGTCCCGACCGGGTCTGTGAACACACGCGAGCCCGTCGGGCGCGCTCGAGGCACCGCCCCGTGAACCCATTCTTGAGTGGGAACCACGTGATCAGGATCGGCCAACGGATCACCGACCGGGTCCCGGTCCCGGTTGATCGCGGCGACTGGGGCCGGCGCTCAGCCGATACCTTGTTCGGGCTGTTCGATGCGCAGTTGTCCGGCTTCCCGGAAATGCTCGAAGGCCGTCCGCAGCTCGAGATGACCGCCACCAAGGAGGACGGCGAACGCATGCGCATCGAGATCACCGAAACTGGCGTCCTTGACGACAGCATCTCCGGCATCCGGACCATCGGCCGCGCGAAACGGGACGATGCCGGCTGGACGTTGATCGACCTCCACCGGCAGTTTCTCTGCGGGCGCGGCGACAAGCAGGGCACCTGGCAGGCGAAGTGTTCGTGAATTGGCCGAGGGGGCTGCATCGCGTACATGGGACGCTGCCGCCGATCTTCCAAAACGGCAATGCAAACACGTCACCGGGAGGAAGCCTCATGATCGTTGACGTCGTTGCCGTCATCACCCCGAAGCCTGGCCATCGCGCTGGAGCCCTCAAAAGCGAAAAACTGAGCCGAACAAACGAAAAGCTTCAGCTCTTATTCAAGCAGCCGAGATACTGGGCAAAAAGACGAACGTCACCTTCGGGCCGATATTGTTGCAAAAGTCCGTCGTAATTTGTGCTCGGCGCCGTAGGTGATTTTTTTGAGGCCCCGCGATCCAGTAACCTGCCGCTTTGCTCGCGAGAGCAGCGGCAGTATCAACGCTTGGACGCTACAAATCGGACTCAACGCCT
>JBCBRH010000064.1:0-8578 GCA_039819785.1 Pseudomonadota bacterium | reverse complement strand
TGGCCCCCGACGCCGAGACCGCCGAGGCTTGGGCAAACACGGAGAACGTGGCCCGCCGCGACCTTCACCCCGCCGAGGAAATTCGCGCCTATGGCAAGATGGAAGCCAAGGGCGGCACCGTGGGAGCGATTGCCCGCGCCTTCGCGGTCAAGGAAAAGCATGTCTACCGCCGCCTTGCGCTGGCCCACCTGCCCGATCCGGTTCTGGACGCCCTTGCGGCCAACGAAATCAGCCTGTCCAACGCCGCCGCCTTCACAGTCAGCAATGATATGAAGGCAACTCTTGAAGTGCTGGAACAGGCGCGGGGCGGAAACTACAGCGATCACCAGATCAAACAGGCCCTCAAGCCGGATTCTGTGCGCAGCAGTGACCGCCGCGTCGTCTATGTCACCGAGGCAGAATACGATGCAGCCGGTGGCCGCAAGACCGCCGATCTTTTCCAAGATCAGACGTTCTTTGACGATGTGTCTTTGCTGGACGATCTTTTCGGCGCGAAGCTGGCCGAGGCGGTCAAGACTTTGCAGGCCGAAGGCTGGAAATGGGTCGAAGCAATTCAAGACCGTTGGTTGTGCCACTACAGCATGGGGCTGGACAAGTTTGGTCGGGTCTACGCCGAAGAAGGCCAGTTGTCCGAGGATGAAGCCGAGCGCTATGACGAGTTGGCCGAGCTTGCCAACGGCGACGTGCTGGACGCCGCAGCGGAAGCCGAACTTGCCGCCCTGCAAACGATCATCGACGGGGAGTATACCGACGAGCAGCGCAGCCATGCAGGCCTCTACGTCTATGTCGATGGCAACGGGGTGCAGCAGATCAGCGGCGCACTGGTGAAGCCGGAAGACAAGAAAGCGGCGATTGAGGCGGGCGTCCTTGCAAAGTCGATGCACACCAGCAGCGGCAAAGACGGTCCCAAGTCACCTATCTCGCAAAAGCTGCGCGATGACTTGAACCGAGTGACACGCGGCGCACGGCAACATGCCGCGCTGCGCGATCCTGATCTTCTGATCGACCTTCTGGCCTACCAGTTGAGCCATGCGATGCACTGGCAGAACCCGTTGGGGCTTTCGACCACAGACGTGCCAAACTGGCCCTCCACCGAGGCTGATGGCTATGCGTTGGACGAGCGCCTGACGACCAACCCGCCGCGCGATGTGTGGGAAATCAAAGACCTTGGGGCTTCGTTCCGTGCGTTTCGCAAGAAAGGCCCAGAGCATGTCCGTGGGGAATTGGTTCGGTTCCTTGCGGCCCAATTCCGGGGCGGTGACGAGAAGCTGGAAGCGATGGTTTCAAAGATCACGAAACCGGATACCCGCGAGGTCTGGACACCGACTGCCGCGAACTTTTTCAGCCGCGTGGGCGGTCCCTACATGGTCGAGATTTGGCGCGATCTTTTGGAATTGGCCGAGGATCACCCAACTGTCACGACCTTTGCCAAGCTGAAAAAGGGCGAGAAGGCCGCGAAGCTGGAAGCCTTGTTTACCCAATCGGACATGCGCAGCGCCCTTGGCGTTACCGAAGCGCAAGCCGCCAAGATCGACGCTTGGTTGCCCGAAGGCATGGAGTGACAGCAGAGGCAGGGCGTTCGCGCCCTGCCCCATCCCCGACAGGAGAACAAAGATGACCGCTTCAATTCTCGAAAAGCCAGTCTCGCGCGGAAAACTCTGGGGCGCGGCCTATACGTGGTCACAGGCGATCAAGAGCCACGCTGAGGCATCGCACAACGGGTGCTGCCGCTTCATCGTTACCGAGACCGGCATTTGGATCGAAGGCGATGACCGGCATCGCAGCTATCGCACGAAGCTGCCGAAAGGGGCCGAGAGCCATGCTCGGGCCCGTATCGCCGCAGAACAACTTGTCCAAAGCAGCCGCGACCTGCGTCTCTGGGTCAGCCCGCGTTACGCGTGAGGTTCAGGGATATGAGGTTCAAGAGAACCCCCACCTTCGCGTTTACGGACACGCCACGCAAACGCGCCGCCCTTCGGCGTAAGCAACAACGGGAGCGGGACGCCCTGCCGCTCTTTGCCGAGCAGATTGCCGAAGAACAGCCGACGGAGGACGCGGAAATGGCCCGCCGTGCTGCCCTCTCCGATCAACAGGAAACCCGCTGGCGGTCAGACCGTGCCGCCGCGTGGCGCAAGGCCCGTCGCATGATCGACAGCCTGCCCGCCGAGGAAGGTCGTGCGATCCGGCGGGTCTGGGACTGTGCCCCCTACCCCGCCGATCCGTCCCGCCTATTCGGCGTGCTGCACAGCTATAGCCTTGGCAAGCTGGACTTGAAACGCCCGCCGTTTCCATTGTCCAAGACGGATGCAGGCGGGTCGCGCATTGCCGACCTCTTCGCCAAGCCAGACCTTTTCGTCACGATCCTGAATGCCTGTGACATTGCTGAAGAACCTGACAGTTACCCGCTGGCAGAGCGCCATGCGGCCTATCATCACCTGCAAGCCGCCGCGTCCAAGAACAAGGACCGCCAACGGGCCATGCAGGATCGAGTTTTGGCGTCAGACCTGTTCCTGCGCCTTGGAGAGTTGAAGGGCGCTCATGCCTGACTTCACTGCTCACAAACACCCCGTCTTGGCCGTGCGCTGTCCCGCATGTGGCAAAGCCCCCGGCGTGTGGAGTCGCCGCCCAAGTGCAATCGTGATCTGGACACCCACGGCGTGTGTATGCCGCTCGACCTGATCTATCGCGAGACCGACATTGAGGCGGTCGATATCGCGATCTGGTTCTACCGGCACGGCCCTATTGGCATCCGCCGCCCGCAGCGCAGACATCGAGGCGATGACCCTTCTACGCCCATCTTTCGAGCGCTCATGAACCGGCGTGTCACTTTGCTAAGTGAGCAAGATGACGTTCCAGAGGGCGACAACTGGCGTGCCGCTCATGCCAACGCTGACTGAATTCCAATCCTTGTGGTGAGGATCAACTTGGCCCCGCTTCGGCGGGGCCCTTTCTTATGTGGACTAATGGCAAGTGGCTTTGTTGATGCTGCGATTGCTCAATCGGCCCTCAAATGGCTGGATTGAGCCCAAACCGGTTGTTGCCGGTTCATGGCATGCACGCAGCCCAGAATTCACTGCACCTACTGACACTCGTTTGCCGCAAGATAGTAGAAAGACAGCAGCTATTCGGTGAATGGGCAAAAAAAGCGCTAAGGAGGGACCTTACAAGTCATTTGGCACACCCGATTTTTTTGCAGTTAGCTAATCACTAGCAGAAAACGTCCGCTGTCGCGGCGTGGGGAACGTAAATCTGCAGCACATTCCTCAAATCGGTCGTTCAACGATGTAGCACTCAGCAGTATGCGATCGCCAATCGCCTTCACAAAGGAGTTTGAGGGTACCGTATTTTTGGTGTCGCGGGTTTGATTTCGGCCCGCGTTTATTCTGTTTCACCGTTGATCCATTTTTTTGAGGGTGCCAGTAGATTGTAGAAACAGCTGTCTATGACGATGCCGAACTTTGGCCTTTATCTCGCGCGGAACTCGTAACCTCCGTTCACGGAGATCGACAATGGGTCAGATGCGGCAAGGGTTCCAAGCCGCTTGTAACGTTCGGACCCTCACTTAAAGGTGGTCACTAAATGAGACCGTCCTTTAGAAAGAGCCTTGACTGACCACCACTGCAAATTTATTGTCCGACATTAAATGTTCAGGTCGAGCAAATTGGGAGGATTTGCGTTGGGCGGAGAAACAGACCTTCTGTTGGAGGCCGAAGATGTCACCATTCGATTTGGTGGCATCGTCGCGCTCAACAGCATCTCTCTGAAAATATACCAGCAGGAGATTCTGGGCCTGATCGGGCCGAACGGCGCGGGCAAGACAACGCTGTTCAACTGTCTAAGCCGCCTGTATCAGCAGACGTCCGGGGACATCCGGATTATGGGCGAAAGCATCAGCAGCCTGCATCCTGAAGACATGGTCTCAAAGGGCGTAGGTCGAACTTTTCAAAATATCGCGCTCTTTGAAACAATGAGCGTTTTCGAAAACGTTCAGACCGGGGCGCAGTTTGAGATGAACAGCAGCTTGGTGGCGGACATCTTTGGGGGCGCTGCTGTACGTAAAGAGCGGGCCAGGACGCGTGACTATATTATGCACTTGCTTGAGTTGCTTGACTTGGCAGACATTGCTCACCACTCGATCGCCGACCAGAACTTTGCCGTACGCAAACGTATTGAGTTTGCCCGCGCCTTGGCGGCAGAGCCAAAACTCCTGATGCTGGACGAACCGGCCGGAGGTTTGAATCGCGACGAAGTCGCTCAACTGGAAGATCTGATCCAAAAAGTCCGCGACGAGTTTAAAGTCGCCATTCTGTTGGTTGAACATCACCTCAATCTGGTCATGAAAGTCTCGAACCGCGTCGTTGCGATGGATTTCGGTCAGAAGATCGCCGAGGGCCTTCCCCACGAAGTCAGGTTTCATCCACAGGTTCTAAAGGCCTATCTCGGAGAGGAAGCTGCATGACCCCGGCACTTGTTCTGAAAGATGTTTCTGCAACCTATGGACACGGTGCCATATTGCACGGAATCGATTTCGAAGTGCCCGGCGGCCAGGTTACAGCCCTTCTTGGAGCCAATGGCGCCGGTAAAACGACGACGTTGCGCGCTATCTGCGGAATGATCCAGACCAGCGGAGAGATATCGCTGTTTGGTGAGGACATTTGCGGTAGAAAACCCGAAGAAATCGCCCGCATGGGCGTGGCGCATGTTCCAGACGGGCGGGGGACTTTTTCGGGCCTGAGCGTCATGGACAACCTGCGATTAGGGTCATTTACCGCAAGAGATCGCTCCAGTTTTGGTCGAACTTTGGAACGCGTCTTTGGATACTTTCCTCGCCTAGAGGAAAGAAAGAAACAGCACGCCGGAACGCTGTCGGGCGGTGAGCAACAGATGCTGGCCATCGGGCGGGCGCTAATGGCCGAACCCCGGCTCATTCTACTTGATGAGCCCTCCATCGGGTTAGCGCCGGTTATCGTGAAGCAACTGTTTCAGATCCTGGAAGATATCGCCGCCGAGGAAGGTGTCTCGATGCTTTTGGTCGAGCAAAACTCGAACCTCGCACTAAAACTGGCAACAAACGCGACGCTTCTGGAGGTCGGAAGCGTCGTTGCGCGCGGCACTTCGGAAGAACTCTCTAAAAACCAGGAAATCGCGCGGGCGTATCTTGGCCACGACCCCGCACCTACAGAGGTGCAACAATGACCTTCTTCCTTGAGCAACTGATTATTGGCCTGTCGTCCGGCGGCATCTATGCCATCATGGCGTTGGCCCTGGTGGTGATCTACAAATCTACCGGCCACGTGAACCTGGCGCAGGGTGAACTGGCTGTTTTTTCAACCTTTATTGCTTGGACGCTCGTGCAGATGGGTGTTCCGATCTGGCCAGCGATCCTGTTGACCATGATTGTGTCCTTCATTGGTGCCGTCATTCTGGAACGCGTTGTGATCCGTCCTTTCGACGAGGCCGACGACCTCGTGATCGTTGCGGTTTTTGTTGGTTTGTTCCTTGGTATTCACAGCCTGGCCGGAGCAATCTGGAACTATGAGGTAAAACCTTTCCCAAGCGCGTTTTCGGATGGCTCGGTCCAAATTGTGAGCGATCTTTCCATTCGCGCGCACACGCTTGGTTCACTTCTGACAACGTGTGTTGTGCTTGCGGCTACGTGGTTCTTCTTTCGCTATACAAGGCTCGGTCTGGCTTTGCGCGCGTCCGCCGACAATCACGAAAGCAGTCGACTTGTCGGGATAAACGTCTCTTTCATGCTGGCGCTTGGTTGGGGTCTGGCGGCGGCGATTGGTGCTATAGCTGGTGTCATGATCGCGCCCGTGACGTTTCTCGATCCCAGCATGGGGTTGGCACCGTTGATCTTCGCTCTGGCTGGCGCCTTGCTAGGCGGGATCACCAGCCCCTTCGGTGCAGCATTGGGAGGGCTTATCGTCGGCGTTTTGGAAGCGATGATCTCAGCCTATGTGCCCTACGGCATCGAGTTCCGTGAGCTTATCGCGCTTCTTCTTATTCTGTCAGTCCTGCTGGTAAAGCCGGCTGGGTTGTTCGGTGAACTTGTCACCCGGAGGGTTTGATATGACCACGGGGCTCAATGAACCTGCAAATCGGGTACATGAAATGCCAGACTTCAGGCCGTCGGCAAGGTTTTGGGCCCGGCTGGGCTATGGCGCGGCTGCCATCCTGTTTCTTGCAGCAACCGGCACTCTACAAGGCTATGAGTTGTTCCTGGCCAGTTCGATCCTGTCCTATGCCATTGCGGCGATGGGGCTGAATGTCCTGATGGGGTACAACGGTCAGATTTCACTGGGGCATGGAGCATTCTTTGCAATTGGGGCCTATTCGGCTGCTATCTGCATTGACCAGTTCGGCATGTCCTTTGCGTTCACGCCCATCGTCGCCGGTATCGTCGGCATGGCAGCGGGCTGGATCATCGGCAAGCCGGCGCTGCGGCTTGAGGGCGTGTACCTTGCGCTGGCTACATTTGGGCTTGCAATCGCAACCCCCACAATTCTCCGGTCTGATCTTTTCGCGCAGTGGACAGGCGGTGTTCAAGGTTTGTTTCTGCTGATTAATCCGGCGCCCAAATGGACTGGCCTCGATCTTGACCAGTCGATTTACCTGACAGTTGTGGTTTACTTCCTTGCCTTCGCCTACGTCACGCTCCGGCTTGTACGAGGGCTGAACGGCTATGCGTGGCTCGCAACCCGCGACAACCCGATCGCCGCGCGTGCCATGGGGTTCGATGTCACCAAAGCCAAGACACGGGCATTCGTGTACAGCGTTCTTGCCTGCTCTGTGGGTGGAGCGCTTCAGGCGGTAGCCGTACAGTTTGTTGCCCCCGACAGCTTTCCGTTTTTTCTATCGATCTCGCTCTTCACCGCTGTGGTTGTCGGGGGGCTCTGCTCACCGCTTCTGGGGCCAATTCTTGGCAGCGCCTTCATCGTCCTCGTGCCAAATGTGACCGAAGAGGTCTGGCAGGGCGGCAGCTGGGCCGTATACGGCGCCGTCGTGATCTTGGTCATGGCCATTCAACCCAAAGGACTTGCAGGCATGTTTGACTGGTTGAAGTTCAAAGTCGCGGGTCAAAGCGGTTCGTGACAGTCACGCGGGTCTATCCGCTTTCATCGCAGCATAATGGGAGGATCTACAAATGCTGAAGACAACTATTGCGACTGTTTTGGGTGGCCTGCTTGCCTCAGGCGCAGCAATGGCCGACAACTATGACGAAGGCGCAACGGACGACGAAATCAAGTTCGGTGTTATTGTTCCGCTCAGCGGGCCAGCTTCGGCCTATGGGTCGGTCGGACACTGCTTCGAGGGCTACTTCAACGCGGTAAACGACAAAGGCGGCATCAACGGCCGCAAGATTAATGTGCTGGTTCAGGACGACGGTTACAACCCGGCCAAAACGCTAGAGCAAGCTCGCCGACTGGTGGAGCGCGAAGGCGTGCTATTCTTGGCAGGGGACCTCGGTACGCCAACCAATTCGGCCATCCATCGCTATATGAACCAGCGTGAGGTACCGCAGCTATTTATCACGACTGGCGCTTCCAAGTGGGACGACCCTGAGAACTATCCCTGGACCATGCCATATCTGCCCAGCTACGCGGCCGAGGCACGCATTTATGCCAAGCACATCAACGAGGCGATACCAGACGCCAAGATCGGCATTCTGTACCAGAACGATGACTTTGGGCGAGACTATAAGGATGCCTTTATCGATCAGTTGGAAGACAAAGGTATGGTGGTCTCCGAAGTCAGCTATGATGTAACGGGTGCGACGATTGACAGCCAGATGTCCACGCTTAAGGACAGCGGTGCCACAGTATTCTTTAATATCGCATCGCCGAAATTCGCGGCACAGGCCATCCGCCGCGCCGGCGAGATTGGCTGGGATACAACCCAGTTTCTGGTCAGCGTTTCCAACGCAAAGTCAGCTGTCCTGGATCCCGCCGGATTGGAAAACGCTGAGGGCATCATTTCGACCCAGTACCTCAAGGCACCCTCGGATCCGGCCTATGCCAATGATCCCGATGTGAAGGCCTGGCACGAATTCAAAGCCAACTACTTTGAAAAAGGATCCGAAGGCAACTGGTGGGACTGGGCCTGTTACTCCTCGGCATTCACACTTGAACATGTTCTGAACGAGGCCGGAGACAACCTGACCCGCGAGAATATTATGGCCATCGCCGCGAACCTTGACGGTTTCGAAGCACCGATGCTGCTGCCTGGAATAAGTGTGAATACTTCTGCTGACGATTTCTCCCCAATCGAAGCCATGTCGCTGATGAAGTTTGAAGATGGAAACTGGACCCTTTTCGGTGATGTGATCGCAGTGGATTGATGCAAACTCGGCAGCGCGCCCGATCGGTGCGCGCTGCCTTTTTCCGGATACGCCCGCAAGCCGGGTCAAATCATGTACCGAAAGACTGATGGCACGAATAGAACTGACAACGATGGAGGCCGTTGTGTTCGGAAAGCCGGCGCATGCGGCTTTGTTGGAAGAAGTGGAACGCCTTGGTGCCAACCGGATCTTTATCGTTTCAAGCAGAACTCTCAACCGGCAGACGCAGGAAGT
>JBCBRH010000063.1:0-8828 GCA_039819785.1 Pseudomonadota bacterium | reverse complement strand
AGCGCCAGAATCGCACGCCTCGTGGCTGGGGAGTGCCGCCCCGAAAATCTTGGCGATGTTTGGCTTGATGGCTGCGCTTGATCTGGGGTAGCTGGCAAATCCAATTCCGCAATAGCTTGGAAGGGTCTAAATACAAGTCGCCCGCTCGACTTTCATACGCCCAAAGGCGCGAACCGGTCAATGCACACGCCATATCCGTTGATGTTTCCGACATCTTCGAGCTGGCTCATACTGCAGTTTCGGGTTGAGATAGCGATTAGTGCACGATTCAGGGCCTTTGGCCGGCAAAGCGGGGTTGACCAATCCCGATCCATCTCTTCGCCGGACTAAGGTGCTTTATACCGACCGCGACGCAATTCCATGTCAATCTGCTCGGACACAAGCTCTTTCACGAACTCTTTGGTCAACGGCGCGCGCCCGATGGTCATGATCCCCATTAACCCGTCGAATAATGCTGAGACTCGCCACGCTGCGTGTTGGGCATGGACATTGTCCAAAGGACCGTTCTCGGAGGATCGTTCGAGCATTTCCACAATCGCGGCGTGCCATTGAACATGACCATCTTGAACAATCGCTGCCAGATCGGGGTCACGGCGCGCTTCTTCGATGGCATCCAGCCAAAGTTTCCAGAACCGCAGGTCAGGGTCAGAGGTCATCCAGTCGATGAAGCACTCAAACACGCGATCTGTTGGGCAGTTAGACAGGGCCTGGCGCAATGCGGCGATCTCCTGATGGATGAACGTCTTCACGACTTCTGCGCGCAGCTCTCCCCATGTCTTGAAATAATGGTGCAACAGCCCTGACCCGACACCTAGATGACGCGTAACATCCCGGGTTGCTGTGCCGGAAAGGCCCTTTTCCAGGATGATGGCGCACGCGCCTTCAACGATTTGCGACCGCCGTTCCTGCCCTGATAATCGGTTCATACACCTCCCTTGACATCTACCCCTTCACTGAGCACTTGCTCAATTGAGCAAGTGCTCAGAATGATGAGAAACATGATGGCTCTTGAAGTCAAGATCGTCGTCGAGGCAGGCGGCACTACCCACTTGGCCGACGTAGCTGAGTTTCAGGGTTGGTTGGCGTCCCATCGGTTGTTTGCAGTACAGCCCGGGCGCGGCCCATTCGCGCCGACGACCGTGATACAGGGCAGGGTCATCATGTTACCCGCTGATGTTTGGAGGGACCATGGCGAATAGCGAAGATTTCCTGAAGGACATAAGCAGTCTGTGGATTCACGGCGCGGGCTTGTCGGGCGCCACGTGGCTTGACCTCACCTCCGATCTTCCGCGCGCGCAAATGCCGGATTTACCCGGGCATGGGGATGCTGAAGCGGTCGCGGCCCCGACGGTCGAACGCTTCTCGGACACGCTTTTGCCACGTGTTGAAGACGACATGGTGCTGATCGGGCACTCCCTTGGGGGTATGGTTGCGCTGGAATTGCTCGCGCGGACGGCAATGCGTCCAAGGGCGCTGATTCTGGTGGAATCGGTGCCAACAGTCACCGACCGTTGGATCAGACGAGCCGGACCTAGGCTGGCGCGCCCTTTGCTGCAATGCCTTCCACGGTCCTGGCTCAATCTGATGGGCGCCGCCGGCCAGTCCCCCGCTGCGGCAAAAGAGGCGCGCCGCTTCCTGTCCCAGATGCCGCGTGATCGTATCCTCGACGCCTTCGATGCGGCCCGGACTTATGACGGGCGCCGGCACCTCGCACAGGTAATGGTGCCGACACTTGTTATCGTAGGCAGCGAGAACAGAGCCACGCATCGTGGCGCACGGCTGAGCGCCGAAAGGATCGCAGGCGCAGAGTTTGAGATCCTTACCGGCGGGCACTTATTGCATATAGACAACCCTTGCGGTCTCCGACGGTCTATCTCGGCGTTCCTGGCGCGTACAGCGCACCGTGTGGGCCCAACCAGCACACCCCAATCATTCGAGGCCATCCACGAAACGTAAAGAGCGGTCTGCTCTCGCAATTCTCATCGCCGTGGCTGTCGCCGATTTCGTCGCGATCACGCAGGGCAATTAACCTTTCGGCGCTTAAACTCACGCAAAAGCACGATCGGGAAAGCGTCGCTTACGAAAACCTCTACTTGGTCGTTGGAGCCGTACACACGAACACAAAAGAGGACTTCACCATGAACTTCTCATTTTGCCGTCGCCTACCTGCCGTCTCGCGGCGGGCGTCTGCTATCGCGCTTTTGCTTGCCATGCTGGGCGGTCACGCGTTTGCACAAACCGTCTTGCACAACCTGCCGGAGCAGATCGGGGCCGATTCCCGCTATATCATCTATGTTCACGGACGCATTATCGAAACCGAAGGGCCCGAGGCCGTTTCGGAACGGTTTGGGCCCTACGACTTCAGGGGCATCACCGAGGCGCTGTCTTCGCATGGCCATGTTGTGGTCGCGGAGCTACGCGAACCCGGCGGGTTGGAATATGTCGATACAATTGTCGACCAGGTGCGCACTTTGCGGGGTGCTGGTGTGCCAAGCGCAAACATCACAGTCGTCGGGTTCAGCAAGGGTGGATACATGACGCTACGGGCTGCGCGGGAGTTGCAAGACCCAGAGGTCAACTACGCGATCCTCGCCGGCTGTATCGCCGAGACGATCGCCGGAGACCAACTGTCCGCCGACGGCCTTGACGGCCGCTTGTTGTCGATGGCCGATAGCGTCGATGACCTGGGCTTCCCGTGCACTCCGTTTTTCGAGCGCAACAAACAACTCTCCAGCCCTATATCGATTGTTTTCCACGAGGGTACCGGGCATGGGCTCTTCTATGCCGCCGACCCGGTGTGGCTTACCCCGCTCATGGACTGGATTGATATGCCCGAGGGGCGCGTGGAAGCGCAGCACTAAAACTAAGTGATCTTTGGAACCTGTAATGACGAAACAAGCGAGATATCTGACTCACCCGCAGGTGGCGATTGACCCAAGTATCCCGATTCCGGAGTGGAGATTGTCAGAGACCGGCCTTGCACGAGTAGAACGCCTCGTGCGGGCGGAGCCCTGGCCAAAAACAACGCGCATCGTTGCCAGCGCAGAAAGAAAGGCCATCGACACCGCAGTGTGCCTGGCTGCAGCGTGGCAGGTGCCGATGGAAGTCCGGCCGAAGATGCACGAGAACGACCGCTCCGCGACGGGCTACCTTTCTCCAACCGCATTCGAGGCTGCGGCCGACCGGTTCTTTGCCAGACCGCAGGACAGCATGTGCGGCTGGGAAACAGCCAAGGCAGCACAGGTGCGGATTCTCAGCGAGGCTTTGGATCACGTTTGGCATCATCTCGAGGGGGATGTGCTGTTTGTCGGTCATGGGGCCGTCGGCACATTGTTATATTGCGCCTTGGCCGGGCTTCCGATCGACCGGCGATACGACCAGCCCCACGGCGGAGGAAACTGGTTCTCGTTCGACATCGATAGTCGGCAAGTCCGCCACCATTGGCGCTCTATGGAAGAAGCATTTGACGCACAAAGCGAGGCGGATGTCGTACTCGGGAAAGCAGAGCACGCATGAGCACGGCGCTTCACTGGACCAAGCGTGGAAAGGGTCCACCGCTTTTGCTTCTGCACGGGTTCACTGGGGTTGGCACCGACTGGGACGCTGTCTTTGGAGAAATCGTCACCGGCTACACACATCTGATGCCAGATTTACCGGGCCACGGCATGTCCCTGCCTCTCGACAGGTTCACTTTTCGCCAGGCCGCGCGCATGGTGGCGGATGACTTGCAGGAGATGGGCGTCGGACCGCTTCCTACGATGGGCATGAGCGGTGGTGGGCAGGTCTTGCTGCACCTTGCAACGGGAAAACCTAATCTGATCACAAGCTCCGTCCTCGTCAGTACCGCCGCCTACTTTCCCGTGAGAGCGCGCGCCCTGATGAAGCAAGCGACGGCTGACGCGCAACCGGATGACTCCTGGATCGAAATGCGCTCCAAACATCCCGGCGGCGATGCCCAGGTGCGGGCCTTGTTCGAGACCGCCCACGGGTTTCACATAAGCTACGGCGATGTCGCGTTCACGCCTGACCTTTTGGCACGTGTCTGTGGCCCATGCCTCGTGGTTCACGGAGACAGGGACCCGTTCTATCCGGTGACGAGCGCCATGGAGCTTTACACAGGTTTGCCGCAAGCCAGCCTGTGGGTCCTGCCCGGGGCCGGGCATTGTCCGGTCTTTGGCGAGCAGGCGCAGTTGTTCACCGAGGTTGCGCTCCGATTCTTGGCGAATGCGGAATACCGGCGATGAGACGTTTCATACACAAGGGATTGCACGATGATTGGCTATGTAACACTCGGCACCAACGACCTTGAAAGGGCTGGCACCTTCTACGATGCACTTTTGGTACTGTTCGGCGCGGAGCGAGCCTACACGTTAGAAAAAATGATTGCCTGGAGCAGCGATCCGGCCAGACCCATGTTGGTTGTCACGCACCCGAGCGATGGCAATCCGGCGCGGCCGGGCAACGGTGTCATGGTCGCGTTGATTTGCAAGGATGCCGACCACGTGCGCCGTGTCCACATGAGGGCGATGGATCTCGGGGCAGAAAATGTAGGCTCACCATTAACTTATGACGAACAGTTTTTCGGGGGATACTTTAGAGACCGTGACGGCAATAAAGTTTGTGTCTTCGTCATGACCTAGGGCATAGCGGCCTGGCCCGCCAGTCGCCGGTGCCGCACGACAGAGTACACAAGCGGGAGGCCTTAGCCAGCAATTCGCAGCTAGCGCCGATTAGCTCTTGAGATGTGATGGGCGAAATCTATAAGATCAGTGTGGGTCTCACTGTATCTGCCGCGCCGGTTCTACAGTCTTCCTAACTGTGCTTTTCGCGATGGGAAAGTAGATTAGCGCCGAGAGCTCATCTGGCGGGGCGTCTGGTGTTTTGCTCAGGTAGGTTTCAAACATCCAGCCGGGACGGAACTTCGCGCCGACCTGATCGAACCCGGCGCGCACACAGCGGTTCCATGTCAGGAACAATGCGGCCAATGGGCCGTAATGTGGGAACACCGCATACAACCCTGCATCAAGCCTTTTCCAGTCGGAGGGCCATGTCAGCCCCACACGCTCGGGCAAAATCGCGCCGTAATAGGCTTTAGCGTTGAGGTCGCGGAACCCTGTGGGCGCTTTGCACACCGCGGTGGAGATCATGCTGGGTCTGCCACCCAGCTCTGCCCGCAAGTCCCCAAACTCCCGGTGGATTTGCGCCGGGTCTTCGAAGAATCGTCCGTCCCGAACTCCTTGTGTCTCCCGCGCGCACAGCCAACAGTCGGAGATTGGGACCTCGTCCCAATGCGCGCAGAAGTTGCGAGACCTCTGAGACAGAAGATATGGCCGAGCAGGCAGGTCAGAGCACCGCGACAGCCTGCCGGTTGCCCGGAACTGCCGCGGGCTGGTCCCGAAATGGCTGCTGAACGCACGGGTCAGAGCCGCGTGTGTCTGGAACCCTGACTCGAGCGCGATGTCGATCACCCGTTGCTGCGTGTCTCGCAGAAGCAGGGCCGCACGTTCCATCCTACGTGCCCGAATGTAGCCCGCAACTGTCTCACCCGTCACAGCCGCGAATTGCCGTTGGAAATGGTGCTGCGCCATCCCCGCCATCCCCGCAAGTGTCGCGGTGCGCCACGGCGCGGCGAGGTCGGTTTCGATGCGGGTGCACACTTCGGAGATGCGCAAGGACGGGGCGCGTGGCATGGGTTAACCCGCGTTCGGGGCGCTTGCGACAAGCGATGCGACATCGCCCGTTTCTAGGGCTGGAAGTGCCTCTTCGATGGCCTCCTTCGGCCAATCCCACCAACGCAGGTTCAGCAGGGTCTCGATGTCCTTTTCCGTGAAACGCATGCGGATGATTTTGGCGGCATAGCCTTCCGGTAGACCTCTGTCGTTGTAATAGGTCCAGTCGCCGATCTCGATATTTGGATGATCGATGACCTGATTCCGGAACACTGTGGCCGGATCGTGTGTCCCGTGGGGAACACGAGTGGGTTGCGCTGCTTTGGGTTGGGCAGAGTAAAGGGCATTGGGTGCGATCCAATTTAGTTTGTCTCTGCGCCTTAATTTCTGGAAGGTCGTTCTTTTCAAGGCTGAAAGCATGACATAGTTCGGCGCAAAGAATTGAACAAGTGCTCAACTGAGCGAGTGTTTTAGAACTTTCCGCCGGGTCGATGATCGTCTTGCTTCGGTTTCTAAAGCGGACGTCTGGCTTTCAAGGACCAATGGTCGGTTAGTTGAGCGCTTTGAGCGTCGAAAGCCACGAAAACGAAGGGTAGCAACGTCTGGGAGCTGCGGTTCAGCCTCAGGCAGAGAAGGTTTAGGGTGAGCCCAGAGTTACAGGCATGCTGTTCCGCAGCTAATGTCTGCTTCGGTTGGTAGCATGGAAAACGGCGGCCCTATTTTCGGGGCCGCCTGAACCTTGTCTATTAAGCTGGGTTGAACAGCCGCTGTGCGAACAAACCGTTTTGCTTGCTGTCTCGGAACAGCTTTGCGCCACCCAGCACCGCCAGGTCTGCAACCGGCTCGATCAGCACCACTAGCAGGTAAGCTGCGCCAAAGCTGGCCACGGCTGACATGTTCTCGGCACCAAAGCCCTGACCATAGAATGCCCAGAAGGCGACCCAGGCGATCACGCCGCCTTGGTAGGCGAAAGAGAGCTTGAGGACTTCACTGTAGTTGCAATCAACGAAAGCTTTCTGTTCTGGGATGATGCGTTTGGCCAAAGCGTCGATGACGAACAGCGGGAAGAGCAGCGTGGTGACGTTGACAAAGAACATTGGCATGTCCGCGGGTGCGAAGAGCATAGCCTGCACTAGCAACCCGCCAGCCAAGCCGACCGCTGCGGGGCCAGCACCAAGCAACAGAAGTATGGTGGTTCCGAGGATGAAGTGAACCTCCGAGATACCAACCGCGAAATGCGGGAAGACTTCGAAAAAGAGGAAAACGGCCGCGACAGCAAGAACGCTGCGGACGCCAAATGAGATAGCCGAATGTGTATTCAGGTCGTCGGCTGCAAGCTTGAGGGAGTACCCCCCTGCGGCAGCTGCCGTGCCATAGGCGAGGACCATTTTTGCGCCATCCACGACGCCGGGTTCAATATGCATGTCAAGTCTCCTTGCCGTCCTTCCTGACGACATTTGGTGCCGAACGTTCGGCGTTGCGTTGGCGGCAGGTCTCCTGGCTCGCGGTTCAACGCGCCCCCGGACCTTCCCAACACATGTGTCAGTGGTGCAGTTTCGGGCTTACTCGCCGCTTACAGTTGCAGGGGCAGCCGAGGTTTCTCACCCCGTTCCCTTTTCAGCCGGACGCACTGCGACCGGCCACCGCACCTTCAGCATAGGCATGTTGAAGCTGGGAAGGTCAATGCCGGGAGACACTTCACTTACATTAATCGTCTCACACGTTGGCAATACTGGTCGTAGGCCAATCCACATGTCTTTCTCAACCACGGCTCCTCTGCCAACGGTGCAACGAGCAAAACAAGGATCGCGGATGCCCCTACTTTAAAGACCAATGGTGCAGTGGTCAGTAGCATCCAGCCGACTATCATCGCTGCGTCGGCCACGTATTGTGGGTTTCGTGAATACCGATAGAAACCGTCTGTCTTGAGACTTCCAAACTCACCTCTTGTCTGCGGGATGCCAAAGCGAGAAACTTCCGTCCATACCACAACGTTTCCCAAGACAATTAGTGGATTTCCCAAACCAATCTGAACCCATTGCGGTAGTTCAATTTGTCCCCAACCCAAAATACCAAGTACCAGCAGAATACCGAACAGTGTGAAAGTCGGCACTCAAACCAAGATTGGGGTCCAACGCGGGTATCTTATCGGAGGCCACAGTCTTGGCGCCGGGAAACGCTATGGACCAGATGATTGCTGCTAGGGAAACTCCGGCAATCCCTAGGCCAAATATGGTGAATGTGATTTCCATCACGCCTCGGCGTGGGTGAGTGCCGAAGCTTCTCTCCGTTCGGCCAAGGCTTGGCGCACAATCTGGAATGCGGAGGACAAGAACAGGCTTGCCATGATCGAGGCAACGAAAAGATCAGGCCAACCGGTTGCCGTGCCCCAGACACCCAAAGCTGCAAACATCACCGCTACGTTGCCGATAGCATCGTTGCGCGAGCAGAGCCAAACCGAGCGCACGTTCGCGTCCCCGTCCTTGTAACGCACCAGCAAAAGCACGCTCGCAAGGTTGGTCAGCAGCGCGAAGAAGCCAACAATGCCCATGATTTCCGCTTCGGGCACACCTACATAGAAGACGCGGTTCACCGTCGATCCGAACACCCAAAGGCCCATCAACAGCAAGCTCACCCCTTTGGCCAAAGCCGCATTGGTGCGCGCGCGAATTGAAGCCCCAATGACTGCGAGCGAAATGCCATAGGTGAGTGCGTCCCCCAGGAAATCCAGAGCATCGGCCTGTAGCGCCTGAGACTTCGCGTAGTGACCTGCGGTCATCTCGACAACGAACATCGTCGCATTCAACGCGATGACGATCCATAGCCGCCTTTTGTAGTCGTCTGATACGCCGTCGAACTTGGCGTCATGTCCGCAACATCCCGACAATGGAAAGCCCTTTTGATCCTATCTTGAACGTAGTGTAATGTCTCTAGTGACTAGAGGTTCAAGAGGTATTTTGATGTTTTCCATCGGGGAACTTTCAAGGCGTACAAATGTCAAGGTTCCGACCATCCGCTACTATGAAGAGATGGGCTTGCTCTCCGAGCCTGAACGCACTGAGGGCAATCAACGCCGCTATGATTTGGCAGGTTTAGAGCGTCTAAGCTTCATTAAGCACGCTCGCGACCTTGGATTTTCGATTGAAGCAATTTCCGAGT
>JBCBRH010000062.1:0-10836 GCA_039819785.1 Pseudomonadota bacterium | reverse complement strand
TGTCTTGGCGAACATCGGCAGTTCATAGGGGAACAGCAGCTGGAGGCCTGACAAGGAAATGGACGCACCGCCCAGCATGACAAGCCAGAACAGAACTTTCTGGCCACCGTTGAATTTCTTCGCTGGAGGATGCTCGCCGCCGAACAGGCCGCCGCCTTTTGCAAACCAAGTGAGGTCGGTTGCACTTGGGATGTTGTTCTTTACCCACAGGACGAACGTGATCAAAAGTCCGAGCATGAAGGCGAACGCCACATAGTTATGCAGCCACTTTGCCGCGACCGAAAGGGAGGCGAATGCCTCCTTGCCGATGATCGGCATGAGTACGTCCCGCCCGTACAGCACATTCAGCCCGGTCAGCGCCAGGATGATAAACGACGTTGCCAAGAGCCAGTGTCCCATCCGCTCAATGTCAGTGAAACGTTCGATGGTCCAGCCAGCGCGACCGTGGTCGATCATCACTTTGCCGCGCACGAAGTAGAAGACGATCAGGAGCGCGATGATGCCGCCGAGGGCGTAACCGCCGTAAGCAAGCAGCGGTCCGTTTCGGAAACTCCGCCAGGCCTCACCTGAGCTGTCGACCAGGATGCCTGACTTTTTATCGGGAATGGATACCGACCCTTGAGTATTCTGGCGGATCTGGCTCCACATTTCGATGTCGTAGTTGCCCCCATGCTTGGGTGACGTCTGGACGTTGCCGCCGACGTCGGGCGGAATGGATTGCGACGCGTTTGCGGGCGGGCGGACGTTTTGAGCAGCTGCTGGTCCGGCAAGTGCCAGCCAGAGGAAGGCGGATGCGAGCAGCGCCAGCGTCGCTAACATCATCACACGGGCAGTGTCGCTGGCAGAGTCGGGGCCCCGGCGGGCCGCACGCGTCTGAGCAGACTTATCCCAATGTGTGAGGCTCAATGCCTGAGCGCGGCGCGCCTCGCTTTCAGCATGCGAGCGGTCGGCTTGTGTCCGGGCTGTCTCCATTACCATGCTCAACTCCCTTGAACCTGTTTCGCGCTTGGAACGCGGTGTTCGTCATCAACGCTGTTCTTTTTTTTTCATTCAGCGCCTGCGTCCTCGTCATTGGACTGCTGTCGCTGGATTAGTTCGTTTCCGTTGTCTCGTGTCGTCGCACCGTCCGGCAACCTGGGTCGCGCAAACTGTGATGGCAGCCTAGCGTTGACCTTTGGCGCGCTGCTGAAGTTTCTTTAGGTCTTGATCACTCAAAGCCTCATCGGGCGGGCCTGGATACACGCCTGGTGTCGATTGCTCCAAGCATCCGGCCAGTGGCAGTGCACAAAGTGCCACCGCGATGGCTCCGCCGAACGTCCCCGCGCCAAAACGTTGACGGCGTTTGGGGTTTGAACCTTGGCGGTTGGCTCCTGGTGTGTGGGCGCTGTCGTTGGTCATTTTGATCTCGAAGGTTGCATGAGGTGACGTGTTCTTGTTCTGACGTGTTCGATGTCTCAGCTTGGCTTGGGCTTGCGAGATGTTTGGTGTGATGTGGCGAGGTGCTCCGTCAGGCAATGTGCACGTCATAGGCTCGGCGGCAGCGTTTCACCTTTTGCCAGCCTCTGCTTCAGGCTACTTCAAGTCGGCACTTCTTGGGACAACTAAAACCGATTGTGACAACAAAACCCGACGGCTCCTTAACGTGGGGAGCAGCCGGGTCTTGATCTTATCAGCGCAGATTAGCCCTGTGGTCCGGGGTAGGCTTTACCCCAGCCCCAGGCGCCTGAGCCGAAGCCGCGAGCAACGACGCGTTCGCGGTAGATGTCAGAGACAACGTCTCCGTCACCGGCCAGCAGCGCTTTTGTCGAGCACATCTCGGCGCACAACGGCAACTTGCCTTCCGCGAGCCGGTTGCGGCCGTACTTCTTGAACTCGGCCTCGGAATGGTTGGCGTCCGGGCCACCTGCACAGAATGTGCATTTGTCCATCTTGCCGCGTGAGCCGAAGTTTGAAGCCTGCGGATACTGCGGCGCGCCGAATGGGCAGGCATAGAAGCAGTAGCCGCAACCGATGCACAGGTCTTTGCTGTGCAGGACGACGCCTTCCTCGGTCTCATAGAAGCAGTCGACCGGGCAGACGGCCATGCACGGTGCGTCTGAGCAGTGCATGCAGGCCACCGAAATGGACCGTTCGCCAGGCTGGCCATCATTGATGGTGACGACGCGGCGACGGTTCACGCCCCACTGCACTTCGTTTTCGTTCTTACAGGCTGTGACGCAGGCGTTACATTCGATGCAGCGCTCTGAGTCACAAAGGAACTTCATGCGAGCCATGGTTTAAGCCCTCCAGATCTTACAAAGCGTCACCTTGGATTCCTGCATCTGGGTGACTGAGTCATAACCGTAGGTTTGTGCAGTGTTGGTGGCTTCACCCAGGACGTAGGGGTCAGCACCTTCGGGATATTTCGACCTCAGGTCCTTGCCCTGGAACATGCCGCCGAAGTGGAACGGCATGAAGGCAACGCCCTTGCCGACCCGCTCAGTGACCATGGCCATGACTTTGACCTTGCCTTTTTCCGGCCCTTCGACCCAGACCTGCTCGCCATCCTTGACGCCCAGGTTGTTGGCATCCACCGGGTTCACCTCAACGAACATGTTTTGTTGAAGCTCGGCCAGCCATGGGTTGGACCGCGTTTCGTCTCCGCCGCCCTCATATTCGACCAACCGGCCGGAGGTGAGTGTGATCGGATACTCGTCTGCGGTTTTGTCTTCCAAGGCCTTTTTCTGGATCGTTTCGTAGAGAACTGGAACACGGTGCAGCTTGCGGTCCGCGAAGGTTGGGTAATCTGGAACAAGATCCGGACGGCCCGAGTAGAGTGGTTCGCGGTGCATCGGGACCGGGTCTGGGAATGTCCAGACAACGGCGCGAGCCTTGGCGTTCCCAAAGGGTGCCAAACCGTGTGCGATCGCCACGCGCTGAAGACCGCCTGAAAGGTCAACCTTCCAGTTCACCTTGCCGATTTTTTCGGCGTCAGTTGAGCCTGCGACACGCTCGATCGTGGCTTTTTCATCTGCCGTCAAATCCGATGTGAAGCCCAACTTGTCGAGCATCGCATAGGTGATTTCGGGATAGCCGTCCTTGATTTCAGAGCCGACGGGGTAGCTGTCGACAGCGAGCATGTTGTCGGCCACCTCATCACCCTTGGCGTACTTTTCGGGTGCTGTGACGCCGAACCGTGCCCGGAAACAAAGACCGCCTTCGGCAACCGGCATGGAGGTGTCATACAGGTTCGGTGTGCCTGGATGTCCCTTCTTGCCGCTTGGCAGTTCCATGTCGTGTGTGCCCCATGCAGGCCATGGCAGACCATAGTAATCGCCATCGCAAGGGCCGCCGTTGGCCTTCAACGTGACGCGGTCAAACGTCTGCTGGTTGGCCATGTGCAGCTTGAGGCGTTCCGGCGACTGGCCGGTGTACCCAATCGTCCACATCCCGGAGTTAAACTCGCGTGTGATGTCTTCGATGTCCGGGATCGTGCCTTCCACCTTGATGTTCTTAAACATCTCGGATTCGAAGCCGAATTTCTTGGCCAGGAGATACATAATCTCATGGTCGACTTTCGATTCAAACAGCGGATCGACAACCTTTTCGCGCCACTGGATCGAACGGTTTGATGCCGTCACCGATCCGTAGGTTTCGAACTGGGTCGTGGTGGGCAGAAGATACACACCATCCTGCTTGTCATGCATGACGGCTGACACGGTCGGGAATGGATCGATCACGACCATCAAGTCGAGTTTGTCCATCGCCTTCTTCTGGTCCGGCCCGCGCGTTTGGGAGTTTGGCGCGTGACCCCAGAACACCATGCCGCGCACGTTGTCGGGCTGATCCAGGGCGGCCTTGTCTTCCAAGACGCCATCAAACCAACGGCTGACGGGAATGCCCTTGGAATTCATCAATTCCTGGCTCTTGAACCGGCCGAGCAGATAGTCGTCGGAGACATCCCAGACACGCGCCCAGTGCTTCCAGGCGCCTTTTGACAGGCCGTAGTAACCCGGCAGCGTGTCCATCAAGACGCCAAGGTCGGTTGCGCCTTGCACGTTGTCATGTCCGCGGAAGATGTTCGTTCCACCGCCAGCGACACCCATGTTGCCCAGCGCAAGCTGGAGGATGCAGTAGGAGCGGGTGTTGTCGTTGCCGTTCGTGTGCTGCGTGCCACCCATGCACCAGATGACCGTACCTGGCCGGTTGGTGGCGAGGGTTTTGGCAACCCGACGCATCTGCGAACCTGGCACGCCGGTGACGCGCTCGACTTCTTTCGGGTCCCACTTGGCGACTTCGGCGCGGACATCATCCATGCCCCAAACGCGGGTGCGAATGAATTCCTTGTCTTCCCATCCATTTTCAAAGAGATGCCACAGGATACCCCAGATGAGGGCTACGTCCGAGCCTGGGCGGAACCGGACATATTCAGAGGCGTGGGCTGCGGTTCGGGTGAAACGCGGGTCGCAAACAATAAGCGGCGCGTTGTTTTGCTCCTTACACTTCAAGATGTGCAGAAGCGAAACGGGGTGGGCTTCGGCGGGGTTTCCGCCAATCAAGAAGATCGCCTTCGACTTCAAGATGTCGTTGTACGAGTTCGTCATCGCACCGTAGCCCCAGGTGTTTGCAACACCTGCAACCGTGGTGGAGTGACAGATGCGCGCCTGGTGGTCGATGTTGTTCGTACCCCAGAAGGCTGCGAACTTACGACCGAGATAGGCTTGCTCGTTGTTCCATTTGGCTGAGCCGAGCCAATACACCGAGTCTGGTCCGGATTCTTCCCGGATCTTGAGCATCTGGTCGCCGATTTCGGTGATCGCGGCATCCCATGAGATGCGCTTCCATTTTCCACCGACCAGCTTAACAGGATACTTGAGGCGGCGTTCACCGTGGGCGTGTTCGCGGACGGCTGCCCCTTTGGCGCAGTGGGCGCCGAGGTTGAACGGGCTGTCCCAACCTGGTTCCTGGCCGACCCAGACGCCGTTGGAAACTTCGGCGATCACCGTGCAGCCCACTGAGCAGTGCGTGCAGACGGTCTTTTTGATATCCATCTTACCGGCTGCGCCTGCGGGTCCGGCCGCTTTGGCGGGGCGTACGCGTCCGGTTGAAAGCGCAGATGCTGCTGTCAATCCACCGACGGCGAGGCCTGAATTGCGCAGGAACGTCCGTCTATCGATTGTTCCGGTGGCAGTCGTGCTGGCCGCGGCTGCCAACAGCCCGCGATGGGCTCCAGCACTGAGGCGTTTCTTTTTGAGCATAGTTTGTACTCCCGTGTCCGGCTTTGTTTATGCCGGTTCGAAAAGCATGGCTTGGCGTGGGTGATCACCTCGTTGGATGATCAAACAACGACCGCGATTTAGAATTCCCGTGACAGCGCGTAGAAGCGCTTGGTGTGTTCGTTGTCTTGATACATCTTGGTTGATTTTGCTTCGTCCTCAGCGGCGTTTGCTACCGAGGTGCCAACAACGGCGGCGGCCGCAGCGGCTGAACCGCCTACGACGCCGGCTCCGGCGAGTTTAAGAAACCCACGGCGGTCTGCCTTCGTTTCCTGATCTGCCATTCGATCCTCCGGTCTTTCATGCATGTTTGTGTCTGTGGTCTTCAGTTCCGCCAGCTCGGGTTGTTCGGTGCTGGATCCGTTCGTGATGTCTTAAGCAGCGTAGTCAAAGGCTTTTTCTTCAATCGTAATGAACGTGAGGCCGACCCGGCCGACCGCGGTGTAGAGCGGGTGCGCCGTGGTCGCTGCGAGGTCTTTGAAAAACACTTCGGCCCAGGGCGCGATGTGCACCTCGAAGAACCGCTGTGCTTCAGCGTCTTGGGTCGTTGTCTCAGGGACCGGCAAAGCGCCAGACAAGAGACCGGCCATGATTTCGAGAACGGTTGCGATATGGTCTTCAGGCTCTTTTAGGTCGGGATCACGCTCGATACCCAACCGAGCCATATCCGTGCGCAGCCGTGCAAGCGGCTTCTCGTTCAAAAACCCAGTCAAATAGTATGAGCCATAGGGAACCAGGAGACCGCGACCGACGCCGACGAAGAGTTCGAAATAAGCGTCAGTCAGCGTTTCCAAATCGGTTTCGGATGCTAAACCAGCCAATTCGTTCAAGGCACGCCCCAGCTCTGTGTCCGGGGCCGAGATTACCTCGACCGTTGCGAGTGTGTCGTGGCAAGGCTCTTCAGCGAGCAGGGCTGCCAACAAAATGTACAGCGATGCGCGCTCGCCATCTATCGAAGGCGCGGTATAGTCAGGTTCCGTCTGGTCTCGTTTCATGGCCCTAGAACACTGAAGCGCTGTTGAACGTTGCATACATGTTAGGCACACTGCGACGAAACAACACAAACTGCAAGACTACTCGTGAGGTAGCTGGCATCAATTCTCGTGCCGATCGAAACGCCGTTTTCTGATCGGCAACTTGCTGCATTGCACCATGACTTGGCTCGCATCAGACGTATATCAATGCCGTGATTGAACGTAACAGAAGCCAAGCTTGAACCCTTGCAGCGCGTGGACTGATGCCCGATATTGAATGAGCAAATATATCAATTTCAAAATCGCGACCGCACCACAATCCAACAAAGGGGCAATGAACTTGGACACGCCGTCTGCGCCGGAGCTGGTCGATCCGTTCGGCCGACATGTCAGCTACCTCAGGGTATCGGTCACGGACCGCTGTGATTTTCGGTGTGTCTATTGCATGTCGGAACATATGACGTTCCTGCCCAAGCGAGACCTGCTGTCGCTTGAGGAGTTGGACCGTATGTGTTCGGCGTTTGTCAGCCGCGGCGTTCGCAAGCTTAGGATTACCGGTGGTGAGCCGCTCGTGCGCAAAAACATTATGTGGCTGTTCAACCAATTGGGTCGCCACCTGGAAAGTGGTGCGCTTGAGGAGTTAACCCTGACGACGAACGGCAGCCAGCTGGGTCGGTTCGCCGACGATTTGTATGCAGCCGGCGTCCGACGGATCAATGTTTCAATCGACACACTCAAGGCCGACCGGTTCAAGGCGATTACACGCTGGGGCGAACTTGATACCGTCCTGCGCGGACTGGATGCGGCTGAAAAGGCCGGGCTGAAGATCAAAATCAACGCCGTGGCGCTGAAGAACTTCAACGATGATGAAATTGAAGACCTGATTACCTTCGCACACGATCGGGGTGCCGACGTCACATTCATTGAAACGATGCCGCTGGGCGATATCGACGGTGACCGGACGGATCAGTATCTGCCGCTTTCGGTTGTGCGTGCCAGGCTGATGGACAGCTATACGCTTATCGACATTCCTTATAAAACAGGTGGGCCAGCCCGGTATGTCTCCGTTGAGGAGACCGGCGGGCGGATTGGTTTCATTACGCCGCTCACTCATAACTTCTGTGAAAGCTGCAACCGTGTCCGACTGACGTGTACCGGCACGCTGTATATGTGTCTTGGACAGGATGACGCGGCAGACCTGCGCGGTGCCATGCGCGCCAGCGAAAGCGACCAACTGTTGCACGCCGCGATCGACGAGGCGATTTCCCGCAAACCCAAGGGACATGATTTTGTCATCGATAGACGGTCGCAGAAACCGGCGGTCGGGCGGCATATGTCGGTGACTGGCGGCTAGTCGTCACTTGACAAGGAAGCATAGTGGGCTCCGGTTTCGTTTGCCGCTTCTCGGTTTGCTGTTGACGTCGCGGCGTGTCCTGCTGCGCCTTTTCTCTGTACGTTCTCGACTACGCCCTATCTTTGCGCGTCTTCGACTGCTCCTTATCTTCGCGCGTCTTCGACTGCTCCCTAGCTTTGCGCGTCTTCGACTGCTCCCTGGCTTTGCGCGTCTTCGACTGCTCCCTAGCTTTGCGCGTCTTCGACTGCGGTGCGCAATTGGGCCAGCGTGAATGGCTTCATCAATGTGACAGGTTGTTTGGCGGAAGCACTGAAAGCGCTCAAGGCACTCCGGGCTTTTTCCAGCTCGGCTTCGAAGCCGGAAATCAATAAAATCCGGACGGCTGGATGGGCCTCAAGCGCCTTTGCGCCAAATTCGGCACCGCCCATGCCGGGCATCTCGACATCGGTAATGATCAGGTCGACGGATTGACCCAACGCCTGGAGAGCGCCGGCCGCCGCCGTGCCGTCTTCACAAACGGTGACGGTATGGCCTTGCGTTTCCAAAGCGCGGGCTGCCAAGTCTCGCGTGGCCTTGTCATCGTCTGCCAACAAAACGTGCATTACTATCCCATTGTCTAGAAGGCTCAGCTTTTCAACAACCCAGCGCATGCTTTTTCGTGCCCGGTGCGAGGCAAACACACGAAGACCAAACAATCAGGCCGCAACACATGGGCCTTGGTGACAATCTTGGGCGATTGGTGTCGGGCAACTGGCCTCATTCAGGCGTGATGAGTTGACCAACGAATGGGAGTTCGCGGTAGCGGTGCGCCAAGTCCATCCCATAACCAATCACGAATGTTTCAGGGCATGGGAATGCGGTGTAGTCCGCCTCGAGTTCCACCGCGCGATGCTTTTGCTTTTCCAACAGCACGCAGGTGCTGATTTTCGATGCGCCACGCGCCGTGATGAGGTCTTTTGCAAACGCCAGGGTTCGGCCAGAGTCGAGCACATCATCGACCAACAAAACACTGCGTCCTGAGACTTCGACCTCACAATCGCGGAGGATATCGACGGTTCCTGATGACACGGTGCTCTTGCGGTAGCTGGACAGCGTCATGAAATCGACCTCAGGTTCCATGCCGACGGAATGCAGCGCACGAATGAGGTCAGCTGCGAAGACGAAGCTGCCTTTCAGGACGGGGATCACGAGTAAATTCCGCGCCTCAGCGGCACTGATTTCGGAGGCGAGTTCTTTCAAGCGGTTTGCGATTTCCTGCTCAGGAATGAGAACTTCAATTTTGTTGCCGCTTTCCGCGGCATCAGCTGGTGCTGAAAACGCCGTCATGGTTGGTCTCTTTTCAATAATGGTCGGCAGGACCGGACCAGTTCGTGTTTGACGTCACACTCGACCAGCGGAACGTCGCCGCAAAAATAGCGCGGGTTTGGCTGATGTTAAGGCATCGGCCAGACCACATTCGCTGGCCGGGTCGTCATTGGCTCATATTGCAAGCAGTATGGCGGGATGGACAAAGGCGGAGTCGACAAGACTTTGAAACGCCATGTTCCCCCGGCCAGCCGCTTGGCCGCCGTCCGGGCGAGTGTAGGCGCGGGCCGCACAATTCTCCAGTTTCAACCAGCGTGAACCCACAATTGCGGCGTTGTTGCGTCTATGCGGCGCATGCTTGCCCAACAGCACTGTGGCAACTCATGGTGCATGACAGGCCTTTCACGCTGCATGGGGCGGACTGCCCTTGGCCACGCCACATTTCTTGGCGATCACTTGCACTCCGGCGCAATATTTCAATGGCTTTTCGGAGCGGCATTCTGTGGTTTGGTGCCGGGGCGGATTGATCGTTGGCCGATCGACGCTTATGGAGGTGCGTCGCAACTTCTGCTTCGATCACTGCTATTGATCCTATCAATGCCGTTGTGCCCGTCTGGTTGGCGAAAGCCTGCCACGCGTACAAGAAATCTGACCAGGTGCGATCGAATTGATCCGACTTAGCAATGTGGCCTTAAAGTACGATCGCGGACCGGACATCCTGTCGGGTGTCGACTTTCATCTGCGCCCTGGTTCATTCCACTTTCTGACCGGGCCTTCAGGGGCTGGCAAAACATCCTTGTTGCGCATGTTATTCATGTCGCTCCACCCCTCGCGCGGCCAGATCCACCTTTTCAATCAAGATGTTTCGAACGTTTCGACGCAACGGCGCGCACAATTGCGACGGCGGATCGGGATCGTGTTTCAGGATTTCAGGTTGCTGGACCACCTGACGACGTGGGAGAATGTTGCTCTGCCACTCCGCGTCGTGGGTAAGCCGCTGGAAGACTACCGCGAGGATGTGACCGACCTGCTGCAATGGGTCGGGTTGGGTGATCGCATGCACGCCTTTCCGTCCGTTTTATCGGGTGGGGAACAGCAGCGCGCGGCGATTGCCAGAGCCGTGATTGGAAAACCTGAGCTGCTGCTTGCCGACGAGCCGACGGGGAACGTCGACCCGCAAATGGCCCGCCGCCTACTCCGTCTGTTTATCGAACTCAACCGCCTGGGCACATCCGTACTGATTGCCACGCACGATCATCAACTCATGCGCCAATACAAAGCGCCAAGGCTGGAGCTGCACGAGGGCCATGTCAGGATCGTATAAGGACAAAGACGCCCGATTGCAGCGCGCAGCACGCGCCAGTGGTGAGTTGCCTCGTGAGGCGTACGCACCCGATGGGTACGACGACGTGACGACAGGCCGGCCGACCCCGCGAGACTACGCAGCCGCAGGGGACCCTGATGGCGCTTCCGGGCTGGATAGAACCATCGGTGGACCGGCGGATTTCGGAACGGCCGAGCGGTTTGATACGCATGTTCCGCTTTCTGACTTTGCTGCACCTGCTCGCGGACGTAAAGGCGACCGTGGGCTGAACAGCCCGGTCGTGCCGGCAGGATCGGTGACGGGGCGTTCGCTGACACTTGTCATCTCTATTATGTGTTTCCTTGCCTGCCTGACGGCGGGAGCTGTCTATCTCATCAACAAATCGGCCAGCGCATGGCTCCGCGATGTTGCAAGCGAAGTCACTGTGCAAATTGAGCCGATCGGTCCAAACGCGGTGGACATCGACGGTACGACGACGCGTGTTGCTGACTTCTTACGATCTCAACGCGGTATTGCCGGGGCTTCTCCGTTGGGCATTGATGCGTCCACCGAGTTGCTGGAGCCATGGCTTGGGCAAACCGAAGCTCTCAAGGCGCTGCCCGTTCCCAGGTTGATCGCGGTGAG
>JBCBRH010000061.1:0-12929 GCA_039819785.1 Pseudomonadota bacterium | reverse complement strand
GGGAGGCGTGCTGCGGATGTCGGCAAAAACGCAGACTGCCCCAAATCCGGCAGGTAGTTCTGCACGAACTCTGTCACAGATGGCCGAGGACTGGGCTGTGTCATGAGGCGTCCGCGTTGGAGAAAGACGACATTCCCGTTTTCCTTGATTTGGATATATGGGCTGAGGTCCGCGTCATGGCCCAGGAGTGCAACACGGATCGCTGTCGGGCATCCTGATTTGGTAAAGTGAAGTGTTGGATAAATCTCAGCATCCGAGGGCTGACGCGGTTTGGGCGTTTGTTGTGTCCAGCCTACGTCGGCGAAGTCCGCAACCACCCGCTGCGTCTCGTTGTTGCCACTGCCTGCGTGCCGTTCCTGGTAGCGCATCGCTTTGGCGGCGGTCGCAGCCAGTACAATGCCGCCAATGATGATGTAGGCAATCGTCGCGGGGAGCTTCATGTCGATGGCTCCGCTTGTGAAACTGAGTTGCCTGCGACTGCTTGATCGGGGGCGGACCAGCAAAGGCTCAGTGCAAAGACCGTGGCTACGATCGTTGCGTCAAACACGCCGGCACCAACCGGGCCATGGGCCAGTTGATACCACTCTTCCGACACCGCCATCGTGGAGAGCCGCACCATGTTGGCGGTGGCGTAAATCGCGATGAGGGCTGCGGCTGATGCGATGTAGGGCTGCTGCCTGAGTGTTCCAGACAGCCACATCACAGCACCCAGGCCGAGCAATGCTTTCGGCAGGCCATCGAGTGTCGAACATGCCGCCATGACGATGAGCGAGAAGACTTGCGGATTCCCAACCACGTTTCCAGATTGCGCGACCCCATCGATGGCCACTGAAAGGATCGCTGCGACCATCGCAGCTTCGATGGTGGTGATGGTGGGTCCGGCGTATTTCATGCCGACGGATGACCACAAGGCTGTGAGTGCGAGGCCGGCGAACAACGCAAGGCCGTAGCGGCGCGCATCGGTCAGGCGGACGGCGTAGTACCCGGAGTAGATCGCGACAGCGAGCCATGAGATGGTGCTGGAGGGTATTAGGACGCAAACGAGTGCGATGGCTTCTGGCAAGCCGATGCGAACGTGGTTTCTTGTGACTGGCCCTGCGTCTGCGTCCGGCGCGCCGTCAGTTGATGAGTGTTCGAGAAGAAGAGTGGCGGCGGCAAACATCACAATCAAATCGAACGGGCTGAGGCCAAGGAACAGCGTCGCCATGCCGGGCACATAGAGTGCTTCACTGATGCGGACGGCATATCCGTTCAGGCAGCCGCCGAGGATGATCAGAAGCAGGGTCAACGAGGATGGGGTGGTTGGTAACGACGCGGATATGAAGCCGTGGTCCGCGCTGCGTGGGCTGCGCGCTGGATTGCACCCGGCGTTAGACGCGGTCGTGTCCGTCCGCTGATGGAAGTTGACGACCACTGTCACTCGACCCTTCGTTACGCATGGTGCACACGCGGGCAGTGTGTGGCGGAGATGGTTGACGCAAGGTTAACGTCGGCGGGGTGGGCTCATGGCGATGCCGGGCTTACTTCAGCAGACGGACGCCATTGGGCAGCAGGTTATCGACATTTCGGTTTGAGGCGAGCTGGGCGCGGAGCTGGCGTTCGAACGTTCCGTCGTAGACCGACTGACACTGCGGCACCTGACGATCCAAACCGTATTGCGCCAACCTGTTGCAGGCTTCATCGACGCGGTAAACGAGGTCTTGTATGTCGTTCTCGCTGAGTTGCGGCAGGGCAGCTTTTGCAGCTTTTCGCGCCACCTGAGATGCCGAGCCTTTTCGATTAGGTGGTTTTGCCGAGGCCGCGGCATCGGCTGTGACCTTCAAGGTGTTGTAACCCACGAGGGCTAGAAACGTCATGGGCACGTCGTAGTCTGTTTTTGCGGTTACCGTGCCTGTGCTCGTACTCGCTTGGAACTGGATGTCGGATACAACCTTGGCGGCATCCGTGCTGGTGTAACGGCGTTTCGCGGCTTTTGTCGCCTTGCCCGCATCGGCTGTGACCGCCATGGCCTTGGCGCCTTCGAGGACGGAAAGATCCAGCCCCTCTTGCAGGGTCGTCCGGATTGCTGAGGCGCGCCCATAGTCGGTTGCCATGCCGATCACCAGCAGCATGGGGATAATGGCGAGCGCAAAGAACATCCCCAGGGCACCAGCTTCATCGGTCGCGAAACGGTGAAGGATCGATGCTGGTTTGGCCAGACCGTTTTGCCTTCCAATTATCGATTGTGTGGCCGGTGAGAGTGATGACACGCCTTGGGTCCTTGGGTCGGGTTACTGCCTGGTCAATTCGTCAGCCTTACCCATTCAATACCGGAAAAAGGGAAATGCGATTTTTAAGATTTCATTTGAATTTTATCGATTTCGGCGTGCGGCGATTTTTGATGGGTGGGGTCTGAGGTCACCCTGGTAGGGTTGTCCGCGCGATTGATTGTTTTGACCTGCCTCGCGGCTTACAGGCTGGGGACCGCGATTGGTCTTAGTCGTTATGAGGGTGAGAAAAAGAGGTGGGGGACGTTGAAGGTTTTTGATTTTCGGTTTTTGGGCGGCCTCGTTGCCGTTGCCGCGATTGCCTTGGCCGTCTGGCAGCTGGAGAGCGTTCGTGCGGGTTTAACAATCACGCACACGCTTGTGGGCACGACGCCGGTGACGATCACCCACCGCGAAGGGACAGCGCCTGCGCCAGTCATCGTTATTGCCCATGGGTTTGCGGGGTCACGCCAGATGATGGCCGCCTATGCGTTGACCCTGGCGCGGGCTGGCTATGTGGCGGTGTCGTTCGATTTCAAAGGCCACGGGCGTAATGCTGTTCCCATGTCGGGTGACCTGGAGCGGATCGAAGGCACCACGCAGCTGCTGGTTTCGGAGACCGCCGAGATCATCGATGCGGCGTTGGCGTTGCCGGTGGCTGATGGCCGAGTCGCCGTGCTGGGGCATTCCATGGCGTCCGACATTATCATCCGGCAGGCGATTGCCGATCCGCGGGTGAAGGCAACCGTGGCGATTTCGGCGTTTTCGAAGGCGACTACGTCCGATGCGCCCGCGAACCTATTGCTGATCGCAGGTGAATGGGAAGGCGGGCTGCGGGATGAAGCCTTGCGGGCTTTGCGGCTCGTTTCCACCGACGCGGTGGAAGGCCGGACGGTTGGGACGCCGTCTGTTTCGGATGGAGACGCGGGCGGGCGCCGTTTTGTCTCGGCTCCCAGCGTCGAGCATGTCGGCATTTTGTATTCGGCGACGGCTTTGCGAGAAGCGCGTGCGTGGCTTGATCAGGTCTTTGGCCGAACAAGCGATGGTCCCGTAGCGGCGACGGGCGGCTGGGTCGCCTTGTTGATGGGCGGGTTGGTGTTTTTGGCGTGGCCGCTGACCCGTTTACTGCCCCGATCTGGAGAGCCGGTGGCCGAGATCCCGGCCCGGGTGTTTTTCGCGGCAGCCTTGATCCCAGCCATTGTGACGCCGCTTGTGCTCAGCCTGTTTGATACGCGCATTCTCCCTGTCCTCGTGGCCGATTATCTCGCCATGCACCTTCTCGTTTATGGGGCGCTGTCCATCGCGATTTTGAGGTGGGGCGGCATCCCGATTGGGCGCGTGGCGTGGGTGTCCGGGATCGCGCTTGCGGTTTTTGGGATATTTGTTTTCGGTGGCGCGCTGGACCGCTATGTGGCCTCTTTCATGCCGACCGATGCGCGGTTGCCGATCATCGCTGCGATTGCGGTCGGGGCGGTGCCTTATATGCTGGCTGATGCGTTGCTCAGTCAGGCGGGGGCCGCGCCGTGGTATCGTGGCTTGATGGCGCGTGGGGCGTTCCTGGCGTCACTCATTGGCGCGGTGATGCTTGATTTCGAGCGGTTGTTTTTCCTGCTCATCATCATTCCCGTCATCGTTTTGTTTTTTGTTATTTTCGGTCTGATGGGAGGATGGGTCGGGCGCTGGACCCGGTCACCGTTTGCTGTTGGTCTTGGGCTCGGGCTGGTTCTTGCCTGGGCGCTGGGGGTGAGCTTTCCGTTGTTTATTTCAACGGCGTGATTTTTGCTGGAGTTCGGGATGGACCGGGTGCGGACTGGCAGCATTGTTGCAGAACCGGCGCGGTCGAGGAGGTGAGCGATTTGAGCTTGGCTTTTGTCCAATCTGTCTGCCGTACGTTGCCCGGCGCCGAAGTTTCCGACCCGTGGGGGAAGGGCATTGATGCCTGGAAAGTCGGAGGGAAGATCTTCGCTCTGGCGAACGCCAAGTCCGAGGGCGTGTCGTTAAAAACCGACAGCATCGAGACGGCGCAAATGTTGATTGAGGTCGGCGTCGGCGTGAAAGCGCCCTACATGCATCGCTCGTGGGTCAGCCTGCCATTCGACGCTGCGGAAGATGAACTGCGGTATCGCTTGATCGTGTCCTACACACTGGTGCGTGCGGGGTTGCCGAAAAAGGCTCAAGCGGCGCTGGGGCCGCTTGAGTGATCGCTTGGAAAGGTTTTTACGGGTGTTGGACTCGCGCCGCGGCTGCAGCGTCACCCGCGCCAGTTGCGGATGTCGACGAAGTGGCCGGTGAGGGCGGCGGCGGCGGCCATCTGTGGGCTCACGAGATGGGTGCGGCCCTTGTAACCCTGGCGGCCTTCGAAGTTGCGGTTTGAGGTTGAGGCGCAGCGCTGCTGGGGCTTGAGCTGGTCGGGGTTCATGCCCAAGCACATGGAGCAGCCCGGTTCGCGCCAGTCAAAACCGGCTGCCTTGAAGATGGCGTCGAGGCCTTCGGCTTCCGCCTGCTGTTTCACGAGGCCCGAGCCCGGCACGATCATGGCGTAGTCCAGGGCTTCGGAGATTTTTTTCCCATCCACGATTTTGGCAACCGCGCGCAGGTCCTCGATGCGGCCGTTGGTGCAGGAGCCGATCCAGACAACGTCGAGTGGGATGTCGGTGACTTTGGTGCCCGCTTGCAGGCCCATGTATTCGAGCGCGCGCTGCATTGAGGCACGTTTGTTGTCGTCGGTCGCGTCGGCTGGATTAGGCACAGTGCCAGCGACCGAGACAACGTCTTCAGGTGATGTGCCCCAGGTCACGATCGGGGGAAGAGAGGCTGCATCCAGCGCAATCTCGGTGTCGAAGTGGGCGTCCTTGTCGGACTGAAGGGTCTCCCAATACTTCATCGCCATATCCCAGGCTGTGCCTTTGGGTGCGCGTGGCCGGCCCTTGATGAATTCGAACGTCTTTTCGTCAGGGGCGATCATGCCCGCGCGCGCGCCGCCTTCGATGGACATGTTGCAGACCGTCATGCGGCCTTCCATGGACAGGGCGCGGATGGCGTCGCCTGCATATTCGATGACGTGGCCGGTACCGCCAGCGGTGCCGATTTCACCGATGATCGCGAGGATGATGTCCTTAGCGGTGACGTGGTCGGGCAGCTCGCCGTTGACCGAAACGCGCATGTTCTTGGCTTTTTTCTGGATCAGCGTCTGAGTGGCCAGCACATGTTCGACTTCGGATGTTCCGATACCGTGGGCCAACGCGCCGAAGGCGCCGTGCGTCGAGGTGTGGCTGTCGCCGCAGACGATTGTCGTGCCTGGGAGCGTGAAGCCTTGCTCTGGGCCGACGACGTGGACGATGCCCTGACGCTTGTCCAGTTCGTTGAAATACTCGACGCCGAAGTCCTTTGCGTTCTTTGCCAGTGTTTCAACCTGGATCCGGCTGTCGGTATCATCGATGCCCTTCGACCGGTCCGACGTCGGGACGTTGTGGTCTACGACGGCCAGGGTTTTTTCCGGCGCGCGCACCGTGCGGCCCGTCAGGCGCAGCCCTTCAAATGCCTGCGGGCTGGTGACTTCATGGACAAGATGGCGGTCGATGTAGAGAAGGCAGGTGCCGTCATCCTGCTGATCGACGATATGGTCGCTGAAAATCTTGTCATAGAGGGTTTGGGCCATGGGGCAAAGGTTCCGCAGTCAGGTTTTTTAATGGATGGGTTCGCGTGGCCAAGGTCTGCGCCAAGCGTTTCAGGATTGTTAAATAGCGATTGTCGACGGGAACGCAAAGGGCTGCATTCTCCGTTTAGGTCGGCGGTGGAAACCGGAGGGGTTGTTTGGGTGCCGGCCTGCTGAGTTGAGCCGTGCTTTTCGGCTGCGAAATGCGGCTTTGGCAAAGAAAAACCCGGGCACAAGGCCCGGGTGAGTGATCCGTTGGATGTTTCATTTCAATTGGCGGTGGCAAATAGCCAAGTGAAGCGACACACCCATACTTCGATCTACGCCCTACGTAGCGTATCCTGATATAACGTTGCATTAGACTTTGGTGCTATGGTGTCGTCGGCGGACGCCTATTTGTAGGCATTTTGACGCCTGCATCTTCAGGTGACGGAAGGTCCAGCGAGCCCCGTCAGTGCCGCCACGAGCGGGCTTTCGACACCAGAAAATCCCTCAGCAATTGGACTTTTTTCGACGCCTTCAGCTCGGCTGGATACACATATAAAATCGGTAGTGTCGGGGGTTCGACGGTTTTGAGGACGGGTAGGAGTTCTCCTTCGCCATCGGCCAAATAGTCCGGCAGCATTCCGATCCCGATGCCTGAACGGATCGCCTCTTTCATAGCGACGACCGAATTCACGCGAAAAATGGGTGCTGGGACGTTGCCTTCTGAATTGTCGATGTTTTCAAGCCAGGTGATGGCAGACAAATGCTGGGCCGGGAGACCGGCGTAGGACACGATGCGATGGGATTTTAGGTCCGCGATCGTCTGTGGTGCTCCGTTGCGCCGAACATAACTGGCGGAGGCAAACGGATGGACGACCATGGAAAACAACCGTCGGCGGATAAGGTCAGATTGCTCCGGTTCCTGCAGCCAGATCGCGACATCGGCTGCTCGCATGGCGATATCAATCTGTTCGTCATTCAGGATCAGTTCAATGCGAATGTCTGGATGAAGATCAAGGAACTCGCGCAGTCGAGGCGTCAGCCATGTGGTGCCAAGGCCGACGGGGGCGGTGATCTTTAGATCGCCGGTTGGGCGGTCCTTGCTGTCGGCGAGAAGCATTTCAACGGTGTGCAGCTTGTTCATGACGTCATCGACAGTGTCGAACAGCAGTTCACCTTGTTCGGTCAGGGCGAGGCCGCGGGCATGCCTGTGGAACAGCGGCGTGCTCAGATCTTTTTCAAGTGCGGAGACCTGTCGGCTGATGGCAGATTGAGACAGGTGCAGGATGTCGCCGGCGTGGGTGAAGCTTCCTGCCTGCGCAGCGGCGTGGAAGATGCGCAGCTTGTCCCAGTCCATGGCGCATGACTTTCCGGCTGATGGGCACCAGCTCGCGGACCGACCAGTCGGCGGTCGCGCGCTGGTCCAAGTTATCGGTCGGAGTGTCCTACCATTTGCCGATGCGTGTGGTCGATGCGGAAACGGGGTTTGCCGCCGAGACTTTCGTTGCGAACGCGCCAAGATTTGCGGCGACGTTTCATGCTCAGACTGGATGAACTGGCCGGATTATCCTTACAAGCTGCCGCTTTCGAGTGTTTTTCGGCTGTTACCGGCCTTTGCTATTCGGCGGCTTCCGCTAGGGCCTCATGCTCGGCGATGAATTTTTCAGCTTCCAGCGCTGCCATGCACCCCATGCCAGCTGCGGTGACGGCCTGGCGATAGATATCGTCGGTGACGTCACCAGCTGCGAAGACGCCCGGGATGGATGTCGCGGTCGAATCCGGAGCTGTGATCAGATAGCCCGAGGGTTTCATCTCGAGCTTATCCTTGAACAGACTGGTCGCTGGGGCGTGTCCGATGGCGATGAAAATTCCGTCGACTGCGTGTTCGGTGATCTCGTTGGTTTTGATGTTTTTCAGACGGACGCCCGTGACCGATTTAGGATCGACCTCGCCGGTGATTTCTTCAATCACACTGTCCCAGATGACTTCCACTTTGGGGTTCTTGAAGAGGCGGTCCTGGAGGATTTTTTCAGCCCGGAAGCTGTCCCTGCGGTGCACGACTTTGACCCGTTTTGCGAAGTTGGTGAGGAACAGGGCTTCTTCGACGGCTGTGTTCCCGCCGCCAATGACCATGACCTCTTTCTCACGGTAGAAGAAGCCGTCACAGGTCGCGCAGGCTGAGACGCCGAAGCCTTTGAAGGCCTCTTCGGTCGGGAGGCCGAGCCAGCGGGCCTGAGCTCCGGTTGCGATGATCAAGGTATCGCCGGTGTAAACATCTCCGGATTCACAGGTCAGGCGGTAAGGGCGGCTCGAAAGATCGACATCGTTGACATGGTCGAAGACGATGTCGGTGCCGACGTTTCTGGCTTGGTCCTTCATTTGCTCCATCAACCAAGGTCCCTGGATGGCGTCAGCAAAGCCTGGGTAGTTTTCGACGTCCGTAGTGATGGTCAGCTGGCCGCCGGGCTGGATGCCTTGAATGAGGATGGGTTTTAACATGGCACGGGCCGCATAAACTGCGGCGGTGTAGCCTGCCGGTCCCGAACCCAGGATCAGGACAGGGGCATGTTTTGTGGTGGCTTTGTCAGACATTTCGTCGGTCTTTCCGTTGCATTCGCTGTCGGACGCGAGGTGCGGCGTGGCGGGTCGCTTGGGGTGGATAGCGGACAGTGGATTTTGGTTTAACCAGAAAATGGTCTTGCGCGATCCGTAGGTCAATGCAGCTACACATGAGTTTGAGCGCATGGGTGTGTATGGCCTGGTACAACTTGGCGAGCGATTGGTCGCCGACCGGAGCTGATCGCCCTTTTTTCCTGCAGGATTCATGGGGCTTGCCCCCGCTTGTTGTTGCGCATTGGCAACTTCGCAGATGCAACGACGCTGGTGAGGGGTGAAAACCGAACGTGCAGCAATACTTGAGACATGAGATCAGCGTATTTGTCATGCGATCAGCAAAGCAGCGGGCCCATTCATGACCAGACCTACAACCTTAACGGTTTTCAGCGCCATTACCTTCGGGTCGATTGTGGCGCTCGGCGCAGGGCCGTCGAAAGCGGACGGCAGCCTGTTTGGGTCCGGACCGCTTGAATTGCAGGGCGGTGGGTTCGTCATGGTTGCCCCAGAATATGAGGGTTCAGACGAATACCGCGTGATTGGTGCGCCTTTCATCGCGCCTGCTAAGGGCCTGTCGTCAAACGGGTTCGTTCAGTTCCGAGGCATCTCGGATGTTCGCTTCCGTGTTCTGAAGTTCGGCGGGTTTGAAGCCGGGCCGGTGGCAGGGTGGCGTTTTGGCCGCGATGAGGACGATGGCGATCTACTTCGCGGTCTTGGCGATATTGATGGCGGTCTCGTCTTGGGTGGATTCGCGTCTTATGGATTTGATCCCCTACGCGGCTTTGTCTCCTACCAGCATCAAGTCACCGGATATGACACCGGGGGCGTCGTCGATTTCGGTGCTGAATCTAACTTCATGGCGCCGTATGGCATCAAAATGCGCGGCACAGTGGGCGCGATCTGGGCCAGCTCTGAGTATCAGGAAACTTACTTCGGCATCACGGATACACAGGCTGCATCATCCGTGGTCGGGCTGCGCGCTGAAGATGTCGATGCCGGCATCAAGAACGTTTATGTCGGTTTGAACGCCGACGTTCCGCTCGATGATCGCTGGACGCTGAAGCTGATGGGCAAATACAGCCGCCTGGTCGGCGATGCTGGTGATGCGCAAGTTGTCGAGGCCGAGGATCAGTTATTCGGTGGGCTTGGCATTACATATCGCTTTACGTATGACCGCTGACGCGGCTGCACGCGTTGAGGTATCTGCACCTGCCTCCCGGTCGCGTTGCGATTATTGAACCATTACACCCACGGCACTCTCTGAGCCTGTTTGCTTTTCGTGCACTCGCAAAGCAAGCTCTCAGTTCTTGATTTGGAGCATGTTCCGGGCGGAAAACCGCATACACTTTTCCTGAACATGCTCTAGGTCAGAGGCGTTCACTGACGTGCTGACCCGCCGACGGCATAACCGTCTTCGTGGCGTTGACGGTTGACTTGACGTGCGTCGCGGGCTCCTGAGCTGCCGATAACCTCGATAGGAACTTCGTGGCTTCACGCGTGACGTCGGAGGCGTACAGAATGCGCCGATGTCCGACGCCATCGACGGGCTTAAACTCTGCTTTCGGGCAGGCGGCGACGACCTGTTCAGCATTTGTGACACGAATCTCATCATCATCGCGCGAGTGGATCATCAAGGCCGGGCGGTCGATCATATTCAAATAATTCGCGCTTGATAGTTTGCTCAGATCTTGGTGTGCGACACGCTCCAGATGGCGTTCATAGTGGCGTCTGGCGGCCGGTGTGAGGCCCAGACCATCCGCAAATTCCCGCGTCACGTCGCGGAAATCGTTTGGCGTGGAGATAAAAACGTAGCCATCAAGTATGCAGGCGCGTTTGTAGGGCTTGTCACCGCCTGCCGCTAGCAGCGCCGCAAGCCCGCCCATGGAATGGGACACGGCATAGTCGACGGGGCCAAGTGCGTCGATCACGTCGATCAGGACGCGGGTGCAGACGATAATGTTCGTGTGTGTCCCGGGGCTAAGGCCATGGGCCGGCATATCGAAGAGCACAACGCGAAAGCCTGCACGACGCAGCGATTCTGCGATGGCCGACATGAAAGAGGCTTCGCTGGTCCAGCCATGGATCAGAATGACTGTTTTGGGCTCCGCGCCCCTAAACTGACCGGGCTTATCTGTGCCGTGATTTAGGCTGTGGTCATCATCCAAAGGGCATGCGCACGACGCTGATGCGCGTACGAGCGGTTCGAACGTATAGGTGCGCACCCACCCTTCACAGGTCTTCAGCATCCGGTGTTCAGCGTTCCGCAAGTGTCGGCGCGCGCGCTCAACGAGGACCGCGTGGTCATCCGTTCGCCGCTCAGACAGCAGCGGTGTGCTGAACCGTTGGTACGCCAGGTCGCCAGCTCGTGCCGGGGCCTTTCGGCTCAACGCGCGCCACGATTGCTTCGAACTTTTGAGGAACGGCGGGATCATCGGCTGGCCGGCATTTTGTGTGGATATGTGTTTTTCATCGCTGGTCACATTGCCAGACCAGCACGCCTAGCTCAAATCACCTAAGGAACACTGTGACGAGAGGTCTTAATTCGGTAGTTCGGAACAAGGACGCCCTTTATTAGAGCAGGCCTTGTGAGCGCATGCTGAAATGACCCTCACGGCCGACGATAACGTGATCGTGTATGACAACTCCGAGAGGCTTTCCGGCGGACATAATCATCTTGGTCATATCGATGTCGGTTTGCGATGGGGTTGGGTCACCCGAGGGGTGATTGTGCACCAGGATCATCGCGGTGGCTGAAAGATCGAGCGCGCGCTTGACCACTTCGCGGATGTAAACGGGGGTGTGATCTACCGTGCCGCGGCCTTGCACTTCATCGGCTATAAGGCGGTTCTTTTTGTCGAGAAACAAAATGCGGAAGACTTCCGCGTTCTCGTATGCCTGCGCGGCTCGAATGTAATCCAAAACCTGAGACCAGGATGTCAGGAGCGGTTTATCCGTTATCTCTGTTTTGGTTACCCGCAAAGCGGCGGCTTGTATGATTTTCAAGTGCGAAATGGCGGCATCGCCGATGCCTTTGACTTCCAGTAGCCGTTCGGGCGGGGCATTGATAACGCCCGCGAAGCTTTTGAATTTGGCCAACAGCTCTTTGGCGATTGGTTTCGTGTCCCCTTGCCTGAAGGCTGCAAACAGGACCAGTTCGAGAAGCTCATAATCTGGGAGTGCGTCCTGTCCACCTTCCATAAAGCGGCTCCGCAGGCGTTGGCGGTGGCCGTGGTAATGCGGCTTGGGCGGTTTGGTCTGTGTTGTCGCGCCGCTGCTGATTTTGGTCTCAACCGCGTTGCCATTTTCGCCGATGGCTTGTCCAGCAACTGACATGTCTGCGAAGGGTGAGGCGGACTCGTCTGACGACGGGTGCGACTTTGCCTTTGGCGGCCGTTTGCTGTTCGGGGCCGGAAAAGGCTTTTTCAGCGTCGGCTTATTGGTAATCTCCGTGAAGGCAAAGTCGGTCTGTGCTCGCGCTTCGCCCAGTTCCGACGTGGGGACCTCAGCTTTCGTGTCATCTTTAGGTCTTTGTGGCATCGGGGTTCCCGGTTCCCACGAGGTGGCTCCCGGTTGCGCTAAGCTGCGGGAGCGATGGCTGATGCATCATTGCGTGCCTTCCGTTCCTTGCGCACGCAAGGCCAATCGACATGCTGACGATCACGACAGGTTCAACCGTCAGATGGCGTAAGGTGGCTTGTGGAAACCTTTCGGCGAGAGCGTGAAGACTTCGCAGCCGTCTGTCGTGACGCCAACCGTGTGCTCAAACTGAGCCGAAAGCTGCCGGTCGCGGGTGACAGCCGTCCATCCGTCGGGAAGCACCTTCACGGTGGGTTTGCCCAAGTTGATCATGGGTTCGATTGTGAAAAACATGCCCGGTTCGAGCACATGTCCGGTGCCGGGATCTCCGTAATGCAGAATGTTTGGGCGATCGTGGAAGACGCGACCCAGGCCGTGGCCACAGAAATCGCGCACGATCGAACAGCGCTCGCCTTCGGCATATTTTTGGATCGCTGCCCCGATGTCACCTGTGGAGTTGCCCGGCTTTACAGCTGCAATCCCGCGCATCAGCGCCTCATAGGTGACTTCAATCAGGCGCTCTGCGCGGCGGCTGGGTTTACCAACTGCGTACATGCGGCTTGTGTCGCCGTGCCAACCGTCCACGATCAAGGTCACGTCGATGTTGACGATGTCTCCGTCCCGCAAAGGTTTGGGGCCGGGGATGCCATGGCACACCACGTGGTTGACAGATGTACAAATGGCCTTTGAAAAACCACGATAATTCAAAGGGGCCGGGACTGCGTTGTTCGCGATCGCAAAGTCCAGGATCAGATCATCCAGCGTCTCGGTCGTTACGCCGGGCTCGACATACGCGGTCAGCATATCAAGGGCGGAAGCGGCCAGCTGGCCTGCCTTGCGCATGCCCGCAAACG
>JBCBRH010000060.1:0-13175 GCA_039819785.1 Pseudomonadota bacterium | reverse complement strand
TTGAGATCAAGGGATAAAGCTTCGTGGCGACAATAGGGGCTGACATTCAGGCCAAAATGACGGAGGCCATCTCAGCGCAGCTCGAAGTCTTGCGGGCACGCGGTTTGGAACCGGGGCTTTACCTCGTCGCAACACCAATCGGCAATTTGTCTGACATCACGCTAAGGGCATTATCCGTCCTGCTTCAGGCCGATCAGATATGCGCCGAAGACACCCGGCACAGCGCCCGGCTTCTGCAGCACTACAGAATTGGCACGCGCGTCCGCCCCTATCACGACCATTCCTCACCTGAACAACGCGAGATTATCCTAGGTCTGATCAAGGATGGTCAGGCCGTCGCCCTGATCAGCGATGCTGGCACGCCCCTGATTTCTGACCCAGGGTACAAACTGGTGCGCGACGTCCTGGAAGCTGGATATCCGGTCATAAGCCTGCCGGGCCCCACTGCGGTTATGCCGGCACTGACCAGTTCGGGCCTGCCATCGGATGCATTCTGCTTCCTGGGCTTTCTTCCCAACAAGTCCGCAGCACGGATAAAGCGCGCCGCACAGGTCTCTACCCTTGATGCCACGCTCGTATTTTACGAAGCGCCAAGCCGGGTCAAAGCCAGCCTGCACGATCTGGCCCACGTCCTTGGGCCGCGCGATGCCGCGGTGGTCCGTGAACTCACCAAGCAATATGAAGAGGTCGTGCGCGGCAGTCTGGCAAAGCTTGCCCAGACATTCGATGCCCGTGATGTGCGTGGCGAGTGTGTCATCGTCGTGGGTCCGCCGGGCGAAGAGGCAGAGGTGAGCGATGACCAGATTTTGGCGAGGCTGCAGCATGCGCTCCGTGACCACACCGTGAGAGACGCCACACGATTGGTTATGGATGAGATGAATTTGCCGAAAAACCGAGTCTATCGGTTAGCACTGTCACTGGAGCGCTCCTAGAGCCTGTTTGCTTTTCGTGGACCAGCAAAGCAGGCTCTAAGCTCTTAATCTGGAGCATGTTCCGGGCGGAAAACCGCGTACACTTTTCCTGAACATGCTCTAGTCCCAAAGCCTTTTTGACCGGGTAGGCACATTGAAGACCAAGGGAAACGGCCAGAGCGAGAGCAGCATCTCGGACCGTCAGGCCCGGCAAAAAAGGTACCGGAGGGGCCTATGGGCCGAACGTGCGGTATGCGTCGTTCTGTTGGCAAAAGGTTATCGCCTGATCGCACAAAGAGCGCGAACGCCGTTCGGCGAGATCGATCTGATTGCCGTTCGTGGCCAGCGGATCAGTTTTATCGAGGTCAAAGCACGCCGCTCGATGGCCGCCGCCGAGGCATCAGTTTCGAACAAACAACGCCAGCGGATCAAACGGGCCGCAACATCCTGGCTCAACGACAAACCGCAGTTCCATGAACATGAGATAACATTCGATCTCATCTTTGTTCTTCCCTGGCGGCTACCCCATCACATCGTCAACGGGCTTTGAGTGTGGCGGCGGGTGTTGTAATCGAAAGCGCCACCGGCAATCCAACGCGCCTCAAACCATGCCCCAAAGCTTCACTCACGAACCTCAGGACGCGACACCATGGCCTTGAACGTCGCCTGTCAGATGGACCACATCGCCAACGTCGACATTGCAGGCGATTCCACGTTTGCCTTGCTTCTTGAAGGCCAAAAGCGCGGTCACCGGTTGTTCCACTACACACCGGAAAACCTGGCGCTGCTCGGTGAAAAACTCATGGCAACCGGTGAGGGTTTGACCGTTACCGACAAGCCCGGTGCCCATTTCGAATTATCGAACCGGCGGGGAGAAAACCTTGCCGATTGGGATGTCGTGCTCTTGCGGCAGGACCCGCCATTTGACATGGCGTACATCACAACAACGCACCTACTGGAACGCGTCCACCCCAAGACACTCGTTGTAAACGATCCAGCACACGTCCGGAACGCGCCTGAAAAACTGTTCGTTCTGGATTTTCAGGATTTGATGCCAGCAAGCCTCGTCACCCGCCAACTCGATGATGTGCGCGCATTTCAGAGGCAGCACGGCGATATCATCATCAAGCCACTGTACGGAAACGGTGGCGCTTCAGTCTTTCGCATGAAACCGGATGACAGCAACCTCGCCTCCCTTGTCGAATTGTTTCAGCAGGTGTTTCGTGAACCATTTATGGTGCAGGAATTTCGCCCCGAAGTAAGCGATGGCGACAAACGGATCATTCTCGTCGACGGCGAGGTGGCCGGCGTCGTGAACCGTGTCCCACCAGCGGGCGAAACACGGTCAAACCTGCACGTCGGTGGTCGCGCGGCCGCAGTTGATCTGACCGAGCGGGACCTCGAAATCTGCGCAAGGCTCGGGCCACATCTGAAAGAACGCGGACTGCTGTTCACAGGCATTGATGTCATTGGGGCTTACCTGACGGAGATCAACGTGACATCGCCAACCGGCATCCGCCATATCGCTGATCTGGGCGGGCCAGATGTTGCAGCCATGATCTGGGATGCAATCGAGACTAAGGCGCATTCAGCCTAAAGTTCTGGTTTTCCAGCGTCCTGGCGTTCCAGGTGCCTTCCGCAGCCGCGCGGAGACCCTATGCTTAAAGCATCAGCCAGGGGAGATATCGGCCAAAGGAGACAAATGCCCCAACGGGAGTACAATCTGACCTTATCTCTTGCAGCGAGACCCTGACGGAGGTCGCATGGTCCAACCGGCAGACCTGACTCACCCGGCAAGCCATAACCGAACAACTGCCGGGATCAAAAAAGCAGCAAAAACCCATCGGAAGAGGTCCAACCCACATCCATGCTTCTGAGCCTCACGATCATCGCGCCGATTTTCGGCCTCATCCTGATCGGCTATTTGTCGGGGCGTTTCGGAATCCTCTCTGAAGCAACAGGCCAGGGCATTGCAGATTTCACCTTCATCCTGGCCATCCCTGCCCTCTTGTTCAGAACCATCGTCAAAGCAGACTTCTCCCAGTCCGATTTTACTGGCGTCTGGGGCTCGTTTTTTATAGCTGCCGGTCTGACATGGGCGCTGGCCACCATACTGACAGCGCTTCTACTCCGCCGACCGAGCCGGGATGCACCTGCCATCTCCATGTCATCGGCGTTCGGCAATACCGTGATGCTTGGCCTGCCGCTGTCGGTCGCAACATTCGGAGATATTGCAAAGCCGACCATAGCGTTGGTGCTGGCCATCCATGCGCCGACACTTTGGCTCACCGCGACCCTGCAGCAGACCGCGAGCGAAGAAGCCGGCGCTTCAGATCGAGAGCCCCTATTGCAGACCCTGTATCGCCAGCTGGGACACAACCCGATTGTTCTGGGCATAACCGCAGGCCTGATCTGGCGCCTCACCGGCGTTCCATTGGAAGGCCCACCAGACGAAATCGCCAGGCTCTTGGCGCAGGCGGGTATCCCGGCTGCCCTAATCGCGCTTGGGTTGTCGCTAAAACAGTTCCAGATCGCAGGTCAGGTGCTCACTCTGGCGACCATCACCAGCCTGAAGCTCGTATTCATGCCGATTGCTGCGTGGCTGCTGGCCACTTACGTTTTCGCATTGCCTCCCGTCACGACCGGTGTCGTCACCATACTGGCGGCTATGCCAACCGGGGCGAATGCCTACCTGTTTGCTGTGCGCCACAACACAGCCCCGGCCTCATCCAGCGGTGCCGTTGCGTTGGGAACACTGCTCAGCCTCCTGACAGCGTCGACGATTATTACCCTGGTTGGCGTCGGGCTGTGACGCTCACTGTGACGCCCAAGACGTCGACGCGCGAACGAGCCCCTCGCTTAAGCCGCAGCGATATCCTTGCGCCCGCGCTTGGTTCCGCCGTGGACGCCATAGCCGCCGATGCGGCTCCGTGCCGGACCACGATCAGAAGCCAGACGCCGATGCTGTCCTGCGGCCCGCAAAGGTTCGCCACGCGCCGTTGAAATCAACGCGGCCTCCGCAATTTTGCTCTTCGTAATGACCGATGACAGCTCATCTCGCAGGTTGATCAGCGCATAATCAACAGCATCCAATTGCCGCCCGGCCAAATCATGAAGCCGCTCGGCATTCTTGGCCGCATTGATATTCCCGCCCAGGAAATCCGCCAACTTTTCGAACTGCTGCTGAATAGACAGGCGCACCGAAGATACGTCGACCGGCCGCTCAATGCGGTTCGCCGCTAATTCCCGCTGCGATGGAATACGTCCCTTGCTGGCCAAATTCCATTGACGTTCCAAAGAGCCTTTCGGCTTGATACGCTTTGAGCCGCCATATGAGCCCGTAAGAGCTGTGCGCCCGCGCCCTCCAAGTCTTTGAAACCCAGAAACCACCAAATGCCCACTCAGACCATCACGCTTCGATTGCCTGAAGCCCCGTTTGGTATCCGCGGCGAAACGCAGCGGCTTTTTCTTTGACGCCGCAAGAGTATATCGGCGCGAGATCATTGCCGCCAGGGACATGGAGATCATCACAACAATTGCGAAATCCGATGTCAGGGTCGTCATGACATTGGGAATACTTGGGAATTCCATCGTCGATCTCTCCACAGGTTTGCTCCGCCCTTCAAACAAAGGGTCATATGAACCAACGGAAAAATCGAGGAAAATAATAAAGAATTTCTATAATGCCTCTCAAAATGAGACAAATAGAGGCCTTTTAATACCTTAAGACGGCTCGAAAACAACAGTTTCGCCGAACCATTTGTAGGAAATACGCGTCACATCGCAATTGCTGGCGAATCACTTTCCTGCGTACCCCTTGATATTCGAGCGCCCTTCATATCGGAAATGACCGGTGATTTTCGCAGCAAACAGCCAGTCTTCTTCCTGCACGCCAAAACCGCGATTGTGCACAACCATTGGCGTGCCTGCCCATGTCTTTCTGTCCGAAACAATCGCGATATGCGTCTTCGAAAACGTCCCGTCGGGAACATAATACGTCACGAGATCGCCTGGCAGATAATCATCCCCATTTTTAGAAATCGGGAGAGAAATACCTTTCCGCTTGAAGAACTTTTTCAAAACCAACACGCGCCGATGATCGATATTGCGATCACCCGACCCGACGCGGGCCTTATGGACGAGCGGCTGCAGGTCAATCCCGAGCGTGCGGTAGGCCCGAACGACAACGTCCGTACACACACCCGTGTACCAGGGCACATCCCCCATGGGGTACTCGATCTTGCGGTAGGAGGGGTCATAAATCACAAGGGCCGTTGACTGCGCGCGCGCCGCATCCACGAGCCGCTGCCCGAAAGCTGGTTGCTCTTCCCCCGGCGCAGCACTCTCTTGTCCATCAGATTTTGTTCGCGCTTCAGCGTTGGTCATAGCCGCTACAGACACGGGCCAAAACAACGCAAGGGCGAACATGATGGTTTTGAGATGCATAGTCCGACGTCCCTTCGAGAAAGCTTGAGCGCACGGCTGAGTTAACCTCACACCACATGAAAGAAGCATGACTCAACACTGGGACCAGGACATGGACACTCGCGCATTCATTTTCAATGATTTGTAGAAAGTGCTGGCTTGATAATGCAGCAACTGCCGAGGGAGTGCATTCGAAGCCGCGATCCCCCACCAGAGCATAGCCGGGTTCAAATTCAGCCAGCCGACCGACACCCATGCCTCGCCCGAGGAGCTCTCGAGCATGCTCAGGAAAAGTGTACGCGGTTTTCCGCCCGGAACATGCTCCAAATCAAAAGCTTAGAGCCTGCTTTGCTGGTCCACGATAAGCAAACAGGCTCTAAGACCCCAATGGCTTCCCCGCGAGCGACGCAGCACGCCGGGCCGGAAGCGGAACCGTCGCGCGCCGCCCGTCTGCAGAACCAAACTCTCCACCGACACGCGACCTCTGCACGCCAAGCGAGGGCGAGAAACCGTCCCTCTCGGACACCAGAACACGGGGCGCACTGCTAGGCCCGGGCCCGCGATAACGGTAGTGCCCCGTAATCGTATCAACGAACAGCGCGTCTTCTTCCTGAACACCCCAACCACGATTGTGCACGATCATCGGATCGCCGGACGGCCCGATTTCATCACTCACAATGGCGATATGAAACCGCGAACCCGCGTTTTGCGGCCGGTCATACGTCACGATATCTCCCGGTCTGAAATTCTCTCCGAATTCGGTAACCGGCAGGCTCGCGCCCTCCCTGTTGAACAACCGCCGCAGAACCGATGTCCGACGATGCGCAATGGATCGCAAACCTCTGGAGAGGCCTGCGGCGGAGACCCGTTCCTGCAAATCGATGCCAAGATGGCGATAGGCCCGGACCACGACGTCCGAACAAACTCCGTAAAGAGCTGGAATATCCCCGTTGGGAAATGGAATTTGGAAATAGGCGTCAGTGTAAACGGTCATGCGCCGCATTTGCCGTTTCGCTGCGCGAACAAGCGCAATCCCGAACGCGTCACTATCGGCTTCAGCTTCAGCTTCAAGCAAACCATCATGGCCGACGACACCACGCCCGCCACCATTTGACAAAGCCCAAGTCGACTGTGGTGACCGCGCCAGATCAACGCTCTCGCTTTCGCCCGCAAAGCATGACCGGGCATGATGATGGGGCCTGACGCCCGATCGCACATCATGCGAAACGAGAAGCGCGGTCTCATACCCAGACGACACATCAACGGCCTTCAACGCGGCATCAGTTGGACCACGGGCACGCGGCTCCAGAGGGACCAGGGGACGACCCAAAGGAACTTCCGCATCCGCCACAGCCACAAGTAAACGCATGTCGCGATCAAGACTGGCTTCGCCGGACAACGGCGCCACAAAACGCACAGCATGGTTCAACGGCTGCGTGTTTGGAACATCGGCAGCCAGGCGATCCGCAGGTCGGACAGCTGAGATATCAGGCAGAACCGGGAGACGCAGTCGCCTCCCAACCGGCCCCATCAACGACGGTCCCAATTGAAATGGCATGTCAGATACGGAGGTAAGCAACACCTGAGGTGGCGTTTCCCGAGCGGCCACAGGTTCGACGCCCAGCCGCATGATCGCAAACCCACGCTCGAGCTGGAACATGCCGGCCAGGACGAAGGCGGTTGCCACGACACACGACATCGTCAAAGCAAAAATGCGAACCGCGGAGGGGCCCCGCAGCGTTACGCGGTCAAGAAATTTGGAAACACCGGTCGGCCGAGACCGAAGGGAACCAGTCGTATGAGACCGAAGGGTACCAGTCGTCTGAGACCGTACGAAACCACGCACCTGAGAACGATCAACAGAGCCGGCCTGGTTGCGATACACCGGTGCACGCCCGTGACCCGATCGAAGGTCCGGGCCGCGAAAATCGACAACATCGCAACGCTCAGACCAAACGGTCCTGGCACGATGCGACCCGCGCCGCCGGCCAGACCGCGTCGGCCCTTTCCTGCGCGGTTTCTTCACGCCACCACGTCCTCATACAAACGCCCCGAAACAACAGACAGGATACGTCGCCCACGTTCTATTGCAACGCAACCAAATGGCCAGCCGACTGTTCAAAAAAGCCGTAGAGCCTCAACAAACGGCCCCGAAAGCGACCCAAAAGGTGACCAAGCCCCCGACCGTTAAAACCCCAGACGTTTGCGCACGTCGGCTGCCGTCATGCCATCGTCCCGCAGTTTTCGCAGCGATTTCGACCCCACACTCTTTGAGAGTTTTCGGCCCAACGGATCAAGGATGACGCGATGATGATGGTAAACCGGCGCATCAAAACCCAGCAGCCACTGGAGCAGTCGCTGCAGATCCGTGGCAGCCAGTAGATCACGTCCCCGGACCACATGGGTCACGCCTTGGAACGCATCATCAACCACTACGCTCAAGTGATAGCTCGTCGGGACGTCCTTGCGTTGGATAACCGCATCCCCCCAACGCAATGGCTCGGCCACACGCTCATGCCGGGTTCCATCGGCGTCAATCTCGATGAATTGCAAAGTCGAAGACCCGGTCGCTGCCTTGAGCCGTGCAATGGCCGCATCCATATCGAGGCGCATAGCGGGGACGCGCCCCGTTGCGCGCAATGCTGCAATCTCGGATGTCGACAATTCCTTGTGCAGTCCGGTGTAAATCAACGCCCCATCCGGATCGAGCGCCGCACTTTGACGTGACCCAGCACCACGTTCGGAAAGGGCAATTTCCCTGCGGCTGGCAAAACACGGGTACAACAATCCTGCATCCTCAAGCCGTTTGGCAGCCGCGCGATAAACGTCAAACCGCTCACTTTGACGAAGCGTCGGCTCTTCCCAGACGAGACCGAGCCAGGCGAGATCTTCCAACATCGCGCGTTCGAAATCCGGTCGACAGCGGGCAATATCGATGTCTTCAATCCGGATGAGAAAACGCCCGTCAGCTGCGTCTGCCATGCGCGCGCAGGTTAGTGCGCCAAGCGCATGCCCCAGATGCAGATAACCATTGGGGCTTGGCGCAAATCGAAAAACAGGTCGGGGCTGCGGAGCGGTATCCGGCATAGGTCAACGGTCCAACACAATCCGAAGATGAAACAGCCAACAACGATAGCGACTGCCGCACACGTCAAACAAGCCGTTGCATATCTGAAAACCAGATGCACGACGATGTGCCACGTCCACGAGATTGCAGGTGACCCGCCTCTAAGACGTTATGCGTCGGGGTTTAAAGGCCTTGCCCGCATCGTCGTCGGCCAACAGCTATCCATTGCAAGCGCCAAGGCGATCTATGGGCGCCTGCAAGACATCTGCCCTGACCTGCAACCTGAGACCTTTCTCGCAACCTCGACTGAGAGCCTCAAAAAAGCTGGACTCTCACGCGCGAAAATTGAAACACTGAGAAACCTTGCCAAAGCAGTGCTCCATGACACGATGTCCCTAACCAAGCCGCCCGAAGACGCACTGGAGACGTTTCGCGCCAGTCTTTTGCAGCAAAAGGGCATCGGCCCATGGACAGTCGACATCTACGAAATGTTTTGTCTTGGCCGCGCAGACGCATTCGCCCCCGGCGACATGGCCCTTCAGGAAGCCGCCAGACGCGCGTTCACACTTGAAAGTCGACCCACATCGACAGAGCTATTGGAAATTGCCAATCGCTGGCGCCCCCAACGCACCGTCGCGGCCTGCCTGCTGTGGTCGTACTATGCGACGGATCGGAGAAAACCGCTCAGTTAACGCGGTAAGCCATTACATGCACGCAGGACGCAAGTTGTCCCCACCGTTTCCCAACCGTCGCACGAACCTTCACAGAGGTGTCACGTGTGGTTAGTATCCCGACTGCGCTTGAGATGTGACCGACTGATTCGGCTGGGGTAACCGCTAGGAAACAGTGACGTGAACGCTCATACCAAAATGCCGGATGCCTTTCCGGCCCTGGTATTAAATGCTGACTTCAGACCTTTGAGCTATTATCCGCTCTCGCTCTGGAGCTGGCAGGAGGCTGTCAAGGCAGTGTTCCTCGATCGAGTGAATATTGTCTCAGAGTACGATCGTGCTGTGCGCAGCCCGACATTCGAGATGCAGCTGCCGAGTGTCGTCTCTCTCAAATCCTATGTAAAACCAGCACTTTACCCAGCGTTCACACGGTTTAACGTGTTCTTGCGCGACAGGTTTACGTGCCAATACTGCGGTTCTCGGGAAGACCTCACGTTCGACCATCTTGTCCCGCGTGCGCGCGGCGGACTGACCAGATGGGACAACGTCGTGACTGCATGCGCCCCCTGCAATCTGGCAAAAGGCAGCCAGATCGCCGAGGTCATAGGCATGGTTCCAGACCAGCGCCCGTACCGGCCCACTGTTTTCGAACTGCATCGAAACGGCAGGGCCTTCCCGCCAAACTTCCTGCACGAAAGCTGGTTGGACTACCTCTATTGGGATTCCGAACTCGAACCGTGATAACCGGCCGCGCACTCTGGTGCGTCGCAAGACGCACCACCAAATCGGCGAGCCGAAACCGGAACGAACCGCTCAACAATCGAAAGCTTTAGGCCGCCCGTGCAACCGGCGCGGAGCACATCACTTCGGCTATCAGGTTGACGGCGCGATCCCAATCACCCGGGGCGACATGCTCGGTGACACCGAATGCGATCACAGCATCCCGAGCCGATCCACCATCACGAAAAACGCGCGCACCCGCTTGCCTGGCAAAGCCTAAGGCTTGTGCCCATTGAGCAGGGTTGATGTGTGCAGGTGCTTTGTCGTTTGTCATAGTCCCAGCCTCCAACAAGTCTCTTAATTGAACTGCGCCATTCAAATGGTTTCGGATAAAAAACCGAGAATTCAAATGGCCAACAACGCTTTTACTGTTTACGCAGACGCAAAACGAAAACGGCCAATACCGAGGCCAACTCCAAACACACGGATCAACGCAAGCGACACAATGCAACCGAACCAAACAACGCAGAAACAAAATCAGAAACAAAACACAACGCAACGTTTGAAGTGGTGGGTGAACTCAGTGAATGAACACCGAGACGCATAACCCTGAAACACGGACGCTCATGTGAGAGGGCCTCACCAACCGAGCACACCCACCGACTGTTTGGCATGCAGCCGGCGCGAACCGCGCAACGGGGCTGCATCCCTGAATTGATGTGCTACGCGGCCTTCCTAACAGGATAGGTTACACGGGTTTTTTGAGCCGTCCGGGACGGGAATCGCTCAACCTTCGGGGTCACTTGAAGCCCGGAGATGACGCTTTTCATCGCTTCATCCAGACCACACCACGCCATTTCACTATCTTTCATCATACGCTTCACGCCTCACGCGACTTAATCTTCAATAAACGCCAGCCATAAGCTGCACCTGGGATCACCAACGCAAACAGAACTCGAAAAACGCAAAACAAAAAACGCACTCAACAAACGCGCAACTAACCAAAGCAAACCAACAAAGCCCATAACGCAGGCTGACCGAATCTGAATACAAACGCTGGGTACAAAGACGAACCGCTTCAGCTACAAACGCTGAAAATACAAACTCTTCAGAAACGGTTCGTCCTAATTGAATATCGAGCGGGGGCTCGATCACCGGTACGCTGGCGGACACAACTCATCACACGAACGCGACTTACTCAGAACACGAACTGACACAACCAACGCTTTACTGGGACGCGGAGCCCGATACGCAGGCTCCCTACTGAAGGGGGGCGCGGAGATTAATTAGTGTGGCCGACTTGGCCGTGTTTGTTCCGCGTATGTTTCTATATAGCCGTTACATCTGGGCAACAAAACGGCTTGAACTTGACCTTCCGGAGAAAAAATCATTGCGGAGTGTCATGATTGCTGAGTCTGGGAGGAAAAAGTTATGCGGCCAAACGAGATGAAAATCATCAAACCACTGATAACTATGAAATATTTGAAGTCTGAATGAGTCAGGACTTGTTAATGCTGACGGCCGCGGCCTTCAGTCCACAGATGTGGATGATCAGTGAAGCAATGACATTCCACCCGGCAAACGACAGGCCGAGTATGCGGATTGCGGCTTGATCACACGGAATCACCGGCGCGGTGTTGGCAAGCCCCGCCCCTAGATCCAGTGGCGCAAGACCACCTCCGCCTGAACACGTCGAAGGCCCGGGCCAGTAGCCCCATTCAGCGCCGGCGTGATATGCGCCGAGGCCGGCATTGGCGAGAAATCCAATCGATACGAGGAAAAACAGGACGCCAGCCCATTTGCGTTCATCAGCGGAGAGCAAAACAAGCGCGATAAAAAGCAGCGGCACACCAGCGTAGTAGGCATAGCGCTGCTGAAGACAGAGCTGACAAGGCGCATATCCGATGTACTCGAACACCAGCGCGGTCACGATCGCCAAGGCCGACAGGATCAGCGCCAGACCGCCCCATTTGTAGCCAGGCTCCGTGGCGTTCGCCTTGACACTCACACTCAACGTTTCTGCTCCAACGCTTTTCCGACAGCCAAAACCTGCCCGAAGTCCAAAACCACGACACTCATAAAGCAGGCAAAGGCTGCCATCACAGTACAAACTTGATCGCGACAAACCCGCCAATCAGCAAGATCATAAACACCGTGAACACAAGTCCAAGCCGCTTCTCGATGAACTCACGGATCGGCGGCCCGAAAAAGTACAACAGGGCACAGACAATTCCGAACCGAAGGCCTCGGGCAACAACACTGGCCGCAAGGAACACCCAAAGATTGAGGGCCGTCGCACCACTGGCGATCGTAATAACCTTGAACGGAAACGGCGTCACACCGGCAACCAAGACCGCCCAAGCACCATAGTCATTGTATGTCGTGGCAAACTTCTCGAATTTCTCGGCATATCCGTAAAACGCAAACACCGGCTGACCAACCGCCTCGAACAAAAAGTAGCCGATCACATACCCGAGCAACGCACCCGCCACGGACCCGACTGTCGCCACCAACGCAAAGAACCAGGCCTTCGCGCGTTCTGCCAACACCATCGGGACGAGCATCACATCCGGTGGAATCGGAAAGAATGAGCTTTCGATAAACGAAACCCCAAACAGCGCTTCTGGCGCACGGCGATGCGATGCAAGTTGCATCGTCCAGTCATAGGTTGCTTTGAGCATGAAATTTGAAACTCAGATAGATTGAAGTCCGCACACGCCACACGCCGCGCAGATCACAAGGGTGACAGTGCCACAAAACCATCCGCCAACCGCAAAACAATTCGATCCAGGATGAACCGCCCGTCGTCGGTGACGCGAACAAAGCGCGCGCGCCCTCCCGACATCTGGTCAAACCTCTCGTTGACGTTGATGAAGCCTTCCGCTTCCAATTCGTCGAGGACACCCGTTCTGACCGTCGTACCGGTCAGTGATTCAAGCCGCGTCAGGTTAAGCCCCTGGGCAAGGCGCAAGCCCATCAGCGTCATTTCATCAGCCATTTGAGATGGCGCGAGCGCGTCGTCCTGCACCAGCCCGTGTCCAGCGGTCATCACACGGTCTGCCCAGGTCTCTGGCGCCTTTTCCGTAGACGTCTCAAATAGTTGACCGGTGTCAGCCATCAATCGCCCATGCGCGCCGGGCCCCACACCGATGTAAGGCTGATACCGCCAGTAGATCAGGTTGTGCCGGCTCTCTTCACCGGGCCGCGCGTGGTTAGACGTCTCATAGGCCGGCAATCCCGCCTCACCGGTCATCGCATGCGTTAAATCAAAAAACGCAGCTGCCAGATCATCATCGGGAATGGTCAGCCGTCCCTCAGCATGCCATCTGGCAAACGGCGTTCCTGGTTCAATGGTCAATTGGTAAAGCGACAGGTGACCGG
>JBCBRH010000059.1:0-14116 GCA_039819785.1 Pseudomonadota bacterium | reverse complement strand
TTCGAGGTTGAACGAATAAAAAAGCTGCCCCTGGTCCTCGTTGAGTCGCCCCATCATTGCCGACCTCCGTCAATGCCTGACCTGACAAGAAGGAATCACTGTTCGCCCGCCAGCTCAACCGACTTTTGCAACAAAATCGGCTCAAACCGGAAGCACGCGGACTGTCCGCTTGTGAAGGTAGGCCCGCCAATCTGACACCTGTTCGATTGTCCTGGCTCGAAGGAGCGCCGAAGCCTCCTTCCTCCCGCTTCGCGAACGTCAACTCGGTCCGGCCACGGCTCGTCGTCGTTGCTCCCCGTCACGCACATAAGCGCACTCCATCCAAATGCAGCTGATGTCGGATGAGCAAGATCCCCCGCAGTGGCTCGCGGTACGCACCTCTGTGCCGCCGCCTCTGTGTCGCTGCCTATGCCGGGACCTTGAGGCCGTCGACGACTTTGCGGGCCGCGGACTTGGCCGTCCGGGCGACCTTGGGGTCTCCCGTGACCATGGCAGCCACGATCGCACCGTCGATCAGCAGGCCGATCTCATGAGCCACCTTGGCGGGCGTTGTCGCCCCGGCGCGACGGGCCATCTCGGTCAGGCGCGCGATCACTTGCGATTTATGGGCCAGCGCGATCGCGCGATACCGGTCATCGCGCTTGTCAAACTCACCAACCGCATTGATGAAGGGACAGCCGGTGAAGCGTTCGTCGGCGAACCACTTTTCCAAGATCGTGAAAACAGCAACAATTTGATGACCCGGCTGCCCGCGCAAACGGTCCAGCTCCCCGAAAAACCATGTCCGCCAGGCGATCCCCTCGGCATCGAGAACGGCTTCCACCAGACCATCCTTTGAGCCGAATGTTTTATAAAGCGTCGCCTTTGCGGTTCCCGAGGCTTCAATGATGGTGTCGATGCCGGTGGCGCTGATACCGTGTTGACAAAACAGGTGCCGGGCGGCCGCGAGAATACGCTCGCGAGCGTTCACCCCTCCTGTGATGGGTGTCATCATGGGGCTTTGCGCCGGTTGGTGTGCGACGGTCTGATTGGTTGTGATCATGGTGATGTATTGCGGGCTCATCGGGCGCGGCATTGCGACCGTAACGTCGATGACCTTACACCGCAAAGCGCCGGCCTTTGCAATTGGTCAAAGTGAAAAGAAAATGGGGCGGCGCTGCCGAAAGAGGCAGCAGAGTGAGGGAACTCTGTGCAGAAGTGGCCGGAGTTGGCTCTCGCTAAAAATCTTAAAAAATAAACAATAACAAAGGATTATGAAAAGTTAACGGGTTGGCACGTTTCCTGCCATGTAACTCTAGGAAGTGGACAGAACGGTCTTTCTGTTTTTTTGGCCCGTGCGACACCAATCAGCTGGATTTCCCAGCCGCAGATGTTGCAACCACCCGGAGTTGCTGACTTGTCCCGAGTTGCCGGCGCGCACATCGACATTGCAAACGTCTCGCATGGCTATCGCGGAGCGAGCACGCAAGCCCTCTCGGATATTTCGATCACCATCGAACCTGGACAAGCCGTCGCGCTGATCGGCCGGTCCGGCTGCGGAAAGTCGACACTTCTCCACATCATTGCTGGCTTGATGACACCGTCGAGCGGACAGGTCGTATGCGACGGACGAACGGTTTCTGGCCCGGACGCCAGCCGGGTGATGATGTTTCAGCAGCCCTCGTTGTTTCCCTGGATGACCGTGTCGCAGAACATAGCCCTCGGTCTGCGCTTCAATGGACGAATGGCTGAAGCGCCGGACCGCATCACAGAACTGCTCGACCTTGTCGAACTAACCAGTTTCCACGACCGCAATGTTCAGGATTTATCAGGCGGGCAGCAGCAGCGCGTGGCGCTTGCGCGCTCCCTCGCATTGAGACCCGACGCACTGCTGTTGGACGAACCGTTCTCATCACTTGACGCTTTTACGCGGGCAAGCCTGCAGCGTGATGTCCGCCGCATTGCGCGCGAGCAGGGCCTGACCCTCATTCTTGTGACGCATGATGTGAACGAGGCGGCTCTGATGGCGGACCGGGCGGTATTGATGCGATCCGACCCTGGCCGGATCGTCTCGACCCTTGACTTGGCCGGTACAGCCGCCAGCCACGACCCTGACACGCGCTTCAAAATGAACCGGGATGCGCTGATCGCGGCTTACGAAACCGCGGCCGGTTTGAGCATGGGCGCCGGTTTGAGCACGGGCCATGACGCCCAATCGCAAACAACACCAACGCGCAAAGATCCTAACCAGAACTCTGACAAAGCCCTCGCGAGCTAGGCTGCGGGTACGCGTGCCCGCAGCAACGATTTTCAAGCGCATGCAAGTGCAGCCATTTTTGGAGACATATCGAATGTCTAGACAAGACCGGAATATGAGCCAGCCTCGAATGAACGAAATCGACCCGGACGAAGAGTACTTCCCTTCCGACTTTTCCCGCCGGCAGACACTCGACATGCTGGCCGCTGGTGGTCTTGCGACCGCCTTTTCGTCGCTGATGCCGGGCCTTGCCAATGTCGCCCAGGCCGCGCCCGACGACGATGTTGTTCGCATCGGCTACCTCCCGATCACGGATGCGACCGCCCTGCTGGTCGCGCACGGGATGGGGTACTTCGAGGATGAAGGTCTCAAGACCGTTCGTCCGACACTCATCCGTGGCTGGTCGCCACTCGTCGAGGCGTTTGCAGCCGGCAAATTCAACCTTGTCCACTTCCTGAAACCCATCCCGCTGTGGATGCGCTACAACAACAACTTCCCCGTCAAAATCATGTGCTGGGCCCACACCAACGGGTCCGGTCTGGTCGTAGGTAAGGACACCGGCATTACGGGATTTGACCAACTGGGCGGCAAGCAAATTGCCGTGCCCTATTGGTACTCGATGCACAACATCGTGCTGCAGATCGCGCTTCGCGGTTCGAACCTGAAACCCGTCATCAAGCCGCAAAGCGCAGTGTTGGCCGCTGACGAGGTCAACCTCCAAGTTATGCCACCACCAGAGATGCCTCCGTCTCTCGCTGCAAAGAAAATTGACGCTTTCATTGTGGCCGAACCCTTCAATGCCATGGGCGAGCTTAAGGCTGGCGCCAAGATGCTGCGGTTTACCGGTGACATCTGGAAGAACCACCCATGCTGCGTCGTGTGCATGAACGAGCAGGTCACCTCTAAAAAGAAGGAGTGGACACAAAAAGTCATCAACGCGGTTGTCCGTGCGCAGGTCTACGCGTCGCAAAACAAGAAAGAGGTTGCGCGCATGCTGTCGCGCGACGGTGAAAAATACCTGCCGATGCCAGCCGAGATCGTCGAGCGGGCGATGACGCTCTATGACGAAAACTCCTATTCCGATCCGCAAGCGATCAAACATGCCGAGTGGGGCAACGGGCGCGTCGACTTCCAGCCATGGCCCTACCCATCGGCGACCAAGCTGATTGTCAAGGCAATGTCGGAAACCCTGGTCGGTGGTGACACGACATTCCTCAAAGAGCTCGATCCCGAGTTCGTGGCCAATGATCTTGTCGATTACGAGTTCGTCAAGAACGCGCTGGACCAATATCCCGAGTGGAAAAACGATCCGAGCGTGAACGCTGATGATCCGTTCAACCGTGAGGAGATCGTGGCCCTGTGAACGGTCCCGCGGTGTCAGACGCCGATATCATGGCGGCCAACGAAGGCGTTCGTGCGCCATCGCACGCAAACGTTCGCGAGCGTCGATGGACGCTTCGGGCGCTCGTTCGTGCGGTTGCACCGTCCGTTGCCGGCATCGCTGGACTGTATGCGGTCTGGTGGGCCGGCGGGGCGATTGTTGCGGCCAACCCCGACACATCGTCTTTCGCCGATTTTGCGCCCGGCCCGACACTTGCGCGGTTCTGGGAAATGGTGATCAGCGGGGAGGCAGCGAATGATACGTTTCCAAGTCTCTACCGTGTCGGCCTGGGTCTGTTGTGGGCCACATTGATCGGTGTGCCAGTCGGGATCCTCATCGGCCGGAACAAGCTTTTGAACGACGCGACCAATATTCCATTCCAGTTCTTGCGAATGATCTCGCCCCTCTCGTGGATGCCGATTGCCGTGATCGCATTCACCACGTGGGACGACGCAATCATTTTCCTGGTTGCGGTCGCAGCGATCTGGCCCGTCGTGTTCTCAACGGCAGCCGGGGTCCGCCGCATCGACCCGGCGTGGTTCAAGGTCGCGCGAAACCTCGGCGCCCGCCAGCTGCATATTCTGACCGTGGTCATTCTGCCGGCCATCGCACAGGACATCCTGACAGGCATTCGCCTGGCCTTGGGTGTGGCGTGGATCGTGCTCGTTCCCGCCGAATACCTGGGCGTCACGTCCGGCCTTGGCTACGCGATCAACGATGCGCGCGACACGCTCGAGTATGACCGGCTTGCGGCGATTGTTCTGCTGATCGGCATCATCGGGTTCCTGCTTGATTACGCGCTCCAACACCTCATTCATCGCTTTGCATGGCTCCGACAAGACACGTGAAGCACTCATTCGTCCAACAACAACCAACCTGAAGGAGGAACTCAACCATGTCCGCAACCAATGTCGTGCTCACCGGCTGCCTGACCCCGGACACAGCCGCCGACGGCCTCACGCCAATCGACAGGGAGGGTCTGGGCAAACTGATCGAAGCGGGCAAAGCAAACCCGCAAGCCATCAAGACGCTCAAGTGCAAGACCGTTGCCGAGGGCCGCTTTCGGCATCTGAACTACATCCGCAATCTAGACCCCTACATCGTCGATGAGCCTCCGGGTTTGTTGGGCGACGACACAGCCCCCAACCCTTCGGAAGCCTCGCTTGCAGCACTTGGGTCGTGCCTCGCCGTAGGCTTGCATGCCAATGCCGTCCATCGAGGTTGGGCTGTGAAAAAACTCGAACTGGAACTGGAAGGTGATCTGAACATCACCGCCGTCTGGGGCACAGGCGACACGAGTGAGAAACCGGTCGGCTTTACCGACGTGCGCATCAAGGTCGACATGGAGTGCGAGGGGATCGCCAAGGACGAAGTCGACGCTCTGATCAACCATGTGACCCAGTGGTCACCTGTCGCAAATACGTTCACGCGACCTGTGAACCTGGAGGTTGGCCTCGCTTAGACCGACCGTCTGCCATCAGGTGGCGGGCCCGTCCCTCATAAGACGGAAAACGCGCGCCACCTGGGCATGAATTGAAACCTTAATTGTCCATCACATCACCATGAGCATCCATATGCAACACGTTGGACCAACCCTTGAACGGGGTCCCGAAACACTCCCATCGCATATTGCCCGCGCGGCATTGTTGGAGAGCGTTACCTCTGTCACCGACACGCAGCTCGGTCCGATCGTGTCAGAAATTGACCGGGACGGGATCTACCCTGAAGCTGTCATGCGGGCACTCGGCGAGACCGGTGCTTTTGGCATTCATCTGCCCGGCGTCGCCGCAGGCGATCCAGATCTCGAATCCGCGATCCGGGCCATGTCGAAGGTTTCCGAACACTGCCTGTCGACGTCGTTTTGCACGTGGTGCCAGGATGCGCTTGGTTGGTACATCTACACTTCGGACAACACCCACCTCCAAGAGAAATATGGATTGGCGGTTGCACGCGGCCAGCAGCTCGGAGGCACGGGCCTTTCCAATCCCATGAAGACATTGTTTGGAATTGAGAGCATGCGCCTCAAGGCCAAGCGCGTGCCGGGCGGTTACTCTGTCCGCGGTGGCCTGCCGTGGGTTTCGAACCTTGGCGAAGACCATGTGTTTGGCGGCATGTTTGAACTGGAAGATGATCCCGGCAGGCGTGTCATGGCCGTCATCGATTGTGCCGGTCCAGGCGTAAAACTGATGGTCAACGATAATTTTGTCGCTCTGGAAGGTACGCGCACTTACACCATCGGCCTGCGTGATGCGTTCATTCCGGACGAAATGGTTCTGGCCGATCCGATCGATGACTACATCCCAAGAATCCGCGCCGGTTTCATCCTGCTGCAAAGTGGCATGGCTTTCGGCCTGATCCGCAACTGCATCGCACTGATGAGCCAGGTTCGCGGCAGCCTGGGTCACGTTAACAAGCACCTTGAACGCCAGCCGGAAGACTTCGAAGAAAGCCTCGCGGGCATGGAGGCCGAAGTCTTCGAGCTTTGCAAAACGCCTTTCGAAACCGACAAGTCATACTTCCGCCGTGTCGTCGAAGCGCGGCTTAAAGCCGGAGAGGAAGCCGTCCAGGCGGCCCACTATGCCATGCTGCACCAGGGTGCTCGCGGATACGTGTCCCACGGTGCCGCTCAGCGCCGCCTGCGCGAGGCCTACTTCTGCGCGATTGTCACACCAGCCACCAAACAGCTTCGCAAGATGCTCGCCGACATGGCCCACTGATTCCGCACCACCTTTTTTCAGGCACCGAATAACCGTCCACCAACAACTAGGAGAAACACATGGGTCAAGTTCTTCTCGAGCCCGCTGAACTCAACCAGATGACGACAAGCGAGCCGACCGTCATAATCGACACACGAGATCCCGAGTCCTACGCCGCCGGCCACATCCCGGGTGCCGTGAACGTGCATGACGTATTCACCTACCTCGCCACCTCTACACCCGAAGGCCTTTCCGAATTGAAGGAGAAGTTCGCGGCAGCTTTCGGCGCAGCTGGATTGTCGGGTGAGGAAACCGCCGTCATCTACGAGCAGTCCATGAATTCCGGTTTCGGCCAATCCTGCCGCGGTTACTATTTGCTGTCATTCCTTGGCTATCCAAAAATTTCCGTACTGCACGGAGGCTATGAAGGCTGGTTGGCGGCTGGCGGTACTCCGACAACCGAAGTCCCGACCCCTGTCGCCAAGTCGTTCCCGATCGATCCGTCGGCCGGTGACATCATGGTTGATGCTGATGCTGTCTTGGACGTCATCAAGACTGGCGGCGCAACTCTGCTTGACGTCCGCGACGTTGACGAATGGGTCGGCGAAAGCTCTTCGCCGTATGGCAAGGACTTCTGCCCGCGCAAGGGCCGCTTGCCGGGCGCTGTGTGGATCGAATGGTACCGCATGATGAAGCCGGCAGCGGACACCGTGCGCCTGAAATCAAGGGATGAGATCCTGGCGGAATGTGCCACCGCGGGCATCACGCCATCCACCCCCGTCATCCTCTATTGCTTCAAGGGCGCCCGTGCCTCCAACACCTTCCTTGCCCTGAAAGAGGCTGGCGTTGAGGACGTGAAAATGTACTTCGGTTCTTGGAATGAGTGGTCACGCAATCCTGAATTGCCGATCGAGGAAGGCCTGCCTTTCACCGCTCAATCTGTCGAAACGATAGCTGCTGAATAAGCCAGCTTGCTGGACAACGGCAGGGCGTTTGCTCCATCACCAATTGGACATCAGAATAGTCGGGTAAACCCGGCCATTCTTTTTGGCTGTCACCCTGAAAAATTGGAGAGACAACGTGGGCAAGACGATCGACTACTATTACGCAATCATGTCGGGCTTTGCCTATCTGGGCGAACCTGAATTGCGCCGCATCGCAGCTCAGGCTGGCGCAACGATCAACTATTGCCCCGTCGACATCCTGTCCGTTTTCGCCTCGTCCGGCATCACGCCACCACCAAAGCAATCGGATGCGCGTCGTGCTTATCGTGCCGTCGAACTCGAGCGATGGGGTGACGTACGCGGATTGCCGGTCAACACCGCGCCCAAATTCTGGCCGGTTGCGCCAAAGCAGGCCTCTCTGATGGTCCTTGCTGCGACTGCTCTGGGCCATGATCCGGGCGAACTATCGAGCGCATTCCTGCGTGGAGTCTGGGTTGAGGACAAAGACATTTCCGACGCGGATCAAATCAAGGCAATTCTGACCGACGTCTTCCCGAATGCGGCCTCTGAAATCCTTGCCAAGGCGAACGATCCACAGATCGAAGCGCGCTTCGAAGAGGTCTCGCAGGCCGCCATCGCCGCCGGGGTGTTCGGCTCTCCAACCTATATCGTCGATGGCGAGGTGTTCTTCGGCCAGGATCGGTTGGACTTTGTCCAGAAAGCCCTTGCAGCACCCGACAAGTCATAATCATCGGTCGAGCAACCGGTGGGATTGCCACGGAAACTGATGCCAGACGCAATGACGTTCGCCCACATGGGCCGTCAACGTTTCGGCCTCGTGTTCTGCTCCGGCCTCGTGTTCTAATGTCAGCTGTGTTGAAGACATATGGCATCTCGGCCAAAACCTGCCCCCCGGAAATAGGTCAGTGACTACAGCCAAATGACGTCAACAAGTTGGTCACACAGAGGCTGTGGCTCTCCCCTGTTTGCTTTCTCCGCATCGCAAAGGTGAAAACGTCGGACCCCACGCAATTTCGCCGCGCCTGGGCCAAATCCAGCTAGAGCATGTTCAGGAAAAGTGTACGCGGTTTTCCGCCCGGAACATGCTCCAAATCAAGAGCTTAGATCCTGCTTTGCTGGTCCACGAAAAGCAAACAGGTTCTAGAGTACGTTCTTGCAATAAAGAACTCATGATGGAGTGGCAGGCGGCAATGGCGAAACACTACATAGTGGGAGGTGGCATCGCAGGCTTGGCTGCTGCGGTGCTTTTGGTGCGTGACGGCGGTGTGGCCGGCGAGAGTATTGTTATTCTGGAACATCGCGATTCCGCGGGGGGAAGTCTCGATGGTACGGGCGACGCAGAGGCCGGATATCTCACACGCGGCGGGCGAATGTTTGAGCCAAACTTCGTGTGCACACTCGACCTTTTGGGAGCTATTCCATCACCTGACGACCCAACCATCACAATCCGGGACGATATCCTTTCATTCAACCGTCAGGTGCCTGGCTGGGCGGAGTGCCGTCTCGTTCGCCAGGGTGTTAAAGCCGAGGATCGCCTGCGATTAGGCTTCCGAGCCAAAGATGTTTTTCAGCTGAACCTATTGCTGCTGACCCCGGAAAGCTGGCTTGAGGGGCGATCCATTGAGAGCTGGTTCGATCCCACCTTCTTTGACACCAATTTTTGGATCATGTGGTCCACCATGTTCTCATTTCAGAGATGGCATTCGCTGGCTGAGATGCGGCGCTACATGAAGCGTTTTCTTCACCTTTTTCCTGGGCTAACGCGCATCGCAGGCATACTGCGCACGCGCTACAATCAATATGACTCAGTCATTGCACCGGTCACCAAGTGGCTCGCCTCGAAGGGGGTTGAGTTCAAAATGGGCTGCCGCGTTAGCGGGGTCAGTATTGAGGGTGACAGTTCAAATAGGAATATAACAGCACTACAGTTGGCCACGGGGGAGGTCATCGCGATTCAACAAGAAGACAGGGTCTATCTCACGCTCGGCTCGATGACTGACGCAACCGCCACCGGACACACGCATGCCCCGCCACCCGCCGAGGATGGCCCAAGTCCTGGGTTCGAATTATGGAACCAAATTGCCGATCGCCACGATGGCATTGGACGGCCTGCAGTCTTCACAAAGCATAATGAGTATACGTCGTGGACCTCATTCACCGTCACACTTGCCTCACCCGCATTCGTTGCGTTCATGGAAGAATTCAGTAGCAATCGCACCGGTACCGGCGGCCTTGTGACATTCGTGGATTCGGGATGGCTCATGTCGATTGTGATGTTCCACCAGCCGCACTTCCGTGGGCAGCCCTCCGGTCGGCCGGTGTTCTGGGGTTATGGGCTGCGTGGCGATCGGCATGGCAATCAGGTTCACAAGCCGATGGCGCGGGCGACCGGAAGCGAGCTATTGGTGGAACTGGCGCATCAACTCCGTCTCAGTGAATCGCAGAGCACAAACTTCTTCGATGGGGCGCAGGTAGTTCCCTGTCGGATGCCACTGATTACCAGCCAGTTCATGCCGCGCCGGACCGGCGACAGACCTCCGACCATTCCGAGTGGAGCTAAGAACTTCGCCGTTTTAGGTCAGTTTTGCGAGATCCCGCACGACTGTGTCTTCACAGTTGAGTATTCAGTGCGTTCCGCCTGGGTCGCAGCACATGCCCTTGCGGCGCAGGTTCCACCTCCGCCTCCTGTTCGGCGAAGCGAACTCGATCCTCGCGCCTTGATGGGGGCCGCACGTGTACTGCTGTCCGGATAGATGGAACATCTGGAGAGCCGGCCAACGCCGGAGAATTCAGATTGCTGCTGTAATCCTGACAGAGTGCCGTGCCAACCCTAACCACAATGAATTCAAGATCAGCCGGCACAAGTGAGTTTTCAGATGGGCGATGCTGCACACTTCGAGAGTTTGGTAACCACGGCCTACGACGCATTGCCCGATCGCTTTCGTGAAGCCAGTGCTGGACTGAGTATTCGCGTTGAGCCAACGGCCTCAGAGCACATCCTGACGACCTTGGATCTTCAAGACCCATTCGAGCTGCTCGGGCTGTACCACGGCATAAACCTGACGCAGAAGAGCGTTCTTGATGTTCAAAGCGCTCCCAACGAGGTGCTGCTCTATCGAGAACCAATAATCGCTTATGCTGAGCGCGAGGGCCTGAAACTGTCGGAGGTCGTCTATCACGTCCTGGTGCACGAGATCGGCCACCACTTCGGGTTCTCTGATGAAGACATGGAACGATTGCAGCAGAGCTAAGCAAGGTTCCGACGGGCATCCCGCAGGAACGCACAGGGCCACACACCGGGTGCTCGTCTGATAGGTGCCAGACGTGTGCGTCGATATCGGTATCTGGAAAATTCTCACGCTTCTCAAGGTTCGCTTGCAGTGATTGCATTAAAAAAGCTGGTTCACTGTCCGTTTGGAGCACCTGAACCTTCAGCACCCTGGCGTGCCACTGTTCACGTTGTTTCTCTTGCCTCCGATCAGATAGATTGCCTCTGACCGCTGGCTAGAATTCGGACACAAACCCTCGCAGAGCATGCGGTCGGTCGGTTCCAAGTGACCTTCGTGCCCGGTCAGTGCGAGATAATTTGGGACCGAGACTGGCGCTTGCCCGCGCCTGGGCCAAGCTTCGCCACAGCACGATTGTCGCGCGATCCCAAGGGCTGACAACCTGTCCTCCCCACCACCGGGACTTTGCGAAAACGCAATGCTTCCAATTGAACTGGGACGCACCGGTGTCCTGCTTTTGCAGGCCGCTCAACGGGTCAACTTGATCGTTATTATTCTGCCAAGCCTGCCAACCACAACAAGCCCTGCTACACCGTCAATCTACAACCGGTTCTGAGCCAGAAGCCGCCTCCGGGGGCGTCCCAATGGGGTTCGACGTCACCCAAATCCAAGTTGCCCCCCCAAGGAACGGACCATGGCGGGCTCACACCGAACGAGTTTGCAACCCGGTCCAATGAGGACCAAAACCCGATCGGACCTTGGTTATGATCCCGGCCTCCGTGGGGGCGGGTCACAATTGGCATGCGAACACTCGGCAGACATGCTCGACTTTGGTGCGGAGAAATTGAAAACCGGCCAATACGCACATCGACTGACTGCCGCAAAGTGCTTGTTCAGCGACCGGCTCGGAGAACGGGCACGCCTTTAACGGCATAGCCGGTTCACCGCGCCGCGTAAGCTCTTTGAACATCTATGGTCGGGGCCACAATAGGCGTTATCCGGTTTTGCATAAGTAATGATACCAACACCGCTGCGGCATTTGACATGCAGTTCTTGCACAAGCCCCTTGTCGCGAATGGCTTCAACAGTGGCTCCGGTCTTATCGAACGCTGGATAATATATGAATTCAGAATGAGTTGATTTGGCCGAAACCGGGCTCATGACACTGGTAATTGCCAGTGGAACGAGGGTGCAACTCAGGACAAAACGCAACACAATGAATCCTTCCTAAATGGTTCATTGGCCGCTCAGCAAGTCCTGCGCCATCTGAGAGCACGCCTTGTGCTGCTTGTTGCGGTCGCGCAATAGTCGACACCTTAACGTGCTGTTCACCCTTATTCTTTTTCGCGAATCATGAGTACAACCCGAGGATAGATCGACCGCTCCCCTGTGCGCGCTGAGGTTGTTTCTGCCGTGCTGGGCTGCCCCAGACGGATGAGATCAATATCTGCTGTGGTGGGGGGCTCTATGCGGTCCGCATGTATTTTAACCATTTTTTGCCTGGGATTGGCCGGCTGTGCCGTCACGCCAGTTCCCTTAAGCCCCCCAGAATTGGCTATTTATGCCGAAGACAAACATGAGCGCGTGGTTGCCGATCAAGAGCCTTTGAGTGGCCGCGTCAGTCTTTATGAAGCGATGGCGCGCGGCCTTAAATACAACCTGGATAAGCGCGTCGAAGAAATGCAGGTCATGTTACGTGATCAGCAGCTTAGGGTTGCGCATTATTCAAAGCTTCCGCGGCTGGTCTCGAATACCGGGTATGCCAATCGTGACAACTATGCCGGCGGAAGCAGTGTGCGTATTTTGGATTCGCGCACGGTCGGTGCCGAAACGCTGACCTCATCATCGTCCTCCGAACGTGATGTGCGGTCTGCCGACCTGCAATTCAGCTGGCACATTCTGGACTTCGGGCTGTCATGGATAAGGGCCAAGCAGGCGGCGGACAAAGCCATGATTGCGCGCGAGGCTCGTCGCCGCGTCATCAACCGGATTGTTGAAGATGTGCGTACGGCCTATTGGCGGGCCGTTACTGCAACTAGGCTCATTTGGAGCCTGCAGCGTCTTGAGGGACGTGTCGAGCGGGCTATGAGAGATACGCGGGCCCTGACGGCCCGTGGCGAAAGTTCGCCGCTCACTTCGCTGACTTATGAGCGGGAGCTTGTCGAGATCCAGCGAGAAATCCGGCGATTGCACGGTGATCTAAGTACTGCAAAAGCACAATTGGCCGCCTTGATGAATGTCGACCCAGGGAGCGATTTCAAAGTTGTGGTGCCATATCGCATGCCGCAGCCCCGGCTATTGGGCAAAAATGCGAATGAAATGGTGGCGGCAGCACTGTTTAACCGCTCAGAGCTTCGCGAGGCTGCCTACAATCAGTTAATCAACGACAAAGAGGCTGAAGCTGCGATCCTCGAAATGCTTCCGGGCGTCTCGTTTTCCGCTGCGCCGAATTGGAATAGCAATCAATACCTCTTCAACAACCATTGGGTCACCTGGGGTGCGCAGGCGAGCTGGAATCTGATGAAGGTGTTTTCCTATCCAGATCGACGTGCTGAAGTCGATGCCAAGGATGCTCTGCTGGACCAGCGGGCGCTAGCGGTTACGATGGCAGTCATGACCCAGGTTCATGTCAGCCGTGCCCGACTAATTCACGCACGTCGCAGGTTCCGTTCTGCGCAGCACTATTTTGATGTTCAACAGCGAATTGTTGAGCAAATTCGCCAAGCATTGTCTGCTGGCAAGGTGAGTGAGCAGACCGCGATACGCGAGGAAATGAATGCTCTGGTCGCCCGGATCAAATTGGACCTTGCTTATACAGAATTGCAAAGCTCATTCGCAAACGCATATGCTTCCATGGGGCTGGCTCCTTACGACGAGATTGATCATGAAGCGATGGCGGTTAGTGAGCTAAGCAGTGAGTTGAAGTCAGAGTGGAGGCGCCTGGGTGACCGTTTCTGACTTTTGGTCTTGATCGAAAAAGCGCTTTGCTAGGGACTGGCAATACAACCGGAAGAGAATTAGAACGGACATTCCCAATTGGAGTGTCCGTTTTTCTATTTTTTTTGGAAATTGAGTGGTTCTCGCAATTGAAGGTTCTCGGCACGACCTGCCTGGCTTTGGATAGCCTTTTTCCATTTTTGGGCATTTGGTGACGGATTATTAATCGTAAGTGCAATATTCTACGTCATATCAGGCACCTCCGGCAATACGCGAATCCGGTTGTTCAGCGGGATCAGCGCATCGATGTTTACGTCCTCATTGCGAAAGTTTGGTTTGACGTCGCTCATGGTGTTCGGCCTTGCTGGAGCTGCTGTTGCCAAAGACTTGGCTTCCCCCGGCTTGGTTCGTGGGATTGTTCGTGCGGAAACTCAGTCGACGCTGGCTAGCGAATTGGTGGCTCGTATTTCGGCTTCATAGCGGCTGCAATCAAATTGCACGAGCGTTTCCCCGGCTTGAAACGCTTGGCCTGATTTGAATGGCAACGCCGTAATCCGAGCCACCAATTCGCTAGCCAGCGTCGACTGAGTTTCCGCACGAACAATCCCACGAACCAAGCCGGGGGAAGCCAAGTCTTTGGCAACAGCAGCTCCAGCAAGGCCGAACACCATGAG
>JBCBRH010000058.1:0-14185 GCA_039819785.1 Pseudomonadota bacterium | reverse complement strand
GCGAACTGCCGAGATAAAGCGCCTTTGCGCCCAACGGGTTGTTCAGGCCGCCGTGCATCAGCTTGGGTAGGTTCGGCTTGCGTTTGCGCATTTCGGCTGGCGGACGCCAATCAGGCCAAGAAGAACTGGCCTGATTGGCGTCCGCCAGCCGAAATGCGCAAACGCAAGCCGAACCTACCCAAGCTGATGCACGGCGGCCTGAACAACCCGTTGGGCGCAAAGGCGCTTTATCTCGGCAGTTCGCTTTACCGCATCCACGGCACCAACAACGCGAAGTCCATAGGAACCGCGTCGTCCTCCGGATGCTTCCGAATGTTGAACAGCCACGTCGCGCATCTGTCCAAGATCGCGAAAGTCGGCACCACGGTCTATGTGAAAAGCAAGCTTTGATCATCGAATATTGGGCGAAGTCACGGCCTCAAAACCCAGGCTTCGCCCGAGACGATCACCGGGTCACGCCCGAGTTGATCATAAGCCCTCAGACCACGGCCGCAGCGAGGCTTCCCCTGGGTCGTGCAGACTGAAGCCCGAGTGCCACATCGCCTTGAGACATCGGCCAATTCGCAGTGCAATCACGAGAATGCGCTTGGGCTGGGGTTGCAGGAACGACCTGAGCTGACGCAAGATCGGCCAACCAACAGTGAAAAGGCGGTCAGGTAAATGCGTAAGAGCCCATATTTTCACATGATCTGCGGTGCGCTGGCCTTTTCGGGCATTGCCGCGTTCAGCACCACAGCGCTTCCCGGATCGGCGCAGGCCGAGATCGTTTGGCGCGACGGATCCCCGGTTTTTCTTGACCGGGCGGAGGAAGCACGCCGCAAAGCCCTTCAGCGCAAGCGCGCTCAGCGCCGCTACCCGTCCAAAATGACCGGAGGCGCGAGACCGACCATTACTCCGAAGGCCCCGCAGTCAGCGGCAATCGCAAATACTGAAAAAGCCGGAACGGTCATCATCGACACCTCGGCCCGAAAGCTGTTTTACATCAAGTCCGCCAGCCAGGTGCTCGTCTATCCGATCTCGGTCGGGCGGATCGGCTTTCAGTGGACAGGTACCGAAACCGTGAGCCGCGTGGCTGACTGGCCGAGCTGGCATCCACCAGCCGCCATGCGAAAGCGCGAGCCATACCTTCCCAAAACAATGACGGGCGGCGTCCGCAACCCATTAGGCGCAAAGGCGATTTACCTGGGCCAGTCGCTCTATCGCATCCACGGCACCAACAAGCCCAAATCCATCGGCCATGCGGCGTCATCTGGGTGTTTCAGAATGATGAACCACCATGTCGTTCATCTCGCCGGCCTTGTTGATGTCGGCACGACCGTGAAAGTCGTGAAAAAATGGGACCGGGCCGTAGGAGTTGCAGCACTGACTAATGGGCCTGCAAACGGCGCTGCAGGAAAAGACGACAGTTAAGGCCTGCGAGGCTTGTAAGGCCTGCGAGGCTTGTGCACCCCCTCCAGTCTCCCAGGAGCGGCGTAGCATTGGGCTTATGCTCTGAATGCAACCTAACAACGCGCTGAGGAGGTCATCCGCCTTACCCCACACCCATGGCTGCGTCCGCCCGGCTCCCATCGCACGCGCATCTAGAATCCTCACCCAAGCTTACGAACCTCAACCCACACGGCGCGAAGCTCTTTTGCGACAGGCCATAGCGGCTTATGCAAAGGGGAATGGCCCTCCATCAGGTCAATGCCCGCCGCTGACTTCGCGACATAGGCACCTGCCCCAACGACAGCCAGCGCGCCCATGGACAATGCGCCGAAAGCCGCCCCGCGCAGAAATCCAACAATCGGCGAGACCAACCGAGGGCGGCCCTTTGATGCTGACGACTGTCCCAATCCTAAACACTCCTTAACCGAAACCATCCGTTAAGGAGCAACGCCCGTGCCACGACGGTGCCCGTGGTCAAGTCGAGCGGGTGGGCGCATCCGACATTAATCAACCCGTCGGACGTTAAACAGTATCGTAGAACCGCACCGGCGCACCTGTCGCCGTATCAGCCAAAGAACCTTGCCACATCACCTGCTGCCCACGCACATACGTCCCCACCGGCCAGCCCGTCACCGACACACCGTCATAGGGCGTCCACCCGCACCGGCTTTCAATCCAATCGTTGGAAATCGTCTCGCGGCGCTGCAGATCGACGATCGTGAAATCCGCATCATAGCCAACAGCGATCCTCCCCTTGCCACGCAAGCCGAACAACCGTTGTGGTCCTGCACTTGTCAGATCAACGAACCGCTGCAGGCTCAACCGCCCCGCATTGACATGATCGAGCATCATCGGCACCAACGTTTGCACCCCCGTCATCCCGGAATGCGAATTCGGATAGGCATGCTCCTTTTCTTCGCGAACATGCGGAGCGTGATCGGACCCGAGAACGTCGACCGTGCCATCTGCGATCCCGCGCCAAAGCCCCGCCCTGTGCCGCGCATCGCGAACGGGCGGGTTCATCTGCGCATAGGCACCAAGCCGCTCGTAGCACTCCGGCGCTTCCAGCGTGAGATGATGCGGCGTCACCTCGACACTGGCCCACTCTTTATGGTGTCCAAGAAACGCCATCTCATCGGCCGTCGAAATGTGCAAGACGTGCACGCGCTTGCGATAGGTCTCAGCCAGCTTGACGAGCCGTTGCGTGGCCATGAGAGCCGCCGTCTCATCACGCCAGACAGGATGTGAAGACGGATCGCCCGGCACACGCTCATCCATCCGCGAGATCAGACGCGCCTCGTCTTCGGCATGGAACGATGCCCGGCGCGACAAGGCCGCAATGATCTTAGCGAGCGAAACATCATCCTCGACAAGCAGCGATCCCGTAGACGAGCCCATAAACACCTTGATGCCCGCCGACCCGTCGAGCCGTTCAAGCATTGGGATGTCATCGACATTGTCACGCGTGCCGCCAACGAAGAAGGCAAAGTCGCAAAACATCCGGTTGAGCGCCCGTGAGATCTTATCGGCAAGCAACTCAGACGTGGTGGTCAGTGGGTTGGTGTTCGGCATTTCAAACACGGCCGTCACGCCTCCCATCACGGCAGCGCGAGAGCCTGTCTCCAAGTCCTCTTTGTGGGTCAGTCCGGGCTCACGGAAATGCACCTGCGTGTCGATTACGCCGGGAAGAATAGTCAACCCTTTAACATCCAAGACATCGGCGCTGACTGCCGAGGACAAGCCACCGATGGCAGCAATCCGCCCGTTTTGCACGGCCACGTCGACCTGTTCCGAACCGGCAGGCGATACGACCGTACCGCCGCGTAAAATGAGGTCGTAGCGATCTGCCATGGAAAAGCACTCCAGCTGATTGACGTAAATCGGGTTTTGAGGTTGGACACTGACGACTTGCGCCAGGGGTTTATGCGGGAAGGGTTAATGCGCGAAGGGTTATGAGGCCAGCAAGGTGCCCGTTTCAACCCATCATGGGCAAACGCCCGACAAGACTTCCCTTGCAACCCACCAGCGGAGTGTATCAAGTTGCTTCAAAACTCACGCATAACCAACGTGCATGACGCACCCATCGCACCTTCACAAGAAGCGGGACCAACATGAGCAAATGGAACCTAGCCCTCCGACCGGACCGCGGTGTCGTCGAGGTCTCCGGTCCCGACAGCACGAAGCTGCTGCAGGGCCTTCTCACCAACGACGTTGAAAGGCTGGCAGAAGGTGACGCCGTCTACGCCGCGCTCCTCACACCGCAGGGAAAAATACTGTTTGACTTCCTGGTGTTCTGCAAAGCCGAAAACACATTCCTGCTCGACGTTACGCGCGACCACGCCGGCCCCCTGGCCCAACGCCTCAACATGTACAAATTGCGCAGCGCGGTGACGATTGAAAATGTATCTGCTAACTACACCGTCTCATCGCTTTGGTCGGATAGCTCACCCGACGAACTGAAACTGCCCGAGACCGGGGCGCACGTCTTCGCAGACCCGCGCACGCCAGCACTAGGCCTTCGCCTGCTGGTGACACTTGCAACAGACTGGGTGCCCGGCGAAGTGCAATCAACACCAGCCTCAGCGGATGCCTTTCATCGCCATCGCATACATCTCGGCGTACCCGACAGCGGCCATGATTTCCAATTGTCTGACGCCTTTCCCCATGAAGCCATGCTGGACCAGCTCTCCGGCGTCGACTTCGAAAAAGGATGCTATGTCGGCCAGGAAGTGGTTTCGCGAATGCAACACCGTGGCACCGCTCGCAAACGCATCTGCCAGATTTCCGCCGACCAGCCGCTCCCCAAATCGGGAACCGACATCAAGGCGGGCACCGCGACCATCGGTGTCGTCGGGTCGGTCAGTGGCAAAACCGGCCTTGCGATGCTACGGCTTGACCGGGTGGCGGAAGCCATTTCCAACGCGGTACCCATTACAGCAGACGACATCCCAATCAACGTCACCGTGCCTGAGTGGGCCACGTTCAAACTGAGCGACTACGCAGCAAAGAAGGCCGACCCGGCTAGCACGAAAAACGCCTGACATGGCAGTGCAGGCAGCAAACCCGCTCAAACGGTGCGTTTGGCCGGGCATCGATGATCCCGAATACACCCGTTACCACGATGAGGAATGGGGCGTCCCCATCACGGACGGCGAGCGGCTCTTCGAAAAGCTTGTCTTGGAGAGCTTTCAGTCAGGATTGTCCTGGCTGACGATTTTGCGAAAGCGCAACAACTTTCGAAAAGCGTTCATGAATTTCGATCCTGTAAAGATCGCAGCCTTCACCCCCACCGATGTCGAAAGGCTGATGAATGACGCGGGCATCGTCCGCAACCGCGCCAAGATCGACGCTACAATCAACAACGCCAAAGCCTATCTCAAAATCACACAACACGATGACTTCGCATGGCTTGTCTGGAGCCACGTTGACCATCGCCCATCGATCAATCGGCCCAAGAGGATGGAAGACTTGCCAGCCCAGACCGAGCAATCCAAAGCACTTTCAAAAACATTGAAAAGCCGTGGGTTCAGCTTCGTAGGTCCGACGACGATGTATGCGTTGATGCAATCCTGCGGACTGGTAAACGATCACCTCGTGTCGTGCCATCGCCACGTCGCCTGTGCCAAATTGCAGACCAGTCTGGTTGTCGGCACTCAATCAGCCCCATCAACTTAGCCGTGCGATCCCATGGCGGTGTTAGGAGAGGTCTGCAATCCTAAAGTCCACCGCCCTTAACAACAGCAAGTTTCGAAACCAGCCACCATGAAGCCATCCCTCAAACCCACGCGCCAGGCGAGCGAAATCCCAGCGCCATCAAACCGCGCCTGGCAACGCATGCTCTCCGGCCGCCGCCTGGACCTCCTTGACCCCTCACCCCTCGACATCGAAATCGAAGACATCGCGCATGGGCTGGCCCGCGTGGCCCGCTGGAACGGCCAGACCACCGGCGACCATGCCCTTTCGGTCGCCCAACATGCCTTGATCGTCGAGGAAATCTGCCGCGACCGTCAGCCGAACTGGCCACTGAAGTGGTGCCGCGCAGCACTGCTGCACGATGCAGCCGAATACGTCGTGGGTGACCTAATCAGTCCCTTCAAAAATGCCATCGGCCTCGACTACCGCGCGCTTGAGAACAGGCTGCTGGAAGCCATTCACGTTCGGTTTTCACTGCCTGCTCAATTGCCAAAAACAATCTCGCGGGAAATTAAATCGGCAGATCGCATATCAGCCTTTTTCGAGGCAACGGCTTTAGCCGGGTTTGCGCACAACGAAGCCGAACAATTCTTCGGCAAGCCTCCCGCATTGTCGAAACAGCTCCAAGCCAGCCTCGAATCACTTGAGCCCTGGCCCGCACGTGACGCACAAATTCGACTTTTAAAGCGCTTTCAGACGCTTAATGAGCTAGGCGCGTGACATTAAATCTGCCCTGAGTTCATTACCGCACGGTGCGCCGAAGCGCTGGCATTACGGCGATAATCAGCCCCTCCCAATACGCTTTCCCGCAGATTTGAAAATCTGTTTATCTCAAAACGGCCATGATCGAGCACTAGCCGTTTCAAGCCGTATGATTTGGGGAGGTCAGCGGCGAGGAGATATCATGAACCGGGGCTTAGCACATATGCCGGTGACGAACCACGAGACCTTCCACGTCCCATCCCCAAGGGTGGACACCGCAGCAGCCGTAGAAATCGGCTTGAACGCTGCCATTGTAGCGGTCCAGCATGACGAACCTGTCGTGCTGATCGTACGCGATAATCCCGATGACGGCGGAGCAAGTGACGGTCTGCCGTTTGGTCCGTTTTCACCGCTCGAACACCGCACTCTCGACATCGGCCTTCGATCCTGGGTCAGCGACCAGACAGGATTGGAACTGGGCTATGTCGAACAACTCTATACGTTTGGCGACCGCGGCCGCCACGCGGAGGCCAACGATACCCGGCCGCACGTCATGTCGATCGGCTATCTGGCTCTGACCCAGGCTTCTGAGATCGAAAGCGCCGACGAAGGACATTGGCGCAGCTGGTACCAGTTCTTCCCCTGGGAGGATTGGCGCAAAGGCCGTCCCGAAATCCTGGAAACGGTCATCGAACCAGAGCTGACGAAATGGGCCAACCAAACCTCGTTTCATCAAAACCCGTTCCGATTGACCGATCGCACTCAGCGCGTCCGCCTTTGCTTCGGATTTGACGGCGGCACCTGGGATGAAGAGAAAGTCCTGGAACGCTACGAACTTCTCTATGAGGCTGGTCTCGTGGGTGAAGCCAATCGCGACCGGCCTGAACGGGCCAGTGCACCAACCAATATTCTGAGGCGCATGGGTTTGCCGATGCGGTACGACCACCGCCGCATCCTGGCGACAGCTATCGGTCGTGTGCGCGCAAAAATCAAATACCGTCCTGTGGTGTTTGAATTGATGCCACCTGAATTCACGCTTTTTGAGCTCCAAAAAACGGTCGAGGCCATCCTGGGCCCCCACCTGCACAAACAAAACTTCCGTCGCCTGGTTGAAAGCGCGGGCCTTGTCGAGCCCACCGGTGAAATGAAAACGCGCACGGGCGGTCGCCCAGCCAAACTGTTCCGGTTCCGCCGTGAAGTTCTACTTGAACGGCCAGCCCCCGGCGTCCGGGTGAAAGCCGTTGTGGCCCGCAATTAGCGGGCAACCACCCAACGAGACCACCAGCATGCTTGGGGCATCGGGCACCCGTCCGATGCCCTCAGTTGTCTGAATTGCGGTTAGTGCGCCAATACGGCTGTCCTTAAAAAAGCGCCTACCGAGTTTGCAGAGACGACTCGGGTGAGGCGGGTGGCAAATTTATTTGCCCATGTGGCATAGCTCGACAGAACACCACCTGCAGAAATACAAAGACAAGCAGAAACAAAGACTTACGAAAATAAGAGAACACCAGATATCATCGCTAAGGCTGGTCGATCTGCGGATTTCACCTTCCGGTTTGGCGTGCAAACCTGGATTTAGACACGAAGACCCACTAAGTTAAGACCATCAAAGAATACTCAGTGCGAGCATAACAAGCGGTTCGATTGACCGCATTAACGTCTGATCAATTAATGCTCCGAGTGAGCATAACCCAAGATCATCTCAGAAACAAGGCCCGCGCAACACCTACCGGCAACCCCATCGACCAGCGGCACAGCCAGACAGCACGCTGCGATCCACGCAAGTGAACCGACGCAGCATCAAGATTACGACGAGGAGACCACAACCATGACAGTCATCGACATTGTTGCGCCGCCGACGGCACGCAAGGCACCTCCCGTCCCGAAGATGCCGAAGCCAACCCCGCTCGACCTTCCGTTTACGCCTGAACTGGCCGCCGAAATGGCGCCAATGTACGAGCGTGTGAAAAACGTCGTCACACCGATGGAATGGCCACACTATGCCCCGCTGATCAAGGCGATCAACGACCTCAAAAAAGAGCGCAATGCCGTAATCCTGGCGCACAACTACATGACGCCGGAAATCTTCCATTGCGTGGGAGATTTCATGGGTGACAGCCTTCAACTCGCGAAGGAAGCGGCCAAGGTTGATGCCGACGTCATCGTGCAGGCCGGCGTCCACTTCATGGCCGAAACATCAAAGCTTATGAGCCCGGAAAAGACCGTGCTGATCCCAGATATGCGGGCAGGATGTTCGCTTGCAGCTTCAATCACGGCAGACGACGTGCGCCGGTTGCGCGAAGCTTACCCCGGCGTACCGATCGTTACCTATGTGAACACATCGGCTGCCGTGAAGGCCGAGTGCGATATCACCTGCACCTCGTCGAACGCCGTCCAGGTTGTCGAAAGCCTGGGCGCCAAGCGCGTCCTGCTGATCCCGGACGAGTATCTGGCCAAGTACGTGGCAACCCAGACCGATGTTGAAATCATCGCCTGGAAAGGCCGCTGTGAAGTTCACGAACGCTTCACCGCCGAAGAACTCGAAAGCCTGCGCGCGGACGACCCAAGCATCAAGATCATCGCGCACCCCGAGTGCCCGCCCGATGTCATCGACACAGCCGACTTTACCGGGTCAACGGCAGCTATGATCAACTGGGTCAAGGACAACCGACCGCCAAAAGTCATCCTGGTGACCGAGTGTTCGATGTCATCGAACGTCGCGCAGGAAACACCCGACGTGGAGTTCATCCGGCCCTGCAACCTGTGCCCGCACATGAAGCGCATCAGTCTCGAAAACATCTATGATGCACTGTTGAACATGCGCCATGAGGTGACCGTCGATCCTGACGTTGCAGACCGGGCGCGCCGTGCGGTTGAACGCATGGTCAACCTGACCAATTGAAACCGCGCGATCAGAAAATAGCATGAAAAAAACGTTCAGATCCTCAGCTGGCTTCAGGCCGTTCGAACCCTCGGCCACGTCGGGCACCACGGGTGACATCGTCATCATAGGTGCGGGCCTGGCCGGGCTTTTCGCGGCCTTGAAATTGAGCCCACTGCCGGTGACCGTCGTTTCCGCCGCCCCACTCGGCGAAGGGGCTTCCAGTGCCTGGGCACAAGGTGGCATCGCTGCCGCCGTTGGTTTCGGCGACACCCCGAAGTCCCATACCAGCGACACGATCAAGGCGGGCGGCGGCCTTGTCGACGAGGCCGTGGCCCACACAATCGCAGCCGAAGCGCCCGATCGCATTGCGGATCTGTTGCGATACCACGTTCCCTTCGACCGCGACCTGCAAGGCCATTTCGTGCTGTCGCGCGAGGCGGCCCATTCGGAAAAGCGTGTCGTCCGTGTCACCGGCGATCGGGCAGGCCACGCCATCATGCAGGCATTGATCGCAACCGTTCGTAAGACGCCCTCAATCCGCGTCCTGGAAGGCTTCGCGGCCGAAGATCTGATCATGAGCGATGGCGCCATCTCCGGCGTCCGGCTGATGCGCACAAGGCTGGATGGCGACACCGCTTACGAGCTTGTCCCAGCCAACGCTGTCATCCTGGCAACGGGCGGTTTGAGCGGCCTGTTCGCCGCCACGACCAACCCTGAATACGCACGCGGCGAAGGCATCGGCATGGCAGCACGCGCAGGTGCCACCATCGCGGATCCCGAATTCGTGCAGTTCCACCCAACCGCCCTTGACGTCGCCGCGCGCCCAACGCCGCTGGCCACCGAAGCCTTGCGCGGAGAAGGCGCAACCCTCGTCAACAAAGATGGGCGGCGCTTCATGCCCGCGATCCATGACGATGCCGAAATGGCACCGCGCGACATCGTTGCCCGCGCAGTTTTCGAGGAAAACGCGAGCGGTCGTGGATCCTATCTCGATTGCCGTGAGGCGATCGGTGCAGACTTCAAGGTCCGTTTCCCGACCGTTTACGCCCACTGCCAAAGGCACGGCCTTGATCCGGAAACAGACCTGCTCCCTGTCACCCCGGCAGCCCACTATCACATGGGCGGCATCGCCACCGACCTGAACGCGCGAACGGATGTCCCAGGCCTTTGGGCCATTGGCGAAGTGGCCGCAACCGGACTGCACGGCGCCAACCGGCTGGCCTCGAATTCACTGCTTGAGGCAACCGTCATGGCAGCCCGCGCAGCTGGCGACATCGCAAGCGCGACCAAGTCCGGCGATCTTGTCCGTGCCGAACTGCGCGCGTGCCCCGCCAGCGGCCGGGTTCACGAACCCGCACGCATCGCCATCCTCACCGAGATTGGTGAGACCCTGTCTGAAAAAGCAGGCGTCGTTCGAAACGGGACCGACCTTGAAAGTGCACAGCAAACGATCGGCAACGCACTGGCGATCGCAAAGGCCGCCGATGACACCGCGTTAATCAACGCCAGCCTCGCAGCAGCCTTTCTCATCACAGCGGCTTTGCCACGCCATGAAAGCCGAGGTGGCCACCACCGTTCCGATTATCCCGAAATAGACGAGGCATTGCAGACCCGTACGTTCATCACCCTCGATGACGTTGAAACTTCGCTGGCCAATGTCTGCAAGCGTGAAACATTCGTCAACGCCGATGACGCTGATGAACCACAATACGCGGGACCCGATATGCGCCGGCGTCCTATCGACCCTGAAGCTGCCGTGCATGGGATAAGCGCATGACACGCATTCCACCCCTATCCCATGACCGCATCAACCGCGCCGTATCCGAAGCCTTGAGCGAGGACTTGGGTCTGGTTGGCGACATCACAACCAACGCGACCATTCCAGAAACCGCGAGAATATCGACAAGCATAACCGCACGGCAGGCGGGCGTCGTTTCCGGCATCGAATTGGCTCAAGCCGCATTCGCGCAAATGAACGCAAGCATCAGCTTCCACGCCGAAAAGCACGACGGTAACGCGACGAAGCCAGGCGATGTGATCGCAACGATCGCAGGGCCAGCCCGCGCCATCCTGTCAGCCGAACGTGTTGCGTTGAACTTCATGGGCGCCATGTCCGGGATTGCTTCGCTCACTCGCGACTATGTCAACGCGGTCGCCCATACCAAGACCACAATCGTAGACACCCGTAAAACGACACCCGGGCTGCGCGCGTTCGAAAAGTATGCCGTGCGTTGCGGCGGTGGACGCAATCATCGCTTCGGGTTGTTTGATGCCATCCTGATCAAGGACAACCACATTGCGGCCTGCGGGGGCATCGCTCTGGCATTGAAGGCGGCAAAAAACAACGCAAGCCACCTCGTTAAAATCGAGATCGAGGTGGACACACTCGACCAGCTCCATGAGGTCGATTTCGCGATCGCGGACTGCGTCTTGCTCGACAACATGACGCTGGACACTTTGCGTGAGGCCGTCGGCCATGTGGATGGGCGAGCGCTCACGGAAGCTTCCGGCGGCGTCAATCTGGACACGGTGGCGGCCATCGCTCAGACCGGCGTCGATCTGATTTCAGTTGGCGCACTCACACACTCCGCCCCGGTTCTCGACCTGGGCCTGGACTTCAAGACCTCCTGACAGGTCTAAGAACTAGAGCATGTTCAGGAAAAGTGGACGCGGTTTTCCGCCCGGAACATGGTCCAAAGCGAGAGCTTAGAGCCTGCTTTGCTGAGCCACAGAAAGCAAACAGGCTCTAACGGCGATAAACCGTTCTCAGACCGTCAGCTTGCTTTCGCCATCATCACACCCCAGATTAAGCGACAGAACAATGAAGATCATCAACGAGTTGGCTTAGACCATTGGGAGGTCCCATGAGCGGCGCATTCTGGATTGTAGCTTGGGGGCTTGTGGCCACCGGTTGCGCGGCGATCTCCGGCATTCTCGCAAGCATCAAGAACCGCGACTACTCGTTCTGGATCGCCTGGACCTTCGTTTTCCCACCGATGGTCATCATTCTCGCGGCTATGCCCACCCACAAAGGGCCGAGACCGCAGCATCCAAGGATCGATGAAGAAGACCACCACGACCGCGTCTGGTAGGTCAAAACTGCGTCGTCCGGATCAGATCCTATGGGACGATCTCTCGGCCATCGTCATCGTGCGTTCCCCCACGGTAAGGGTCCTCGAAGTAGACCATACAGCCTTCCTCCTGGCCGACACTGGGCGCCTGCGCACACGTCTTCGGGTTTTGAAATCCCCGCAGCTCAGCCGTCAGATACCCAATCGCATGTTCTGAACAATCGTCGACACACGAGTATCCGCCAAACGACCGAACATCTGCAAATGCAGGTGCCAGAACCCCAACGAAGCCAAAAAGCGCAACCACAACCAAAACCTGAGCCTGCTGGCAGCTGACCACCCTAGACCGTCCCCTTCGCACGCAGCGCCGCCTGAGCGGCAGCCAACCGTGCCACCGGCACCCGGAACGGCGAACACGACACATAGTCCAGTCCACTTTCATGGCAGAAGGTCACGGACTTCGGGTCCCCACCATGTTCTCCGCAAATCCCGATCTTAAGATCGGGTTTGACCCCGCGCCCTTTCTCAGTCCCGATCCGCACCAATTCACCGACCCCGGCAACGTCGATCGACACAAACGGATCGCATTCGAAAATCCCTTGCTCGATGTAGGTCTCCAAGATCGGTCCGGCATCATCGCGCGACAATCCAAGGCATGTCTGCGTCATGTCATTAGTGCCAAACGAAAAGAACGCCGCGCCATCATCACCCCGTGCAATATCATCCGCCAGTAGCGCGCATCGCGGCAGTTCCACCATCGTCCCGATATCGTAGGTAAGCGTCGCCCCGGTCTCCGCTTCAACAGCGGCCGCTGCAGCACGGATTACACCCGCCAGAATGTCGAACTCCTTGCGGTAAATCACGAGCGGGATCATCACTTCCGCGTGGACGGGTTCACCCGTTTCCTTGGCAGCATTGATAGAAGCTTCGAAAATGGCGCGCGCCTGCATCTCGGTTATTTCGGGATAACGGATCGCCAGCCGGCACCCGCGAAACCCCAGCATCGGATTAAACTCGCTGAGTTCCGTGACACGCGCCTGCAAGGTTTGAACTGAAATACCCAGCGATGCCGCTACCGACTTCAACTCGTCGGCCTCGTGCGGCAAGAACTCGTGCAGCGGCGGGTCCAACAACCGGATCGTCACCGGCTGGCCGGCCATGATCTTGAACAAATCCTCGAAATCGGCACGCTGCATCGGCAGGATTTTCGCAAGCGCGGCGCGACGTCCTTTTTCAGTCTCCGAACAAATCATCTCGCGCATGGCCAGGATGCGGGCATCATCAAAAAACATATGTTCAGTGCGGCAAAGCCCGATGCCTTCGGCACCGAAATCGCGCGCCACCTGGGCATCACGCGGCGTATCCGCATTGGCCCGAACACCAAGCGCACGCGCGCCATCGGCCCAACCCATGAGTGTTCCAAACGCACCAGACAATTCAGGCTGACGCATCTTTGCCCGCCCTTCGAGGACTTCACCCGCTGTCCCGTCGATGGTCAGTACATCGCCCTTCTGAAATGTCTGTGCGCCAATGGTCAACGTCCCAGCCTTCGGGTCGATACGCATTGCACCAGCTCCCGACACACACGGGCGCCCCATGCCACGTGCGACCACGGCCGCATGACTGGTCATGCCACCCCGCGCGGTGAGAATGCCCACAGCCGCATGCATGCCGTGGATATCTTCAGGGCTCGTTTCCGTGCGCACAAGAATGACCGAGACATCTTTGGCCTTCATCGCTTCGGCATCATCCGCGGTAAAGACGATCTCTCCGGCAGCAGCACCAGGCGACGCCGGCAGTCCCCGTGTCAGAACGATCTTCTCGGCATCGGGATCGAGCATAGGGTGCAGCAGTTGATCAAGCCCTGCAGGGTCAACCCGCAGCACGGCCTCATCACGGGTCAGCACGCCCTCCTCCGCCATCGCGACGGCAATGTTCAAACCAGCTTCCGTCGTACGCTTTCCAGAACGCGTCTGCAGCATCCACAGTTTGCCGTCTTGGATGGTGAATTCGATGTCCTGCATATCTCGGTAATGCGCTTCGAGTCTTTGAAAGACCCCGCACAATTCTTGAAATGTTTCGGGCATCGCCTCTTCTAAAGACATCGCCTTTTCACCAGACTCAACGCGTGCCTTTTTCGTCAAAGACTGCGGCGTACGGATGCCGGCGACGACGTCCTCACCTTGCGCATTGATGAGGAATTCACCGTAGATCTCGTTCACACCCGTCGATGGGTTCCGTGTAAAGGCGACGCCTGTTGCACTCGTCTCACCCAGGTTGCCGAACACCATGGCCTGGACGCTGACCGCCGTGCCCCAGCTCTCAGGGATGTCGTGGAGGCGGCGATAGGTGTTCGCACGGTTGTTGCGCCATGACCCGAACACCGCACCGATGGCGCCCCACAACT
>JBCBRH010000057.1:0-15705 GCA_039819785.1 Pseudomonadota bacterium | reverse complement strand
TCAGACTATCGAAATGTACGAGACCATGGTTGATTTTCAGGGTAGGCAGGTTGCTGCCATTCGTGTGCATATTAACCGCACACAGCCAGCACAGCCCTTGCAGCAGGCAGCCCCGCCACCACCTGCTGATGCTGTTGCGCCGGTCAGCAATGGCCACAGTCCTACTCCGTCAAGCATTCCTGTAGGCAGTGTAGTTGATGACGAAATCCCGTTCTAAGCCAATAGAAACGGATTATTGCCCCGAGTGTGGTTTTGTTCTGAGCAAAAAAATCAAGCTCAGATCAACGCCACAACATCGCCGGTACTTTGCAATGATCCGTTTCTATTACGACAATTGGCCAGAAAACCACGGCGAGCAATTCGAAACACCGGATAGATTTCGCAAATGGGCGCAAATGAAGTGTGGCCACAATCGCGTGACGCTGACAATGGACGCCAGTCAATGCGGGCTTGAGCCCGCTCAATTTGAATTTGTCGTCAATCGCATTTTGTATCACGCGTTCGAGCATCTCGAAAAGGAATATGCTGCCGTGAAGCTGACCGGAAGCAATTTGAGCATTTATGTGCCTGAAAGCATTGCATATGATGAACTTGACCACGTTCCATTTTGCGAACTTTCGAATGACGTCCAATCGTTTCTTGAGGGTGAAGCCGGTTTTCCTTTTGTCGACTATGAGGCCGCCTAATGGTCTCCATCACCAAACAACACGTGCTAGCGAACTTTCGGACACCAAAACACAAGCGTGAACCGAAGTTGCCAGCACACAAAACACGGCCCGGCATGTCTGCCGATCACCTGGCTCTGGTGCGTGCGCTTCCCTGCCTTGTTGCAGGCTGCACACAGCCAAGCCAAGCACACCACCTCCTCTCAACCGGCGAACGAGGGGCAGGTTTGCGATCCACGGACAAATGGGCTGTACCGCTCTGCAATGAGCACCACATTAATGGCGTGCACCGAGTAGGTTCGAGACGTGAGTTAGCGTGGTTTCGGGAAAATGGTATCGCAGACCCGATGCTTGTTGCAGAGCGGCTTTGGAAAGCCACCGGCTGTTTAGACCGAATGCAACGTGTGTTGAGTATGTACCGATGAACAGTAATTTAGACGCCATGCGCACGGCTGGAATTGAGCTGCGCGAAGTGACGGGCGAACTCAAATGGTATGACACAGCCAAGGGTTTTGGCTTTGTTGTCGATAGCGATGTTGGCGACGTGCTGCTGCATAAATCCTGCCTTATTGCCGCTGGCCATACCATTGCCGATGAGGGGGCCACTGTAAGCGGCTATGCAGCCAAGCGCAGCACCGGCTGGCAGATGTTCGAACTCAGCTCGATCAGTAAGCTGGATGAGGAAGCTCGCCGCGAGCGTGCAGCCCAGAAAGTCCACGCTGTTGAGCTGACCAGCAAATGGACGCCAGTGATTTGCAAGTGGTACAACCGGATGCGCGGCTATGGCTTTTTAAGAGAAATCGAGCACCCCAACTCCACCGACATTTTCATACACCACGAGGTTCTGCGACGGCATTCATTTGTTGATCTGCAGCCTGGGCAACTTGTCGATGTGCGGTGGGGATATGGCCGCAACGGGCGGATTGCTGGCGAGATCAGGCCCGCCCAAGCTGGCGGGGATGCCTGATGGATCAGCTTTACACACTCTCTGATGCGGCCCGGCTGTTCCTGGGTGACGATTTCTCCGAAAAGTCTTTGCGCACAGAAATTCGCAAGGGCCGACTGCTACCACGGCGAATCGCTGGCAAAATTCGTGTCACGGAATCTGACATACGGGAGATGCTGCAGCGATGCCAAGAAAACAAAAGCCACCACGGCTTATCTGTCGAAAAGCCCGCAGGGGCCGGGAAGCTAAGTGGGTCATCCTCTACGCCGGACGTGAACATAGCACAGGCTGCAGCGAGGCAGACACTACAGGCGCTCAAAAAGCGCTCGAAAACTTCCTTGCCAAGCAAAGGCAACCGATCAAAAATTGCAACGATCTCGCGCTGATCCCCGTTGCTGATGTCGTCAACATTTATTTGCTTGAGCATGCGCCGTCAGTGTCGAGCACTGAGTGGATCGCGCATATGCTGGCACCTATCATTGAATGGTGGGGCGACAAAACCTTATCCCAGGTTAAGGCTGTGGCCTGTCGCGACTATGTGGAATGGCGGCTAGCCCAGGGCGTCTCAACGCACACGGCTCGCAGCAACCTCAAAGAGCTTCGGGCTGCCATCAACTACTATCACCGTGAGCATGGCCCATTGCCAAGTGTTCCGGCGATCACGCTCCCAAAATCAGCGCCAACACGAACGGACTACTGGCTGACCAGAAAGCAGGTAGCTGCCCGTATCAAGGCGGCTCGCAAGCGGGCCAGGTGCGGCCATGTGGCGCGCGTGATCCTGATCGGCATTTACACAGGCACGCGGCCTGGCACGGCCCGTGAGCTGCGTTGGATACCCTCAACCACCGGTGGATGGTTTGATCTGGAGACAGAGACACTGCACAGGCGTCCGCAGGGGGAAATTGAGAGTAATAAGCGCAAAGCCCCTGCACGCATCCACAAGCGCCTCCTGCCCCACCTGAGACGCTGGCGCGATGCTGATATGGCCAAGGGCATCACGCACTGCATCCATTACTACGGCAGACCAATTAAGAAGCTGAGGAACAGCTGGCGACAGGTTGCCTTGGATGCCGGTCAGCCCGGCGATGATGGATCTCATATTTGCCGACACACCGCAGCCACGTGGCAGATGCAATCCGGCGTGCCCCTGGCTGATGCAGCTGGATATTTAAGTATGGATCCGAAAACACTCTGGGATGTGTACGGCCACCACCACCCTGATTTTCAGGGAGCAGCTGCCAGCGCTGATGGCCGCCGCCCACGTTTCGCCCATGAAACAGATGGAAAGAAACCAACTGCGGCGGCATGAGACGGCATATTGACACCGGATTCTCTGGGGTTTTGCAGGTTGGCCCATTTCCTGGGGGACAAGGGGTCGGAGGTTCAAATCCTCTCGCTCCGACCATTTTTCAAAGCAAAAGAATAACTTGCGGGAATTGCAGTGAGGCTGTCAAGTCGCCCCCAAGTATCCCCGATACCACCGCGACACAGACAAGTTCATTTCACTCAACGGCCGCCGCGCATTTTCCAAACGCATGGGTGCAGAACTGTTCATTGCCGTACATGCCGACTACACCAAGTCAAACACGAGTGGCGCAACGGTCTGCTCGCTCCGCCAGAAAGTGGCGAAGCGTCGGATGCGCAAAGCCAAGCGCAAAGCCTCATCCGACTTCAGCGACAGCCGCTTCAAGGACAACTCGAAGTCCGACAAGCGTGCCGTCAAAGCCATCGTCGGCGATCTGTTCGACCGCGAGTTCAAGCGCACAAACATCCGCACCGACGTCGTCTCCCGCTCCCTGGTCAAGTTCATGGGCGGGGCAACAAACCTGCGCAAGAACCCGCACAAAGAAGCAGCCTTCCGTGTATTGAAAACCGCCCACTTCCCATCAGTTCTAGTCGAGCTGGCGTACGTGACAAACAAGTCTGACGCCAGACAGCTGAAGTCCGCGGCATGGCATGGCAGAGCCTCTGACGCCATGGTCGAGGCCGCTGTTCGCTACTTCAATACGCAGGTCGCACGACTTCCGCTCTAAACCGGCCGAACCGCATTATACATCAGCATTGCACTCCGCATGAGCATTCTGCCCGGATAACAGCCGCGTCACACATGCGCGATCCGTCGGATGGCGCAATTGATATCGGCCATTTCTAATATTACCGTCTGAATCGCCATTGACACGATGTGCAGGAGAGATCGGGTTTGATCCCGGCGCCGAAGGAGCAACCGCCCCGGAAACTCTCAGGCAAACGTACTGCACAATCGGTTGGTACTCTGGAGAGTGGTGAGCGGCTCATGCCTTCACCCACCGAAGGCGAAACCGGCAGCACTTGCCGTCAAACGCTCAGGTTCCCGCGACAGAGGGGGTTGGAGCATCCGCATTGGGCGGGTGCAAGACCAACACCTGCGGAGTCCACATGTCTCAATCGGAAAAATCAATCGCAATCATCGGCGCAGGCATCACCGGTATCACCACAGCCTATGCGCTGATCGAACGTGGATACCGCGTCACCGTCTTCGATCGCAATCGATACGCCGCGATGGAAACGAGCTTTGCCAACGGCGGTCAGCTATCGGCTTCGAATGCCGAAGTCTGGAACCGCTGGTCAACTGTGGCCAAAGGGTTGAAGTGGATGTTCGCCCCTGACGCACCGCTACTGATGAACCCAACACCGAGCTTTCATAAATACTCCTGGATGGCCGAATTTATCGCCTCTATTCCGCGCTACGAACAAAACACGGTCGAAACCGTACGCCTCGCAATAACCGCGCGTAATCATCTCAAAGCCAACGCGGCCAAGGAAGGTTTTGAATTCGACTGCGAAGACCGTGGCATCCTTCACGTGTATTCCGACAGCCACGAATTCGATCACGCCATCGAGGTCAACAAACTCCTCGCAAAAGGCGGACTGGAACGCGAAGTGGTCAGTGCCGATGAAGCGCGCCAAATTGAACCCTCGATCCAAAGCGAAATCTGCGGCGCGTGCTACACTAAGAGCGACTTCACCGGCGACATTCACCGCTACACACAAGGCCTATCCGAGGCTTGCGAACGCCGAGGCGCAGCATTCCACTATCGCTGCGACGTAACCGACATCGACCATCAAGGCGATGCAATTGAAGTCTCGTGGAAAGACTCGGACGACGACGAATTTACCGAAACATTCGACTCGATCATCATCTGCGCGGGTGTCGGCAGCCGTCAACTCGGCAAAATGGCTGGAGACCGCATCAACGTCTATCCAGTCAAAGGCTACTCCATCACGATCAATCTGGACGACGAGAAGAGCCAGGACGCAGCACCCTGGGTAAGCCTGCTCGACGATGAAGCCAAACTTGTTCTCAGCCGTCTCGGTAAACACCGGCTGCGCATCGCAGGCACCGCCGAATTCAATGGCTACAACCTCGACATCCGCGACGATCGCACAAAGCCAATCATTCGGTGGTGCGAGAAGTTCTTTCCAGGCGTCTCCACCGAGCATGTCATCCCATGGGCCGGCCTCCGCCCTATGATGCCGAACATGATGCCAAAAGTCGGCCCGGGAAAACGCCCAGGCGTTTTCTACAACACCGGTCACGGCCATCTCGGCTGGACCCTGTCCGCCGCCACCGCCGAACTCGTCGCCGAAAAGGTCGCGCACGGTGCAGGAAGCGCCCAAGCTTTTTGATGTCGTGTCGGAGACGCGCTCCCAGTACGATGTGGATGATCTCGCCAGGTGTTGCCCGCTCATAGCGCGGCCTGGGTGTGGCGCTGGCGGCGCAAGTCTTCAACGGCATTGCAGGTGGCAAGCGGCGTTTGGTTTGGCGATGAGTGGGGGCGTGAGGATCGGTCGCGCAGGCCTTCGCCGCCGTGCTGGCCATCCACTTTGCTACGGTCTTGGAAGAGGTGTGGAACCAGCGGGCGGCTTCGGCTTTGGAAAGGCCAAGCTGGACCACTGCGCGAACCATAATCTCTCGACCGCGCGGGGTGAGGCGTGCATTCTGGTGGACGTCCATTCGGTGCTCCGGGAATCACTGACGTTGTGGTGACATCAGATGACCTCGGCAGGATCTCAGATCCAGTTCACCGGTAAACATACATCGGGCTGGTCCAGGCGCGCGTCCCGTCTTCAAGGGTGACCCGAATAAATATGGGGTTGTCGCCATCTTCCTTCAAAGCGACTGCAGCTTCGAATTGGAACGTCCGACCCGGATTGGCGTCCGGGAGCCGGAAGACCTTGATGAACCGAGGCAGGATGCCGGATGCATCGTACACCCGGTCTTCAATGCCAATCTCTGAAACCGGAAGTTCGAAAGATACAAGCGGCGTAGTGACAGTGAGTGTCCCGGATTGGGCATCACCCAGCCAAGCGTCAAAACCACCGAAGTTGCCTGTCGTCAGAGCTTCCCAGCGGACGTCCGTCGCACCCGGAACAAACGTTTTGTCAGGATTGAAAAAGTTGATCGGCTGTACGCGTTCGAAGGCGTTGTCAGTGGCCCGAGCGGACCCGTCCCAAGTGACGGTTCGGAAACGTCCGCGGTATTCAGCACCCTCCCACACGACGCGGATTCGCCGGCCAAGGTCCGCAGGCTGATAGGGGCGTAGGGTAGAGACGCAGTCGAGACCGTTAAAAATGTCGACACGCTCGATCGGTGCGTTTGCCGATATCGATGCGTTCAGCTTCAAGCCGCCCTCTGGAAGATGGACGATGTCGCCCATCTCACACGTTGTGCCTGGCGTGCCAGCTGCGCGGACCAGCTTGGGATCGTCGTGGTAGAGAGTTGCCTCACTCTCAAATTTGGCCTTGAGGTCGATGACGATGCGCCCGCCAGGACCACCGGTCGTTCCATAGTGACGGCGTTTGCGCAGACAATCGAGCAACGCATCTCGCGATAACTCCGGCATCAAATAGCACGTCAATCCGCCAATGGCCCCGAACTTGCCAGCCCCTGGATAGCTTGCACCAGGTCGTCCTTTGTGCCCGTCTGAATTGGCAACGATGCCGACGCGGTAGCCTAAGCGAAAGGCATCCTGCACCAACCATTCAAACGTGCCCCACGACGAGTGGACTTCAACCGAGCGTTCAAACCGGCCATCGTGCGCCAGCTCAATGTCGGCATACCGTCCCCCGCAGTGGGCAAAGCACACCACGTCGAATTCCTTTTCGCGAGCAAAGGCTTCAAACAATTCGCTAGCCGTTGTGCAATCCGTATGTGCCGTCGTGGTATCGTCAATCAGCGCATGAGATGAGCGCCGGATAATTCTGTTTTCGGTGGGAAAATAGACGTTACGGTCGCCGCCGAGTGATGTGTTTCCAGACCACTCATAGCCTGGAAGCGTGACAAAGTTGCCAGCCACATTGAAGGCTTCGGTGATGACATTGAGGTTTTTCCAAAAGCTGTCGGTGATTTGAAAATCGTTGCCCTGGTGGCCGCAGGCATCCACGAAGGCGCGATCTCTGGCAAAGGCGAAATACTCCGCCGCGCTGCCTGTACCAATCGTCTCCTCCGACTGGCCGTGCAAATCGCCCCAAAAGTGAACAAGCTCGCCATCTTCGCAACGGATCGGGTTGGTTTCAGCAACGCACGTTCCATCCTCATCGTGGATTTCAATCCATGCCTCACCCTGTGCCGGAACGGTGAGCCCTTCCACCTCGGTTTTGAATTGTCCCTGGACCAGTGTGATGGAGGTGGGCAGACCGTGGATATCGCCGTTCGCTTTGAGCGAGTAGGTGCCCGCGCAGCGGTCAGACGGATTGCCCCACTTGTCTTCGCCCTTGATCTTCAAGCTGAAGGCTTCTCTTGGACGGCGCTTGGTCGGGATGACGGCAACAAGGCGCTGGGGCGGTCCTGGGACAATCGAAATGGTCGGTTGATTGGGAAGCAGTTGGAAGTTGAATGTCGCGATTGGGTCAGCAAGAACGCGGAATTCAAATGTGTCTTCGCAAAACGTCTGCAGTCTCATGCCAGGTCCGCCAAAGTCGGTCACGCCGAACCTGATGACGATCTGGTCGCCCTCCTTCATATAACCTTTGACGACCTTGATCCAAAGCGTGCGATCCCATGGGCGCAAATTTCCTTTTGGGTCCCAACGCACCTGCAGGACGGCACCGTTTGAAGCCTCGACCGTGCAATAGTTGGCGCCCTTTGGATCATCGAACTGAGGGTTGCTCTGGTCGGAGGCGAAACGGAAACACACGCGCAGGCTTCCCGAGTCGTCGATGCCGAACACACCGGCCGTATAGGTCAGGGTGAAGCTCTGATATGAGCCAGCCTCAAAACGGCCTTTGGGGCTGATCTCGGCATAGCCGAGTTTGGACGGCGGAACCGCATCTTGAACAATCGTGTTCTGGCTATTCTCCATTGAATTCCGGTTTTCGCTTTTCAGTGTGTGTGATGTCATCGGACGCGGTCCTGTTTTTTCGCATCTGGTCTTTTCAGCGCACGATAAATTGGGCGGTGTTGGCTATTTGAAGAGGTCCACCAGGATCGTTGAGATCTGAGGGAAATAGGTGATCAGCATCAAATCGAAGATCAACACGGCGATATACGGCCATATCGCAACCACGATGCGCTCGGGAGCTATATACTTGACATAGGAGCACGAAGCCCATATATTAGGCGTAGTTCAAAGGAACACGCCATGAAACTCGATCTCACCAACGCAATCTACCACGACGAGGACGCAGCCCGCGCCCACCTGGAAAGCATTCGCTGGCCAGAAGGCCCCCGCTGCGCGCGCTGTGGCTCCGAGCATGTCACAAGAATGAAAGGCAAGAGCCACCGGCCCGGCCTTTTCCACTGCAATTCATGCCAGATGCCGTTTTCCGTTACGATCAACACCGTAATGGAACGGTCGAAAATTTCGCTGGCCAAGTGGGTTCTCGGTTTTCAACTAATGGCATCGTCAAAGAAGGGCGTTTCCAGCCATCAGTTGCACCGGATGCTTGGCATCACGTACAAATCGGCTTGGTTTCTTTCCATGCGTATCCGCGAAGCAATGGGCCTGCCGAAAGAGCCGCCAAAAGGTTCAATGGGTGGCAAGGGCAAAGCTGTCGAAGCTGACGAAACATACGTCGGCGGCAAAGCCCGTAACGCTAAGAAGGGTAAGCCGATCCCACCTAAGCACGCCGTTGTCACTCTCGTTGAACGTGGCGGCAAGGTTCATGCTGAACATGTTCCAAACGTTTCAGCAAAGAACGTCCGCGCCGTCATGAATGCACAACTGGACAAGGCATGCGACCTCAAAACGGATAGCAGCCTGATCTATGATCACATCGGGCCTGAGTACGCATCGCATGAGACAGTGAACCATTCTGAGAAAGAATACGTTCGCGGCACCGCGCATGTGAACACCGCTGAAAGCTTCCATGCACTCTTGAAACGCGGCATCTATGGATCGTTCCACGCCGTCTCAGAGCACCATCTGAACCGCTACGTGAGCGAAGCCGCTTTCAAGTTCAACAACCGCATCGCGCTTGGCGTTGACGATGCTGAACGCGCAGCAACCGCAATCCGGGGCGCTGAAGGCAAGCGCCTCACGTATCGACAAACTGACAAAGCCTAACAATCGTCCTTCGAAGAAGCCTTCGACTTAGCAGGCTTCTTCTTCCCCTTCTTCAAGTCTTTGTTCTGCTTGGGAGGGGTGTTTAGAGCGCGGCGTAACGCATCGTCGCGACGTTCTTCAGCTTGTTTTTGCGTAGGTTTAGATGTCGAAAAACTCATCAGCCGGCCTTTCATTGAAGGATCTACTTAAATCAGGATGGGACGAGCATGACCTAGATCCTCTCATGCTTGAACTCACGACCGGATCAGACCGAGCCGCCGCGATCATCGCCAGTACGACGCTCGACAACGACTTAGCCGATCTACTCGATCATATTCTAGTCATTGACAACAACAAGCAGCGAAACGAATTGTTGACCGATTTTCGATCGCCACTTGGCTCCTTCTCCGCACGTATAAAAATCATCTATGCTATAGGCATCATATCCCGTGAGTACGTCACGGGATTGGAAAACGTTCGACAAATCCGCAACGTTTTTGCTCATGCAAGAAAGCCGATAACGTTCGAGACAGATGCAATCAAAGAAATCTGCCTCAAGCTCCCAAAGACAAAAGCCACTTGGCCCGATGGCGTCGAGATGTCCGAACCACGGACACGCTATCTCAATTACTGCGCAACCTTGTCGTCAGTTATGACGGAATATGTACCGAAAGTGTTCGGCGATCGTCCGAACCTTTGGGCGGTGCTGAACACTCCACCATCGAACGAAAAATCCTAATCACCACATCTTCCGCAGATTCAACTCTGCTGTCGTATCCCGTGAACTCCGCCACACCCACCTCGATCATATTCTCTGTTATTTTCATTTCGCCGGCCTGTCGGCGATTTTCATCGCACATAATCGCCTCCTATGTCAAGTATATAGTTCCCATGCGCTCGATGGACACCTTGGTGATGGCGGACGCAATAAACAGGTCGACCCCAAGCGGCGGCGTGACTGTCCCGATGCTGAGGTTCACGGCCATGATGATCCCGAACACGAGCGGATCGACGCCGAAAGTCATGGCCGCGGGATAGAGAATGGACGTGAAAATGACGATCGCCGCGGCGGCATTCATCATGCAGCCGACGATGAGCAGGAAGACGTTCACGAACAACAAATACAGGTATTTGTTTCCAGCTGTCTCAGCGAGATAGGCAGAGACGGTCTGCGGAATCTGATTGATCGTGATGAGCCAGGCGAACACACCTGCCGAGTTCATGATGAACATGACGACGCAAGATGAGATCACGGCATTGAAGAACGCTTTGTACAGCGTCTGGCGTGTGAGTGTTCCAAAGGCCCAACCCACTCCGAGCCCGTATAGTACGGCAACAACAGCGGCTTCCGTCGGGGTGAATATCCCCCCGTAGATACCAGACAGGATAACCACCGGCATAAGGAGTGGCCAGAACGCAGCCTTGAATGTGCGGCGGATTTCACCGAGGCCCTGGAAGGGTACGGTCTCGATGTTTTCATTGCGCATCAAAAACCAGTTCAGACACAACATGCTGATGCAGATCAAGATGCCTGGAAGGATCCCAGCCAGAAACAAATCAGAAATGGAAACGCCCGTCACAACGCCGTAGAGGATCAAGAGAATACTGGGCGGAATAATCATACCCGTGACGCCCGCAGCCGCGATTGTTGCCGCCGTATACTCCGGGCGATACCCCTTTTCGGCCATCGGCGCGTTCATCACCCCGCCAATGGCTGCCACCGTTGCAGCATTGGACCCAGACAGCGCCGCAAAAAAGCTCGATCCGAGGATGGCAACCGCCCCTAACCCCCCGCGAAAGTGGCCAACGAGTGAGCCGGCAAAGTCGACGAGCCTGCGGGACATGCCGCCCGCTGACATGATCTCGCCTGCCAGAATGAAAAACGGGATAGCAAGCAGCGGAAACGAATTGTTGGTGGCAATGACCCGTTGGGCAATGATTTCCAGGCTGATCCCGCTAAGAGCAAGCCCGGCTGCGCTGGCAAGTCCCAAGGCGACCGCAATCGGTGTTCGGGCCAGCATGAGGGCGATCAGGACGATAAATATGGTCGTGGTTGTCATGGTGACATGTGCCTGGAAGTGCCTGAAAGCAAAAGGGGGCTGATCCAACATTCACGGCGAAACTGGGTTGGCCAGAACATGTTTTGACCGCAAGAGCGCCATGTAGCGGGCGGTCGTGTTTGGTGTCTGCTCCCGTTCAAGAGCCGCCGGTCTCTAACTCTGAGGCCGGTGTCTGCAACTGCTTGAAAAAGAGTTCGATTGCGAAAATCAGCAGAAAGAAACCACCGGCGGGCACGGCGGCATAGACCCATGCCATGGAGACCTCCAAGGCAGGTGAGATTTGGGGCATGACGCGAATGGTGAGCAAGGCACCTTGATAAACCAGGATGCTGAAGAACAATGCGCTGGCCAAAGTTGCGAACAAAATCACGAGGCGTTTGAGGACATCTGGCAACTGCCCCACAACGATCCCGATCGCCGCGTGGGCATTTCGCCGATAGGCGATCGCTGAGCCAAGGGCAGTCACCCAGATAAAGAGATAGCGGATCAGCTCTTCGGGAAACGACAATGAGCTCTCGATGACGAAACGGAAAACCACCGTCGCGACACCGAGAACAAACATCGTGAAAAAACCAGTTATGCAGAGTGCCGCCAGGACCTGCTCGGTCGAGTTGAGAAATTTATCTGAAGTCTGCATGTCGATGCGCTTTCCCAGCAGCACGCGTTGGCGTTGGTTGCGGCGTTACTTCGTGTCGACGACACTCTGGATGAAATCAGCACCAAGCTTCTTGCGGTACTCATCCCAGACGGCCGACATTGCGTTTTGGAACAGCGCGGTCTGCTCAGGCGTCAGCCGCGTCACGGTCATGCCGTCGGCTTCCATATCCTTCAGGTATTGCGCCTCTTCGGTGTTGAGCGTCTCACGTTCCCAGGCTTCGGTTTCCTTCGCAGTTTCGGCAAAGAGGGTTTGAACCGCCTCCGGTTGATCCAGCCACATCTTGTCGTTGGCCAGGAACATAATGCCGGCCCACTGGTGGTTCGAAAGCGTGATGAACTTTTGCACCTTGTCGAAGCTGAAGGCCTTCACGTTGCCCACGGGGTTATCCTGGCCATCGATCGTTCCCTGCTGCAGGCCGGTGAACACTTCCGACAGCGCCATGGGTGTCGCGTTGGCTCCGAGCGCCTTGAATGTGGAGACGTTGAGCGGGTTGTTGATGACCCGGAACTTCACGCCTTTCATATCGTCAGGCGTCTCAATTTTCTTGTCGCGCGTCGTGATGGTTCGAAACCCGCTTTCATACATCGCGATGGTGCGAATACCAGTTTTTTCACGCATTTCAGCATAGAGTTTCTGACCCACAGGACCATCAGCGACCGCATAGGCGTGCTCCCGGTCGCGGAAGATGAAGGGCAGGTAGAAGATGTCGAGTTTGGGAAAGAAGCTTGCGACATTGGTTGTCGGCACGAGCGCGAAGTCCACCGCACCAATCTGCATGCTTTCAACCAGCGCGCGCGATGAGCCAATTGTGCTGTTGGGATAGACGACGATTTTGATTTTGCCGTCTGTCTTTTCCTTGATTGTGTCTGCGAATTTCTGAGCACCGCGTGCAAGCGGGTGGGCTTCATTATACGGGTGGCCGAATTTGAGATTGAGATCTGGCCAATCAGCAGCCTTTGCCGGGGAAGGCCCTGCAACCGTAAAGGCAAGTGCAAGCGCGCCTGCACCAAGTGTCACGGCTGAAAATACTGACGAACGTAACTTCATGTCTGAACTACTCCTCACACGTTTCAAATCTCAGTCAAAACTCAAAATCCAACGGCGTCGTCGTCTCCGTCTTTTCGTTGTTTTCGCCTCGCCCGATTGTCCAAGACGCCTTTCAGTCAACCCGCACTCCCTCGACCGACCACGTCCAACTGCGGTGCGGATGCAATTTCAAGAACGCGATCACTGGGAGGGATAAAGATGCGCTGCCACGTAATCGGCGTCTCGCGGTAGCTCATGCCGCAAATCGTCCAGACCATTCCGTATTGGCCGGTGGGGACATTGATCAGCCGCGTCACACGAGGAGGGAACGCCTGGCACAACATGGTCTGACGTGTTTTCAGCGTCGGCGCATTGAAGCGCTCCGCCAGCATGTCTCGAATGGACACTCCATCCAGTCGGGTGTTCGGCATCCGGATCAGCGAACCAAATCGGTCTGCCGGCAAATACAGCTCGCTGAAAATATCGAATTCGTCGTTGACCGAAACGATGCGGCGCAGCTTTACGAAGCGATCGTTCTGCGCATTCAGTGCCGCCTGCCAGGGCCCGCTGTCATACGTTTCTTCAACGTCCAGGATTTTGAAGAACACCGGTAAAAGCGTCCGCGATCCTTCGGCGAAAAAACGGAAATGACGAAGATGGCGCTCTTGGGCTTTGGCTCCGGTTTTTGAACCCAGAACGCTTGCGCCTGAAACAAAGGTGCCGCGTCCATGGTGGCGTTCGACGACACCCATATCAGCCAAACTCCTCAGAGCCCGCTGCACCGTTCCCAGGCTCGCGCTGGCTTCGTCGGCGAGCTGCTCCTCTGAAGGAAGTTGGCTGCCCGGTGTCCACCGACCATCTTCGATATCGCGCAGCAGCCGCTCAGCGATCCGCTCGTGCTTCAAGGGTTGGGACCCTTTTGCACTTGTGGTTTGTCGGCCTTTGTTCGCTGCGGCCATCCAGATGTCCCAACTGCCGTTTCAAAGCTTCAGAGCAAAGTCCTGTAGTGGACTTATCATTCAAAGTTAGAAATGCGAACAAACGTATGTCAACCACAATAGTAGACCTGGTCGATATTGGTGCAGGTTGCCATTTCTTTAGCCAGCAGGGCGGGCAGGCTCAGACAGTCCGTGAAGCTTGGTGACTTGAAGCCAACCCAGCTTGTGGAACGCCCAAGATTTGATCCAATTTTTTCGAAGACCTCTGGTGGTGTTCCCGGAATCCGGCGTCGCTGAAGGTCCATGCAGCATCAATTCATGGAGTGCGGGTTGGCAGAGCCCGTCGTTACACGATCTGCCCGCACGCCATTTTCCGGCGCGACCAAACCGATCCCGATAGCGGACACGTAAACGAAACCGCAGCTATAGGAGGCCGGCTTGTGCGTAAGGCGATCAAAGTGGCGGGTATGACGCTCATTGGACTGGCGCTGATCGCGACGGCAGCAATCGGAGCCTGGGTGTACGTGGTCAACAACGTCGAAGAACCAGACTATGAGCTCGTGCGGTCCGAAGGTGACATTGAGGTTCGTGATTACCCCGAACTGGTGGTCGCCGAGGTCACAAAGAGCGGCGGCCGTCGTGAGGCCGTGAGCGCAGGCTTCTCACCGCTTGCCGGGTACATCTTCGCCAAGGACCGAGACGGCGGCTCAATCCCCATGACAGCCCCGGTTACCCAGACGCGCGAAAAGATCGCCATGACGGCTCCCGTCACCCAGACGAAGACCGATGGCGCGAACGGAACCGACACATGGACGATCCGCTTTATCATGCCCGCGCAGTATACGTTGGAGACTTTGCCGCGACCCGCAGGCTCAGACGTCACGTTAACCACCATGCCGGCGACCCGCAGGGCGGCCATCAGGTTCTCAGGTTGGGCGACCGATGCGACCATCGCGGACCAAGAGGCAAAACTGCGCGGATGGATGATGCAAAACGACTTGGCCCCCGTCGGGCTGCCGACGATGGCCTATTATAATGATCCTTGGACACCGGGGCCGTTGCGGCGCAACGAAGTGTTATTCGACGTGGCGCAATCGGCGAATTGATGCCGCAACGCTTCGCAGCGCATCGCTCTGAGCCAGCGTCGAGGCGCTGCAGTCTCGATTTGGAATGCCTGCCCCTTTTGGCACACGAGACACGCGCATATCCGCGCTCCGGGTGTGCAAATGCTTCAATATGGGCGCTTCGGACCCTTGAGGTATCCGCAACACAACATCCACGTTGAACAATTCTGGATCGAAAGTGGCTGCGAAAGCTGCTCATCACTGCAAATCGGGCCCAAAATTCTGCAGGTGCGGCGCATTGGCCTGTCATTTGCTTCTCTGGCATTGAACATCAGCCAGAGGGACCACTATGACGAGTCCATATTTCCAGCAGTACACCAACAATTTGAAGCGTGTCTTGATGGCCGAATTTGTTGACGACATGCAAAACGGCGGAAACCAAAAGTCACGCCAGCCGCAGACCGGAATGACGACCACTGTTGAAGACTTTGCGCATCTGCTTCCGCCCTTCCCAATGATTTCAGGCCGCACGGATGCGCTTGAAACTTGATTTTCTGAGATTGCAAGACGTAGAACTTAGACCATACGAAAAGCTTGGCCTGCCCGTATCCAGCCCCGGATATCGGCAGGCTTTTTTGGTTTCAAAACTCCCCGAAAATGGCACGATACGCCCGACGCATGTGTCATGCTCCAGAGCATGTTCAGGAAAAGTGTACGCGGTTTTCCGCCCGGAACATGCTCTGGAGCATGACACATGCGTCGGGCGTATCGTGCCATTTTCGGGGAGTTTTGAAACCAAAAAAGCCTGCCGATATCCGGGGCTGG
>JBCBRH010000056.1:0-15947 GCA_039819785.1 Pseudomonadota bacterium | reverse complement strand
CTGATCTATGGCGACCCAGGCCGGCACGAACGCCTGGGGCGGAGCAAGGCCCGGGATACGCGCACTTTCTACGGTGTCGTCGCCGACGATCCCTCGTTGAACCGGCGGGTGGTCATCCTGCGGGGCACGCTGGAGCCCAACGAGTGGATCCGCAACATTCAGGCTCGGCTCCGGCCCTTTCTGAGAAGCCGGATCAGGCGTCCGTTTCCCAGCATTGCGCAGCAGCCGATCCGGTCCCGCGCTCTGGTCCACAACGGCTTCATGAAGATTTACGAAAGCTTCGAAATGACCCGCGTTTCGGATGGCGCGCGCATCTCGTTTGCTGAGGGGCTCGGGGATCTTATCATCGGGCGCGATGTCACCTTCATCGGCCACAGCCTGGGCGCCGCCCTTGCCACGCTCGCCGGTGTCGATGCGGCGCTGATGTCGCCCGCTGACGGCGAACGGATCCGCATCGTCACGTTGGCGTCACCCCGCGTCGGCAACAAAGGATTTGCGCGGCTGGCGGACGCGGTGGGCCGGATCGATCGGGTCTGCAATCTTGTCGATCTGGTGACGGCTGTGCCGCCGAGCACCAGGCTCACACCGTACGTGCATGTCGGCGATGTCTTCCGGGTCTCGTCGTTCGATTGGCCACAGCTGGAGAACTGGCACAGCAAAGCCGGCGATCAGGTAACTTGCTGGCACAGCATCTTCGCCTATGCGTACATGACAGACCCAGCCGAATCGACCGATGGTCTCAGCGACGTTTGCCTCGCAGCTCAGTAGCTGGCCATCGTGTCGCGCCATGGCAAATCGGATTTTGGCCTTAAAGCCTGCGCGCGGTTCAAGGTTGTCTCCAGTCGAAACTGCAACACAAGCCGGTGCATCAGTTCTCGCGAACAAGCCATCAGCACGACGTGGTCTTCAAAGCAGACGCCGACCGATCATCAGTATCGCGCTTGTAGCGCTCGTGGCCCAACGCTGAAGACAGGTCAGCGCTGGTTGAGGTCTGCTGCCAGAGGAGGAGCGGCAGCCAGCGGCGTTCCGGTCCGCTTTCGATGGGCGAGCCGACGGAGTCGATGGCGTCTTCGAGATCTCAGGCTGACCCAAAGTGGAACAGGGTGCGATCAGATCGTCCGCCTCGCTACCTATCTACCTATGACGCTAGTGTTTAGCATCACGTGACGCGCGGCTTAGCAATGCGTGACATTCTATTGGGGCTCAACGCCCGGGAAAGTGGGTGCAACCGCAATGCCAAGATGGGCGCGGCCCGTCATGCTGGAGTGGCAACGCTTTTGCTCAATGTGACAAGCTCGCCATCCTCGGGGATGACCACGCGCTTAGACAGATCACTAGCTTGATGACCAAGCGCCGAGATCAGGTCTGCACGCGTTGAAAAGCAGTGATCCAACGCGTCCATGTGAATCGCGATGATCTGCACGTCTGCGTTCTCGCGCACAGCGGAGTCAAAGAATGTGACCGCCTGTGTGGCGTCCATAAGCAGAATTTCAGGCGACAACGCTTCGACAACTGGCCCGCCAGTGTGGGCGATCACGACATCGGGCTGGAAGCGCTTTAGAACCGCCTCAACCTCACCGGCCTCATCGAGGATTGTGTCTCCCGCCCAATAGATCGTGGGCTGCCCCCCCGCTTTAAAGATCAGGCCGTTCACACCGCCCATGGCGTCGCCGACCATCCCCTTGCCGTGTCGTGCGAAGACCTGATGGATTGTGATACCGTCTAGCGTGATGTCGTCCGCCTCGGGAGATCCGATTTCGCGGACGTTTGTGAATCCTTTGGCTTCAAGGCTGTCCTTGAAAGAGATATCGGGGGCGCCTTCGCGCGGATTGGGCGAGGCACCGTTACGCGGTGTCAGCATTGCTATGGATTTGTCCAGCATACCCGCCGCTGCGCCGTCGAAATGATCGCCGTGCAGGTGGCTGACGATCACGACATCGATGTCTGCAATGATCTGCGCAGTAGGTATCGGCAGGTCGACAGTGGGGTTGGGCGCGATGCCAGCAAAGGAGGGTAACTCGCCTTTGTCCGACAACATCGGGTCCAGCAAAAATGTCTTGCCGCCATAGACCAGTCGCGCGGTGGCATTGCGTATGAAGTGGTAGGTTGTTGGGGCCATCGGGAAGTCTCCTTTGAAAGTCGTATTGGGGCGTGTGGCTCTCGATCCGGGTGCGGCGCGAAGCCTAGCCTGTGGGACCGAAGGTTTCGAAGTGGATGTGATGCGCAGGAACGCCAGCCGTCTCTAGTCCGGCGCGTAGAACCGCGATCCATTGGGCGGGGCCGCAGAGGAAGTAGTTGGCGCCCGGCCCTGCGTTCAGATCAAGCAGCGTCTGTGCTGTGATCCTCCCGGCATCGTCGAAGTCGATACCGGCTGTATCCGTATCTGACGGTTGGCTGTAGCGGATGTGTTTGGCAAGGTTGGCGCGGGACGCAACGAGAGCGTCGACCTCGGATCTGAATGCATGTTGCGCGCTGTTGCGGGCCCCATGCACGTACCAGACAGGTCGGTCCGCGTCCTGCGCCGCAGCGGCGTGCAGCATTGACAGCATCGGCGTTAGGCCAACGCCCGCGCTGGCCAACACAAGCGGGCAATCACTGCAAGGCACCACAAAATCGCCTGACGGCGCGCGCGCCGTAATACGGCTCCCCACATGGACAGTGTCGTGCAGAAACGTTGATGCGGTTCCGTAAGCCTCGCGCTTGATGCTCAGGCGGTACGTGTCAGCCCCCGGCGCGCCTGACAGCGAATAGCTGCGCTTGACCGGTCCCGGCTGGCCAGGGATGTCCAGTTCAACGGGCAGATGCTGGCCCGCGTCGAAGGGCGCAAGCGGATCGTCATCTGCGGCAGCGAGGTGGAACGAGGTGATGCCGTCGGACTCAATCACTTTCCGGGTCACGACAAGGTCGCGCAGACCGGCATCGTCGCGCGACCAGCGTAGCGACAGGGCGGCGGGACGATCCACCACCGCGTCGACGGTCACGTCGATCATTCGTTGCGCATTTGGGTCTTGGCTGTCTGTTGCGTTCCAGTCGATCGTTGCGCGGCCAGACAGCTGCAACAGCCCGCCCGTTTCAAAATCGACGAACACAAGCCCGATGGCAGGGTTTTCCATCAGGTTGCCGATGGTGTTGAAAAAATTGTTGCCCGCATAATCGGGGATGCGCAGGTGGGTGGCGTTCAAGACTTGAACAAAGCCCGGCGCACCACCACGGTGGGAGGCGTCAAAGCCGTTGGAAGCATGCGCGCCTTGCGCCTGTTGTCCGGTCCCAAGAAACGCTGTGTCAGCGGCACGGATGCGCGCGATCTGGCTTGTGTTCAATGTGCTCGATCGGATCGCAGGCAACGTTTTACTTGACCGCACCCGCCGCCAGTTTCTTTCATGGATGTATTGAGGGCAATTACCAAAGCTTTGGCGGACATCGATAGCATAGCCGGTGCCATGCGCGCTAAATGCCCCGCTGAGCCGATTGCGACGCCGCGTTGCCAGTTCGATGCCGAGCATACCGATGTCGGTGCCCTTGGTCAGGGCTGCGGCCAGCGGGTCGTGCGTGTCCAGATTGGCATCGATTGTCAAGGTCGTGGCATCCGGAGATCCCACAAACCCCTCTGGCCCTTCGAGCAGGGTGACCCAATGCCGCCCGTCCGCATCCGCACCAGCCAGAACAAGGAAAGGCAATTGTGCGAAGAACGCGCGGTGTTGATCCGGCATGGACGAGCGGATGTAGTCCGCCGCCCACTCCGCGACGTCCGGCACGCCGGCACGCGCCTGGGCCCGGCGTTCACCGGCATGGAAGGGGGTAGCAGCGTCCAGCATCGTCGTCTCCTCTCCGTGTTGGGGGCAGCAGGGCTCGGGCTCAGGCAGGTTCCGGGATTGGAGATGTGGCCATGGCAACGAAGTTCGGCTGCGCCTCGATCCGCGCCAGCCACGCTCGGATGTTGGGATAGGCCTCAAGGCTCACGCCACCTTCGGGCGCATGGGCGATGTAGCTGTAGCCTGCCACATCCGCCAAAGTGATGCGGTTACTCACAAGGAAGGTTTTGCCGTCCAGGGCCGCGTCCATCACTTGGAATAGGCTATGCGCCTTGGCGACCGCACCGGCGTGATCCAGCGGCGCACCGAAAACCGTCACGAGCCGCGCTGCACACGGGCCATAGGCAATTTCACCGGCGGCGACCGACAGCCAACGCTGCACCTGGGCCTTTTCCTGAGGTGTGCGCCCTGTCCAGTTGTAATCCTTGGCGTAGGTTTCAACCAGGTAAGTGATGATGCCATTGCTGTCGGACAGCGTCACACCGTTGTCGTCAATGGCAGGGACTTGGCCGAGCGGGCTGATCTTGAGGTAATCTGGCGCTTTGTGGGCGCCATTGGCCATATCCAGATCGACAGTCTCATACGGGACGTCCAGATAGGACATCATCAGTTCGACCCGGTGGCAGTGGCCGGACTTGGGGTTGCGGTATAGTTTTATTGGAACAGTCATCGGGTTGATCCTTGTGATTAAAAGCCAAATTCGCTGAGGTTTGGGTAATCATCGGGGCGTCGGCCAAGAGGCCAACCGAATTTGCGGTCACCTTCTGCGATGGGGTGTTCGTTGATGCTGGCGTGGCGGTGCGCCATCAGGCCGTTTTCATCAAATTCCCAATTTTCGTTGCCGTAAGCCCGGAACCAGTTGCCGCTATCGTCGTGGTATTCGTACGCGTATCGGACGGCGATGCGGTTGCCCGCGAAGGCCCACAGCTCCTTGATCAGACGGTAATCGAGTTCCCTGGCCCACTTGCGGGTCAGGAAGGCTTCGATGTCCGCCCGGCCCTTTACGAATTCGGCGCGGTTACGCCATTGGCTGTCCGAAGTGTAGGCCAGCGCGACTTTGGCGGGGTTGCGGCCGTTCCAGCCGTCCTGGGCCAAGCGCACCTTTTTGGCGGCACTCTCAGTAGTGAAGGGTGGCAGGGGGTGGCGCGGCGTGTCAGCAGTCATCAGGGTCTCCTTCGGTCTTCTCCCGGGGCGGTAAGAGGTGCCGCCTTGGCCTTGCACTGAAGATAGATTGCGCTGGTGGGCGAATGAATATACTCGAATAAAAAGATACTGCTTTGAGTTTTGATAGTAATCAGAGGCGTAATGGACCGCGTTCAGAGTTTAGAAGTGTTTGTCGCGGTCGCGGAGGCGGAGAGCTTTGCCGGGGGGGCTCGGACTGTGGGTCTAAGCGCACCGTCAGCCACACGCGGGGTCAACGCGCTGGAGGACCGGTTGGGCGTCAGGCTCTTCACCCGCACGACCCGGCGGGTGAAGCTGACGGATGTCGGCAAAACCTATTTGGAGGATGTGCGCCACATACTGGGACAGCTCAGAGCGGCGGACGATACGGCTGTCGGTGCTGCTGTGAACCCAGTCGGCCAGCTACGCCTGACATGTTCCGCCGAGTTTGGGCGTATCTATGTCGCTCCGATTATGACGGAGTTTCTCGACAGCCATCCGGATATGAGTGCCGAAGTCCTGATGGTCGACCGGATCGTCGACATGGTCGAGGAAGGGTTCGACGTGGCCGTGCGCATTGGCCCGCTCCCGTCGTCGGGCCTTTCTGCAGTGCGCGTGGGGCAGGTTCGACGCATGGTGTGCGGCTCCCCTGAGTATTTTGTGCGGTACGGTGTCCCGCGCACCCCCGCTGAACTTGCCGGGCATCAGGTGATCTCGAATACGCCGTCCGGGCCGGCCACCGAATGGAGATTCGGTAGCGATCTGGACCAAGCCGTGCGCATCAAGCCGCGGCTGACGCTTAGCAGTATCGCAGCGTCAATTGCTGTGTCACAGCAGGGCTGGGGGTTGGTGCGCGTCCTGTCCTATCAGGTTGGGACGGATCTTGTGGATGGTCGATTACGGTCTGTTCTCGACGCCTACGAGCCCGAACCCCTGCCCATCCATCTTGTCCATGTCGAAGGCCGCCGCGCCCCAGCCAAGATCCGCAGTTTCATCGACTTTGCCAAAGTGCGGTTGAAGGAGATATCGGTTCTGCGCTGATCACTCTGGAAACGAGGCCGCTTTTTGCCTAAGCACCATGCTCGCAGTCGACGCCTCGCAGCAATGGAGTTAGACCAAACCCGACGTCAACGACTGGCCCCATCGCGAGATGCGACGATGACCGGCAATGACACCTCGCAGCTGGCACGGATGTCGAAGTTGAAGAAAGCAACACTCGCACGGCCCAAACACGCAAGCGTCTGGTCCAACCGTCGGCGCGCAAGATAGGTGTCGCCACCCCCACGGTCAATCGATCCGACCGCGGATGCATCTCAAAAAGCTCACCCAAATTCTTGATTCATGTTCAAGCTGTTCAGCCGCCATAAGACCATCGTCAGCCCAATGATTTTAAGCAGTGAGCATGATTGACACTGCAATCCCGCAACCTATCGTGCGCCCAACCTGACCGTTTGGGTCAGCTATTCTTACATAAGAATTTTGGGGCACGCCCGCCAATGTTCTCGGGGCAGGTGATTTGGGAGCTGAGAGTTATGTTGTCAAACAACGCCGGAAATCCGTCTGTTCGCGCAGCGAGCGGTGTCTTGCCGAAGGCGAGCAAAGAGGATGGGCCGAAGACAGATGGCTCCGACGCAGCCGCCGGCGACATGCGCATCCACCCCATCGTGACACGCCTCGTCGAACCCGTCTTGCCGAAGGCGAGCAAACAAAACGCCCTTGAAAAAATGGGCGCCCAGCCGATCAAGGCTGGGTGAGGTATGCTGGAGGCTGTTGAACGGGCATGGCATAGGCAGAAACCACCTAATCATTTGCGTCGGAACAAGAGGGATGCAGCAATTACATGAAACACGGCGGGTGGCTAGCACTAGCGGCAACTATCCTTATCACAGGCTGCTGCGACGGCGGCGTGCCACGAAGTGTTTGGCGTGGCGCATACCATTTTTACACAACCGATACTGATCCAGTCGAAGTGTTTTATCAGAGATGTCGATCCGTAACAGAGGACTGTCCATTTCCTGCGGATATATCAATCAAGATTCCTAGAGCCTATATAATTACGGCACTTCCGTACAAAAAGACATGGTTCTCTTGCAAATTACCATCAAAGATCCAAGCCAGCGTCGTTCATATTATCATCGCCGATCCAGACGGCGCACCAATGAGCCGAAGCCCATATCGACAAAACCCAAAACCTATTAGTCGTTTCAAATTGAGTGAAGTTCGCATCCGCCGTTCTCGATTTGCCTGGAATGGAACCGCGCTGCACAGGCTTCGTGAAGAGGAACAAGAAAAACGGAAATCTGCAGGGGGGGGGGGGGTATCTCGGGCATATCCCGGCACGCGGGGATATTTTCCCATACTCTACTACCCAGAAAACTCAAATAGTGAAAACAAAAAAATCTACTGCACAACTCGCACGCCACACAAGAAACACCATAACGAAAAATTTTGTAGTTATCGCTTTAGACTTGCTCAGAACTTTGTTGTCCGCGCCAGTTTCGCAGACTTCCGATTAAACGGTGGATTGAAGTTCGCAGAAGAACGAGTTCGAATGCTAAGAGAAACGTTGTGCCGCTTTTACCCCTGTAATGCTTCCAAATAAAAATCTCGCATACTACAAAGAATGGAATTTTTTTATGACTGGCTTGACCCGAGACGATATCGATTATTTGGACGGCTTACTTGGCGACAAATGGGACCCGATCACGACAGATCGTGTGGGCTATGAGGTTGTTGTGCGGCATGAGGCGCTTCCGTCGATATAATTGGCTGGTCCGGAGATAAGCCAAGCATGCATGTGGTGCTGTCACGTCGTGACGGGAGAAGCCCGGCCCCCTTCGATCCCATTGCTCATTCGACCGGTTCAGCGGATGGACACACGTATTGTCAGTCTCTCCGCTTGGTGAACCAGACAGGCATACTCAAAATAATCGCTGACGCCGAGACGTAAGTCATGAGCTGGCCGGGAAAAAATTTTACGAAACCGCCAAGATCAAGAAACGCAAAGTAGCCAATGTCGAGCAGTCCCCCAACCATAGCAGTGACCCAAATGGAGGTCAGGTTTTCCCGCCAAATGAACACGGCGCCGATCATTGTCACAACGCCGCCCCAGAGCAGGTTCCAGGCATGCTGGTTGAGAATTGCACCGACGGCCCCGTGATAGTCCGCCGCCAGGGCCGCAGGTTCAACGCCATCGGCAATCGCCTGAAAGCCGGAGGCAGTGTCAGCAGAGATGACAAGCACGCCAGCCAAGGCGTGAACGGCGCCCCATACGATCCATAGAATTGCTGCGATCTTTAGTGCGATGCTGCTCATGGCTACGGTCCCGGTTTGGCGCGTTGCTAAGCGCGAGCGCAATCTCACGATGCGCCAGTTCGTTTGGCTTGGCCTGTCGGAGGAAGCGTGTCAAATGACATGCGGCAAGGTGGGAAGCGCTGCGCCAACATACTTAATGCGTTGAATGCGTTAGGCTTTATATGTTTTCAGCAGGTACTACATGGACGCCTTGGCGCGAGTTGTCCGGTTTTTGGCGGGAATTGTCCTAGTTTAACGGGTGCAGTGTGCCATTGCTGTTCAGGGGAAACGCGGCATGGGGGACAAGATGCGAACGAGAATAATGCTCTCCTGCGTGGTCAGTGTCTGTATTGCCGGCTGTGGCGATGGCACGACCAAGACAGAGGCCATGACGGCTCCAGTTCGCGGCCTGATCACCACGGTGGTCAAGTCGGCTGAGGCGACGACGCGGCGGCGTTATCCCGGCGTGCTTGAGCCGACTGAAATCACTTCATTGTCTTTTGAAGTCGCTGGCAAACTGGAAGAATTCAATCTGCAGGTCGGACAACGCGTTAAGAAGAATGATGTTTTGGCGCAGCTCGACAGCACGCAGTTCAAGGCCGATGTGGAAAGCAAGTCGGCCTCTGTTGCCGATGCCAAGGCGCGCTTGAAGCAAGATGAGGATCGGCTTCAGCGTTTCCAAAAGCTTGTTTCGACCGGAGCAGCGACACGCGTCTCTGTTGATGACGCCGCAACGGACGTCAGAAGCCGGCAAGCCACCCTGACCCAGGCAGAACGCGCACTCGATAACGCGCAGAAGGATCTTACAAAGACAAAGCTCTATGCGCCCTTTGACGGCATCATTAACTCCGTCGACGCGCAGTCCTTCCAGACAATAGCCGTTGGATCGCAGATTACATCGGTCTACCAAGCCACCGAATACGAGGTCTCCTTCTCGGTCAATTTTGCTGCGGTCTCCCGATTGGTCGTCGGAACACCAGCTGTCGTCAGGCTGGCGGACGACCCGAGTGTAAAACTGCGCGCAGTTGTGAGTGAACTGGGTGAGCGGGCCGACACGGTATCGTCTTTCCCCGTCGTCGTTCAGCTCAAGGAAGTCCATCCGCTCATCCGTGCTGGCATGGCGGTTGAAGTCAGGCTCGATTTCAAGCTTCCAACGGACGCTGGTTTTCTCATTCCGGTCAAAGCGGCCATTACGGATCGCGAACTTGACCAAGATCGCGGCGGCCCGACCGAACCCAAACCGATCGACCTGTTCGTGTTCGACCCAGATACGAGTTCTGTGAAGCGCCGCACGGTGACAATGGCCGGGATCCGGGAAAACCAGTTCCTGGTTATCGATGGGCTCACGCCCGGCGAACGAGTTGCCTCGGCCGGCGTAACGTTCTTGCGCGATGGCATGCGCGTGAAGTTGCTTGAAAGAACGGATTAGACCCAATGGATTTCATCACGCGCTTTGGGCTCTCAGTGTCTCGCTTCACAATCCTTGTGATGGCCGTCGTGCTCGCGATGGGGATAGCGGCCTACAATGCGCTGCCGAAGCGTGAAAACCCTGCGATCACGATCCGCATTGCAGTGGTCACCGCCGAATTCAAAGGGATGGCGCCCGAGCGCGTGGAGAACCTGATTGCTGATCCGATTGAGCGCAAGATCCGCGAGATCGGCGAGGTTGAAGACATCGAGACCACGATCACAACCGGGCAGGCCATCTTCAAAGTTCACGTCTTCGACTCGGTCCCGGTCGCCGACATCCAAACGGCTTGGGAAGATCTGCGCAACAAGATGCAGTCCGTCACGTCTGAACTGCCCGATGGGACGGAGGGACCGTTTACGAACACCGACTATGGGGACGTATCGGTGGCAACCATCGCGGTCACAGGCGATGGATTTGAACTCTCCCAGATCGAGGTCGCCGCCGAAGACCTCCAGCGCGAACTCTACCGCATTGAGGGCGTGACAAAAGTGGACCTGTACGGCGAGCAGGACCAACGGATCTGGCTTGACCTCAACAATCGAAAGCTGGCTTCTGTTGGCGTCCAGCTGACGCAGGTTCTGGACGACTTGAAGGCCCAGAATGTCATCCTGCCGGCCGGTGAGATCGATGCCAACGGAACAAACCTTGTTTTGGAGGCAAACGGAGACCTCGGGTCTGTAGATGAGATCCGCGGTGTTCTAACCAAAGTGAGCGGGCTGTCGGGTTATGTACGCCTGTCTGACCTCGTGACTGTACGACGTGGCTATGTCGACCCCAAGGACAAGCCCGTATACTTCAACGGTGAGCCAGCGATTGTCCTCAGCGTCCAGATGTCGGAAACGGCTGACATTCAAGTGCTGGGTGGGCAACTCAAAGATCGAATAGCCGCATTCGAAGCGACCCAGCCGATCGGGATCTCTTACCGCATCTCCACGTTCCAGGAGACGGCCGTCTCGGAGGCGGTCAACGGCGCACTGAGCAATGTCGGTCAGACATTTGTGGTGGTGTTTCTCGTCATGCTCGCGTTTCTCGGCTGGCGTGCGGCCGGCGTCATCGCCTGCATCGTTCCATTCACTGTCATGTTCGCGCTAATGAACATTGGCTACCTAGGCATCGATATTGAGCAGGTCTCGATTGCCGCAGTTATCATCTCGCTTGGTCTGCTTGTCGACAACGGGCTCGTCGTTGTCGAGGACATCCAGGGGCGCATCGAGCGGGGCGTACCACCCCAGACGGCCGCATTGGATGCTGGCAGTCAGTACATGATCCCACTGGGCGTCGCATCGATCACGACCATCTCCGCTTTCATTCCCATGCTTCTCGTCGACGGCACCGAAGGCGAGTTCTCGTATTCTCTGGGCGCCGTTGTCGCGACCATGCTTCTTGGCTCATGGCTGACGGCGCTGTACGTGTTGCCTTTCCTCTCGGTGCACGTGTTCAAGGCAAGACCGGAAGCGGACCAAACCGTGAAACGCGGGCGCCTCACGACGCTCTATGGGAACCTGACACGCCGCCTTTTGCCTTGGGGGATCCCGATCATGCTCGTGGTGTTTGGCTTGGTGACAGCCAGCGCGACGCAGTTCTCCCGACTAAAAAGCGAGATGTTCCCGCTCAGTGAGCGAACGGAATTTCTCATCTACATGGATATGCCAAAGGGAACGGCGATCTCCGAGACCGAACGCTATGCTCGTAAGGTCAACGACTGGCTGACCGATAAGGCCGTCAACCAGAATGTAAAGAGTACGACAATTTATGTCGGGGACGGTGGACCCCGCTTCTATTTGTCTCTCGATCCAGCCGATCCTGATGCATCTAGTGCGTTCTTTGTCGTTAACATGAGTGACGCACAAGCAACCGGCGAGATTGTTGCTAGGGCGCGCCGTGTTTTCATCGAGCAGTTTCCGGCTGCACGGTTTCGCGTGACGCGATTGTCCATGGGCGGATCGGAGTCGGGCATCGTCGATGTCGAGATCTCGGGTCCTGATGCCAATAAGCTTCTTCAAGCCTCTCGCAAGGTGGAGGCTGGATTTGATGCGGCACCAGCACTCGTCAAGAACGAAGCCGATTGGGGCAACAAGGTTGTCAAGGTCGTGGTCGACATCGCACAGGATCGCGCGCGAGAATTCGGCGTAACCTCCGAAGACGTGTCTTCGGTCATGGAAGCCTATTTCTCGGGCACCACGTACTCCACTTTCCGTGAAGGTGACGAGCAGATCCCAATTGTACTGCGTGCGGCCGAAGGGTTCCGCGATAGCATAGAGGATTTTGTCAATCTCTCGATCACAGCGAACGGGCAACTCATCTCAATTGATCAACTGGCAACATTCCGACCTAAGCTCGAATTCTCGGAAATTCGACGCGAGAACCAGGTGCGGCAAGTCACGATTTCGGCCAAGAGCTCAAGACTGTCCGCTGAAGAACTCACAGCTTTCATCAAACCAACGCTCGATCAATTGGACCTCGGCCCGGCCTACACCATCAACATTGCTGGAGAGCTCGAAGACAGTGCGGATGTCTACGGCAAGATCGGAGCCAACCTGCCACTTGCGCTGGCCGTGATGCTTCTCGCGCTGGTCTTCCAATTCAACTCCTGGCGGCGGTCGCTTATCACGTTTCTGACCATTCCAATCATCTTGATTGGTGCGCCTTATGCTCTGATGATCGCGGGTCACCCGATGTCGTTCTTTGCGGTACTTGGGTTGATGTCTTTGATGGGCATCATCATCAACAACGCAATCGTGCTCATCAACCAGATCGACATTGAGCTGCAAACCAAGTCACTTGAAGATGCGATCGTCAGCGCCGCTGAACAACGCGCTCGTCCGATCATTCTAACCTCGCTTACAACGGTGTTTGGCCTCGTCCCGATGGCGCTGACTGGCGGCGTCCTATTCGAACCGATGGCAACAATAATGATCGGTGGTCTGCTGGTTGCATCACCGTTGACATTGCTGTTCGTCCCAGGTGTCTACTATTTGTTTTTCCGGTCGTGGGAGCAGCTTTTCTCCTTGAAAACCAAGGCCGGAGTGGCCGCATGAGAGGGCGCCGGTCGACGACACCGGTCGTGCGTATCAGTCGGTGCGGGACGTGCAATGCTGTCACAGATTCTAATCGGCGCCTTGGTTATCTTCGGCTGCATCGTTTTGCAGGCCGCAATGCTGGCGGCTGGATTTGTCCACTTGCGCAGATCGAAAAGTTTACGCCGCCCCCAGGTCTCTATCTTTCGCACCTCTATACTCGTCGGCGCCGCAGCCCTCTGGCTTATGGCTGTTCATGCCGTTTCAATTCTTGCATGGGCCATCGCATTTCGATGGCTCGATATATTTGGGGACTGGGACACGTCGGTTTATTTTGCAGCCGTCGCTTTCACGACGCTAGGCTTCGGCGACGTCATTCCACCTACGCAATGGCGTCAGCTCGCCGGGCTATGTGCCGCCCATGGTCTACTGGTTTTCGGGGTGAGTTCAGCTGCGCTGGTCGAGGTCTTTCGTCTGTCGTTCGAGCCGCCAAGTCGCTGAGACCAAGCAGCTCCATCCTGGAGCAGTTCTGATGAGCAGAATGCGCGCCGGCTCGGCTGCACCGGTCGTTTCTTACGCACTCTCGCGTGGTCTCACGATGATCGAGATCCAAGAGGCAACCGGCGTTTCGTGCAAAGAACTGATGGCCCCGGAAGGACGCCTGCCCGATAGCGTGGTGCCGCAACTTTGGCTTTTGATGAGTTCACGTTTTCCAAAAGAACCGCTCACGCTTGATATGGCTAGAGCCGCACCATTCTCGTTCTTTGGCGGGCTTGCTGACGGTGCGCAGTTCGCCGATGACCTGCGCTCCGCAATTGGCCTATTGGTCTCCAATAGCCAGATTATTTCCGACCGCATGGAAGTCACTTTTGAGGAAGGCACCGCAGAACCAAAACTGGTTTCCCATCATCCATTGGACGCAGTGGATGGCGGTCGTTCGGCGGAAATGGGTATCGCGCTGGCCGTGCGCCTCATCCGTGAGTTCCTTGGCGTAGAAAACAGCATAGCCAGCGTCCGGCTGGCCCATGCGCCGCATTGCGCTAAACAGCATTATGTCGAGTTCTTTAAGGTTCCAATTGAGTTCGAGGCATCGGAGACAGCATTGATCCTCAATGCCGACGCACTCAGCTCGCGGATCCAATATGCGAACGTCCAGCTGTTTTCGTATGTCAATGCACATTTCGCCGGAGTAAGGACGCAGATCGCTGCATCCAACACGTCCGACACGCTCTCGGCCCTGCGCAAGGCCGTTGCTCAGAACGCACTGGCCGGAGAGTTCGGTGCTGCAGCGGCGGCGGCGGCGGCCAATATGAGCCTACGGACTGCGCAACGGTTGACGGCCGAGCATGGTCATTCTCTTCAAAGCCTCATCGAAGATATTCGTGAGCACCGGGCCAGGGAATTCCTGAGCGACCTGAGAATTGACGTCACTTCCATCGCACTCTTGCTCGGTTATTCGGACGACCGGGCCTTTCGCAGGGCATTCTTGCGATGGACCGGGCAAACGCCTTCGGACTTTCGCAACGCCGTTCGTAAATCGAGGGAGTAGCGCCATGTCAGGCCGAAAAACGCACTGCCCTTGGACAAGCAGACCGCTCAGCAGGCTTCAATTTTTAAGATTTGGACAATTAGGCATAAGCATCACCACCCTCTTTGCGGTCGCTCTATTCCTGTTTGGATGCGCGGCAAGTCTGGGACGCAATGCCGTGCCACTTGAACTCGCTGACAAGGTGGTTGTTCCAGCCGTCGCCAATGTTCGTCACTGGGGCGATGAGCCGCTCAAGAACGTCGAAACACTAGCCGAGACGCGTTATCTGCAGATCAAGGCGCTACGCCCGCAATTACTGAAAAAGAAGGCTGCAGGTTTTGACTTGCTCGCCATTTCCGGCGGCGGAGCTGACGGTGCCTACGGCGCAGGCCTACTATCTGGCTGGACAAAACGTGGCGACCGTCCCCAATTCGAAATCGTTGCCGGAGTCAGCACTGGAGCGCTCTCGGCGCCTTTCGCGTTTCTCGGTCCACAATATGACCGGCAATTGACAGAAATCTATACGGAATATGCGACAGACGATCTCATCACCCAACAGGTCCTCGCAGGCCTCATTGGCGGCGGCTCAGCAGTTACAAGCACAAAGCCGCTGGAGGCCTTAATCAAAAAATATATGAATCGGGCGGTGTTGTCTGAAATTGCGCAAGAGCACAAAAAAGGGCGGCGTCTACTGGTCGGCACAACCAACCTGGATAGCGAGCGCCCTGTGGTTTGGGATATGGGTGCCATTGCGTCACAAGGCACACCTCAATCACACCAGCTGTTCAGAAGAGTACTTCTGGCTTCGGCGGCACTGCCCGGCCTTTTCCCGCCTGTCTTTCTCAAGGTTCAGTCCGACGGACGCACCTTTCAGGAAATGCACGTTGATGGCGGCACCACTGACAACGCGTTCCTGCTGCCTGCCGGTTTCGACCTCTCGCGGCATGAGCGCAAAAAAGATCGTGGTGGCAAGCATCGGATTTTCATTATCGCAAACTCCAAGCTTGCGCCCGACCGGCAGGTCGTTGAAGCCACCACATTCGCGATTGCCGGGCGGTCAATTGCGACGTTGATAAAACAGCAGCTTCAGGGTGACCTTCTAAAGATCTACTTGCGGGCAAAGCGCAACAAGATCGCTTTCAACCTCACGAGTATCCCGCCCTCATTTCAGGAGAAAAGCAGTGAGCCGTTCGATAAAGCGTATATGAAAAAGCTTTACGATGTGGGCTTTGCAATTGGCCTCTCTGGCGACGGCTGGTCCTCCGAGCCGTCCGAATTTTAGACATGAAAGGAGTTGGCCGTGCGTCTTAAGTGGTTTGTGATTGGTGCTTTAAGCGCGTCGGTTGTTTGGCTGATGATCGTCAATGGGATTGGAGACCGTTTGCTCAATGCCATTTTGGGCGTCGGCTGATCGGAACGGTCTTCGCAGCACGGGGTCGGCACCACACGCTCGGTTAAACCACGCTTCCTAATATGCGTCAGCGCACCATTATCTTAGCACCGACTTCGGCAACTGGCCGATTTTGTTGCAAAAGTCCGTCGTAATTTGTGCTCGGCGCCGTAGGTGATTTTTTTGAGGCCCCGCGATCCAGTAACCTGCCGCTTTGCTCGCGAGAGCAGCGGCAGTATCAACGCTTGGACGCTACAAATCGGACTCAACGCCT
>JBCBRH010000055.1:0-16323 GCA_039819785.1 Pseudomonadota bacterium | reverse complement strand
GGCCTACAGCCTGATGGGGGCAAACGCACACTATGGCACCCCCACCAATCCCGCAGCGCCAGACCGTGTGCCTGGCGGCTCGTCGTCCGGCTCGGTTATGGCCACCGCTGGAGGACTGGTGGGGGTGCCATAGTGTGCGTTTGCCCCCATCAGGCTGTAGGCCAGTTCGTCGGTGTGTGTTTTACCGACCAGTGTCGCGCCACTACCAAGCAATGTGTCGAGGACCGGCGCATTAACGGAAGCCGGTTGATGGGTCCGCGCCCATTCAGGATTGCCTGCACCCGTGACAATCCCAGCGACGTCATACAAATCCTTCAGCCCGAACGTCAGACCGGCCAGCGGACCGTTCGTGCTGCCACGCCTTTCAAATTTCGAAACGAAGGCGCCGAAATCGTTTTCCTGCACGTGAGGTTCTTTCATTTTCGCATCAGGCCGCAAGCGCGCACCGCCGCCGAGTGAGGGCCCTGTTGACGCGAACGCAAAGATCGCTCAGGCGACAGCACGAGGCAGCGCGGTTCCAATCAGACAGTCTCGGGTGACAAGTCCGGCCAGACGATCATTGTCCCACCCCTCAGTGCCGACCGGGCGCACGGGCAAAACGAGGTAACGCATATCAGCAGTACTGTCATGCACACGGACCGCACAATTCGGAGGAACCTGCACGCCGAATTCAGCAAGCACGGCACGAGGTTCGCGGACAGCGCGCGTTCGGTAGGACCGGCTGATGTACCAGGCGGGAGGTTGGCCTAGGATCGATCGCGGGTAGCAGGAGCACAACGTGCAGACAATCAGGTTGTGCAACTCGGATGTGTTTTCCACGACGATCAGGTCAGCTTCCGCGATCGTGTAACCAAGTTCCGCCACGGCAGGTTTGGCATCCGTTAACACGCGCTCCCGGAACTCGGGATCCGTCCAGGCTTTTGCAACAATGGCAGCACCGACATGGGGTCCGGCTTGTTCCATGCGCTCAACAGCGACGCGCAGTTCATCGGCAACAAACACACCTTTTTCCATCAGCAGTGAGCGGATGGCACGATATTTTATCAAGGCAGGATCGCGAAGGTCGTCTTCATCCTGAAAAACCGTGTGGTCATGGTCGTGGCCGTTATGATCATCGCTGGACATCACGTGGCATCCCTTGCGGCATCTCGCTCATCCAGCTCACTGGTCTCATCCTCTGGACAGCCTTCCAGCCAATGCGCGTACATCTCAATGTCGAGCGTATCGCCATCCCCACCAGCATAATCAGGCCAGAGATCGGTTTGCATGAACCGCACACGGTAAAGCTGGATGCACGGAAGCCCGTCTTCACCATATGCAAGTCGTTCAGGGTTCGGGAACGCCCCGCAATACCGTTCGATCCTACCGCACCGGCCACGAATATAGTGCGGAGCGCGGTAGTGTCCGGCAATCTCAAGATCGCGAACACACACCCGGGTTCCCGTTTCAAACGCGGGTCCGCTGTCTTCCAATGTGCTGACCCTTGGTGTGCTGTCCGCCATCATTGCGCCTCCGAGGACAATGCCTGAATGCGCTGGTTCAACTCTTCGCGGGTGAGCACGCCTTTTTCAATCAGGATTTCAGCCATCGCAGAAATGCGCCGACTGAAGAATCCGGCATCGTACGCTTCCTGCGGCAGGTCCTCCATCGCGCGGCGCAGTTCATCCAGGCTCACCAATTGCCGTTTGGGATCGCCGAGCACTTTACGCAATGCATCGGATTCCATCTCCCAATGCTTGACCGGCGTCTCAGTCCGGTCGATCGGGTCAGAGTGCGCACCCCCGATGTCATTCTTCCGCCGTGTCAATTGATCACTTCCAACCCACATCCAGTTTCACCTGAAGCACAACAGCATCCATGCCCTTCCAACAGTCCGCCACAGTGACCCCAAAAGCGGTGAGCCACGTCGTTGACACCCCGCCCGTCGGTCCTATGATCCAGTCGCATACGTTCGCATCAGCAACGCCGTAACAAAGGATGCGTGAATTGGCGCTTCACGACAAGGCAGCATTCGACCGGGCCGCATTCGCAACCGCGTTTGAAGACCGCATCTCCGAAACAGCGGACGCCTGCGTCGGATGCGGAAAATGCTTTGAAGCCTGCCCGATCACAGCACCAGCCGGCTTGGCTGACTTTAACGGTGAAATGATCACGACCGGTGTAAGGAGCCTGTTGAGTGGCGGCGAATGGCCGGACGTTTCCGCCAAGTGGGCACAAGCCTGCATCCTCAGCGGTGATTGCATCAAGGTCTGTGACTACGGCGTCAATCCAAGGCTGATGCTGTCCATGGCGCGTATGAAACTGAGCGAAACCGACAGCGAACCGAAGGCACGGCGCGGCAATGGCGTGAAGGCGTTCGCAAAGCTTGGCCGCGACATCAAAGTCCTGTCCCGGATACAACTGGATGATGCTCAATTGGCCAGGCTGGGCCAATCGTCCGCGCCAGCCCCAAATCAAGACTCACATCAAAACCCAACCTTAAATCCAGGCGCATCAAACAGCTCATCAGAATCCGGCACGACGGCCTCGGTCCCCCCAGACGTGGTCCTTTACACTGGCTGCAATGTCCTCAAGACGCCTCATATCGCGCTGCTGTCACTCGACATCCTCGATGCATTGGACGTCTCATACCGTGTCCTCGGCGGGCCATCGCATTGTTGTGGGATCCTGCAATACCGCTCCGGCGACATGGAGGTCGCCAGCCGCATGGGCGCTGCAACAATCGACAAGTTTGTCGCCACAGGTGCCATTGAAGTTCTGGCGTGGTGCCCTTCGTGTCAGGTTCAATTCAGTGAAATAAATCTGCCCAACTACGCCGCCGCGACCTCATTGAAGCCGATCGATTTCACGCCGTACATGCTTTTTTTGAAGGCACGCCTCGAAAAGCTGACGACCCGGTTTATTAACCCGGTTCCGATGCGGGTCGCTCTCCACGCTCACCCAGGCGTAGACGGTGTTCCCGACGCCGCTCGTGCGCTTCTCCGCGCCGTACCTGGCGTTGAACTAATTGAACTCGGCGTTCCGGAGGTCGGGCTCATGAGCAACTCTTTGCGTCCCTTGCCCCAGTACCAAAGAGAACTTCAGCGCAAGGAACTCCAGGCCGCGGCCAACCATGGAGTCGACGCGTTGGCAGCCGTCTATCATGCTGACCACCGCGAACTTTGCGCCCATGAAGGCGAGCAGCCGTTTGCAATCGTCAATGTCTTGGAAATCATCGCCGCAAGCATGGGGCTTCATCAGACAGACCGCTACAAACAGCTGAAACTGAAGCAGGACGCCGATGCGATCTTAGACGACTGCGCGGATCTAATCGCCCACCATGCCGTCCCCGAGGCGGCCGCACGAGAGGTGGTGACCACCGCAATGCTATCCGACCAGCCCTTACCACTCCAAGGCAAAGCATAACGCCCATAGCGGCAACGCACGAATGCCGTTGTCCGTCTCGGCGTCCTGCCTCCGGTATGCCGTTCTGGGTTGAGCCAAGTCATCGCAATTGCCTGATGTTTGAGCGGCAACCTCTCAAAAACGCCTATGCATTCACCGTTCGTTGATGCCCGACACGTGGGCCTTGACGTTCGCGCAAGCGTTATCAGTCTCTCAAGTATTGTCTCGGCATGGCACGCTTTCTGCAGAGCGCTTCCCAAAACGGCACTTTTCGATTTCGGCGTGCCGAAAAAAGGGAAAAGTTCTGCAATGAAAATGATCACACGTTTTGCTGCAACCGTGAGCTGTCTGGGCCTTTGCGCTGCAAGCCTTGCAGCACCAGCCTGGGCGTCCTACCCCGACAAGCCCGTGACACTCGTCGTCGGCTTCGGTCCCGGTGGCCCATCCGGAATTGCTGCGCGCTTCATGCAAAAGCGGTTCAAGGCCGTAACGGGTCAGGAGCTCATAATCATAAACAAGCCGGGTGGCGGCGGTGCGAAGGCCTGGGCTCAAATCAACCAGGACCCGAAGGACGGCTACCATCTGACGCTGTTGAACTTCCCGCACACGATTTTGCAGCCCATCGCGCGGGGCGCAAACGCCGGCTATTCTGACGATGACATCCATCCTGTCCTTTACTACACCGCTGTTCCACAAGTCATCGCGGTGCGCAATGAAAGCCCTTATCAGACGTTTGAAGACGTGTTGAAAGCGGTGAAGGAAAGCCCGGGCCGGATCACGTTTGCTGGTACGGGTGTGGGCGGTTCAAACCATTCAGCCTGGTACAAATTCGGCAAAGCCGCCGACGTCCAAGCCGCCTATGTCCCCTTTAAGGATACGGCATCCGGCACGGCCGGCTTGAAAAGCGGTGCTGTCGACGCAGCGTGGTCCTTCACGACCCAGGGCGTCAACGATGGCGATACCATCCGGATGCTGGCCATCGCCTCTGAAGAACGCTTGCCCCTGTTCCCCGACCTGCCGACCTTGAAAGAGCTGGGCTACCCCGTGGTCGATAAGGCGTGGTGGGCCATCGGCGTGCCACCAGGCACATCTGACGAAATCCGCAAACAGGTCTCGGACACGTTCGCAAAGGTCGTCCAGGATGAGAGCGTTGCCGCCGATATGGTGAAAGGCGGTTACGTCCCCATGCTGATCCCATTCCCAGAAAGCGTGGCCTTCAAGGAAGAAATCAAAAAAGACTACACACCGGTCGGTGAAGCACTCGCGAAAGCCAAAAAGTAAAATACCGGTGGGCGTGCCAGCACTTTTCCAGTTGGCAGTATTGCTGTTGATTTCCAGGTCGGTGGTGTCTGTAAAGCCTGAAGGTTGGCCAACCTGAAGCCTGGCAGACCTGAAGTCAGGGAAAAATACCGGCGGGCGCTTCATAACCAGAGGTGCCCGTCGACAGCATCTAAACCACGCCAAGGATGTGACCACCAAGGACGCAAATGGAATTCTTCACGCATGCCGCCGAAGCCTTCACGCTGGTCAACGTCAGCGTGGCTCTTATTGGGCTGATCATCGGCATGGTGATGGGCGCTTTGCCGGGTCTCAGCTCCACTTTTGCGTGCGCCGTCATGCTGCCGGTGACGTTCACCATGGCCCCGGTCACGGCACTCATCTTTCTCGGCACGGTCTACATGGGCTCGACCTATGGCGGAGCCTTCGCCGCTATTCTCGTCAACACGCCTGGCACCCCACAGTCCATTTCCACCACTTTTGACGGTTTCCCCATGGCCCGGCGTGGCGATGGTGGCATGGCGCTATCGATTGCGTGCATGTCGTCGGTCGCAGGCGGCCTCGTCGGCATCTTCGCGTTTCTCTGGCTCGCCCCGCCGCTGGCAAAGATCGCGCTGCTGTTCGGCCCTGCGGAATACTTCTGGCTCGCGCTATTTGGCCTGACGATCATTGCCTCGCTGAGCGAAGGCAACATGCTGAAGGGCCTTATAAGCGGCTTCCTAGGCCTTCTCCTCTCCCAAATCGGGATCTCGGTGGTCAGTGGCGACGCCCGCTTCACGTACGAAACAACAGCACTGATCGGCGGCATTCCCATCATCCCGGCAACCATCGGGCTGTTGTGCCTCCCCGTCGTGATTGATCTGATGTCGGATGCGGGTCATCACCTTGATGCACCGAAAAACGCAGGCACTTCTCAAGCCGGCCCCGCGGCCCGCGCGGTCTGGTTGCAGAAACTCAATCTGTTGCGCAGTTCCATTATCGGCACCGTCATCGGCATCATCCCAGCCGCAGGTGGAGCCGTCGCCAGTCTTGTCTCGTACGCAGAGGCGGCCCGGGCTGCCAAGCCGGAAGAGAAATACGGAAAAGGCGCAGCCGGTGGCATCGTCGCGTCAGAGTCGGCAAACAACGCAACAGTCGGCAGTGGATTGATCCCAACCTTCGTCCTGGGCATCCCCGGTACGCCGCCCGATGCGGTCATACTCGGTGCCATGCTCGTCCACGGTGTCCAGATCGGACCAAAGCTGTTCACCGACCACGGGGACGTCGTCTACACTTTTGTGGCGGGTATGCTGTTTGCAACGCTGATGATGCTTCCCGTGGGGCTGCTGCTCGGACGCTACATTTATGCCGTTGTGGTCAAGACACCGAAGACATTCCTGGTGCCGATGGTTGCGTTGATGACCTTGATCGGCGCCTTCGCAATTCAAAACAATTATCATGACGTCGTTTTGATGCTCTGCCTCGGCATCGCCGGTTGGGTGCTGACCCGCTTCGGCTTTCCCACTGCACCCATCGTACTGGGTCTGTTGCTCGGGCCGATCGCCGAACAAGGCTTCGCCCAGGCCGTCATGATTGGAGAAGCCAAAGGCGATACCTTCGGGATGTTCTTTGGGAACACCGTGTCCATCATCCTCGTGGCGTGCATCGTCGCTGCTGTCGCTGTGCCGCCCATAGTGCGCGCCCTATCATCGTCACGATATCGCGTGGTGCCCCATGCCGCCGAATGACCGGCCCAACAGCCCAACGGAAACCCCTGCGCACGAGCTGGATGCAACATCATCCAACCCGGATCGCTCCACCAATGTCATCGCCGGTGTCGTCTTTGCGTTGCTGGGGGCCTACGTCATCTGGGAAGCGCAACGGTTCGGTGAATATGGCGCCGTGACCCCCGTGTTCGTCGGCGTCGGCCTGATGGCCCTGTCGCTGGCTTTGATTGCAACCAGCCTCTCAATACCGCAGCTCATCCCTCCGGTGTCCGTTCCAACCGGCTCGATGTTCACGCGCGCACTCCTCGTCGGTTTGATGATCATTTGGGTCGCCTTGCTTCCCTATGCCGGGTTCTTGCTGTCCTCGATCATCGCGTTCGGCGTCATTGCCGCCGTCGTGCCTGTGGTCTCAAACTGGACCTTCCGCGGTGCCGTGCTGCATGCCATCGGCGCCATCATCGTCACGGTCCTGTTCTGGTTCATTCTGACGGCCTATTTGAACGTGCCCCTACCCGCCGGGAAAATCTTCTAGAATATGAGCCTGCTTAGCAAACCAACCGGGAAGAAAAGACGGCCATGCTTGAGATCGTAAGGCACCTCGTCGATGGCGGACCCAAGACAGTCGGGCCATTCAACCACGCGGTCACAGCTGGCGATTTTCACTTCATCACCGGTCAAATGCCAACGGTACCGTCAGACCCCACGCGCGTGGTCGATGGCGGCATCGAAGCGCAGACAACCCGGGTGATGGACAACCTGAAGCTGGTCCTGAGCGGGCTGCAGTCCGATTTTGACCGTGTCGTGTTTGCCCGCGTTTACTTGGTCAACTTCCAAGACTTTGCCCGCATGAATGCGGTCTATGAAAGCTATTTCGCCAGCGGGCAGCTGCCCGCCCGAACATGCATCGGCGTCACCGGCCTTGCCGTCGGCGCCCTGGTCGAAATCGACCTCATCGCGGCCCGCTAACAGCGACCTGATTTACCGATCGCCCCGCTCACACCCCCACGCACGCAGCCAACCCACACCAAGCGTCGTGAGCGCGGATACCGCTACCGCGCATCGCAAGCGATACCCTTCGTAGTGTGCGCTGACGAAAACCTACGGAGTCGCGTTGAGAAACCTCATTGAGCAGTACGTTGCCACGCTCAGAGCCGCCAAGACCTGACCGCGGCGGAGCGCCTATGGCCCTTGAGCTCAACAAATGGTGCTGCCGGATGAAGAAAACTCGAACGCAATTATCGCCCTGAGCGACCCGGCGCGAGCGCCGCCTCATCGGAGCGCCCTTGGCGCGTGAGATCAAAAATGGTGCCCAGGGGCGGATTTGAACCACCGACACCGCGATTTTCAGTCGCGTGCTCTACCAACTGAGCTACCTGGGCGAAGGCCGCAACGTCTGATCATCAGCGTTGGGAACCCGCCTTATAATAAGTTGGCGGACCGCTGACAAGGACGAAACGGTTGCCGCGACACGTCGGTCGATGCCACCAGTTTTTCATGGGCCTGATGTGACTTTTGTCCGGGCGTGTTTGGCCGCTTGCGGACCTTATCATCGCCTGTGTTTTAGGTCGTGATCAGGCCTAAATCATGTCGGCGATGTCTTCCAGTTCATCGATCGCGCAGATGATGCTGTCTTTGCCGCGCTTCAAAGCGCCGTTGGCCTCGAGCAGCGAAAGGGCTGTGTTGACCTTCGGACGGCTTGCTCCGATGAGCAACGCCAGCTCGCTTTGCGACATGGTGAATGGGACGGAGACTTCACCGCTTTCTGCGTCGGCGTCGACGGCACGGGCGTTTGCCAGGAAGAACCGCGCCAGCCTTACCTCAATCGGGCATAACGCGATCGCTTCGAGTTGCTGGTCGGCCTCGCGCAGGCGCTTACACAGAAACTGCAACATCGCCTCGCCAATGGGCGGATGACTGGCCATCAACCGTTCGAAACCAGACCGCGAAAGCGTGGCTGCTGTCACCTTGGTCACGGCGGTTGCATCTGCCGTCCTTGAGCCGCCATCGATCATCGCGATTTCGCCGAACAGAGAGCCTGGTTCTGCGTGGGCAAAGGAGAGTTCGCGACCTTCTGCGGTCAGCACGGAAAGGCGAACCCGGCCGGATAGAACGAGGTAGACCTCGCGGCCCTCATCCCCTCGGGTGAAGATTGTTTGTCCATTGGCAAATTTGGTCTCGCGCATTTCCTTAGCGACGGCCTGGCAGCAGTCTTCGCCCAGGGTCCCAAAAAGCGCCGTCCGATCCAACAATTCGGCTATGGACGTGGTCTCAGCCATGATTTTCTCGCCTCTCACGTATTCTTCGGGTGTCGTAATGCCGCGTTCCTGACCAAGTTATCAGGATCACCGTTCACAAGCGCAATGGATTTCCGCGAAAATGCTTTTTTGCCTACGTATGACCACCGTCCGGGCGGTCGCAAATTTTTCCGCTTTGTGTCTATGTGTCAGGCTGGTTAACCTTGATGGGCGTCGGGCTTCGTCTGACGGCTGATGCCCATCGCGAATGCCCTTGGCGACGATCACGGCCCACCAAGCTTGGAAAGACCCTGGAATGAGTACAGGCACTGCCTCACTGAACCTGCTGTCGCGCACCGATGGGCCACGCCGCGAGACGCTGAGACGTGAACTGGCCAAACGGCGGGCGGCCGACAAAGACGGCCATGTGCGTCAAAAGCTGGTGTTGGCGAGTGGCAGCCCTCGGCGTCTTACGCTGTTGTCACAGGTTGGGGTCAAACCTGACGCGCTGAGGCCTGCCTCAATCGATGAAACGCCGCGCAAAGGCGAAATGCCGCGTGGACTGGTGTTGCGGCTGGCCAAGGAAAAGGCCGAGACGGCGCGCGCCCAATTGGCCGATGACCAGGAGGTGGCCGATGCATTCATTCTGGCTGCCGATACGATTGTTTCGGTGGGGCGGCGCATTCTGGGAAAGCCGGAATTTCTGGAGGCTGCGGTTGCTTCGCTGCAGCTATTGTCAGGCCGGACGCATAAGGTTTTAACGGGGCTGTGCCTGATCACGCCGGATGACAAGGTGCGCATGCGGCTGGTGGATACGCGAGTGCGGTTCAAGCATCTGTCACGGGTCGAGATCGAGGCGTATATCGCCTCTCGCGAATGGCGCGGCAAAGCAGGCGGCTATGCCATTCAGGGGCTAGCTGGCTCGTTCGTGCAGAAGATCAGCGGGTCGTATACCAACGTAGTTGGATTGCCGCTCACCGAGACTGTCAATATGCTGACGGGCGATGGATATCAGGTCCACCACAACTGGGCGCGCATGTCGGAAGACGATGACGGTTTAGTGTGAGGCCAGTATGTTCAATGGGCGTGTTTCATGGGCCCGTCACTGGTCAAGCTGTGTCCCGACTAGAACTGCGCGTCGACCTATATTTAATAGCAGCTTGAAGCGAATGGCAGAATGACATCGAGAGATGACGTGGAGGCGATGCGCCCGACCGGCGGGCGCTGCTCGGTTTGCAAACGCGAGGCGGTTTTTAAGTATCGGCCGTTTTGTTCAAAACGTTGCGCGGATGTCGACCTCTCGCGCTGGATGTCGGGCCGGTACGCCATCCCGGCTGGTGATGCCGACGAAGATGAGGATGGCGATAACGCGTTGGCGGAGACGCTTACCCGATCTGCTCGATCCAATCCGGCTGATCGTGACCCTGAGACCTGATCCAGGTTGCATTCAAACGTGCGGGGAGCCCGGCATTGGAAAGCGTGATTTGATGCGGTCGAAAAGTTGGTCACGGACCGCACGATAGCGGTTCAGTATATCTTCGCGGCTGCCGCCAATGTTCATGACGGTGGCATCAGGTGTCGGCCAATACTCGACATCCAACGCCATGGTCCGCGTGAGTTCGAGCGCATGGTGATGGGCTTCTGGTGAGAGTGACACGACCAAGTCAAACGAGGTGTCATGCAGGTCCTCAAGTGTGTGGGGCTTATGCTTGGAAATATCGATCCCAAGTTCATTCATCACGCTTGTTGCAAACGGGTCCAACTCGCCGGCACGTACGCCACCGCTGGCAACATAGACGCGACGGCCTAGAAGGTGCTGCATCAACGCCTCGGCCATGGGCGAACGGACCGCGTTCAGCGAACATGCAAATAGAACCGAACCCGGCAGCTCCGGCGGCGCAACGAGACGTCCTGGCTGTTTGGAGTTGCTGTCGCCTATTTCCACTGCCCTCAGCCCTTCCAGTGCAGGACACTGATGAGCGTAAACAGCCGGCGTGCCGTATCGAAATCCATTTCGATCTTGCCCTGCAGGCGCTCTATGAGGACGTGAGAGCCGTCATCGTGAAGGCCGCGGCGTCCCATGTCGATTGCTTGAATGCGGGATGGTGGCGCAGTCTTGATGGCTTCGTAGTAACTGTCGCAAATCAAATAGTAGTCTTTGATGATCCGCTTGAACGGTGTGAGCGACAGCATGTGGGTGATGACGTTTTCGTCGTCTTGCGTGCCGACCTGCATGACGAGGCGTTGCTCAACGATTGAGAGGTGCAGCCGGTAGGGTCCGCCATCCCGGTCCGGCAGCTTGAAGCGATTGTCTTCGAGCAGGTCGAGCATGGCGACTTCGCGCTCATGGGCGACATTGGCGTTGAGATTCAAAATCGCGCTTTGGTCGAGGGTAACGTCACAAAGCCTCGATTTGGATTTTGGAACTCCGGGCGGTAACGCTTCAGGCATCCTCAGTCTATCCTTGGCTTTCAGCAGCCTCGGGGCTCTTGTCGCTTACAGAACCCAGCGCATCTTCAAGACGAATTTCGATTGAGCGGCGATGCCCTTCCAGACCCTCTGTGGCTGCCAGTGTCATGGCGGCAGGAGCAAGCGCCTTGAGGGCTGCGGCATCCAGCTTCAACAAAGATGTCCGCTTCATGAAATCCAAAACGCCCAGGCCTGATGAAAACCTTGAACTGCGCGCCGTCGGCAGCACGTGGTTGGGGCCGGCGACATAATCGCCGATGGCTTCAGGTGTGTGGTGGCCCAGAAAAATAGCGCCGGCGTTGCGGATCTGAGCGCTGAGGGCGTCTGGGTCGGCTGTGGCGATTTCGAGGTGTTCGGCTGCGATGCGATCGGCCAACGGTGGCGCTTGTGTCAGATCATCCAACACGATCACCGCGCCAAAAACCTCCCAGCTTTTGCCTGCGATCTCACCGCGAGGGAGCTTGGCAATCTGCCGCATAACGGCCGCTTCGACGTCATCCGCCAGAGTTTCGCTGTCGGTCAACAGGATCGATTGTGCGTTGGTATCGTGTTCGGCCTGGGCGAGCAGGTCGCAGGCGATCCATTCGGGATCGTTGTCGGCGTCTGCGATGATCAGGACTTCGGATGGCCCGGCGACGGAATCAATCCCCACTTTGCCAAAAACCTGCCGCTTGGCAGCGGCGACGTAGGCGTTGCCTGGACCGACGATCTTGACGACCGGTGCGATGGTCCTGGTGCCATAGGCCAGGGCTGCGACGGCTTGGGCGCCGCCGATGCGATAAATCTCTGAAACGCCGGCAACGCGGGCAGCTGCCAGAACGATAGGGTTGAGCTCGCCGTTGGGCGTGGGCACCACCATAACAACGCGTGGCACGCCTGCGACTTTGGCGGGGATGGCATTCATCAAAACGGAGCTTGGATAGGACGCGGAGCCGCCTGGAACATAAAGCCCGGCAGATTCCACCGCCGTCCAGCGATATCCCAGTTCGACGCCGTCGCTGTCTTTGTACAGTTGCCCCTCGGGCAGTTGACGAGCGTGGTGGTCGACAATGCGGTCATGGGCCACCTGCAATGCGGCGAGCGTGTCGTCTGGGCATTGTTTGATCGCGGCATCCACTTCGGCAGACGTAACCTGCATGGCCTCCGGCGTGATGTCCAGGTGATCGAACCGTTTTGAAAGTTCCACCAATGCTGCGTCTCCGCGTTCGCGGACGTCAGCGATGATCTGCCCGACGGCTTCATCGATATCGGCGGAGACTTCGCGCTTTTGCGAGAGCAAGTCTTCGAAACGGGTTTCGAAATCGAGTTGAGATGTCGCGATGCGCTGTGCCATTGGAACCGGAGCTTTCGATCTTTTTTTTTTCGATTGAGACAGTAACCTGGTCTGTCATGTGTAGGGCCCGTGAAGACTGAAGCGGGCGGGCAGGTGGATGGTCAACCGGTCAGCTGATTGTCCCCGTTAGCGCCTAAGTGGTGCGGCGTGCTAAAGACAGCTTTGGGCGGCTTGTTCCAGCCTGAAACCAGACGGGGGTGTGCAACGCGATTGCGGCCTGCACGATGTCGTCGTTTCCGCTATCCCTCTCTCGCCCCTGATCAGGCTTCGCCATCCGTTTTATGCAATGGCCGAAAATCTGTCGCCCAGGCCGCGCCAAGATCGCGCAGTTCGCCTTCTATGCATTCCACGTCCAATTCGATCGCCATCCCGCCTGAAAAGTTCATCGTCAACCGGCCGGCCGGTGTGTCCGATACCTCAAATGTCACGGCCAACAGGGATAACACATCGTCTGGCTTCGTCAGATCGATCCGCAACGTTCGTGCGGCCAGGACGCGCTCAAACCTGAGGCCCGACCGGCGGCGCTCGTGTTTCTTCCGGACGGCCGACCCCGCCTTCAGTTCGCCCTCCCAATCAAAACGATTGACCACGGCGGCGAACCGTTTCTCCTTGGCCTGAAAGGTTATCTCACCGACCTTCAGCACCGCGTCCTGCAGATGCGCGGACAAGACCGACAGGTCTTCCTCGTCCAACGCGATGAGCTTGAGATCCGCCATGGTCACTTTTCGAGTTTGGTCCGCATCGAACGGCGGATTGGGTGATTGACTTGCAGTTTGTCATCCAGCCCCCGGCTGGATCGGCTTTCGGGACAGACTGCCCATTGCCTTGAAGCACTACCGAGCATTGCCCTGAAAAACAACGCTCGCGATGTCGTGTCGTTCATTTGGCGTTGGGTCCCTACTTGCGGCTAGCCTCGCATCCAAACGTGAGATCTGAAAGCTACACTTAAATCAATGAGTTGGCTGTGCTCCCTATGTTTTCGACAATTGACCTGAACCGGGCGACACCGAAACTCAAACGTCTGCACGAGAACACGAGAGCCTGTTTGCTTTTCGTGGACCCGCAAAGCAGGCTCTAAGCTCTTGATTTGGAGCATGTTCCGGGCGGAAAACCGCGTACACTTTTCTTGAACATGCTCTAGCCCGCAGCCTCCCGCCAGATTTTGGCGCCGCAGTTCGTCAGTTTTTCTTCCAGCCGCTCAAAACCGCGATCCAGGTGGTAAACGCGGTTGATTGTGGTTTCACCTTCCGCCATCAGGCCGGCGATGACGAGCGAGACCGAAGCGCGCAGGTCTGTTGCCATGACGGGCGCACCTTTCAGCTGCGGAACGCCGGTTACAGTTGCTGTGTCGCCGTTCAGCTGGATGTCCGCGCCGAGGCGTGCCAGTTCCTGAACGTGCATGAAACGGTTTTCGAAGATCGTTTCACGGATCACACTGGTGCCCTCAGCGCGGGTGGCCAGCGCCATGATCTGAGCTTGCAGGTCTGTTGGGAAACCAGGGAAGGGCTGGGTCTCGACACTCACCGGGTCGATCCCGTGTCCGTTCTTCACAATCCGGATACCCTCGTTGCTTTCGTGTACTTCGGTGCCCGATGCTGCCAAGGTGTCAAAGGCTGCACGCAACAGGTCAGCCCGGGCGTTTTCAAGCAAAACATCGCCGCCGGCAGCGGCCACTGCAAATGCAAACGTGCCTGTTTCAATGCGGTCTGGCAGCACGGTGTGGATCGCGCCGTCCAGGCGGTCCCGCCCTTGGATTTGAAGCGTCGATGTGCCGATCCCCTCGATCTCGACGCCCATTTTCCTAAGGCACTCAGCGACATCGCCGACTTCCGGCTCACGTGCCGCGTTTTCGATCAGTGTTTCGCCTTTTGCCAAAGCAGCTGCGAGCAACACATTGTGCGTCGCGCCAACGGACACCTTTGGGAACGTGATCCGCGCGCCGTGGAGACCGTTGGGCGCCCTGGCGTTGACGTACCCGCTGTCGATATCGATTTCCGCGCCCAGCGCCTTCAAGCCGGTCAGATGCAGGTCAACCGGCCTAGTTCCGATGGCACAGCCACCCGGCAATGATACCCGTGCCACCCCCATTCGGGCGATCAGCGGGCCCAGGACCCAGAAGCTCGCACGCATGCGTGACACCATCTCGTAGGGCGCTTCGGTATCGACGATATCGCGCGCAGTCAGGTGGTAGGTGTCGCCGATGAACGTTGCAGGGCCCGCCCGTTTGCCATCCACCGCCAGATCCACGCCGTGGTTCCTGAGGATGCGGGCCAGTAGATTGACGTCGGCTAGGTTCGGCACGTTCTTCAAGGTCAGCCGTTCACCCGTCAGAAGACTGGAAATCAGCAGAGGAAGTGCAGCGTTCTTGGCACCGGAAATTGGAATGCGACCTTTGAGGGGCTGCCCTCCGACCAGCTTGATACAGTCCATTCGTGTTTTATTCCTTCACTGCTCATGCCCGCCGAGGCGTTCAATGCTCCGGACTTTCCGATGCTTCCAAGCCTGGATACTCACGTGTGCACCTGTCGTAAGCTTTTGCACCTGTTTTAAACTTTCAAAGCCGTTCTTCAGGATGGGTCCCCATCGTCCAGCAGCTTCTGCGCGTCTCCGACGTCCTTGCGGGCTTTGGCGCGGGCGAGCGCCTTACGCTTTTTCAGGTTTTCGCGCATCTCGCGTTCCAGCCGGTCGCGGCGTTGACGTTCAGCTTCACTGATGGGCTTTATCATTGAAATACAGGTTGGTTGGATGCCGTTAGCTGATCGTCTACGCTGCACTGCGTGTTGATGCAATGTTTGGGCGGAATGGTGCCCCGTCAGGGCGCATTTTAGCTGGGAAAACACGCCGATGTTTGATTTCGCGAATGATTTGGGGGGCAACTGATGGGTCTTAGGCTGACACGTGAACGTTCTGGCGGAGTAGGCACGGTCGGCCAGTTGGCCCGGGCAGGCCGATCACGCGTGACGTGTGCGACCGGTGCGCCGGGTCCGAGGATATACGTCGGTGCAGCCCTTGGGCTGTTGGCGCTGTCGTGTGGGATTGTGTGGCTGCCTGGACAAACGCGAGCCGCAGATACCGCGCCCCCCAACATCGTGGGGACGTGGAAAGGCCAGAACAACACGATCTCGGATCTCAAGGGCCTGCGGACCTGGGACAAGACCATTCACATTACGGAACAAACAGACCGTCGTTTCCGTGGATATTTCACCTATTCGGCGGGCACGAAGACCTTCTTCGGGGTCATTTATCCCGACGACACGACGATCAGCTGGGTTGCATCCGACAGTCGCGGTTATAATCAGGGCCGCATTCTTGGACCGGACCGCCTTGCCGCTTGCTACATCGAGTCTGGCATTGACGCGACCGCGGGGTGCAGTGACCTGACGCGGGTCTCGAAAACGCCGGAGCCACTGAAAGCTGCTGGCAAGTAGGGCGGGGGGCAAGGCTGTCGGGTTGTGGCCATCGTTTGAGAGGTGAAACGACGTTCTTGATTGGCGGGCACGGGCATTGCTTGATTGGCGGGCACGGGCCTTGGCGTCCGGCCTGCTCGGAGTTGGGACAGGTGGGGATAGTCACTGCACGGCGGACGACTTGCGCGTTCACACTGCATGGGGCAATGCAATTTGGGGCCTTGCAATCAAGGCCAATCTGGTGTGTTTTCGCGCGTCTGGTTCGCCCGGCTCTGGAAGAGCTGCTTGCGACCGCATACGCTCAATGCTGCCGTAGCTCAGGGGTAGAGCACTCCCTTGGTAAGGGAGAGGCCGAGAGTTCAATTCTCTCCGGCAGCACCACAAACCTCAAGAACTTTCACAGCGCCACCAAGCTAAGCCCTCAGCGCACCAAGACTTGGCCGGTTGACGGCGTGTATTTGACGCTGGTGCCGCGAGACTGAGACCAGCGTCTCGTCTCCCAGCTAGCGCCG
>JBCBRH010000054.1:0-16653 GCA_039819785.1 Pseudomonadota bacterium | reverse complement strand
TTGCTTCAGAGCATGTTCAGGAAAAGTGTACGCGGTTTTCCGCCCGGAACATGCTCCAAATAAGGAACTGAGCATGTTCAGGAAAAGTGTACGCGGTTTTCCGCCCGGAACATGCTCCAACTCAAGAGCTTCAAGCCTGATTTGCCGATCCACGAAAAGCAAACAGGTTCTAGACAAGGCGTGGAGCCCGCCGAGACCGGCCTATGGTACCACCGGTTGCAGCAACTGACGTCGCCACCCTCGCAGCAGAGGCAGATCGGCTTCCAGTCGATGTCGGGGACGCGGGACGAACGACCCGACCGGAGCGTCTGTCCGCACCCGCACCACCACCGTCCGGTAGCTGATGCCAGGTAACCGCCATGAGGCCCCACATCATCCCCATGATCAGATAGAGATGACGCCAGTGGTCGGTATCGATGATCAAGCCCTCAAGCGCGTGCGCGAGGAATGCCGAAAACAAAACGATAAACAAGGGACGTGTCGGGGTGGCCCGCAGCATGTGGCGCAGTCCAAGCCCGAACGTCATGACCGTCATGATGGCAAACAGTCCCCCGCCCAGCCATCCGGCATTCAGCATCATGTTTAAATAAACATTATGCACGCCCTCATTGTGGTGGACTGTGCCGAACACGAGAGCGCCGATCCCCAGCGGGTTGTCCAGGATCAGGTCAACCGCCTTGCCCTGCCCGCCGAACCGCCCGTATGGCCCAACGTCATAGCTTTGCGTCAGCGTGGCGCGCTGGGAGAGCAGCGATGCAATGCGGTCATCTTGAAGCGCGATGACAACGACCATGCACAACGTGACCATTCCAGCCATCAACAGCGTAACGATACGAGCGCGATGCCCAGCCGTTGGCGCGGTGACAAAAGACAAATAGGCAAACACCGCCAAAGCAATGATGAGATTGAGCCAGGCCCCACGCGAAAAGCTGAGGAGGATGGCAAGGGTGAGAATGCCCGCAACGGCCAGTGGGACGAGGGCTTGCCGGAGCGGTCGGGCAAGGACCTGATGGAGTGCATAGAGCACGGGGACCACCAGGAAGGGACCGAAGACGTTGGGGTCCTTGAAGGTGCCGGCTGCCCGGCCAAACTTCGTGAACGCAGCCTCCGCGCCTGGCAACAATCCCAGGTATCCGATAATCCCGGCAGCCGCCGCCACAACGGCTGCAAACCGCCAGGCGCTCAGGATCAGTTCCGTATGGGAAACCGGGCTTCGCGCCACGAAAGCTGCAAAGATGAACATCGCAAGATACAGATAAAGCGAGACCATTGTGAAAATGGTGGTCGTTTTAATGTCCGGCGCAAACCCAACAGCAAGATAGGACAGCGCGGCTATAATCAGCCAGACCGACAGCATCGCCAGAAGCGAGCGCGTGATCACAATGAGCCCGACAGCCGGCAACAACAGCAACAGGCCGCATGATAGCACATCGACCGGCGCAGGTTCGGCAAACACGACACCGCTGGACGCAATCGTCAGCCAGACGCAGACGAGACAAAGGACATGTACGAGGCTCTTTGATTGGGCCTCGGGCAAGGCCGCACGTAGCCGTGGGGCACGACGCGGGCGCTGCCCCAGCCTCGAAGCTCCGCCCGTCCATGCGCGCACAGGTGACCCGTCACCGGCCCCGCCGCTGTATGTGATTACGCCTGACATGGTGTGTGATCCAGAGACCGGCTAAACTAAGCGGTTCAATATGCGTTGTCTGATTCAAACAGCGCGTGTGGTGTCTTGACCAGGATGTAAAGGTCAAGCAAGACCGACCAGTTTTCAATGTAGTACAGGTCGCACTCGACACGCTTTTTGATTTTCTCAGGCGTATCGGTTTCGCCTCGCCAGCCATTGATCTGCGCCCAACCTGTAATGCCGGGTTTGACCTTGTGGCGGGCAAAATAGTCATCAACAACTTCGTCGTAGAGCTGGGCACCGGCCTTCGCTGATAATGCGTGCGGACGTGGGCCAACTAATGACAACTCACCGCGCAAAACGTTGATCAACTGTGGCAGCTCATCAATGCTGGTCTTGCGGATAAACCGTCCCACGCCGGTCACACGCGGGTCATCCTTCGTGACGAGTTTTGCAGCATTCGCATCGCACAAGTCGGTGTACATGGAGCGAAACTTGAAAATCTCGATCAGCTCGTTGTTGAAGCCATACCGTTTCTGCCGGAAGAACACAGGCCCCTTGCTTTCCCAGCGGATCGCTATCGCCGTCAGCAGAAAAAGCGGTGAAAGCGCGATGAGTGCAAGAGCGGCAATCACCTTGTCGAAAACCAATTTCGCAACACCACCCCAAGCCGTGATTGGCTTATCAACGAGGTCGATCATGCGAACGTTTCCGATCCGGGAGTAGGTTTCCGGCGCGAATTGTATCGGTGTCGCATGGGCGGGCAGCTTGATATCGACGGGCAGCTGCGAAAGGGTCCTGACGATCTTTGCAAGGCGCTCTTCAGCTGCCATGGGCACAGCCAGGATAATGACGTCGAGCCGCGTGTTGCGTGCATGGGCGAGCAGATCATCAAGACCACCCAGCATCGGGTAGCCCAGTGTCATGTCAGGTGCACGTTCCGTACGCTCATCAAACACACCCGAAATACGCAGATCATTGGTCAAGTCGGCTTCGAACTCAGCGAGGACGTCGTTGGCAATCTCGCCCGTCCCAAAGACAACTGCACGGCGGAACAACCGGCCTTGCTGGGTCCAGCGCTGAACAACTTTGGCCACCATGATCCGGGTTGCAAGCAGAGCAATGCCACCGGCAACAAACCATGCGGTCATCCAGATGCGCGAGAATTCTGGGCCGGCCTTGAACAAGAAGAACACGACGGCACTGACGGCGAACACGTTGCTCCAGGCCAGCACGACACGTGGCAGCTGTTGAGCCAATCGTCCCAGGTCCGCTACGCGGTAAAGACCAAACAACTGCATCAGCAAAACTGCGCACGCTGGGATGGTTACAAAGGCGAGCAGGTAATTGGCCGTCAGCACGGATTGTTCAGGCACATAAAGCACCGCCACGATCGCACCCGAAAGCGCGGCGACCATGAAATCCAAGAGGCGGACACAATCGCGAACCACAGCCCGGGAGATCAAAGTCCGGCGGTCAGCTTGTCTGAAATCAGCGAGCCTTGGAACATGAAGCGAGACAGCGCCAGGTTTAGCATCCGCAGTTCTTTGGAAAGTTTGAGACATGGTTGCTGGTCTTCCAAGATCGGTACATCTAAGTTTCTGAAGCTTTAAAAAGCAGGTGTTGTGCCAGTTCCATCCAAGAAATAAGTGTTTAGTTACAGACGTCAGGAGTAGTTAATTAACGTAGCATCTGAATAAGGTTAATATTCTGAGGCTTGCTGTCGCATCAGGTTAGCGCAGCTTAAGAATGCCGCCGAATGCCAATTGAGACTTAGATTTCTACCCCTGCGTACGCCTTTTAGCCTACGGCGCGCACTGCAAGGCTTGGCCGGGCCGGTACGGATTGGGTCTGCCCGCCGAGGACATCCAAGTAGAAATCCTCAAGCCCGATGGCCATTTCAGAAAGTGAGAAACGTTTAGCCACGGCATGCCGCAAGGTCAGGGCGCGGCGCAGCGCCACGCCCTCATCGGCGAGGTGATTTGACATGGCTTCCGCAAGCGCCTCTGCATTCTCCGATGGCACCAGCGTCGTGTCCGTCCCAGTGACAATTTCGGACACGCCACCCACGTCGGTGGCGATCAAGGGACGGCATGCGGCAGCAGCCTCCAAAGCCACATAGGGCAAGCTTTCGGCACGCGATGGCATCACGAGACATTTGCCGAGCGGCAGAGCAATGGGTGCGGCCAGTGCGCCGGTGAAGCGCACCACATCCGAAAGACCCAAAGCAGCGGCTTGAGTATGGAACGCTTTCGCATCGGGCCCGTCACCCACAATGGTTGCGGTTACAGGCGGTGCGTGACGATCGCTTCGCGCATTCAACTGCGCAAGCGCCAACAACAAGAGGTCGACGCCTTTGAGATGGCGCAACTCGCCAATGAACAGAAAGTCTGTTGCGTTCTGTTTCAGCGCGACATCCCGGAACTCATGTCCTGGAAGCCCATTGGGTACGACGCGGGACTTGACACTGGTGTCTGGCCGAACAGCCTCCCGGTAGGCGGATGCCGCGAATTGGCTTTCAAACACGATGCCGTCGGTCATTGCACCGAGAACTTTTTCAATGCTGCGATAAAGCCCGCCGCGAACAGGTGCGTTGCGATAGTGCAGGCTGCCCCCGTGCGGGGTGTAAAAACGGCCTGGGCGCACCGAGCCAGGTGGCCCTCCGGCCAGCGTTCCACCAAGGCGTGCATAGGCACCGCCCTTTGCACCGTGTCCGTGAACGATGTGAACGCCGAAGGTCTCGACGAGCCCTTTGACGCGGTAAACGGCTGAAAAGTCGACAAAGCCGGGATTGCGGCTCATGGGGGCATAGTGAAGACCCAACGAAAGATGAGGCTCAAGTGCCGCGAGGCGTTCCGAGCTCAGTCCGTCACGACAGTTTGCATCGGCAAGCAAACCCACCTCATAGCCGCGCGCGTTCTGTTCCATCGCCAGATCGCGAACATGACGGAACAGCCCGCCGACCGGGGCACGAATGACATGAAGGATACGTAGGTTGGACACGGGGAACGCGCTTCCATTCTCGAATTGGGATCACTGCGCCCAGTCCGTGGAAGATCCGTGCCATCACCGCATGAGATTAGAAGAAACGCTCAAAGACCGTTACCGTGTCGCCAGCCTGTACGACGTAATCAGATGGAGCCTCAATCACCTCCACCAGTCCATTGATGCGGCGGGTGATCTTAAAGCGTCTCAAATTGGCACGTTCGGTATACCCACCAGCGATTGCAACCGCCGTTTCGACCGTCATGCCTGAAACGTAGGGGTACTGTCCGGCGTTGCGCACCTCGCCGAGAATGAAGAATGGCCGGGCCTGTTGAACGTCGACGGTCACCTGTGGGTCGCGAACAAAATCACGGCCGAGTAGGTCGCGAATGACGCTGGAAACGCCATACGTCGTCATCCCGCGTGCCTTGACGTTGCCGATCAACGGAACCGAGATCATGCCACCGTGATCGACAACATAGATGCGGGACAGGTTCGGTTGGCCGTAGACGAAAATGCGAAGTTGGTCGCCCGTGTCGAGCAAATAAGGACCATCGGTATCGGCAACCCGCTGCGGACCGGAAAGGCCAGCCGGTAAGAACGCGGGCTCACCGTAGGAGACGTGGCTGGCTTCGTGTGTCGTCGGTGGTTCCACGCGTGCGTCGACGACGACCATGTCCCCACCATGCCGGCCTGCGATGGGCTGCGAAATGGCGCGAACGGCCCCTTGGATGTCAGACAAGAAATCGCCACGCGGACCGTGAACAGGGTCGCCCGGTATTGCGCCATGGTGCGCGCAACCTCCAAGACTGATTATGGCCCAAGCCATAAGCGTCGCGAAACGCCTGTTCATTCGTAAACGTCCCTCAAGCACGGGCACGCCACCGCACCCCTTACACCGGCCTTAAGCAATAAGGTGAGAGCGTTAAGAAAACCTGACGCTGAATCTCATTCTGAGACGTTTTCGGGGCTGGCGAGGGTCCAGCTTAAGAGTTTGCTTACCCAAACGGGTTCAAATCCTGTCCCAAAGATTTGTTCTCAAAGCGGGTAGACCGAATGCCATCCCCAACCCATGCATCGCCGGACGATATCGACATTTCGCAGGTGTTTGGCGCGATCCGCCGAAATCTCCTGCGGCTTGTGTTTCTTTCGGTTCTGACGGGCGTCCTTGTTTATGGGATCGTTTCGATGGTCGCGCCGCGCTACCAATCCGAAGCCGCGTTGGAAGTTGTGGCACGCGATGCAGCAAACCCGTTTCATAGCTCTCGCGGCGCTGGCTCCAGCCCCGAAAACGTAACCGTGCGAATGGATAAGCAGGCGGTAAACACACACGTCCGTGCGATCCAATCCTCCGAGATTGCAGCAGCAATCGCAAAGAAGCTCAACTTGAACCGGCTGCCGGAATTCAATTCGGCGATGGGTCCCGTTGACAGCATGGATGCCGTGTTGCGGATCGCCGGCATCGGCGGACCAAGACCTGGCGAAACGGAAGAAGACCGTGTTCTGAATGCCTTTTACAAAAAGCTGACAGTCTCCTCACCGCCCGACAGCCGCATCATTTCGATCGATTTCCAATCGCACGATCCAGACCTCGCGGCCGAAGTGGCAAATATGCTGGCGGACACCTACCGTAAGCGACTGGCCAGCGTCACGGTCGTTGAAACCGGGCAACTGCAAAAAGCCCTGGAACCCAAAATTGAAGCTCTGACCAAGGAGGTGGCGGCCGCTGAAAGTGCTGTCTCGCGCTACCGCGCCGAAGCCGGACTTCTTGAAGGCGGGTCCCAGAAGACTCCTTTGAATGATCAGCAACTCGGAGACCTGACGACAGAGCTGACAAAGGTTTCAGCGGCGCGCAGTGCGTCCGATGCCAGGGCGCGCAACGCCCGCCAGCTGATGAACCGCGGAACTCCGGAAATCATTCCCGAAGTGCAGCGTTCACCGCTCGTGCAAAACCTCATTCAGCAAAAAGTGCAGGTTCAGCGTGATCTCCTCAAGGCATCCGCCTCGATGAAATCCGCCCACCCGGTCATCCGCCAACTGGATGCCGACCTGGTGGCCATCCGCCGTCAGATCGCAGCTGAAGTGGCAAATGTCGTGGCAGGTCTCGAGAAAGAGGCGCTGGTGGCCGCAGAGCAGGAACGCTCCATTCGCGAAAGCTTGGACAAGGTGAAAGCAACCGTGGCCGATGGCGGCGAAGCACGCGCCAAGTTGAGCCAATTGGTTTCCTTAGCCAGCTCCAAGCGCGATGAACTAAATCGGTTGCAAAGCCAATTCGAAAAAAACCGTGGCCGCGCCGACCGTGGCGTTATTCCAGTTGAAGCCCGGGTCATCACGCGAGCCAGGCCATCGGGTGTGCCAATTGCACCGAAAAAAGGGGCCTGGACCGCGCTTGCGGCCTTGGCAATGTTCTTGGTCGGACTTGTGTGTGTGATCACTGGCGCACTGTTTTCCAGCGCGCGCCGTCCCGTTGCTGTCACAGCCTATCCCGCGGAAATGCCAGCACGCCCGGTACCACAACCCTCCATACCTTCGCCTGTCCAGGTATCGCCTCAGACCCACTCCGCCCAGACCGGTCGACAGCTTCGTTCTGAACCGACGTTGTCAGCACCCGCCGATTTGGCACGACAGGCGGTGGCCGCCGCCGTGGGCGTAGAGCGCGCATCGGCGCAAACAGCAGCTGCCGCTGACCGGGATGCCGCCTCATCCGCGACGTCGCAGGCACTGACAGCGCAAAGTGATGAGGCAGCCGCACTGGCAACGCCGCAGTTCGACGGGGTGACCGTAAAGACACCAACGGCCTTGGCAGATCACATCAGCGAAATCAAAGCCGACGTCCAAGGTGGTTTCCGCACTCTCTTGGCAACCAGCAGCACCGCTCCGGGGCGCGCACAACTGGTTCGCGACCTCGCCTTGGAACTCAATGAGCGCGATCAAACCGTGATGGTGGTCGACTGGGATCTCGAAGGTCTCGGCATCGCCCATGACATGAACGTCGCAAACCGCCCGGGATTTTGTGAAGTCCTGCTGGGGACCGCAAGCTTCTCTGAGGTCGTAAAACCAATTCCAGGCACACGGATCCACATGATCGCATCCGGCGCAGCGTATTCCCCAAGGCTGGACGACCCGGAACTCGACGGTCTCGATCCCGATCAGCTCAACTTGATCCTGGATGCGCTCGACGAAGCCTATGACCAGATCATCGTCGTCGCCACCAAGCCCCAGGCCACCGTTCTATTTGAGATCATCCAAGGCCGCTTCGATGCGGGCATCACTGTTCTGGATGATGCCAATCCAATGACAAGTGGGCTCACCGCTCCTGGAACGTTTCTGGGCTTCGATGTGACCGACATTGAACTCGTCCACTATGCCAATCAGCAGGCACCAGCTGACAGGTCTCAGAACCGCCGGTCGCTCGTCTCCCGAACGAAAAAAATGGCCGCCCCCGCAGTAAGCTCGGAAAAAACCGGGAAACGCATTGCAGCGGTCGCCGGTGCCTAGCGGCATGAAAGCTCCGCTCGACTGTGATTCAAGCATGGTGATGCGCGCGGCCAGCTACAGGCGCCGGGCAAATAGCAACGCGCGTCAACCTCCTGTTAACCCTGATAGCGATCGGACAATCACGGACCTTCAAGAGTTCGTGGGTCCAGCGCCGCCCTGTGCATGGAACTTGCTTTGCTCCACGACGCTCTCGTCTCCGGCCCCGGTTGGGACAGGCGTTGGCATCCAGACCCGGCAAATCGTTTGCGACTTCATTAGCAAAGTCGCCACGACAGCAAAGTTGAATGTGATGAGTCGAAAACACACAGCATTGTTCAAAGCAGCCCTCAAGACCATGCGCTTTTTGAGGGCCGATGATCTCGTCTCACCATTCACATCCGGAGCCGGTGTGGTCTTCATGGGTCACCATGTGGCCCCGTGTAAAGGTCAGGACTTCGAACCCAACCGGACCCTGCGCATCTCGCCTGAGTTTCTCGACGCCGTCATCTGTGAGGTACGCGCGCGCGGCTTTGACATCATCAGCCTTGACGCCGTTCCCGATAGACTGAAAACGGCCGCCCGGACCGGTGGGCGTTCCCAGCCGTTTGCCTGCTTCACTTTTGACGACGGTTACCGGGACAATCGCGACTACGCTCTGCCCGTTTTCGAAAAATACAACGCCCCCTTCACAATCTATGTCCCCTCCGACTACGCCGACGGGAAGGGCGACTTGTGGTGGCTGTCACTGGAGCAGGCCATTCGCAAGGCCGCATTCGTCCGCATTTCCATGGATGGGGCTTATCGCCGTTTCGACACAGAAACCGCACAGCAAAAGCAACTGGCCTACCACGAGATCTATTGGTGGTTGCGGACGCTGCCGGAAAATCGCGCCCGGTCCGTTGTGCAGGAACTGGCGGCGTCAGCCGGCATCCAATCGGAAAACCTCTGCAAGAGCCTGGTCATGAACTGGGATGAACTTCGCGACCTTGCAGACCACCCTCTGGTGACGATCGGAGCGCACACGAATTCCCACCGGTCGCTTGCCAAACTGTCACAAAGCGAAGTGCGCAAGGAAATGGTTCAAAGCATCGCCCGCATAGAAGATGAGCTTGCAACACCCTGCCACCACTTCAGTTATCCGTACGGCAGCGAGGATGCGGCGACACAGCGTGAGTTCCAGATCGCAAAGGACCTTGGGATCCTGACCGCTGTAACCACACGCAAAGGCGTGCTCTATGGCGACATGGCCAACACCCTAACCGCTCTGCCGCGATTGTCCTTGAATGGCGACTTTCAAGACGTGACCTATGTGCGCACATTGTTGACGGGCGCACCTTTCGCCCTGTTCAATGCAGTCGGCCGATTGCGCGGCGCATAGACCCAGAAGCTGTTGCGATCCGGCTCCTCCGACCCACAATCGCAGTCAAGTCCTAAGCCGTCGTATCCACATCGTGACCGCCCGACATCCATTTGATGATCACACCTGCCGGGATCACCCAGATCAGGCCAGCCACCAGATAGAATGCCAGTTCAATCCATTTGGACGACGTATTGACCTCTAGCGACATCGCGACAACCATCGCCAGCAACGCGTAAACGATCAGAAACGCCAGCATCAACAAGATGCCGACCAGTTTGCGCGAACGCGAAGCCATCACGTATCCTTCCAAAAAAGCTGACAATCAGTCGGCTGGGTTCCAAGCTTTACATGAACTGGCGACGATGCGCGTGCCCAAGCCCGATTGCCCTGTTTGCATCATCCACTTATCAAAAGCTCTAACACTTGAAACGGTAACGAGCGGAAAGAGGTTCATCGGTGGTTACAGACGTTCTGCCCCGCGCCGCGGTTTCGGCATCCATAGCAGACCACAAATCGGACGCACATAGCGGCGACCGGGCGGTCCAGCTATGGCTATACGTTATCGCCACTATGGTTTTTGCGATGGTTGTGGTCGGTGGGGCGACACGTCTGACCGACAGCGGCTTGTCCATCACCGAGTGGTTACCGCTTCTGGGAGCAATTCCACCTCTGAGCGACGCCGACTGGCAGACAGCCTTCGCCAAGTATAAGCAGATCCCCGAATACGCCGAGATCAACGCTGGAATGTCGATGGCTGAATTCCAGTTCATCTATTGGTGGGAATGGGCCCATAGGTTCCTTGGCCGGATGATCGGGGTGGCGTTTGCGGTGCCCTTGGCAGTCTTCTGGTTCAAGGGCTGGATCAGGCCGGGACTGACACCCAAATTGCTCGGCGTTCTGGCGCTGGGTGGACTGCAAGGCTTTTTCGGCTGGTACATGGTTCAATCGGGATTGTCAGAGCGCGTCGACGTCAGCCATTACCGCCTCGCTCTCCACCTCACCACCGCCTTTGTGATCCTCGCGCTCGTCGTCTGGCTGGCGCTTGGGCTGGCGCCTGATGAGGACCGGATCAGGCTCCATACAATCCCCCAGACGCAAGTCACCGTCGCGACAGTAATCATCGGATTGATGTTCCTGCAGGTTGTGCTGGGCGCGTTCGTTGCCGGACTAAAGGCTGGCCTGACCTACAACACATGGCCCCTTATGGACGGTGACATCATACCATCCGGCCTCTTCAGCCTCAGCCCATGGTGGGTGAACATCGCCGAAAATATCACGACCGTTCAGTTCAACCACCGCCTAACAGCATATGTCTTGTTGGCAGCAGTTCTCTGGCATGCAGTCGCTTTATGGCGGAACGCCGATGATGAGCGCGTGGTCACGTCCGGCTGGGTGGTCGCTGGCGCCGTGACGTTACAAGCAAGCCTTGGGGTCTGGACACTGTTGGCCGCCGGTCAGGCTGGCCACATCCCCATCGGACTGGGTCTGATCCACCAAGGCGGGGCAGCGCTCGTTCTGGCCATTACGGTCTGGCACGTCCATCGATTGCATCGCGCTGTCGCCTGACCGAACCCAAAACACGCAGACAAGACAGAACCGGCAGCGGATGATCGCTAACCGCTTGCGCTCCACTTATGCAGGTGAACGCATCGGTCGCATCGGCATCTTAAGGATTGGAGCTAATACAATCACCGCGCATCCGCTCCGGCGAAACCGGGGCGGTCCGATCACGCGTCCGGTGAATGGCCGATCATCAGCTTCAGGTTTTGAATGGCAGCACCTGCCGCCCCCTTACCCAGATTGTCGAGGCGCGCCACCAAAAGCGCATGACCTGCCGCCTCGTTGGCAAACAGCCAGATATCCATGTGATCATCATTCACCGCAGGATCGACCGGCAGGCGACCGCTCTCATAGATATCATTCGCATCCGGTGTGAAGCGAAACCGCACAGCCGATCCCGGCCCGCCATAATGCTTCTGGAAAGCGGTATCGAGGTCGTCCAGCGACGGCCGCGTTGAAACCGCTGAGAGATCGACCGGCACGCTGACCAGCATCCCTTGCGGAAAGTTTCCAACCGAAGGCACGAAAAGTGGCCGCCGCTCCAGCCCGGTGTGCACGATGATTTCCAGCACATGCTTGTGCGCCAGTTCAAGTCCGTAAAGCTGAAACAGCGGCCCGTCACCTGCTTCGTAGGCCGCGATCATCGCCTTGCCACCGCCGGTATAACCACTCACGGCATTGATGGAGAACGGATGCGTCGGCGGCAACAAGCCGGCCTCGATCATCGGGCGGATAAGAGCGATCGACGCGGTTGCATAGCAGCCGACGTTAGCAACGCGGTCAGCAGCGGCGATCCTTTGAGCATGGCCCTGCGTCAGTTCTGGAAAACCATAGACCCAGCCGTTGGTCGTGCGATGCGCAGTCGATGCATCGATAATCTTCGGGGCCCGATCACCAAGCGCATCAGCCAGTGCGACAGCCTCCCGTGCTGCGTCGTCCGGCAGGCATAAGATGATGACGTCGGCTGCTGCCATCATCTCCTGCCGCGCCGAAGCGTCTTTACGCTTGTCGTGGTCAATGCTGATGACGTCGACGAGGCCGGGTAAAGCCGCCAGCCGGTCGACAATCTGGAGGCCTGTTGTCCCAGCCTCTCCATCAATGAATACCTTTTTCATAGCCCCGCATTATCACGCCCAGCCGGGCCGTGGTAGAGCGACCCGGAACCTGTCCAGCCCTAAGCCGTATCAACGCCATCAACCTGCGCTGTCTCGGTCGGAATAACCACCGGCTGATGGCCCATGACGCAATCGTCTTCGGTGATTCTAATCTGACCGACAGACCCATCATGCGCGCTATAGCTGAAGAACAGCGTTTCCACCGGACCGTTGAAATAGATCTTCAAATCAGGGCAACTGCGCAGCTCTTCATTCTTGATGGCTGAGGCGTCAAACGTCGTTGCATCAATCGTCTCGACATCGGCTTCTATGTGCCATGTCATCGATTGGGTGGCTTCATCCGCAGTGACACGTTTCAGCGTCAGGACTTCGTTGAGGGCGGTGGGCGCAGCCAGGGACTGATTAACCGCAAGCATCTCAACCTTCTCCCAGGTGTCGAGCGTCGGGTTCCACATTTTGTATAGGTTCACCGGCATCATCACGAAGCTCACGGCAACGCAAGCCGTGGCCGCCCAGCCCCAAAAGCCGCGGATAAATCCCTTAGCCCGACTGGCCTTGGCAGCGTTGAGAAGCGCAACTCCAATGAACAGCCCCCATCCGATGTTCACGGCGTGAGCTGCAACCAAAAAACTGTGTGACAAAGCTGCGTCCGCACTCGACTTGATCGCCGCGAAAAACAAGGCAAAGGCGAGAAAAGCCACCGGGATAGAGTAGACAACGCCCCACATCCAGAACGTGCTTCCAAGGCCCAATTCGCCCCGGACCACGCGGGCAAATATCCAAGGTGTCTTGGCCTTCGTCCAGCGCGGCTCAGGCGCTGATGATTTTCGCTGTCGGGGGCGGCCAAACAGCGGACGATGCTCGGTGTGGGCATCAACGTCCTGGGGGATCACAACTTCAACCATTGGCGGCATGATACGGCTCTCGTCCATGAGTGGCCCTGGCGGGCGTTTGCGGAATTGGCTGCACTGGACGTGGGCTCAGCAAACATCTGGCGGGTCGCTGGATGTGCCCTGCACGAGAGGCAACACACGCTTTCCCGCCCGCGATGTGGCAAATGAATGCCCACCTCCGCCGCAGCTCATAAATGGATTTAAGTCGAACCAGCTCAGGTCGCTGTCCCGCGTGGAACACGTCGGCAGGCGACCGAAATCAATGCACCGATGAAAGCCAGCCCTGTCGCCCAACAAAAAAAGGCCGACACGCAAAAGCGTGCCGACCTTGTGTGTAACGACCAAACCTTGGGCAACAGACGCGACCGACTGATCGGTCGCCCCTGCACCAAAGGGATAGAAGAGTTAGCGCTTCGAGAACTGGAAGCTCCGACGTGCTTTCCGCTTGCCGTATTTCTTACGCTCAACCGTCCGGCTGTCGCGTGTCAGAAACCCGCCGCGCTTCAATGTGGTGCGCAGTTCAGGCTCGTAGAATGTCAGCGCACGCGAGATACCGTGACGCACCGCACCAGCCTGACCCGAAAGGCCGCCGCCAGCGACCGTAACGACGATGTCATACTGGTCGGCCCGCTCGACCGCATTGATGGGTTGATGCAACAGCATCTGCAGAACAGGCCGCGCGAAGTAGTCTTTATAATCTTTCTTGTTCACCAGGATCTGACCCCGGCCCGGCTTGATCCAGACACGGGCGACCGCGTCCTTCCGCTTGCCTGTGGCATAGGCCCGGCCGTGCTGGTCAAGCTTTTGAACGTATGCCGGTGCCGCAGGCGTTGCAGTTGCCGCCCCGCCTTCAGAAGCAGCGCCGTCTTGCAGCTGGCTCAGGTCTTCAAGGGTCCGTGTTTCATCACTCATGGGTTAGACCCTCACGTTTTTGGAATTGAGTTTCGCAACATCAAGCACTTCGGGTTGTTGCGCCTCATGGGGGTGGGCGTCACCAGCGTAGACCTTCAGGTTGCGCATCAGTTTGCGCTGCAAAGGCCCGCGGCGCAGCATACGCTCGACGGCTTTTTCCACGACGCGCTCAGGAAACTTCCCTTCGAGGATGCGGCGCGGTGACGTTTCCTTGATCCCGCCGGGGTAGCCGGTGTGCCGGTAGTAGCGCTTGTCTTCGCGCTTGTTGCCGGTGAACACGATCTTCTCGGCATTGACGACGATGATGTTGTCACCGCAGTCGACGTGGGGTGTGTAGATGGCTTTGTGCTTGCCTTTGAGGCGCATGGCGATGAGCGATGCAAGGCGGCCGACGACCAGCCCGTTCGCATCAATCAGAATCCATTTTTTCTCGACCTCGCCAGGCTTGGCGACGAACGTTTTCATGACCGTCCAATTCGTTTCGAGTGGAAATACAAGGGCCTGTTCCCTGCCAACGGTGCATGATCACACGGATCAGCGGTCAGCCGAACAGACAGCCTGGGTGATAAAGCGATCCCCAACCGCACGTCAACATAAAGTTTTCAAAGGTCCATGAAAACATAGCAAAAACAGCGCAGTAGCGATAAGGGTAAAATAATACCACACGCAGCGAGGCGATTGTATATTTTACAAACCCAGCAGAAAATAGGGGCTGCGAGCGACGAAACCTCAGCTCAGTGAACGGTGCTCACTTTGGCTTGTCTTCGTCCTTCTTTTCTTTGGCCGGTCGAGCAGTGGCCAGCTTCTTCAGCTTCCGTTCGAAAGCGTCTTCGCCCTCGTCACAACCCGCTTCACGGGCTGCTTCAACGAAGCGCTTTGACTGCTCGGATGTTTGTTTGTCAGCAGGCATTGGTCTTCTCCATGGCTGACTAAGGCAACTAAAATAGCTTACCTTGTTTGTAGTCATTGGGCAGCAGCCGTGTTTCATTTGGGGCTATTATTCGACAGCCGCTCACGACGTCTTTATCGAATTTCTTGGCCAGTCGACCGTCCAAAGTAAACAACTCACCGGCTTTGGCTTGGATCGCAGATGCGAGGTGGATCATGTCCACAGAGCGTCCATATACACTTTGGTTCCAGGAAAGGTCCCGTGCAGTCAATACCGTCGTGGGCACGAGAGAGACAATCGAAACACCGTCCCTTCCTGACATCAATAACCTTTCGATCAGCAGCTTGTTGCTGTCGGTCGGAGGCTTTTCGTTCTTATCGAGATAAAGCACTTCGGAAACAGAAACCATCGAAGTGAACACTTGCACATCACCGTTTCGCGATGCCCGTAATGTCCGGGTAATGATGTCTAGTTGTTGCGCACGTTCTTGATCTGAAACACCCTTGGCGCCCTTTAATACTTCCAAAAGACAACAAGCATCCATATATATTTTAGGCGTCGTCATTATCGCGCCTTTTTTCAATAACTTCGCTGGTGTCCTTTCCGGGTTTGCGCTCCAGGACACCGCGCAACAAAAAATCAAATTCATCGTCAGACAGCGCAGCGAACTCCTGCAGATCAGAGATTTTCATCTCTTTAATGCGACCAGTTGTACGATTCGAAGTGATCGTGCCGCTGGCCATTACGACAGCGTCCTTGTTGCTAAACATACGATGTACTTGTTCGTAAAGCCTCGACACATAATGGCATTTGATGGTTTCACCACCTACCACTTCCTTTAGATTGAAATAGCTCGATTGCTTGTACCAAGTGCCCATGACACCCTGCACAGAGCCATCCCATAGAACCTCTTCTCTGATTATATCTTCAACCACTAAAGTCGTTTGCTTTGTAACGTCTTGCCACTCTATGTCCGAGTCAGCATCTTCATCAAATAGGCCAATTCGAAATTTCTCATCTGTATCTAAGGCTTCGCCAATTTCCACAAATTGTTTGAGCGTTTTTTGGCTATAGCGCCCGATAGACGAGGCTCGATCTCTGTTAAAAGTGGAAAAAAAACGAACCCCGCCTTTGAATTTGTTGACAACGGGCGGCTCGACAATCCCGACATATTCAACTACCGCACCAACCGACTTATTGTAAAAATCTTTGGCAATCCAGTCGCCTATTTCGGTTTTCGCACCACTGTCCGATGCAAGATGGCGTAAAAACTTCTCAATTTCCCCAGAAAGCTTAGAAAGCTTGTCTAGTCGGACCCCTTGCCCTCCGGGGTTCAGCTCAATCTTGAAGCGAAGTTGTGCCATCGAGTTCTCGATTAAACATTGGCGCGTGCCGATGAGTCCCGGTACGTCAACCGTTTCCCAACTATGCCACATATCGCCCTGTTTGTGCGCGAATTATCATCGCATCCTAAAGAAATTCTGTTGCTGTACCGAAAATCAAACTCCGCCAGATAGCGGTGCAAGTGCTTCTCGGAGCAGTGCTGATACACGCCCTTCATTCCGCGCTTGAAGATTGAGAAGAAACCCTCAACGGTGTTGGTGGTGATCTCGCCGCGACCATATTCACCAGCCGAGTGATTGACGAATGCGTGCATGTAGTCGCGATCAAGCTCACGATAGTGACCAGCATCGTCAGTTACCACACGTGCCTCATGGTCAAGGTTCTCGCGAACAATAGGCACGTGTGGTAACTGACGATGCTGGTCACTATCGTGAGCTTGATCGCGACTACATGCACGCATTCGTCAATCACTCGGCTGGTGAATATGGTCG
>JBCBRH010000053.1:0-16964 GCA_039819785.1 Pseudomonadota bacterium | reverse complement strand
AAGATATTCGCTGATGCCTTCAGCAAAGATCCAGATTTCTTCGCGTTCTACCGGTCGATGCAGGCTTATGAAAAGGGGCTGTCGTCGTCAGACACTCGGCTTGTGATTTCACCGAATTCGCAGTTCTTCCAGTACTTTGGGGATGCTTCGGGGCAATCACAAACCGGTGAGCGACCTGGCGGGTAACAGAAGCTGGCGCAGTGTAAGATAATCCTATGGCTGATCTGATCGCCGCAATAGGTTTGGTGTTTGTGTTAGAGGGCCTGTTGTGGGCCCTCTTTCCGAATTACGCGATGCGGATGCTCGAAGCTGCCCAGGAGATGGGCGAACAGACGCTGCGATACGGTGGACTTGTGGCAGTTTGTGTCGGCGTCATTATCGTCTGGCTGGTCCGTGGCGGGTAGTGCCACTTCGCCGTTGACGGGTGTATAAAGAACCCTCCAAAGTCACGTTCCCAGCTTTTCGCAAAAGCGATGTGGCTCTTTCGGTTGTTGCCTTATCTGCCGATCGCTGGTGACAAGCGGTCGCGTGTTCGAAGGTCGGAGTTTGCCACCCATGCCCCTCCCCCCACCCATGCCCCTCCCCAATGCGCCCATCCATCATCCGAGCCGGCATCGAAGCGGGTCACTGACCGGACCTGCATGCCATGCTGTTCAGCCTGGAGGCGGTAGCGTCCGGGTGAGCCTCAGGGCTGGTGGTCAGGGTCTATCCGGACTGGTGGTGTCAGCCGGGTTGGCGATATCCGGCGTCTTCGCAACATCGGCCATGCTTATCGTTCCCGACAACCCGGCCAACGCGCGCGGTCCGGTAAGTGTTGCGCCGGTGGCTGAAAAGTTGATCGACGCGGTTGTGAATATTTCTTCGCGGCAAGTTGCGAAGGGCCCGAAAGGGGTTCCCTTGCCAAAGGTGCCCGAAGGTTCTCCGTTCGAAGAATTCTTCGATGATTTCTTCAATCCTGACGGCGGGGGGCCTGGCGTTCAACGCAAGGTGTCGTCATTGGGCTCGGGATTTGTGATCGATGCCAAAGAAGGCCTCGTGGTCACCAACAATCACGTGATTGCCGATGCAGATGAAATCATCATCAACTTCAGTGATGGCTCCAAGCTCGTCGTCGACAAAGTTCTTGGCCGCGATGTCAAAACCGACCTGGCGCTGTTGAAAGTCACGCCCGACCCAAACAAGCCGCTTACGGCTGTGAAATTCGGCGTCTCGCGGACTTTGAAAGTCGGTGACTGGGTGATGGCCATCGGGAATCCGTTCGGTCTCGGTGGAACGGTCACAGTCGGGATCATCTCGGCCAAACAGCGCAATATCAACTCGGGTCCGTATGACGACTATCTGCAGACCGATGCTGCCATTAACAAGGGTAATTCCGGCGGACCGTTGTTTAACATGGATGGTGACGTCATCGGTGTGAACACCGCCATCATCTCTCCCACGGGCGGGTCCATTGGCATCGGCTTTGCGGTGCCATCGGATGTCGCCATGAATGTGATCGACCAATTGAACCGTTTCGGGGAGACGCGTCGGGGGTGGCTGGGTGTCAAAATCCAAACGGTCACTGACGAAATCGCATCGTCGCTCGGTGTTGCGGCCGGTGAGGGCGCGCTGGTGGCTGCTGTCGAAAACAAGAGCCCTGCCGAAGGCGGTGGGATCAAGGCGGGCGACGTGATCACCGAGTTCGACGGCAAACCGGTTCCGGATATGCGCAGCCTGCCCAAGATCGTGGCGCAGACGCAAATAGGGAAAACTGTGCCTGTGGTCGTTATGCGCGAAGGCAAAAAGACCCAACTGTCGATCGAGATCGCGCGGTTGGACGAAGGTGGCGATGATGTTGATGCCGGTGCAGCGGGAGCGGATACATCAACAAATGAGGTCGATCCAAATGACCTCGTATCCGGGGCGACGCTGGCCGAGTTGACTGATGACCTGCGCAACGAATTCAATCTCAATGCAAGTGTTCAAGGCCTCGTCATCACGGACGTCAAGCTTGAAAGTGCTGCGGCGCAAAAGGGCATCAAACGCGGCGACGTGATTGTCGAAGTGGCTCAGCAGCCGGTCAAAACGCTGAAGGACGTGGCCGAAAACATCGCGCGTGTGCGTGCGTCAGGGCGGCGGGCGGTGTTATTGCGGATTGAAAATGGGCGAGGCGAAATGCGTTTTGTTGCGATCCCATTGAGTTCCTGATGTGCCCCATTGGGATGTTGGAGTGCAATCGTCTACGGCAAGCTGATGGGCCGTGTCGGCCTGTGTCTTGTGTCACGGGCTTTCATCTCGGTGATGCCGGGGCATTGCATCTGAGCTAGACCTCGCGTTCGCTTTTAATGAACCCATGCGCTGCTTTTGAGCCTATGGTTTGCCAACTGGATCACTTGGTTTATTGCCTTGCCTGCCGTCGCTCTGCCGAATGCGTTGAGGCGGTGTTGATCGTGGCAAACCGAACTGATGGTTGCAGTGTTTCGCGGCCAATTCGGCGATCTGGAAAACGAGTGGGGTAAGGTGATGGCTGATGGACGCGGTTTTCTGGATGGTGTGCTGCCGGGCGTAACGCAAATCCAGTCGGATGGGTACAAGTTCATTGGTATCGGCGCTGCCATTACCCTTGTTGGGTTTTTCATCTGGTCGACACTGGGCTGGATCGCTGGCATCGCGACTGTCTGTGTTGCTTTGTTTTTCCGTGATCCTGATCGCGTTGCTCCGCTTCGGGAAGGGCTTGTTCTGGCTGCATCCGATGGTCTGGTTTTGACCATTGATAAGGTCAAGCCGCCGACTGAACTCTTATTGGACAGTGCTGAGGTTTGGCGGGTGGCAACCGCGTTGTCGATGTCGGATGTGCACGTCAACAGGGCACCTGTCGCAGGTCGTGTTTTGCAATCGGTTTACGTTCCTGGTGCGTTTCTCAACCCCACGCTTGATAAAGCCAGCGAAGACAACGAGCGCCGTGCTGTTCTGTTCGAAATGTCGTCGGGCAAGAAGCTATCCGTGGTGCAGATCGCGGGCCTCATTACCCGGCGCATTCTGACGTTTGTCCATGAGGGTGACAGTGTGGGTGTCGGACAGCGGATCGGGATGATCCGGTTCGGCAGTCGTGTGGACGTGTATTTGCCCGAGGGCGCTACGCCATTGGTTTCCGTTGGCCAGAGGATGGTGGCTGGGGAAACGGTTCTGGCGGACATGAAGTCCGAGGAACCCGAGCGCGAAGCGCGCCGCGTCTAGTGCGTACCTCTCAGACCATGTCGCAATTGCGTATTCACACAACTGCACTACCAGGGTCCGCATCCAAATCTGGGAGGCGGCATTCTGCCGGCCTTGGAGGTCATGACGGAGGTGATGATCGGGCTCATGATCGGACGGGCGATCAAAGCGGCGACGGCGTTGTAGTTGATGTCACGATGTGGTCGCTTCGGTCGGTTGAGGCGTCAGATGACGCGCTGAAGCCTTACTTGGCGTGTCTGGATGATGCTGAACATGAGCGGGCTGCGCGCTTTTCAGCGTCTGACTTGAGGCGGGATTTTGTCGTGGCGCGGGCGGGGCTGCGTGTGTTGCTTGGAGACGCGCTTGGACGGCCCGCTGCTGACTTGCGGTTCACTTATGGCGCTCGTGGAAAGCCTGAACTTGGGCTCGAGGATGACGGGCCGGAAGCTGCGATCTCGTTCAACCTCTCGCACTCGAATGGCTTGGCGGCGCTGGTGATATGCAGGCAGGCTGGTTTCGCGGTCGGTATCGACATCGAACGGCAGCGGACTGTGAAGCCCGAGCTTGCGCGGCGGTATTTCGCTGCCGACGAATGGGTGGCCCTATCGAAAATGCCCGAGGGCCAGCGAGAGGCTTCGTTTTTTAATCTATGGGTTGCGAAAGAAGCGTGTTTGAAAGCCAGCGGGCTGGGTGTGTCCGGCGGGCTGGATGCGTTTTCCTTTGATGTCGGCTCACTGAGCGCCAACGCGGATCGGGCTTTGCCGTGTGCTGTGTCGCCGCGACATGTCCATGGGGCCTGGGGCGTTCCTGAGCAGTGGCGTTTGGCGCTGTTTGATCCTGGAACCTGCGAAGCCACTGGGGCCGGACCAGGTGTGACCGATCCGGCTTTGCCCATGTCCGGAGCGGTTGCCGTCTTTTCTGGTGGCGAGATCCCCGACGTTCAGACAAGGTTTCGCTTGGTGTCGTTTTCCGTTTGATCCACGTCGCTTTGGACCGGTCTCGCTTAGGCTAAGGCAGGCTTCGTATCAGACACGCTCAACCGGCGCCGGGCTCAGAGCCTGTTTGCTTTTCGAGGTCTCGCGAAGCAGGCTCTAAGCTCTTGATTTGGAGCATGTTCCGGGCGGAAAACCGCGTACACTTTTCCTGAACATGCTCTAGGACCAGTCAGCGCGAGGCTACTTGGTCTCTTCGGGTGCACGCTTGTAGATGTCATCGGTGCGAACGATATCGTCTTCGCCGAGATAAGAGCCGATCTGGACTTCGATGATTTCGAGCGGGACTTTGCCGGGGTTTTCCAACCGGTGCCATTGTGTTGCGAAAATATACACGCTCTCGTTTTCGCCTACGAGTTTTTGAATATCCCCGATTGTCACATTGGCGGTGCCTTGAACGACAATCCAATGCTCTGACCGGTGATGGTGCATTTGCATTGAAAGCTTGCCGCCCGGCTTGACGTGCAGCAGCTTGACCTGAAAGCGCGGACCGATCGATAGCGTTTCAAAGTAGCCCCACGGCCGCAGATTGCGCAGATGCTGTTCTTGCTCTTTGCGGTTTTCTGCGCGTAGTCGCTTTACGATATGTGAGACGTCTTGTGAGCGGCTGCGGTCTGCCACGAGGAGCGCATCGGGGGTGTCTACGACGACCAGATCGCGCACGCCGATGGTCGCGACCAGCCCACGTTCAGAATGGATGTAACATCCCGATGTATCTTCGAGAACGGCTTCACCCTTGACGAAGTTTTCGTCCTCGTCGCGCTGAGCAATCTCCCAGAGAGATGACCATGACCCGACGTCGTTCCAGCCCACATCGATTGGGAGCATGACAGCCTTGGAGGTTTGCTCCATCACCGCGTAGTCGACCGATATGCTGGGTGAACGCGCGAATGCCTCCAGTCCCAACCGTTCGAATCCGAGGTCCAGCTCACGCGCGTCATAGCTGTCTTGGGCCGCTTTGGCGATCTGCGGATGGAGGCGTTCCAACTCCTGCAGGAATGTCTTGGCATGCAGGACGAAGATCCCGCTGTTCCAATCATAGTTGCCTTCTGACAGGTATGTTTCGGCTGTCTTCAGATCAGGCTTTTCACAGAAGGTCTCAACGGTGAAGGCGCCTTTGAAGTTGCCGAGCGGCGCGCCGCGACGGATGTATCCGTAACCAGTATGCGGCTCATCGGGTGTGATGCCGAACAAGACCAGTTGACCCGTTGCCGCGATTTTTCCAGCTTCGCGAACGCAGGCTGCGAACTTGTCGGGGTCGCGTACGACGTGGTCGGACGGCATCACGGCGATGACGGCATCGGCTGATTTATCCATCGCCGCGCGTGCGGCAACGCCGATGGCTGCGGCCGTGTTGCGGGCAACAGGTTCTAGAATGACACGGGCGTCGGCAATGTTGGCGTGTTCGATTTCTTCTTGGACCAAAAAGCGGTGGTCGTTGTTGCAAAGGATGATGGGTGCAGCAAAGCCTTCTTCAGATGAAAGCCGATCCAGGGTGGCTCCAAGAAAGCTTGATTTCTGGCCGCTGAAAAAACGGATGAATTGCTTTGGGTACATGGCTCGCGAAAGCGGCCATAGGCGTGTGCCTGACCCACCTGAAAGTACGACCGGTACAACCGTGGTCATCGCAATTTGCCCTTCTGCTATCATTTCAATGGGAGCCGGACGGCTCGCACAGATGAAATAAATTGTGTTCTACAGACGTTGAGAGCGCGTTCGTTTTTGATCGCCATTCGTCCTGAACTTGCCCCAACAACCTTTGATCTTCATTTGCATATCACCAAGGCATGCGAGAGGAAAGTTCGACGTCTGTGTTTTAAAACTGTAACATTCCCGTCTCGAAGACAGACAGTCCATTTCACCCAGCAATGGTTTGCTGCCCTGGGCGTTTGATTGCCGGGACTGATGGTCTTTGCGGGTGACAAAGGCATGATCCATGACCGACGCACGTGGGCTGGGCGCGTGCCAACGATCTCCGCGGACACACTGCGTTTGACTGCTGGTCTACAGTTGGTGTCAGGCGCAACGGTTCAGCGGGGGGTTCGCTGACGGAGCTTGTCGCGCAGTGATTTGAGGGCTGAGCCGTTTTCGGTATCGGAGACAGGTGCTACGTCTTGAACGGCCTGTTCCAATGGTTTGCGACGCAAAGACGGACGCTCCGAAGATGCAGATGGCCGGGTATCGAGCGCCGGTTGGGCTGGTGCCCTCAAGGGGTTTCGCCGCAACCTTGGTTCGTTATCGGCGCGTGGCATGCCGGATGCCGACTGGAAGCCGTGGAGGTCATCTTGGTGCTGGGCTGCCTGGCGTTGACCAAGGTTCATGTGTTCAGAGCTCGTTCCAGGTGCCGGTGCCAGCATTTCGTCATGTGGCGAGCCACCTTGTTCAGGTAGACCAATGCTGTCAGCCAACATGGCCATTGATGAATTGCCATCGCCACCTGCACTGCCGCCAGCTGTCCGCCACCGCTCGACGACCTGTTCCAGGAAGTCTGCATCGCCGATAGAGGTTTGCCATTGCTCCGAGAAGCGTGCGGTCGATGATCTTGGCAGGCATGATTTTTCCAGCTCATCGAACTTGATGCGGACTGGAAGTGAGACACCGTCACCGAAGGCAATGGCTTCGCGCTGGCCGAGTGCTGGGAGGAATTCGAGAAGACCTGAACCGGTATCGGACACGGCTGATTGCACAATCTGCTGGTCTTTGTCGTTGGACATGCGCAGGGCAAAGACGGTGTTGCACTGGGACAGGATTGTAGGGTCGATTTCTGCTGGACGCTGCGTGACGATACACAAGGATGCGCCATATTTCCGGCCTTCCTTGGCGATCTTGGCGATCGCGCGCTTACAAGGCTCGAAGCCGAGGCTGGAGTTTGCCGGGACGTAGCGGTGGGCTTCCTCGCAGACCAGCGTCACAGGTACGGCGCCTTCGCTCCACAGGGCAAAGTCGAACGTCATGCGGCATAGGACCGAGACCACGACATTGACGATTTCGGTTGGCAGGCCGGTCAGTTCGAGAATGGTGATGGGCTTGTTGTTGACTGGAACGCGGAAGATGCGACCCAGCACCTGCGCCATGCCGTCGTAAACTGTCAGCGAACCGAACATGAATGCGTAACGGCCATCTTGCGAGATGGTGTCGATACGGGTCTTCAAGTTGCGATAGGGCGCCAGGTCACGCTTGTTTTCCAGCTTGCCCATGCGTTCGTCGATCAAGCTCGTCAGATCGGAGATGCGATAGGGGACGGGGGTGTCGACCGTGAAGCGCGCGTTGTCCGCCGCTGTGCGACGTAGTTTCGTGTTCTCTCCGTTGCGGCCAGCGCTGTAGCGGCTTTTCGCGATCGGGATCAGTTCCTGGAGAACTTCGATTTCGGCCTTGCGGTTTGGGTCCCCGATCAAAACTTCGACGATTTCTTCGAAGTTCAGCAGCCAGTAGGGAAGCTGCATGTTGCGCGGGGAGACCACTTCGGCAAATTCGGTGAATGCGGTGGCATACTCGTTGTGCGGGTCCAGCAGAACGATGTGAGCTGCTGGGTGCTGCTCAAGGATGGAGCGGAGGATCAAAGCGGTGGTGCAAGATTTACCGGTGCCGGTCGTTCCCAGGATTGCAAAGTGCTTCCCGAGCAGATCATCGACGCGGACCATTGCGGGAATTGTGGAATCCTGACGCAGGGTGCCGACGCGGACGCCATTTTCGTTCAAGCCGCAAAATGCCAGGCGCAGTTCGCTTTTGCCTGATACGCGGACGCGGTCACCCAATGCAGGGTAAACGGTGACGCCACGGTTAAACGAAGCGGGCACGCCGTCGTCGCCCTTCCAGAGTTCACCGACAAGGCCGAGTTCCGCGATCCAGATTTCAGCTTCGCCTTCACGCTGGCTTGGGACTGGCACGGACAATGCCGAAACGATTGCGAGGACGACGGTGTTTTCCGTGTCGATCGCAAGCAGCGTTCCCATTTCCGGGCGATCTGAGACCTGATTGTTGGGGCGGTCCTGCGCGCCGTCTAGAAGCACGATGGCCTTCGCGCCGGTCACAGAAACGATTCGACCAATCGAGCCGTCGCCTCGGAAACCTGGCACGCTATCAACAGCGCGCGTCATGTCTTGTTGCATATTACCCTCCGAACCGCACCCATTAGAGAGGCACGCCTTCTCCCGTAACTAATTCACGTCCCTGGACAATCGATACGTGATGGCGCGATGGAAGCAGCACAGCCACTTCGGTTCCCCGCCCTTGAATGCTTTTGATTTCAAGTTTTCCGCCGTGGAGTTCCACAAGCGATTTCGCGATCGGCAGACCAAGTCCGGTGCCTTCGCGCCAGCGTGTCCTGGACCCATCGACCTGACCGAATGGCGTCAATGCGATGTTGATTTCTTCTTCACTCATTCCGATACCGGAATCACGAATGAGAATTGCAAGCCCGTCTTCTGCCAGACGCAAAGCATCAATTGCCACTTGGCCGCCTGGCTCGGTGAACTTGATGGCGTTGGAGATCAGGTTATTGAAGACCTGAAGGAGCTTATGATCGTCGCCGCGTACCGGTGGCAGATCCTTGGGTAGCCGCGCAAAAATCTCAAGGCCGGCTTCTTTGGCCTGATCTTGGTGCTGGGCCACGACCTGTTCGAGGATCGTGTTCACGTTGATCTGCGAGGCGTCCAGAGTGTAGCGACCGCTCTGAATTTTCGAGATGTCCAGGATGTCGTTGATCACGGAGAGGAGATGGCCAGCTGCATCATTGATCAGGCCGGCGTATTCAATGATCTCGGCTTCGTTGAGTTTTCGATGTCCGTGGTCGGCCAGAATCTTTGAAAACCCCAGCACCGTGTTGAGTGGCGTGCGCAGCTCGTGGCTCATGTTTGAGATGAATTCAGATTTCACCTTGCTGGCCAGCTCGGCTTCAACGCGTGCCGTGTGCTCGGCAACCCGTGCCCGGTGGCGCAGGATCGCATCCCCTAAAAGGGAGGCATACTCGCTCATGAGCGAGTTTGACTTGTTATTTCCGAGGGCCCCGTTGAGCATAAAAACCGCTTCAATTTTTAAATCTCTTGACTGCTCGTCAGACTAGTCAGTAACGGTCAACTTCGAGTTAATGAACTGGATTACATTGCAGTTTTTTTGTTCGGTTCTTTGGTTTGTCGCAGAAACGCTGCCACTTCAGGTTGTTTTGGCTCTTAGTCCGTCACGGGTTCAGTTTGTGATTGGGCCTTCGTGGCTGGCGGGCATCAGGGGCATGGATAAGGTACATCCGGGGCTCGACGCGGTGGGCGAAACAGGAAGTATTGTTCGCCTACGCCAGGAACAAATGGCCAAACCCCAGAGGCACTTTCGCCCGATGCCGGAGCCGATCGATCCTATGCAACTGCAAGGGCCAAGCCCCAAACGCCGGTTTCAGCAGGTGCTGGATGGGTTGATGCTGCTTGGTGCCCTTGCCCTGGGGACCATGTGGGCAGCTACGGCTGCTGTTGCCGGGCCGGCTATTGGGCAATTCGAGCTGAAAGACCTGGAGGCTGAGCCTGGGCGGATCGAGTTTCAAAGCCAAAATGCACATGCATTCGGCCAGCCGAGCCGTCAGACGGCACGTGATGATGATGACGGAGATCTTTTGTTTGACGACAACTCGGTTGCCAAACAACGCCACGCGCTGGAGCTTGAGACCGCGCTGAGCCGCTTTTTTCGGGTGCGTATCGGGATTGAATTTGAAAAAGAGCGCATCGATGAACCGCTTTTTCTCAGCCAGGCTGATGATTTTGCAGCTCTGCGCTTGGAGGAAGTTGCGCTTGAAGGTGTCGTCATTCTCGTTCCCGTACCCGAAAAGGGTGGCGTGGGCGTTGGATTTTTGGCCGAATTCGAAGCGCCCGTTTTTGGCGATGACCTGAAAACCATCATTTTTGGGCCAATTATGGAGTTCCGCGCCGGGCCACTGCGTTACATTTCAAACATCACGTTCGTCCATTTCTTTGGGGCGGGTGAAGACGGTGAGCCGCCTGATAACAAGTGGGATCTCGCCTATGCGCAGCAACTTTCATATGCACTGAACGACACGTGGACGCTGGCGCTGGAGGCCTATGGGACGTTTGACCGGCTTGGGAACAGTGGGCGTCCCGGCGAGGAACGGGCTGCGTTTGGAGATTTCGACCAACATCGCATCGGGCCGATTGTTTATTATGAGTTTGGATTGCCTGGCCGGTTAGCACCATCTGGCGCTGAGCATGATGGCGATGCAACTGACGCGTCACTAAGCGGTCTGGACGATGACGATGAAGGGACTGTTGTCAGTATTGGGACCGGTGTTTTGTTCGGTTTGAACGACAACACGTCGGATGCCACGCTCAAGTGGAGCGTTGAGGTCGAGTTTTAAGGGCGATGGAGCTGGCTGCGGTGAGGGGCCGTTGTATCCCGGCCTTGCCTCGTCAGTGGAGTGTCAGTCCGTCTGATCATTTGACTTCGGGTGGCGCAAAGGCTGCCATTTTACGAATTGCCCCGCGGAGATGGGGTGCGACGGTAACTTTGCCGGTTCGCTTTGCTCTGCAACCGTTAATTCGACCAAAGCATCGTCAAGTGCATCTGCTGCGCGCGCCAGAGCGGGTATGCGGCGCATGTCATCGCGCATGTATGAGAGCGTGTCCCGGACGGTGGCCAGGTCCAGACTGGGTGGCCAAGGCCGATGACGGGGGATTTTGAACATGACGCTGTCCCAAACTCGAAAACTTAACGGGTCGTAAATTGTCGTGCCAATAGGTTTCGCAAGAATTGGACCATGTGGCAAATGCTAATTCGACGGTTGTTTCTCTGAATACGTGTCTCAATTTGGGACGGCTATAAGACGACATCTTTCCCTTTTCATGAAGCTGAAATTTACCTCGCACGTGTAACTCTGGCTGAAACAAAAAGAATGTCTTTCCCGCCAATTTAAGGGAGGACATCAAGCCTCGGGGATGTGCGGGTGTCTAAACAAACAGGTGTGTTGATTATTGTCGAAAACCTGACGGTGCCGCTGGACCGGCGTGTCTGGCAGGAGGCGCAGTCGCTTCGTGATGCTGGGTATGTGGTGTCGGTCATCTGTCCCAAGGGTGGGCAATACACCGCTGCATATGAAGTTCTCGATGACATCCACATCTTCCGTCATCCCATGCCATTCGAGGCCGACGGGGCCGCAGGTTATGCTATCGAATATAGCTGCGCGCTGTTCTGGGAATTCGTTCTATCGATTAAGGCGCGGTACAAAGTCGGCTTTAGTGTTATTCAAGCCTGCAATCCGCCTGATCTGATCTTTATTGTGGCGGCATTCTGGAAATATCTGTTTAGTACGCGTTTCGTGTTTGATCATCACGATATCAATCCAGAACTTTACGAAGCAAAGTTCTGCAAGCGCGGGTTCTTTCACAAGCTGCTTTTGCGGTTTGAACGGATGACATTTCAAATGGCTGATTGCTCCATTGCCACCAATGGGACGTTTAAGTCTATTGCCATAGATCGGGGCGGGATGGCTGAAGACAAAGTCTTCGTGGTTCGCTCGGTGCCTGATCTGTCGAAGTTCCGCCGTGTCCGGCCCAATGAGGCATTGCGGAACGACCGCAAAACCGTCGTCGGTTACGTGGGCATCATGGGTGCACAAGACGGGGTCGATCTCCTGATCGAGGCGATGAACGATCTGGTGCACGGGCGTGGCCGCGATGACGTGCAATGCGTTATCGTCGGTTCTGGGACTGAGCTGCCCAGACTGCGCCAGATGGTGCGGACGTTTGGGCTTGATGATCATGTGACGTTCACTGGTTTCCTTTCAGGGCACCCGCTTCTGGAAGCCTTTTCAACGTTTGATATCGGTGTGATCCCAGACCCCAAGAACAGCTACAACGACAAGATCTCGATGAACAAAGTCTTTGAGTATATGAGCCTTGGCATTCCATTCGTGCAGTTCGACCTGACCGAAGGGCGCGAGACGGCGGGTGATGCGGCGCTTTATGCCGACAACAATTCTCCGATTGCGCTGGGTCAGCAAATCGCGCGTCTGGTCGATGATGAGGCGCTGCGCTCCAAGCTTTCAAAAACCGGGCAAGACCGGGCTGATCGGTTGCTGCAGTGGGATGTTGAGCGCGCCAGCCTGTTGGCTGCTTATGATGCGGCGCTGGATGGCGGCGATGCGAAGGCGGCTGTCCCCGCCCGCACCTAGAGCCGGTTTACTTTTCGAGGACACGCAAAGCAGGTTCTAAGCTCTTGATTTGGAGCATGTTCCGGGCGGAAAACCGCGTACACTTTTCCTGATCACGCTCCAGTTGCAATCTAAACTGCGTTGGGATTTTCGCGATGGCACCGTAAGGCTGTACCGTCAGGTGAACGGACGCGTACAAGCTTGTTGCTGCGATCGTACGGGCCGCCAAGGTCAACGGTTGCCGCGTCCTCGAAAGCCTGCCGGCAGAGGTGGGGGGAGCATGCCTGGAATGGGCGGAGGCGTTGTTGACGGGCGTGCCTGCGGCCGAGGATCCATCGGAGCGCGTGCATGCACCGGCGGGGGTTGTAGCGGTCTTGGCCCAGATACGCCGCCGTGCGGTGGTGGCTCCGTGATCGTGGCGCGGGCGGCTTTGATCTTCCGGCTTACTTTCTGGCGAACCGGATCGGCGAAGACGCCACCCAGACCGATCAGGAAAAACATGTAGGTGTGCAGCACGTTCCAGTAGTGAACCGTTGAGCCGATCATGCAGAGCGCCACCAATGACATGGTCCATCCCCGCAGCATGTTTCGAGCATCGGCATCGGCAAGATGGCGCCGGTTGACGACGGTTGCGCGGATCAAGAGCCCGATACCCAGAACCAGTAACAGGAACGATGGAATACCTTGGCGCATGGCCAGAACCAGCCAGTAGGCGTCGATGGTGTCGGCGACCATCCACCAGGGTCTGGCCCAGTCCGCAAGGCCCAAGCCCAACCAGGGGTTGGCCCAGACGTTGGTCATGCCATGTTCCCAGATGAACAGGCGGTAGTAGCCGGTCCAGGTGTCGAGCGTCAGCCGGGTTGCCATGATGGCAAGCGGTGATCGGGACGAGACCAGGTCTACGGCGAGGTAGAGACCGACCAGTGCTGCGGCGGTGATGCTGATACGGGCTGCAATGGCGCGCGTGGTGCGATCCCAGGCGATCAATGCGGCCTGGAGCGCGAGGCTGAGCAGCGGGGCGGAGGACAACCCAAGGAAGGTTGCGCCAACGACCAGGGCGGCACGTTTGCGTCTGACGGCGCGCTTGCGTTCGGCATACATCAGCAATGCCAGCATGGAGGCGCAAAACGTTCCGTAGTGGATTGGGTGATCGAATGTGCCGTAGGCGCGGGTCAGTCCCAGACGGGTCTGAACGGCGGTTGGATGATTGTAACCGGTCAATTGGCGAAGAATGTCGTGCGTGAAGTTCTGACCGAACAGGAACTCTGGCAGTGCGATCAGGGCCGCAATGCAGATCGTGAGCAGCATGACGCGCAATGTCTGGTGCAGCATTTCAGGTGTGCGGACGTAAGCACGTGCCACAAAGTAGCCGCCGAGGCATTCGAGTGCAACGGACCCGCCATAGATCAAGCCATCCTTGCCGGCGTGCATGGCATAGACGAAGAGCGTCATGAAACCGAAAATGAGGAAGACATAGTCGAAGGCGTGCGGCTTGACGCTGCGCGCACTCATCAGGCGCATAATCGCGATCGGCAACAGGATAAGAAGGGCAAGACGGTTTGGCGGTAGTCTCAGTCCGCCGATGAATAGCGAGAACTCGGTCGGGCACAGGATCGAGATGATCAGGATGGTGACCGGGACCGGCACAATTGACAAAGCGCGTAGCATATTCGGATGTCCTGCCCTGCCGCTCGCTTATCATCCCCGGCTGGTTGGCCGCGTCGCCGGCCGATCACTGCGTCGCCAGACCTATTGCTGGTCCAGTCGCTTCATAACCGGCGTCACAACAAAAAACGCGGAAGAAATCTCTCCCGCGTTTCAATCTGTCTCTTCTCGCGGATCTTTAGATTAGGCCGCGATTGGTTTGTATTTGCTTAATAGGCGTTCCGTCCTGTGACGACGACCCAGATGGTCCGCATCAGGATTTTCAAATCCAGCATCAAGGACCAGTCCTGAATGTAGGTGATGTCATGTGCAACACGGGCTGCAACATCGCCGGTGCTGGCGGTTTGGCCGCGGCAGCCTTTGATCTGTGCAAGGCCTGTGATGCCAGGCTTGACCTGGTGACGGTTCGCATATTCTTCCAGGTCATCACCGAATTGATCGTCATGGCTGATGGCGTGTGGGCGTGGTCCGACCAGGCTCATTTCCCCACGCAGGACGTTTATGAGCTGTGGGAGTTCGTCCAGTGAAAAGCGGCGAAGGACACGGCCGACAACCGTGACACGTGCGTCGTTTGGCGTGGCCTGTTTCACGTCCTCACCGTTTTCGAGGACGCGCATGGTGCGGAATTTGAGGACTTCGATGTCTTGCTTGTTCAGTCCGCGACGGCTTTGCACGAAGAAGACAGGCCCTTTGCTCTCCAGTTTGATGGCCAACGCGATAATGGGGAACAGGACGGCGGATGCAAGCAATAGCAGCGATCCAACGACCAGATCCTCCGACCGCTTGATGATCGGCTGCCAATCCGACAACGGCTTGCGCTTGACGTCGAGAAGCCCCACGGACCCAACGTTGGAAACCTTGTGGGTCGGGTTGTCTTCGATCAGGTCTGAGGAGATGTGGGTGACGATGTGCACGCTGACGGGCAATTGCTCAAGCTTGCGGGCAATCATGGCCATGCGGCCTTCAGCTGCCTGTGGAAGCGCGACGATGATCTTGTCGACGGTTTCGTTGCGGCCGGCGTCGATCAGGTCCTTCAGGCGGCCTGCGATGGTGAGGCCTTCCGGATTGATGCGGTCTTCTCCGGCGCGATCGTCATAGACGCCGACGAAGTGGATACCTGTGGTGCGGGCCTTCAAGTGATCATGGACACGACGAGCGATTTGCCCGGCGCCATAGACCGCGACCCGTTCATCAAATCGTCCAGCTGCCGTGAGGCGTCTCAGGATCAGTCCGGCTAGACCGCGGTTCATCAGCAGGAATGTATAGCTAGCTGACGCCCATGCAGCGTACCAGACCCAGACGTGTGCATCGGTGATGGCGTAGGGGAGCCCGATGCCGAGGACCAGCACAAGCGTGATGAGCAGAGCGAAAAGTAGGCGACCTGGGTTTTCAGGCAGATCATGCACCCGCGTCTGGTCGTACATTCCCCAGTTCTTTAACAGGAGTACGGCAATGACGGCGGCTGCGAACCCGGATTGAATGGTGAGGATCCAGTTGGGCTCGATGCCACCGAATTCGGCGTAAATTGCCATGGGCAGGAGCGCGCCGATCATAATGGCCAGTGCATCGATGATCATCACCACATCGACAGCAACGCGACGAGACCAACGGCGGGTCAGTGTCGCCTGAGCCCGCTTGGTTACCGTGTTGTCGTCGATTGATAGCGGGAATGCTTCGGCGGTAACGCTGGAACTCATTTCATACCTCGCGACCCCGGTCTAATTGCCGGAATTGAACATAGTCGCGATTAAACCAGAAACGTCTAAATATTACTTGAAAAGCTATTGCGGATTTTATGATTGTTTTCTCACAAATTGCTTTTAAGTTTTCGTTTCTTTGTGTTTTGATTTGCGCAATTTTGGGTCTTATGCGCTGTATTCCAACTTATGGGGAATGCCGCGATCGTCCTCAATGATGTCGGGGTCGACGCGATTTACCATGACGCCCGCAATCTTGGCTCGGTTTTCACCTAAAGCCTTGATGGCTTTTTTCGCCAGTGCCTTAGGTGTTTTTCTCCACGTCAGGACTAACACCAGCTGGTCAGCCTGATCGGCCATGAACTGTGTATCGATCACCGGCAAAATGGGTGGGGTGTCCATGATGATGACATCGAAGTATCCGCGCAGCTTGTGGATCGCTCCGGTGAAGCTCGGTGCGGCCAGAAGTTCGGGATTGAAGTGCGGCGATGGTGACGAAGTGATCGCTGGCATGAAGCAGAGGTTGGTCTGGGTATCCTGGAGGATGGCAGCCTCGGGCGGGGCCCCGTCTTGAAGCACATTGATCAGGCCGACGTTGTGGTTTGGGCCGAGCTGCCGGGTGAGGTGGGCCCGCCGGATGTCGCCATCGATCAAAAGAACGCGCTGGCCGGTCAACGCATAGTGGTGCGCGAGATTTGATGCGACGATGCTGCTGCCTTCGCCGGGCAGCGCCGAACAGATCAGTTGGACGCGGCCTGAAGCGTTGCGCGCACGCACATCCAAGTCCCTGCGTGCCTGGCGGATGGCTTCGACGAAGTCGTGGTCAGGCTCGGCAATGGTCATGCGGATTTTGTGCAGGGCATTGCGGTTGGTGGATGGTTCCAGCAGCGGTAGTGACGATAGGTATGGCACGTCGAGAACGGTCTCCACGTCTTCGGGCCGGCCAATTCCCGTGGTTGCGAATTCAAGCGCCAGCACGAGCATTATGCCAATGCCAAATGCACCGATTGCACTGAGTGCAACCAGTTTTTTCCGGTTTGGCGAAGACGGCAGCAATGGGATGTCCGCCGTTTCGACGATCCGTGCATCGGGCAATTGGAGATCTTGCGTTTCGGCTGTGATTTTATAGCGCTGCAGGAGTGCCTCGAACAATTGTTTGGAGGACAGCGCCTCGCGTTCCAATTCCCGCAGCTTAACCGTCTGGGATTTGGTCGTGACCTCTATGGTCTGGAGTTCGGTGAGGTTCTCCTGCAATTCGGCTTCGCGGTT
>JBCBRH010000052.1:0-18621 GCA_039819785.1 Pseudomonadota bacterium | reverse complement strand
GCGTTGGCTGCCGTCAGGAGCCCTGGGCGTGGATCGCCGCGTCCTAGGTCCTCAATGATGCTGGGGAGATCGGAAGTCAACGTGTCGACGCGATGCCAGAGCACGGCGGGCGCCATCGCGTTGCCGGTGGCGTAGGTCATCCGATAGGTCTCGTGATCCTCATCGTTGCGAAAAATCGGCACACGCTCAAGGCGCTTCCTCATCAGTTGCAGGGTCATCAAGGGCATTGGGTTACGCTCCGAGTTGCTGACGCAGAAGCTCGAATTCGGCCTCCCATAAGGCTTCGGCCATGCGTCGTTTTGCTGGTGTTGGGTTTTTCACGAAGATCGGTTTAAGCAGGCCAGGCTCCTGGCCCAGCGCCTCACGGAGCCGCCTTACCTGCTTTTCGACGACGTACTTGTGGCCAAGACGGCGGCTGGCTGATTTGACGGCAAGGCATTCGTGGCAGGCGAAGGTGTGAACCGCCCAGCAAAGCCGCCGAGAGCGTTTGCCACACGTGGGACACTCGGCGGCATAGCACCTCCCCACCTTTCGAGGCTCAGCCGACAGAGAGATGGTCTTGCGTTTCATGGTTGGATTGCCCAGCGCCGGGGTGTGCTGCCACCGCACATGGAGCGAGCCGCCGTCTTCACGGAAGTCTGCACGAACGAAGACCACAACCGACAAAGGACCATCTTCAGCCTGGAGGTCGAGCATCAATCCTTCGGGATGACCGGCCCCCAATTTTTTCAAGCTGTAGACTGGCAGCAAGGGAATTTGCTCTAGAGCAGGCCGACCTGAATGCAGCTGACTACGCTCAATGTTGATCTCGTTGTCGATCAGATCAGCAAGCGGATACCAGGACACCCGGGAGGGTTTGGGCAAGTGCTGCGGACTGGCCACCGGCAGCCCCTCGTGATTGGTCCGATAAACAAGACCGCTACTAACCGACATGTTACGCATTCCCTGAATTGACCTACGAACAATTGAATTTCTAAGGTTTCATTAAGGGCTGCGTTATTCACCAGAATCCGTCAAGTGGAAAACTCTGCAATTGGACCACTTATTCAACTGGTTCGATATCTGAGACGAATTGAGAAATTCCGTGCTCTGTAATTGACAACCATTGGCTGTCATTTCCGGTTCATTTGGATTTGGGCGTCGATATTCCTTAAATTGTAATATCCGCTCTAACGGACTCAGAGGGGTGCCAGAGCGGCGTTTTTTGTTTTTGGCTAACCATAGCAAGAAAGGAGTATTTGCCGCTCTGCGGGTAGCTATGGACTCCTGGCGAGGTGTTTCGGGTTGGTCTGGGTGGTGAGGTGTTGGCTATAGGCAAGTTTTCAGTCTTTGGATTTTGGGTCGGATGGGCTCCGGCCTTCGGCTTGCGCGGACTGCACCCTTGCAGAACGGAACCACTTCGGCTTCGTCTGCGCGCTGCGCTTGCCTCCGGCCTTCGGCCTGCGCGGGCTGCGCCCTTGCTCCGTTGTTTTTTTCCTTTTTTAGGGTGACTGGCCCCAGCATCTTGCAAGTGTCTGCACTCGACCGGGACCGGTGTGGCTCTCATTGAGACAGCTTCGATAAGATCAGCACTGGGGCGGCAATCTCCATGAGAGCCACAAAGTGAAACACTACGGCCTGCGCGGGCTGCGCCCTTGCCCCCAGCAATAAGGCTTCGCTTTTTTCTCTCTTGGAGCAACCTACTGGTATCCGCCGCCTGTCAGGACGTCGTGACCAGTCACGGATGACAGCCGATCAAGCGAACCAGAACCGAAACGATCAGTCCATCTCAATCCCGATTAAGCATTGGCATCCACAGCTGGCTCCCTGCCGGGGGCGGCTCTCTGCTCCCGGTCGTGCGGGGCGCACTCCCTCCGCGACGAGCGGTTGGTTGATCAAGGGGGAGCTGCGCTCCTTGGTTTTTTGATTTTTGGGTTTGGCTGATAACGGAATCAGCTACTGGCCTTTCGCTGGCTGATTCGGAAACGGGACTACGTTGGAAGCATTAGCTTTTGAGTCGGAAGACCGCCCTCCCAGTGGAATTGTACTGGTAATCATTGCGTCCCCCACCCAGGGACGGGTCAGTCCAATCACTTAATGGCGTCCCTGAGGGAATAGGGTGTCACAAGTGACCCCTTCCTGATCGGGGACGCTGTCAATTGAGCTTGGAGTGAAACCATACTTTCCGGGGACGCTTTTAGGGGGCTTGTTTTTAGAGGCACTTTCCGCCCTCGCCTGACCGATAGTTTCAAATTCCTCAGGCCCCACGCATTTGTGGTCCAAAGCCTGACCGCGGTGCCTATAGATCAGCTCAGACCACTTCATTTCGACCGGAGGAGTGATAGCGTAAACCACGCCTTGTCCGTCGGGGTGAGGCGCATCGGGGGCTGAAATCACATATCCCAGTGGCCTAAGCTGTTCCGAAAGCAGGTTGCGGACGGTCTTGATATTAACCCCAGCTTTGGAGGCCAAGTTGGGCCGTCCCGGCCAAGCATATCCCCCTTCAACATGGCTCACCTTATCGATGATGGCATTCAGCAATCGAACTGCTGCACGTGTCAGGCGGTTGTCTTGACTGGCAAACCAGCGAAGTGCATCACGCGCCTGAAAGAAAAGTTTGAGGTCGTTCGGCATTGCATTAGCTGCTGCACTGATCGGCCCGTCTACCTTAATCGTCTTTTGCCGTGATTTTTTATCGCTGAGCTTCGAGGCCAGCGTCGGCCAGCCTTTCAGGCTTTTGTCGAAACCAGCCTTCCCGGCCTCGTGGATGATCGTGGCAATCGTGATTGTTGGGCCTTCCGAGGCCTCAAACCGCTCCCACTCGACCTCCTGCCGACGCGTCGCATTGAACTTAGGCGATCCTACGAAGCGTGTGCCTACGTAGAGCCCACCTCCGGCCCAGGCGCACCACAGATCGAACAGCTCAGAACGGCCACCGCTGTAGCGCTTGAGCGCACGGCCAACACGCCACCACTCGCCTTCGTCATCTGACGATATGAAGCTAAGGGCAGCGGCCAGGCGGTGCAGCTCAACAAGATCGCCGTCCCAGCGGTTTTGTCTCACAATACGTGTCTGGTCGGCGCGTTTCTGAGCCTCTAGCCTTTTGCCGACTTCCGATGCCTTAGAAAGTTTCTTTAGGGCTTTTGCTGCATCCCGGCGCGACACCTTCTTCTGTACAACGCGCTCACGGATGGCTGCTATCTCATCCAAGGTGATGATAGGCAGGTCATCGAATGCGGTCGTGAGCAGCGTGTGTTTTGCATCGCGCCAGTGATAGGGGCCAACCTCTTCGGAGTGCAGCGTGGGCGGGATGACCGCAAGCGCATGGTGCGTCAGAAGCTCAACCGTGTTACCGGTCATGCTACCTGGAACTTTCAGGGCTTTCAGCTCCAGCTCTGTCTGCTCGCAATTGAGGCGCATGAATGCCTTCAAGCGACCTGGGCGACCGATGCAGGCGGGCGTCGTCATGCTGAAGGCTTGCGGTACAATCCTTTGCAGTTCACGCCACAGCGCTGGCTCTTCTTGCGGCGTGCAGTCGATGTCGAGAATGATGAGCCCGTCGCGCACTGGGGCAGCGACACCGTCGAGCCTGACGCCACGATAGCCGACGCCGTAGGTCTTGACATAGGCTTCAATCCGTTCGGGGCACTCCGCTAGGATGTTTTCGCAGAAGCGTTCAATCCAACCGGACCACTGAGGACGTTTGCCGCTGGTGGGCGTTACGCCGTAGCCGTTAGCGAGAAGCTGGTGAGCCACCTGATCGAACGCCTCGTTGCGCTTTTTCAAACCTGACTTCTGGCGTTGGCGCTTCTTAGGCTTTTTCTTCCGGTTGGGGCTTTGTGGAGTGCAAGCCTGATCAACTGATTGAGGATTCTCTTTCGACTGCGGGTTTCGGCGGTAGATAAGTTCCGAAACACTTTGTTGAGCTGTTCCAGCTTCGCGACTGTATTTTCTTCCCATATCAGCCACCCTCCGAATCGGAGTTACACGGAGGGGCTTGGCGAAAGCTGTGAATAGATTCAGTCTGCATCGTATTGATGGGCTTCGGCCCATTCCTTTATTCTATCTGGTCCTCCCCCGCCTGCTAAACGGTTTGGGCCAATTGAATTCAACGCCTCAGGTGGTCGCCTGGGGCGTTTTCTCTTTTGGACTTGATTACGCGGCGTTTTCACTTAGCTGGGGCAGCGCTTGATAGCGCGCAGCCGTCAGCTCAGTCATGGCCTCATCCGAGCCCCAAACGATCCAGGTGTGGCCGTCTACTTCCAGCGGCACGGCAAACAGATTTCGTTTTGCGTTTTTAGGTCAGGGGAGATGATCGGATAGATGCCACCGAGAAGGCGGATGTCGTCGAGCAGGCCATCGCGGGCCTTCGCAAGCGTGCTGTTAAACTTCGACCGATCGCGCCGCTTTGTCCGCGGGACGTGCACGGGCCATTGCAATGGATGTCTTTGGGTCATGGCTCATGCAGCCTTCCCAACAGCTGTTCCCAGCCCCAGCGCGTCGCAACACGCACAAGGAGCGATAGATGTAACCATCTCGGCCCATTCGGCAGGTGATTTGGGAAGCGCTTCAGCCACATCGGGATCGCATTCGGCGATGCATCGGCGTGCGGTTTCAGCGACGGCTGCGGCGATGGCTTGGCGAAGGCGCTGGCGGGCTGCGTGATTGGCAGCAAGGGTGGCGTCGATCATTGGCCTGCCCCCGCTTGCTTCTCGCGCTTTCCGGGACGGCTGGCAGCCTGGGCGGCAAAGTGCTCTTCGATCTCGTGTTCGAAAAAATAAATACGCCCGCGCTCCCGAACTGGCTCTGGCAGCCGAGACGGGTCGCGATAATACGATGCACGGGAAATATTGGCTCGCCGCAGAGCTTCACTGAGCTTCAAGCGGCGGGTGGGGGCCTTTGGTGGCCGGTCAGCAAAGTTGTGGTCCATCGGGTCCTCAAGCGTTGTTCGCGCCAAGTAAAGGCGTTGTCATTCGAACAGTGCTTGCCGAACATTCTCGGTCTTAACCCTGGGCGTATATGGAGGGGCTGCACGGAGGTGCTCGCGTCTCATCGCCAGGACAAGGTATGAAGTGATTCGGTCATTTTCGCAAGACCTCTCTGTCAATCAGATTGGTGCGTCACGGCTCAAGTCGGCAATGCTGGCCCCAGGCGTCCATGAGCGAGCGGCGTTGATCCAGAAAGTCGGTCCGAAGATAAGCGGCACGAACCCGGTTCTGGTCCTTGTGACCAAGTGCAGCTTCGCTGACCTCATCTGGCACCTTTGCGACTTCGGCACACCAGTCCTTGAACGTTGAACGAAAACCATGGGGGCTGGCCCCGCCTTGCAGCCCCATGTCGGAACGGATGACCTTGCTAAGCGTGTTATCGGACAGGGTTCGCCCTAACTTGGATGGAAAAATCAGACCATCATTGTGTTGTAGCTCCTGCCTCGCTTTTTTCAGAACGCCCAGCGCTTCACCGCAGAGCGGAACGCGATGCTCTGACCTCTGCGTTCCACGGCCCTTCATGTGCTCAGCGGGCACCGTCCAGATCGCAGTTTCTTGGTCGATCTCCGGCCACCGGGCTTGCCGGACCGCTTCAGACCGCATCGCAGTCAGAATGAGAAAGTATAGTGCGAGCTTCGTGCCGCTCCCAGCCCGGTTTAGCCCATAAAGCTGCTTCAGGAACCGAGGAACGTCGGCATACGGCAATGCCGGGTGCCGACGAACGTTTCGCGGTTTTGATCCTAAGATGCGTTCTATCCCGGTGCATGGACAGGCTGCCGTCCTATGACTGTGAAAGATCGCGCTTTCAAAGGTCGCGCGCATGCGCTGGAGGACATCCTCAGCCGCCTGGGGCTTAGCTTGCCATAATGGTTTCAGGACGGCGTGAACTTCAGTGCCGGTGATTTCCGCTACGGGGCGGTCACAGATCGCGCGACAATGATGCTCGATGGAATAGCGCCAGTTGTTGCGGTGCTTGTCGTTTCTGAGCGTGGGAGCCTTGTCCAGCCAAAACTCTTCGAATGCCTTTTGGAACGTCACTGGGCCATTCTCTGCCTGAATGGCAGCTGCTGCCTCCTCCGCTTCTTGCTGCCTCTCCTCGGCGACGAGGTCACGCCCAGCAGCAGCAGCTCGGCGAATTGCATCGGCTCGCTGGCGGGCTTGAGCGAGCGTTCGCTGGTGCGGATAAGCCCCAAGGCCAAACTCCCGTCGTGCGCCCAAGATCGACACCCGCATGACCCAGCGCGCGTTTCCGTTCTTGTCGACGACCAACCGAAGCCCACCGCCGTCCTCGTGCTTGCCAGGTTTTTTCAGGTACTGGTTCAGCTTTGAGGGTGTGCTCGGCAACCGGCCAATTTTAGCAGCCATAGGTTTGGCTCCGCATGCTTTCTATCCCCCAACCTATCCCCCAATCAGTTCGGGAAGGAACGAAACACGAAGAGACAGTGCGAGACAAGCACTATTGGGAGACCATGCCGCAACCCCATCATTACACTTACTTTTTTCACGTGAAAAAGTGTCTTGTACTGTCTCAGTCGCTTTCAAAGCGTTTTCGAGAGAATCGCCGATTGGCTCTTACCTGCGGAGCCAATGGCCCTTATTTCACAGGCTTTTCCGAGGGTCGAAGCCAAATATCCCCCACTCCATTCCCCAAAGCGATCGTGCACTGCTCATGTGCATAGACCTCAGCGCACATGTAGAGTGACCGGTGCAGCCAATCGCGGTGGCGACCTACTGTCGACCCATCTTGCCCGGGTAACCCGGGACCGAGCCCAACACTGCCCAAGAGAAAACCCGGTCGGCGTGTCTGGTTTGCATGAATAAATACAAGCAACAGCTAAGTCATTCATTGCCAACGACCGTCCAGGGAGAGCCAGGTTGACAAACTGCTGGGCTTTACTCGGGCAAGAAGATGAGCTGCACAGACCCCGCAAGTGCTTGTGGCCCGAGCCCGAAACTCCATCGATTCAGATCAGCGTCCTGGGTTCATTGGTTTGCTCCCCTACGTGCCCTCATTCGTCGGCGCAGTTCGCTCGCTCAAAAAAATGAGCGTAAAAGACACTTTTGGCACCGCGACTAGAATTGATCTGACGTCAGATATCTTCCTGATTGATCTAAAATTGGTTGTTTGACCATGAAACAACCTAAACTCTAGAATCGTCAGATCGTCTTCTTGCGGAAGTGTACCGATAGGATAGCCTCGCCGTTCGGATCGCTTGGGGGACTATTCTCCATGAGGCTCTGGTAGACGTCGTGGGCTTCGTTGATACTTGTCACCTTCTTGGTAACAACATCGAACCCCTCGATGGACAGGATGTCTTCTTCGGTCAAGAAATGCGGCTCGGAAACCGTGGGTTTATGATTGATTTCCACTATAATTAGAAGGTCGCCGCCCGGACGGCAGACACGGCGCAGTTCCGCTATGCTGGCCGCCGTATCCTCGACATGGTCGAGCGCATTAAACATGCTGACCACGTCAAAATAACCGTCTTCGAACGGCAGGTCTTCGCTCGCAGCCGCGACGTACTTCATCTTCTGTCGGTCTGCGCCGAGTTTGAGATACTGATTAGCCAGCGGGTCTGCACCAATACGTTCCAAGGCCATGTCCGCCCACTCCAGTGTGCCGACGGGGCCGCAACCCACATCAAGAATTCGCTTGTCGTTGTAGTCCGCCAATTCGAGTCCAAAATGCTTAGTAAAAAACTGAGGCATATGGGCGGAATAAAACTCGTTCCCCGATTTTATTTTATGCATACGCCAAAACATTAATTCATTGAATTCCTTAAAGCGTGTTCTGAGGCTCGTCGGTGCGAAGGACAGGGCTCCGGCAATGGTATTCTTAAGCGGCTTGAGCATTGCGAATTCCTTTGGCTATCAGCTTGTCAGTCGAGTTGAGTGGTATTTGCCTTACTAAGCACCTGCGTCCAAGGGGCAGCAGTCATGTTGAAGGTTACCACCGGAAACTACCAGAGTGAGGCGCCTGCAAGTCAATTGTTGCCGTTCAATGCTTAACCGATGCACGCCCAATTGCACTGAGACGCACAGTCTTGGAGTACTCATGGCGACTAATAGTGCTGGCAGCCAATTCGTTGTGGCAATCAGCTGACCCAAGCTAGGCCTTCCATCCGGGCGAAGTGCGTGTCCTGGGGTGCAGCGGCGCCCTTTCCGAACTGACCCTGCCCCTACGGTGTCCGGGATCATAACCAGAGAATGTTCGGGTTTTGGTCCATATTGGACCGGGCAGCAGACTCGTTGGGCGTGAGCCCGCCAAGGCTCGCGTGTGGCCGCTCTTCGTTGTAGTCGGTTTGCCATTCCGCGATCAGCCGGCGGGCGTGCAAGAGCGAACGGGACAGTGTCTCATTCAAAAACTCGTCGCGAAGTCGGCCATTCAAGCTCTCGACAAACGCGTTTTGCATCCGCTCGCGCGTTTCGCGCGCGCCACCCAGAAGCGCCGACTGTTTACCGGGGCCGACGACCTTGGAACCACACCCGGTATGCAGGGCACTGTCGGACGATGGTCTCAGTAGCAGCCATTTTCAGGTGTGCGTCTGCTTGAGGCCGAAGCTGTAATGCGTTCGAAATAAAACGGTACGTTGCGCGTTCCCACGCTGAATCGTCAGCTGCAATTTAACTCGACCCTCAAAAGCACAAGATCAGCGCTCAGCGCGAGATTAAGAAATTGCACTATAAATCTTCACTGCCGAAGGAAAGTCTGCTTCGCCAGAAATAAAATACATGCATTGAATTGAGCATGCTGCCTACCCGACAGGCATCTCCTTCAAACCGGCCGTTTAGAGTTAGAATTCTCACCGCACGTGCTGCATACTCGATAGACGATCTTCACAATCGTCTATGGGGGCCCGGTCTTGAACCATTTCGATTTATTGGTCATCGGTAGTGGCCCAGCTGGGCGCCGGGCAGCGATCCAGGCTGCCAAATTCGGCAAAACGGTGCTGGTTGTGGAGCGGGGCCGTCGCGTCGGAGGTGTCTCGGTCCATACCGGTACGATCCCGTCCAAAACACTTCGCGAGACAGCCTTAAACCTTTCAGGATGGCGCGAACGCGGTTTTTACGGACGGGCTTATCGCGCCAAGAAAGACATTGGTGCGGAGGATCTGCGCGCCAGACTGCACATCACTTTGAACCATGAAGTCGATGTTCTCGAGCACCAGTTCGCGCGCAACCAAGTGAAGACACTACGAGGCGATGCCAGCTTTCTTGACCCACACACAGTTCAAGTCACCGGCGAAGATGGCGATGTCGCAACCTTCAAAGCGGACACCATCCTGATTGCCGTGGGCACGATGCCGTATCGCCCGGATTATATTCCTTTTGACGGCCATTTCGTTTTTGACAGTGACGACATTCTTGAATTGCCAAAGCTGCCCCGTTCCATAACCATCATCGGAGCAGGCGTGATTGGCGTGGAATACGCGACCATATTCAGCGCACTCGATGTGCCGGTGACATTGATTGAACCGCGCAAGACCATGTTGGATTTCATCGACCGGGAATTGTTGGAAGACTTTACATTCCAACTGCGTGACCGCGGCATGGTCATGCGGTTTGGCAACAAAGTTGAGAGTGTGGCCCGCACACCGTCGGGTTGCGAAATTACGATGGAAGGCAGCCGCACCGTTCGATCAGAGATGGTCTTGTTCGCTGCGGGCCGTGTCGGGGCCACGAAGACACTCAATCTGGAAGCCTGCGGCTTGGAATGCGACCATCGAGGGCGATTGACGGTCGACCCGAAGACCTTGCAAACGAATGTCCAAAATATTTATGCCGCCGGTGACGTGATCGGCTTCCCCAGTCTGGCGTCAACCTCGATGGAACAAGGTCGCATTGCGGCCTGCCACGCACTTGGTGAACCAGCGCACCAGCCGCCGGAGTTTTTCCCATATGGTATCTATTCGGTTCCGGAGATTTCTACGGTTGGCATGACGGAAGAAGAGGTCAACGCGCGCGGGATCGCTTACGAGTGTGGAATTGCGCGGTTCCGCGAGACCTCTCGTGGGCACATCATGGGTCTGGATAAGGGGATGCTCAAGATGCTGTTCTCGCTCAAGACGCGCCGCCTTCTTGGTTGTCACATTGTTGGCGAAGGCGCGACCGAACTCATTCATATCGGACAGGCGGTTTTGAACCTAAAAGGCACTCTCGACTATTTTGTCGAAAGCACGTTCAACTACCCGACGCTTGCCGAAGCCTACAAGATTGCGGCGTTGGATGCCTGGAACCGCATGGGTGTTGCGCAACCGGTGGCCGAGCGGCGACCGGAGACGACCGGCTAGTCGGTTATCGCCAAACCGGAACCGCTGCTCTTTTCTAATCGCGGCTCACCTGCTCGGCGGTTGGTCGCTGAGGATGTCTTTGTCGCTTCACTGCTGCAGAAGTGTTTTCAAAAGCGGGTTTGGGAACCGCCGTTTAAGTGTCACCGCATAGAACGCTTCGGTCAGGTCGGGGACCTGGTCCGCTTCGACCAAAAGGCCGGATTGCAGTTCGTCCTTCACGACGATAGGGGGCACGACGGTTATGCCGATGTTCTCTCGCGCCAAGACGCGCAGCATGGCCATATCGTCAACCTCGGCCGCGATCTGAGGCTTGATCCCCAGTCGCTCGATGTAGGCATCGAAGCTTACTCTTATGCCTGTTTCGATTGACGGCAGAACAATGGGTTCGCGTTTGATGAGTGTGAGTGCGGTATCCGTCTTTTTCAGCCTCTTGCGATGGCCGACCACGCTGACGGGCTGGTCCGCAATCCGGTGAGCAATCCATGGCGTTGCGGCATCGCGTGTTGGAAGATAATTGACGAGCGCAACGTCGAGCGCATGTGTATCGAGCCCCTGCATGAGATCAGCAAAGCGGCCGGAGTGGATGGCGATATGAACATCGTCGCGGGTCAAGACCTGCTTGAGAAACGTGAACTGGAAGTTGCGGGACAGCGTTGCCAAGGCACCAACCCGAAGATGCTGCCGCTTGTCGGTTTGCCGCTCCGTTAACGTCCCGACGAGTTCGTCACCTGTCGCAAAGATGGCATCGGCATGGTCCAGGACGATGCGACCTGCTTCCGTCAGTTCCAACTGCCTGCCACGACGGTCAAACAGCGAATGGCCCAACTGCTCTTCGAGTTTGCGGATCTGCGTTGATAACGCGGACTGTGACAGGTTCAGGCGTTCAGCGGTACGGGTGAGGTTGCCGTCGTGGGCAACCGCATGAAAATACCTCAGATGGTGGTAGTTCAGACCGCGACTCATCGTTCTTTTTTACAGAACGAATTTGAATAAACAATGTATTTTTTATGTGCCCGCAGTCTTGATAGCTCTTCGGCCCCATGGACCATTTATCAATGGAGGGGCCGTTGCCGATTTATTTCCTGCCGTTCGCCGCCGTCGCAATCCTTGGCGTGATGGCGCTTTATGCTTTGAAAAATCAAGGCCATCCTTCACGTTCAAAGGTTGCGTGCCAGCCTGGTCCGACAACACGATTGGCGGAGGGCGCAACGTTATTGTCGCTGCTCGTCGCGGTGGTCAGCACGATTGTCCTGCTGGATTACGGACCAGGTACAAGCCCGCTTATCGGGATTGAGAACCTGGGTTTTGCCGCCCGCGTGGATGCCGTGAGCATGATCATGCTGACGCTGATTACGTTCATTGGTTGGGTGGTTGTGCGTTATGCGGCGACCTACATGGACGGCGAAGATCGCCAAGACGCGTTTACTGGATGGCTGTGTGCAACACTTGCATCGGTCATGCTTCTGGTGGTGTCCGGCAATCTGGTCCAATTGGTTGTGGCCTGGGTGGCCACCAGTGTTTGTCTCCACAAACTGTTGTTGTTCTACCCCGAGCGGGTTGCCGCCCAGCGCGCTGCCGCCAAGAAATTCGTCATGGCAAGGCTCGGCGATGTCATCCTGGCTGGGGCTGCGGTGTGTCTGTGGCTGAACTTTGGAACAGGCGATATCACAGCCATCTCGGATGCTGCACGGACATCCGATGCAACACCCCTCCTGGTCACGGGCGGCGCGATCCTGCTCGCACTCGCGGCTTTGCTCAAATCCGCTCAGTTTCCAACGCACGGGTGGCTGACCGAGGTGATGGAGACACCGACGCCGGTCTCGGCTCTGCTCCATGCCGGCGTCATCAATGCGGGCGGCTTTCTTTTGATCCGCTTTGCCGATGTGATGCTGCTCGCGCCCGGCGTGTTGGCGGCCCTTGTCATGGTCGGTGGGTTCACCGCCCTGTTTGGAGGGCTTGTCATGCTGACCCAGCCGGCGGTGAAGACATCGCTCGCCTGGTCGACCGTTGCACAGATGGGCTTCATGATCATGCAGTGCGGGCTTGCGCTCTTCCCGCTTGCGCTCCTCCACATTGTCGCCCATTCACTTTACAAGGCGCATGCGTTTCTGGCATCGGGACTGGCCGTCGAGCGCGTCGCCTCGAACCGAAAGCCTGGACCCATTGCGATCCCGAGTGGAACGGCGGTGGGCCGCGCCTTCCTGATCGCACTGGCCATCTACTTTGTGATCGGTGTCGTGTTCGGCTTCGACAACAAGTCACCTCAGGCCATCGCCCTGGGCGCCATTCTCATCTTCGGTGTCGCCTACCTGATCGCTCAGGGACTTGCCGATACCGCGCCACGCGTCCTCACGCTCAAGACGTCGGGATACGCCATTACCGCATCGGTTGCCTATTTCGCCCTGCACTGGGTTGCTGAATGGATGACGGTGGGAAGTCTGCCGGCTGCACCGTCGCCAGGTCCGCTTGAATTGACCCTCCTCATCCTGGCCGTCCTCAGCTTCGGCGCGGTGGCGATGGCGCAGTCCATGTTCCCACTGTGGGCGCACCACCCGGCGGCGGCTGGGCTGCGGGTGCACCTGTCCAACGGACTTTATGCCAACGCGATCCTCGATCGCATCCTGGGCGGCTGGTCCGTCCGCAAACCTTCCTGATGCCCGAGGAGATCATGTCCATGTTGAAAACTGTAGAAACCCCATCGTTGAACCGGAATGACTTGATTGCGGCGGCCAACCTGGCTGGAAGAGCGATCCCGCCCGTGTGGCCATTGGCATCATCGGTTGCCGTTAATCCGTTCCTCGGACAGTCCGATGAACCTTTGGCGATGACGGCTGCCCGCCTTGAGCGCGTTGCAGGCGTTGCCGTGACGATGCCGCGCGATTGGTATCACGCCAGGCTCTCTTCTGGTGCCATCACCAATGACGATCTGGCCGCAGCGCTCGCTGCAACCGAAGCAGGTTCACCTTATACGGTCACGAACCTGAGCAAGGCGGCGCAGAGCCCACGTTCAGAACAGACGGCGGTTCCAACCGTTGCGAGCCTGGCTGCGGACGCATCTGGAACGGACTGGCCGGGCCTGATCGCGGAACGGTTCGGGTCCTGGGCTGCTGGATACTTCGATGTTGGGCAGGCCCTATGGAGCGCGCCGAAGGGCAAGAGTGCGTATGCGTCCTGGCGGGCTTTCGCCATGCACGATGTCAGCGTTGAGATTGCCGGGCTTCGCGGGTTTGCAGCTATTGTGCACGATAGCCCGGAAGTCGCCGCGGCTTCCATTGAATTAGCGGTGCAAAGGCTTGGTTTGAAGCAGGATGCTCTGGAAACCTATTTTCATCAACTGCTCATGGACCTGGGTGGTTGGGGGCAATGTGCGCGCTATCGGCTTTGGCAAGCCGAACTTGGTGGCGGAGAAGACGGGACGCTCATCGATCTCCTCGCCATCCGCCTGTTGTGGGAAACGGCGCTGTATGACGTCTATGAAAAGCAGATCGCCGAGCGCTGGTATGATGCCCGTGCGGCTCACGGTGTGCCGCTTGCCCCCTCAAACGATCATGTCATCGATGCTTTGCTACAATCGGCAACTGAGCACGCAGCTCAACGGACGATGATTGCCACTATCGAGGATGATCAGCCTGCCGCTCATACCGACCGCCCGAAGTTGCAGGCTGCGTTTTGTATTGATGTGCGGTCGGAAGTGTTTCGCCGGGCGCTTGAGGCCACTGACCCGGGAATTGAAACGTTGGGCTTTGCCGGGTTCTTCGGACTGGCGACAGCCCACCATGGTTTCGCCTCGGACGTAGAAGAACTCAGGTTGCCGGCACTTCTTAATCCCGGTGTGTCGAGTTGTTCGGGCGGTGCAAAAGACGCGGAGGCGGATACGTCAACCCGGTTGTCGGCCCGCGCCGAGCGGGCGTGGGGTCGCTTCAAGTTTGCTGCTGTGTCGTCATTTGCGTTCGTCGAAGCGGCCGGGCCGCTTTATGCCTTGGAACTCGTACGCGACTCTTTGGGCCTGACTGCCAAATCAGCACCCAACGATCCGGCACCACGGCTCGATCCCGAACTTGATCTTGATGCGCGTATTGGTGCTGCTGAAACCGTTCTCAGAGCGATGTCGCTGACCCGGGAATTCGCGCGCATTATTCTCATTGCCGGCCACGGCGCCAACGTCACCAACAACCCGCATGCCAGCGCACTCCATTGCGGTGCCTGCGGCGGCTATTCCGGCGAGGTCAACGCCCGACTTCTGGCATTGCTTTTGAACGACAAGGAGGTCCGTCAGGGGCTTGTGGACAAGGGGCTCGTTATTCCCGAAGACACACTATTTGTCGCCGGGCTTCACGACACGACGACGGACGCCGTCACACTTTACGATGCGGATTGCCCATCGCCAGAGCATAGCGCGGACCTTAAGTCTGTGCGGGCATGGCTGAAGACTGCTGGACAGGTTGCGCGTGGTGAACGGGCCTTGAGGCTGCCTTTGGCCAGCAGTGGCGATGATGTGATCCAGCGCAGCCGCAACTGGGCGGAGGTCCGTCCCGAATGGGGCCTTGCAGGCTGCCAAGCCTTCATCGCTGCACCGCGCCACCGGACCGCTGGCAAGAGCTTCGAGGGACGCGCCTTTCTGCATAACTATGATTGGGCGCAAGACGACGGCTCTAGCGTTCTGGAACTGATCATGACGGCACCTGTCGTGGTGGCAAGCTGGATCAGTCTTCAATACTACGGCTCAAGTGTTGCACCTGATGCGTTTGGCGCGGGCAACAAGCTCCTCCACAACGTGACGGGCGGGCTCGGTGTCGTCGAAGGCAACGGCGGTGTGCTTCGCGCCGGGCTCCCCTGGCAATCCGTCCATGACGGTGACGGGCTGGTGCATGAACCTCTGCGTTTGACGATTTTCATCGCAGCGCCGGTGGAGGCGATGACGGATATTCTGCGCAAGCATGACAACGTTCGGGCGCTGTTCGACAACCAGTGGCTGCATCTGATGGCGATTGACGCTGATGGTCAGGTGAGTGCCCGGTATTGCGGAGACCTGAATTGGCAAACCACCGTCACTGAAGGGAAGGTTGCTGCGTGAAGTGCGGGCCCTGCCGGTTTGATGCGGGCTAGGTTTTCGATGAAGCGCGTTCGCGGGCCCAGAGCTCGATGGGTTCATCCAAGCCACGAAGGTTTCGTTTTCCCAGGGGGCGCAAGCTTGAGCGGTCCTCGATGCGCGCTGCGGTGAGGAGGTCACCGGACACGACCAATTCGGCGTTCTCGGTTTTGGCCAGCTGTTCTAGGCGGCTGGCCGCATTGACCACCGTACCGGCGATCGTCACATGGCTGTGGGCCTCACCGACAATGGCCACCATGACTTCGCCATAGTGGATGCCGACGCGGATCTTCAGGTCGGTTTCGGCTGGCAGTGAAACACGCCCACGGAGCGCGGCGACCTCTTCGAAGAGCCGATCGGCGCATTGGAGTGCGTCAGCTGCATCCTGATCCCTGGGCTCGGGAAGACCAAACACCACAAGCGCGCCATCGCCTGCGAATTGTTCAATGCTTCCGTTCGACTTTGACGCTGCCCGCTCGATTGCAGCATGAAATCCTTTCAACAGGTCCATCGTGCCTTGCGGACCCAGCGCGTGACTAAGGGGTGTGAACCCGGCTGCGTCCACGAACAAAGCTGCTGCGGGTTGCAGACGACCGTCAAAACTTGGCGACGACGAAACAGCGACAGCTTCCATGATCTTGGGCGAGCCGTATCGTGACAGGTTCTGCGAACGAACCGTCAGCATGCGCTGCCGGGTGACGAGACCTGCCAGACTTCCCAACAGGAGGCCAATCATCGTCGTCGTGGCATCGAGCCATAAATTTTGATGAAAGCTGAACTGGATAAATAGGAGGCTGGATACCCAGACAAGACTGGTGGCCGCGAAAGCGACTGCAAGCGTCCTGCGTGATGCTGCCAGCGTGCAGGCAACTGCCGCGAAGGCTGAAAGCAAGAGATCGATGATCCACGTCGTGGCGTTTCGATTGAGCGTGGTGTTCGACACGATATTCTCGGTAAGCGTCGCAAGTGCTTCCACGCCTGGCAGCCCGCGGTCGAACGGCGTGGCGAACCGGTCGCCATATCCTTGTGCCGTGCCACCGATGAAAACCACTTTACCTGCGAGCGGCAGGGTCTCTGCATCGGCAATCGAATACGTCGGGATCGTGCCAGATGGACCCAGATAGTTGAGAATGGCGTGACCGGCCCGGTCGAGTTCTACCTTGCGTTCACCCAGCTGCAGAGTCTTGCTGGCGGTCAAAATCACATCATTCCGGGGCACACCAAGAGCTTCTCGCGCGGCGGCGATTGAAAGCGCGGGAATAGAAAAATCATCGCCGTAGGCCATCGCAACCGGAATGCGGCGCAGGCTTCCGCCGGCATCGCGGACGACGTTGACGTGGCCAAAAGACGACTGCTTCGACAGTTCGGAAGCTGGCGCAATGACCTTCAGCCCGCCGCTTGGGAGTGAGCCTGCGACGATGGCATAGGACGACTGCCGCAGTTGTGTGAGCAGTTCCAGCGATGGCGGTTCACCTTGCTCGGATAGCGAAACGGCCAAGGCTGCAGCGGACACGGAAAGCAAAGAGATCGCGAGGTCTGTGTCGCCGGGTTTGTCGCCTGTCAAAAGCAGGTCAAACGCCACGGCTGCCGGCTTTGCGCGTGCGATCTGCGACACGGCGACTGCGAGGGACGATCTTGAGAGAGGAAACTCGCCGAAGTTGGACAAGGCTTTATCGTCGATTGCCAGGATCACGACATCACGTGTTGGCGTGCGCGTGCCACGCAGCGCATACCGCAGGTCCAGCAAACGTCCCTCCAAACCAGCGAGCGTTTCGCTAACGTCCGTCGGTCGCCAAATGCCAATGAGGAAGACGACGACAGCTAATACGCCTGCGACACGGATTGGCGTCATTTCCAGTCGAAGCCAAGTCGACCATTCATCCGATCGATGCGTTTCTGACCCCAGGACTTCACTGAGCCAAGGCGGCCCTGTGCCGTCACGTCCACGCCTTCTCCACGGCGGAGCAACACTTTGACGTCAGGGGCGCGTTTTCCGTGAACCGCCACCGCGCCTTTGCGGACGAAGACGGCCGTTCCGCCTTCAATGACTTCAACGGTCCATTCGGTGGACCGCACGGACGCCACCGCTGAAGGTGTGTGGACCTCAAACCGCTCGCCTCCGGTCATCTGGACGATGAAGCCAGCGATACCGTCAATGATCCGGGCTGTGAAGCTTTCCGATTTGGTTGCGCGTGCCAGCTTTTCGAACACGATCTGTGTCGCCGATCCAACGACGAACGAAGTCTCCGCGCGGCAGACGATGCGAACCCGACCGTCCGGCCCGGTGGTGAGCGTATCGGCCGATCCGATCGATAGACCCGGGGCTACAGCTCGGCTTTCACCCTGACTGGTGGCACTGACTTGGCCCGCCACCGTATCGATTTTGCAGTCGTCCAGATCTGTCGCCAGGGCTTCGGTTTGGGAGCACGCCATCGCTAGGATCAGTGAGGCGGCAAACGTCAACGCGCTTTTGCGCCTGGGCACTGCGTTTTGGATGGGCATAGGTCCGCGTATCCTCTTTTCGTCTGTATAGCCGATCAGAAACTCTCCTACCATGTCGTACGCATCCGGTTGCTATTCCTTGAGGAACCGCTGCCGACAATCTGCACCTGATAGGTCATCATGAAGGCAATGGGCATTGCACAGCCGTCCTGCTCGCGCGAAACCAACATCCATATTGATGCTGCAGATCATGCGTTGACTGGTTGTCATGGGGTGAGACCTTGGCGGGCCTATGACGCCTCAGCGCTGGCTACCACAGGCCTTACCGCGGGAAACGTCCGAGATTGACTGTGGGGTGCGCAGGTTGGGGGGTGCGCAGGTTGGCGCCTGGACCGACAACCTCATGCCGGCACTGGGGGCCTCAGCCTTCCGAAGGTGATCGCTCTATGCTCATCGTCCAGCCGCTGCCACCGATGGCCTTGCAGTCAATTTGAGACTTCGTCAGCAGGGATACACCATTGACGACACAGTTCACGACGGGCGCTGGCTTACTTTTATCAACGCTCTTCGTGCCGGCGGGATTCTTTATCTTGGATGTGTTTGGTGCTGCCGCGTTCGATGGGAGCGGCGTTCCCGGTGCGGATTGCAATCCATGAGCCGGGTTGACGATTACAAACCCGTTCCCGAGCGGGATCTGACCCGCGCTCGTTCCTGCCACGCTCTGTGGTGACGATTGCGCCGATTGATCGGGCGAAGGCGTTGGGCCTGGCTGGTACTGGGTTTGGGCGTGTCGCTGTGACGGCATCAGTGGTTTCGACGACTGGGGTGCGGC
>JBCBRH010000051.1:0-19115 GCA_039819785.1 Pseudomonadota bacterium | reverse complement strand
CGGGACTGCGTTGTTCGCGATCGCAAAGTCCAGGATCAGATCATCCAGCGTCTCGGTCGTTACGCCGGGCTCGACATACGCGGTCAGCATATCAAGGGCGGAAGCGGCCAGCTGGCCTGCCTTGCGCATGCCCGCAAACGCGTCTTCGTCATGACGCTTTATTTCAGCTTGTTCCGCGAGTTCGCGGCGATCTTGCAGGTTCGACATCTCAACCTTTAGCCTTGCGCCAAAACACTTGGTCTTTCATAAATTCAGATGAAGCTTAAAGAAAAAGCGAACTGGTGGAAAGAACACCTGTCCTCGGTCTACTCAATGGGAGATGAGTTATGCGTTTGTTGTTGGTGCTCGCTGGGTGCTGTAGTCTGGTTACCCCGCTGCATGCTGCTGAGATGCCGGAGTGGAGCATAGCGGATATCTGCAGAGGCGAAGGGTTCGAGGGTAAATGTCTGCTGCTTGAGCGGAACGCGCGCAATACCGTATCCGGAGGCTGGGCTGTCTTGCCGGAAAGCTACCGCGCGAACTGTCTTGGCGAAGTTCGGGATGAATATGACGAGAGCTACAGGCTGCTTTCTCAGTGTCTTGAGACGCAAGCCTTAAAAGGGCTGGATAAGGATTTGCCGGGAGTACGTGGCGCGGCTGCTGGTGACGGATCGATCGTCGTCGCGGATGCCGGTGGCGCAGCTGAAGTTGATCCCACTCCTGAATCCTATGCCGTTCTTGAAACGGAAAGCCTGGAAGCGCTCATGAAGCAACGGGAGGCGTGGGGGACTGGAGCCGACCCGAAGCCTGTCGCAGCCCCACTCGCGGCCGGTGCGGTTTCGCCATTGCCGAAAGATACGACCGTGGTCGCGACGAGTGATGCACCTGCCGAGCCGATTATCAATCCGATTGAGATTGCGCCGGTCGCAGAGCTTGCTCCGCAATCCCAGGCGGACATCGACAAGAATCTAGCCGCTCTTTTGAAAGAGCGCGAAAGCTGGGGCACAGCGCCATGGGGCGGTGAGATCACCGCACAAAGCGCTTATCCGAATTTGGCCACGACTGACCTCTCAGCCCTGCTCGAGCAGCGCGCTGAATGGGGTAAAGGGGCAGAAGCCAAAGAGGTTAAGGCACCACTGGCCGCTGGTGCTGTTTCTCCGTTGCCGAAGGATACAACGGTAGCTGATGCCCGTAGTGACGTGGGTGAGCCGATTATCAATCCGGTTGAGATTGCCCCTGTGGCGAAGCTCACTCCGCAGTCCCCGGCGGAGACTGACAAGAACCTGGCCGCTCTGCTGAAAGAGCGGGACAGCTGGGGCACAGAGCCGTCAAAGGGTTATGCGGAGTTGGCGACGTCGGATCTTGATACCCTTATCAAACAGCGCGAAAGCTGGGGTGCTGGTCCTGCTGCAAAAGAGGTGAAGGCACCGCCGCTTGCCGCTGGTGCCGTCTCGCCCTTGCCGAAAGATGCTGCCGTTGCCGATGCGGGGGCTGCGATTGGTGAGCCGATTATCAATCCGGTTGAAATTGCGCCTGTGCCGAAACTCACCCGACAGTCTCAGGTGGAGATCGACAAGAACCTGACTGCTCTGCTGAAGGAGCGGGACGGCTGGGGCACCGAGCCCTCAAAAGGCTATGCGGTACTGGCGACGTCCGATCTCGATACGCTCATCAAACAGCGTGAAAGCTGGGGTGCTGGGCCGCCTGCGAAAGAGGTGAAAGCACCGCTTGCTGCGGGTGCTGTGTCGCCGCTACCGAAAACGTCCGGTGGCGTTGTCGTTGCGGATGGTCCTCCACCGATTATCAACCCTACAGAGATCACACCGGCGCCGGTTCTAACGAAGCAGCCGGCTCAAGAGGTCGACGAAAAACTCGCGGCGCTTTTGAAGGAACGCGAAAGTTGGGGAACGGAGCCGTCCAAAATCCCAGACGCTTACGACTATCTCTCAACGGCCAACCTAGATGATCTCCTGGCGCAACGTGCGACCTGGGGTGGAGGTGCTGAGCCGAAAGAGGTGCTGGCACCTCTGGCGGCAGGGGCAGTTTCACCTCTGGTCAAAGACGTACCAATCGTTGTTCCGACCGATAACGCGGCTGCTGTGATCGTCAATCCGGTTGAGATTGCTCCGGTTGCGCAGCTTACTTCGCAGTCACAGGCGGAGATTGATAAGAACCTGACGGCATTGTTGAAAGAACGGGAGTCCTGGGGGACGGAGCCATCTGCACCAGGACCATCGATTGCCGCAACCGATGGTCCGGCCGCGTATGCCGAGCTGACGACGTCAAGTCTTGGTGACCTGTTGGCGCAGCGCAGCCAGTGGGGTGCGGGACCGGATGATGGGGCGGCGTCATCCGAAGCTGCGTCTTCCGCAGATACTTCCGAGTCCTATCCGATCCTGTCCGTCGAGAGCCTGAGTGCCCTGATTGCACAGAGGGAAACTTGGGGAATGGGAAAGGCTAAACCGATTGCGGCGCCAAAACTGGCTGCTGGCGCGGTTACGCCTCTGCCAATGGATGGCGGAAGCCCAGCCATTGCTTCGAGCGTTGGTGAGCCGATCATCAATCCGGTTGAAGAGCGGCCGGATGTCATACTAACCGAGCAATCGCCAAAGTCTTTGAACGAGGAATTGACGGCCCTGCTCAAGGAGCGTGAGGGGTGGTCGCGTGGTGACGCGGAGCCTGAGCCCAAAACAGAAACGCGCGTTGCGGCTCTGGGGACGACGGCCTCAACCAGTGTCGTCGGCTGCGAACAAGAACTTGAGAAGGTTGCGTCGGCCGGTGGGATTACGTTCCGCGTCAACCGGGCGGACCTTACCCCTTCGAGCACGGCAACTCTTGATCAGTTGGTGAGCGTGGCCAAATCGTGCGGTGAAGTGACGATTTCGATTGAGGGGCATACCGATAGCTCAGGATCGGCGTCACTGAATCAGGCGTTGTCAGAATCGCGAGCGCAAGCTGTTGCGGCGTATTTGAAACAGGCCGGTCTTCCAGAAAGTCGGCTGAAAGCTATCGGGTATGGTGAAGCAAAGCCGCTGGTCCCGAACACAAGCCGTGCCAACCGTGCCAAGAACCGCCGGATTGAGTTCTCGGTGAACTGATCCAAAAAGCCTCGGTTTTTTGAGACTGATACGGCGACATACGTAAAAAAAGCGCCCCGAGCCTATATCAAGGCTCGGGGCTTTTTTTATCCGCCCCGCTTTTGTGGAGAAAGTCACGAAGGAGGTTTATTTGATTGGTTTTGTATGAATTGATTTTGAATCAGCGCTTAACGTCTTATTGTTATTTATTGACTGATTATTACTTGCGGCTTTCTGATTCAATTCATCTCTTTAATACGAATATTTAAGGTAAATGCGCTGATACTGGTCTCCCAACTGATAGAGGAAGCCCCAGTTATGAAGCGTACTTCCATTGCCATTGGGCTGCTGATTTCGACCTGCATGCCCGCTACGTCCCAGGAATTGCACCGCGTTGCGATTGCTGACATTTGCGAAGCCCCACTTGCTGACAACGCCTGCCTGTTCCGCTCTCAACCGACAGAGCGGTTTGAAAGCACACCTAAAGCGATGTCCGCCGTTCTCCGGATGAATGCCGGTCCATTCTTTGGTGGTGTGTTCGACACTTTGAATTATCAAAACGGTCTGGTGGATGTTTCAGAAGCATTCGCGGGTGTTCAACAAGGTTGGTCGCTTGATCAACTGTTGGACCTGCGCCGGCTTCTGGGCACACCTGGTCTCCCCGGTGAACAAGAGGCCTCGGATTTGGAGGTTTCAAGTTTTCACAATCCGTCACCGGAACAGATCGATAAGGCACTGACGGAATTGTTGGAGAAGCGGGCCGAATATGCCCGATTGCAGACGCGTGATACCGCGAAAGCGGAAGATGACGCGTCGCTGCTTGCTTCTGAAGCTGTTCCGACGGATATCGAGCAGCCTTCTGATTTTACGCTTAAGACGGCGTTGAAAAAGCATCTCGATCAGCGTGCCGCTTTCGGTTCTGCGCCGTGGTCAAACCCTGTTGCATTGTCGGGTGAAGTTACGGCCACGACACTTGCAAGCCTGCCGACAAACCTCGATCTTTTGCTGGCAGTCCGTGAAAGCTGGGGCACGAAGCCCGGCAAAGTGGTGAAAGCGCCGCTGGCCGCTGGCGTGGTTGTCCCACTTCAGATGCAAATGCTAACTAACGATACGTCGCCAAGGGTTGATTATGATCTTGTCGTCAATTCGTATCCAAGCGCTCCGGTCAGAAAACTGGCCCAGGTTCCCGCCCGGCAAATTGACCGCGCGCTTGAACAGTATCTTTCGCAGCGTGATGCCTGGGCGTCGTCTTTCCATGGGTCGTCGTCATCAAAGGTTGCGACGTTGCCAACGACAAGCGTTGATGATGTTCTTACCGCGCGTGCCCAATGGTCCGACGGTTCCAATCTTGCGGGCGCAACTGACATCCGGTCTGGCGAGGCTTACGCGACGTTGCCGACGACAGACGTAAAGACATTACTCACGGCCCGTGCCAACTGGGGCAAGGGTGATGGAGAGCGGATTGCGCTGGTGCCATTGGCCAAGGGTGCTGTCTGGAAATTCGAAGAGCCGCAGGTGTCCGTGGTCGCAAGAGCCGAAACGGTGGCGCCGATCATCAATGCTGCAGAAGCCCGGGCGCCGTTGAAGCTGGCGCGCGTGTCTGAATTTGCCTCACGCCTGCGTCTGCGACGTTTGTTGTCGAAGCGTGCTGCTTTGGGCACGGCGCCATCGCACAAAGCTGGAACTGTTTATGCCAGCCTGCCAACGACCAATTTAAAGGATTTGTTGGCCAAGCGTGCCTCCTGGGGTTCTGCTCCAGTGTCGGCAAACACTTACGCGACTTTGCCCACCACGGACGTGAACCATGTGTTGGCGCAACGTGCCAAATGGAGCCAACAGGCTCGGCAGGGGCCGGCTCAAGCCACGGGTGCGGCGCCTGACGTCTACGGCGCGGTTCGAGGTTCAACGGCGGCTGCTGCGTCTTGTCAGGAGCAGGTCAACGCAATCACGGGCAAGGGCATTATCCGGTTCCAGTCCGCAAGTGCGAAACTGGATGGCAGCAGCAACACGACGCTGTCGAAGCTGGCTGAAGTTACCAAGAGCTGTGACGGTGTTGTTCTCAATGTCGAGGGCCACACGGATGCGACGGGTTCGGAAGTATTGAACCAAAAGCTATCTGAGCAGCGTGCGGCAGCGGTTGCGGCGTTCTTGAAAGATGCAGGTGTTCCATCGGCCCGCGTGAACGCGATCGGTCTTGGTGAGAGCAAGCCGGTTGTGCCAAACACCACGGCCACGAATCGCGCGCTGAACCGCCGGATTGAATTTAAGGTGCTGGCGCGTTGATCGAATGTGCGACACCATCTGAATGAAATAAAAAAGGCCCGGTTCATACCGGGCCTTTTTCATATAATTCCAACTTGTTCGGCAGCGGTGATCAGGACGCTGCTTCGCCATCCGCTTCGGCAGCTTTTGCCGCTTCCGCTTCGGCTTCAGCAGCGGCATCGGCTGCTGCGGCATCGGCGATGATGCGCTGGGCCTGGCCCTGCCAATCCTGCTTTTCGATCTGACCGTCGAGGTTCAAGAAATCATCGACGTTCGCGATGTCGTCATCGGAGAAGTTCGCGACCTGATCAAGCTTGACGCAATTCAGCTGCTTCAGACGCGCGGCCAGCTCGGCGGTGATGCCGGTGATCTGTGTGAGATCCTCTGGCTGACCCTTTTGTTTCTTGAAGCCTTTCCAGGCTGCGTTCAACCGGCGTGCACGAGCATCTGTCCGCTCTGGGATACGGGCTGAGCGACCGCGGCGACCACGGAGATAGTAGAGTTTGGCCCGGCGAACACGGCCGCGGCGGACAACTTCGATCTCTGTGATGAATGGCGAGTAGACGGGGAACACACGTTCGACGCCTTCGCCGTACGAAATCTTGCGGACCGTGAAGTTCTGGTTCAAGCCGCCGCCTGAACGCGCAATCACAACGCCTTCGTAGGCCTGGTTCCGGGTTGTCTTGCCTTCGACGACGCGAACGGACACGCGAACTGTGTCACCAGGGGAAAATTCGGGGATGCCGCGTTTTGCTGAAATGGCGCGCATCTGTTCTGCTTCGATCTGTTCGATGATGTTCATTGTTCGTTTGCCGACCGCGCTTGCACCTTGTTTACAGGGCTTATCAGGCCGGTTCCTCTTATGTCTGTGAACCCACTTCCGCCGCTTGGCCTACACCGACCTGCGCCGCGGGGTTCCTGTCTATCATCAATGGCAGAGGAGCCTGAACGCCATGGCTTACTGACCGGCGCGGCTCATGCGGCCCGATTATCGGGACCCAAATCTTGGGAGGGTGCTAGTCGTTACAGGAACGCGGGCTTGATGTCGAGCCTGTTTTGGCGGGAAAGGGCCCACCGAGGTGTGGTTTCTGGCCCCTATTTGGCCTGAGGCGGTTTATTCGTCGGGGCAGGGGCGGTCGGCAGATCCGGCCGGCGGGTTTTGGTCAGTGCGCGGGCCTGCTCGCTTCGCCATTGCTCTATCTTCGCATGGTCGCCTGATAGCAGGACGTCTGGGATCTCGTGGCCCTCCCAGGAGCGTGGCCTGGTGTACTGAGGATACTCCAAAAGTCCGTCCTCAAAGCTTTCGTTTGTAAGGCTTTCTGCTGCACCGAGTACGCCGGGGCGGAGGCGGACACATGCATCAATCAAGACGTACGCGGCCAGTTCGCCGCCGGACAAGACATAGTCGCCGATCGAGACTTCAATGGCGTTGCGGGCTTTGATGACGCGTTCATCGATCCCCTCAAAGCGCCCGGCCAGCAAAATCGCACCTGGCCCTTGTGACAGTTCGGTGGCCATGGCCTGGGTGAATGGTTTGCCTCGCGGCGACATAATCAGCAGCGGCAGTTCAGGTGCGTCAGCATGCTGCTTTGCCCGGGCGGCATCTATCGCTGCGCCCAGGACGTCTGCCCGCATGACCATCCCAGCCCCACCACCGGCCGGGGTGTCGTCCACCGTGCGGTGGCGGCCCAGGCCATGGTCGCGGATTGAAACCGTGTCGAGCTCCCAGGAACCGACCTCCAAGGCGTGACCCACCACGGATGTTGCAAGCGGGCCTGGAAACAATTCTGGAAACAGTGTGATGACGATTGTGCGCCAGGGCGTTTGCTCCAGCGGATGCGCGCGGGGTTGTGCGGCTGAGGTGTCTGACGTCATGGCGTGCAGGTTTCGCCGGCTGCGCGATAAAGCTTAGACACCTTCAACGACGGTGATGTCGATCGTGCCAGCACCTTCACGTTCCTTTTTGGCCTCGGCGTATTCCGGTGACTTGGCGTATTGGACGGCTGCGTCATAGCTGGGAAATTCAAGCACCACATTGCGTTGTGTGCCGGTCCCTTCAATGATTTCGCACTGGCCGCCGCGTACGATGGGCTGACCGCCGAACTTGTCGAGCGCAACCTGTGTTTTGGCGGCGTACTTGGCCCAGGCCTCCGGATTGGTGACTTTGGCGTGGGCAATAACATAACCTTTCGGCACGGGCTTTCCTTTATTTTTGGACTGAGAGTGGCCCTGTGAGTGGGTGGGATTTTGTTGAACCGGCGACGTCTCAAGCGGTTTTCGCACTTCAGCTGGCCGCGTCAACCTGTTGGTTGATTGCGAGGTTGAAGGCTTTGGCTGCCTTGGCCGGGTCATCTGCGCCTGTGATCGGGCGGCCAACCACGAGGTGGTTTGCGCCGGCCTTGATGGCGTCGGCCGGTGTCGTAACCCGGGCTTGGTCACCCGCCTCGTCCGTTGGCAGGCGGATACCCGGCGTGACGATGAGAAAGTCTTCGTTGGTCGCGTTCCGGATGCTTTTGGCTTCCTGTCCAGATGCTACAACCCCGTCGATACCGCAGTCGTGCGCGAGGCTCGCACGGTGAATGACAAGTTCAGGCGGTGTCATCCGGCTTTGCTGCTGTTTCAAATCGTCGGCATCAAGGCTGGTGAGGACAGTGACGGCCAGCAGTTTGGTGTGCGATCCGGCGTGGTCTCGGCCGCGGACGGCTGCTTTCATCGTCTTGGCGTCATGGCCATGGATGGTCAAATAATCGAACCCAAGGCTTGCAGCCTGGGCGACCGCGCGTTCGACGGTGTTGGCGATGTCGAGAAATTTGAGGTCCAGGAAGACATTTTTGCCGTCCTGCTTGAGTTTTTCAGCCAGTCCAATACCGTCCGCAAAAAGCAATTCAAGGCCAACTTTGTAGAAGGTGACGGTGGGACCGAGCACTTCAACGAGTGCTTCAGCTTCGGCGCGCGTTGAGCGGTCGAGGGCGACGATCAGTTTATCTGTGGCGGTCATGGCTGCAATCTGTAGACCCGGCGGCTTGTGGCGGCGCTGGGGTATGGCTGAGGTTGATCGCGCGAGGTGTTAGCACGATGGGATCAGCGCAGGGTGATTTCTCACCGAATAAGGCAGGTTTTTGTGAGCGTTAGAACGATGCAGAAGCCTGCTCAGCCGTCCGTGCCATGAAGAATGCGCGCGGCGTTATGGAGTTCTTCAATCAGGCTCGTGTAGCGGCCTTCGGCTTCCTTGTCTTTCAGTGTTCCATCATCTTCAAATCCTGCCGCCGCGCGTGGAACGGCAAACTGGTTTGGAAGAACAAGGGCCCCAAGCCCCATTTCAAGAACAGTGCGTACCGCGATCAAGCCGCGCAACCCGCCCATCCCGCCGGGTGATGCGGAGCCTAAGGCGAAGACACGAGTCTTGAAGACATCAAGCGGCGTATCGCTCCCGTCCCGGACCCGGCTGACCCAGTCGAGTGCGTTTTTCAAAAGTGGTGAGATGGACGCGTTGTACTCAGGCGAGGTGATCAAGATGCCGTCGTGCATTGCCATCAACGCTTTGAGTTTACGTGCGTTTTCTGGCGGGCCGTCGTTTGCTTCATCGTCGCCATTGTAAAGCGGCATGGGATAATCGGCGAGGTCAGCGAAGGCCGATGGCATGCCCTTGGCGTCGGCAATGCGGTGCCCGAGGCGCGCCAGCTTCTTGTTGAATGACGCATCGCGGGCCGAGCCAGCCATAAAGAGTAATTTGATGGTCATCGCGGTAGGTGATCCAAGTGTTTAAGCCCCCGGCCGTGAGTCGAAGTGACCGGAGATTTTGCGTTTTGCGGCGCGGCGAAAAATCCGCAGACGCCTACTCAGCTTTTTTTGGCTGGTTGCCTTCGAGAGTTTCGAGATATGCGACCAAGGCCTGACGGGACCGGGGATCAGGGATGCCGGTGTGACGCATCCGTATATCAGGTGTCTTGAACGTCGTGGTTGCGAGCCAGTTGCTGAGCGTGCGCGGCGACCAGACGATAGCCAGATTTTTCAGGTTTGGCGAAAAGACGTAGCCTTCGGCTGTCCCCGATACGCGACCGAACAGGCCTGTCAGCGGGGCGGCCAAGGATTTTTCTCCTTCAGTGCTCAGCGCATGGCAGTTTGAACAACGCTGCATTGCCAGCTTGCGGCCAAGCTCCAACGGCTCCATCGCAGTCAGGTGCGCGGGTGCAACGGGTGGGGCTGCGTGGTGTTTGGGCTGGGGGTCTTGCGTAGCGACCGGCTCGGCACGGGCTGTTTGGGCCCAGATCATCATGCTGACAGTGATGGCAAGCCATGTGAGGCCAACCAGTTGGAGCCGTTTGCTTATGACGGTGTCGGCGTGATGCCTGGGCAGCGCTCTTGCACCGCGCGGCGGTGTGGGTCGGTCGAAATGCTGTCCAACCCGTGGGCTGGCAGGATTTGATGGTCTTGATGAGGTAATCATAAGAAGCGTCCTCCGTCGCCATCTTTGCTGGTGGCGATTTTATTTGTTTTTGTCCGGACGTTTACGGTCAGAGCCCTCAACACGATCATTCCAGCACTCGGTGATCAGCATCAGTATCGTTTCATTGCGCGGCTATGCGTTTGATTTGCCATCGAAGAATTCCTTCATCCGAGAGAAAAACCCATGGCTTTCGGGGTTGGTCTCTTTACGGCTTTCTTCTTCGAATTCCTTGAGCAACTCGCGTTGCTTGCTGGTCAGGTTCTTAGGCGTTTCGACCTCGACCTGGATGTACATGTCACCGGTGATTTTTGAGCGCAGGACCGGCATACCCTTGCCCTTGAGGCGGAACTGCTTGCCGGTTTCAGTGCCTTCAGGGACTTTGACGCGCGTAATCGTGCCTTCGACGGTTGGGACTTCAACCTGCCCGCCCAGTGTTGCCGTCGTCATGGAAATGGGCACGCGGCAGAACAGATCCGCGCCGTCACGTTGGAAAAAGGTGTGCGGCTGGATCGACAGGAATATGTAAAGGTCGCCGGATGGACCACCGCGCACGCCTGCTTCGCCTTCGCCGGCCAGCCTGATGCGCGTGCCGTCTTCCACGCCCGCTGGAATGTTGACCGACAACGTCCGTTCCTTGGTGATCCGTCCACTGCCGCTGCAGCTCTTGCACGGATCCTCAATGTTTTCACCGCGGCCCATACAGGTCGGGCATGTCCGCTCGATCGTGAAGAAGCCCTGGCTTGCCCGGACTTTGCCCATGCCCGCGCATGTCTGGCAGGTCACGGGAGAGGACCCTGGCTTTGCTCCGGTGCCTGAACAGGTCTCGCAGCCCACGCTGGTGGGCACCATGATTTCGGCCTGTTTGCCGTCGAATGCCTCTTTGAGGGAGATCTCCATGTTGTAGCGAAGGTCGGCACCGCGTTCGCGCCCGCCGCGTGAGCGCTGTGCGCCGCCTGGCCCGCCTGCACGCCGGCCACCCATGAATTCACCAAAGAGGTCATCGAAGATATCTGACATCGAACTTGCGAAGTCGGGTCCAAAACCTGGGCCCCCTGGCCCGCCTTGTCCGCCCATGCCGCCTTCGAACGCTGCGTGACCGAACCTATCGTATGCGGCGCGCTTTTGCGGGTCGCGCAGCGCCTCGTAGGCTTCGCCCAGTTCCTTGAACTTGACTTCAGCTTCTTTGTCGTCGGGATTTCGGTCGGGGTGGTATTGCATCGCGCGTTTGCGAAATGCGGACTTCAGGTCTTTCTCGTCCGCATCACGATCGACGCCGAGAATTTCATAATAATCGCGCTTGGCCATGGGACCTGCGTCCAATTCTGTCGTTGTTTGTCCCAGGCTTTGGGACGGAACCGCGGCTGGCGACCTTTATGCAGGTCGTGCCTGGCCGCTTCGAGATCGATCCCCGTATCAGGCTCGGTGGGTGTGCGAAGAGGCTAACCTGAGACTGAACCGAGTTGGCCCGCATCAATGCCATTGCGGTCGAAAAACCGGTTCTAACATCAATACGGGCCGCTAGGATTGGCAGGCGATTTATTTCATTGGCAGCTTTGGTGGGCAAGGACCCGAATGCTTCGAGCCCTTGATGCTGTGTGCCGCCGAAATTATCGTCCTGCCTAAGGCGTTGCGTTAGGCCGATTTCTTGTCGTCTTTGACCTCTTCGAAGTCGGCGTCGACGACATTTTCATCGGGGCCATCGCCTGCATCAGAACTCGCATCTCGTGCGGCATCCGATGCGGCTTCGGCTTCAGACGACTGGTAGACAGCTTCGCCAATTTTCATCGAGATCTGCGTCAGGGCCGCAACTGCGGTCTTGATCTGCTCTAGATCCTCGCCTTCCAATGCCGTTTTCGTATCGGCAATGGCTGCTTCCACTTCGCCTTTGATCTCCTCGACTTTGGGGTTTTCACCGTTGTCGGTCAGAGACTGTTCGACGGCGTGGACCATTGCTTCGGCTTGGTTGCGTGTTTCAACCAGTTCACGCTTGGCCTTGTCCTCGGCTGCATGCGCCTCGGCGTCCTTGACCATGTTGTTGATCTCATCGTCAGAGAGACCACCGGAGGCCTGGATGCGAATGGACTGTTCTTTGTTGGTCGCTTTGTCCTTCGCCGAGACATTCACGATGCCGTTGGCGTCGATGTCGAACGTCACTTCCACCTGAGGCACGCCGCGCGGGGCTGGAGGAATGCCAACGAGGTCAAACTGGCCAAGCAGTTTGTTGTCGGTTGCCATTTCACGTTCACCCTGGCTGACACGGATGGTGACGGCATTTTGGCCGTCCTCAGCGGTCGAGAAGACCTGGGACTTTTTCGTTGGGATCGTGGTGTTGCGATCGATGAGGCGTGTGAACACCCCGCCCAGCGTTTCGATGCCCAGCGACAGCGGCGTTACGTCGAGCAACAGGACGTCTTTCACTTCGCCCTTGAGAACGCCAGCCTGGATCGCAGCGCCAACGGCAACAACTTCATCCGGGTTAACGCCCTTGTGGGGCTCCTGGCCGAAGAGGTTTTTGACGACTTCCTGCACTTTGGGCATGCGCGTCATGCCACCGACGAGCACGACCTCGTTGATGTCGGCTGCTTTCAGGTTGGCGTCTTTAAGGGCCTGCTCGCACGGCGCTTTTGTCCGATTGATCAGCTTGCCCACGAGGCTCTCGAGCTTGGCGCGCGTCAGCTTCATGGTCAGGTGTTTTGGACCTGACTGGTCGGCTGTGATGAACGGGAGGTTGATCTCCGTCTGGGACGATGACGAAAGCTCGATTTTGGCCTTTTCAGCGGCTTCCTTCAGGCGCTGCAGGGCCAGCTTGTCGCCACGCAGGTTGATGCCGTTTTCTTTTTTGAACTCGTCAGCAAGGTAGGAGACAAGCTCCATATCGAAGTCTTCACCGCCTAGGAACGTGTCACCGTTGGTGGATTTCACTTCGAAAACGCCGTCACCAATTTCGAGGATCGAGATGTCGAAGGTGCCGCCGCCGAGGTCATAGACGGCAATGGTGCGGTTGCCGGCTTCGGCTTTATCCAGGCCGTAAGCCAGCGCTGCAGCAGTTGGCTCGTTGATGATACGCAGCACTTCGAGCCCTGCAATTTTGCCGGCGTCTTTGGTTGCCTGGCGCTGGGCGTCGTTGAAATAAGCTGGAACGGTGATCACGGCCTGGTCGACGGTATCGCCGAGTTTGGCTTCAGCCGATTCCTTCATTTTCTGAAGGATGAACGCGGAAATCTGCTGCGGAGAGTATTTCTCGCCATTGCACTCAACCCACGCGTCGCCGTTTGGCCCTTCAACAATCGTGTAGGGGACCAAATCCATGTCCTTCTTGACTGTCGGATCGTCGAAACGGCGACCAATCAAGCGCTTGATGGCGAAAAATGTCTTCGTGGGGTTTGTGACGGCTTGGCGCTTGGCTGGAAGACCAACCAGCTTTTCGTTGTCGTCCGTAAACGCGACGATCGACGGCGTGGTGTTCGCGCCTTCTGCGTTTTCTAAAACCTTCGGCTTCCCGCCTTCCATAACGGCAACGCAGGAATTCGTCGTCCCGAGGTCGATACCGATGACTTTTGCCATAGGTGAAGTTCCCTTTCGTATTGTGGCAGACCGTTTGGGCCCGGAGTATCCGGCACCTTATGCCCCGATGCGACATTGCTCGCGCAAGTCTGAAGGGCACGGCCTCCTGGAGCTAAAAACGTGCTGCGGGTTATATAGTCAGGAAGTGGCTGGGTGCAACGCTGGGGTGCTGCATAAGTTTTGCCTCAAGGCGCGACAATCCGTTGCTTTTGCGACTTTTCGACGATGCCGAGCGACATACGCGTATGGATTTCGAGACCAAATCCGGGTGTGGACCGATGACTTTGGACGTGAAACAGCCGGCTGGAGACGAGGAACGGCCAGCTGGATTTGAGAGCTTCCAAGGGTATTTCGATGCTGCGGGGCAACGGGAGCTGGTGGCATGGGTGCATCGCGTTGCTGAGATTGCGCCATTTTTCACGCCGATGATGCCGAAAACCGGAAAGCCGTTCAGCGTGCAGATGACCAATGCCGGAGCGCTCGGTTGGATTTCGGACCGCACTGGGTATAAGTACGTGGCTGAGCACCCTGTGACGGGTGTTGCTTGGCCGCCGGTGCTCGATCTTTTGCACACGTTGTGGCGTGAGGTGGCGCCAGATGCTCCCGAGCCGGAGGCGTGTCTGATTAACCTTTATCGTGGCAAGGCCCGTCTCGGCAGCCATGTTGATCGGGATGAAGCCGTTTTCGATGCGCCCGTTGTCAGCATCTCTCTGGGCGATGATGCTGTTTTTCACGTGGGTGGGCGTCGCCGCAAGGACCCGAAAACGCGAATGACGTTGCGCTCGGGCGATGTCGTTGTGCTGGGCGGAGAGGCCCGATTGGCCTACCACGGGATCGATCGCGTGATGCCGGGGACGTCAGATTTGCTCGCGCCGGATGGGGGGCGGATCAATCTGACGCTGCGGCGGGTGACGGGCGCTGATGACGAGAACCCTGACCGTTAACGGCTACATTTGTCCCTCAGGCTGCCGCGCCATCGTTTGAGTTGTCGGGTTTGGTGTCCCCTCCGGCTTCAGATGGGTCTGTTTGGGTTTTGGCAGCCTGGTCGTCGGATGGGGGTTCAGATGCGACCGGCTTGACAGGTTTGGCGCCGCCTTTCGCGACGACAACCATGGCTGGGCGCAGGACGCGATCGTCGATCTCGTATCCGGCCTGGAACACCTGGATGACGGTTCCGGCAGGAACGGAGGCGTCGTCTTTTTCCATTACAGCTTGGTGCTTGTGGGGATCGAAGAGCTCATTTGCCGGGTTCAGCCGCTTCACGTGGTGTTTCGACAGAACGGTTTGGAATTCCTTCTCGATCATTCGAACGCCGTCCAACAGACCCGCAAGCGCCTGGCTTTCGGCTGCCGCTTCGGCGGAAACGGACGACAACGCGCGCTCGAAATTGTCCGTCATGGTGACGATGTCCCGGGCGAATTTTGTGATGCCGTATTTTTGGCTGTCGGCAACGTCGCGCTCCAACCGGCGGTGGAGGTTTTGGATTTCGGCGTGTGCGCGTAAGAGCCTATCGGTCAAGTCACTGACCTGGGCTTCCAGCTCAGCAACACCCAACGGCGCTTCGCCGGTTTCACCAGATGTCCCAGGATTGTCTGAAACGCTGGCTGGACGAGGTTCACCTGCTCTTCCGGCGAGGCGGGTAGCCTCTTGTTCGGCATCCGCGATGGCGTCTCGTTTGGCCTGTTCGCGCGCTTCAGCGTTGGGATCTGCAACGGGATCAGTCACCCCTGTCTGGCCGGGGGCATTCGCCGTGTCCGCCGTCGTTTTTTCAGGTTGATCGCTGTGCTGCTGTCTGGTCTCGTCGGCCATGTTGGCTTCGATGCTCCGTCGGGTCTTGTTTGGTCTCGGTGTCTTAGGCTTACCGTTCCGCCGTGTCCGTTTTCATTCGAACCTGCGATTTGCTCGATCGGTTGCCCTCGCGCTCGGCGGGCATGGGTATCAGTCCGAGCGGGGCGAAATCAAGTCAGCTGCGAGCTCAGGTCAGCACGCGGGAGATGAGCTTGGCTGTGTAATCCACCATCGGGATAATTCGTGCGTAGTTCAAGCGGGTCGGGCCAATGATGCCCAGGACGCCGACGACGTTGCGGCTGTCGTCATGGAACGGAGCGACGATCAAAGAAGACCCGGACAGCGAAAACAGCTTGTTTTCCGATCCGATGAAAATCTTTACGCCTTCGCCATCCTCCGCCAAGCCTAAGATTTGGATCAGGTCTTGTTTGGATTCAAGATCGTCGAACAACTTCCGGATACGCTCAAGATCTTCGACGGCGCTCAGGTCTTTGAGCAGGTTTGATTGGCCGCGTACGATCAGGCTTTTTTTGTCGGCGAACGAGCCTGACCATTCGGCCAACCCAGCCTGGATGACTTTTTGTGATAGCGCATCGAGTTCGGCGCGCGCAGCCGTCATTTCATTTTGCAGGCGGGCGCGGGCCTCCGACAGAGTTAATCCGGTGATGTGCGCGTTAAGGTAGTTGCTGGCCTCGATGAGTGCCGACGGGGGCAGGCCCTGTGGAATGTCGATCACCCGATTTTCGACGTTTTGGTTTTCGCCGACCAGCACCACAAGGGCCTGTCCCGGTGACATCGGGACGAACTCGACGTGTTTGATTTTTTCGATCTGTTTATCGGCGAGGACCACGCCGGCACAATGTGAGAGGCCGGATATCATCTCGCCGGCTTCCTTCAGGACCTGGTCGACAGGTTTTTGTTGGCCGATCTTGAGCTGCGTCTCGATTTGCTGGCGTTCGATGTCGGAGACATCACCCACTTCCAGGAGCCCATCAACGAACATCCGCAAGCCCGACTGCGTCGGCATCCGTCCTGCCGATGTATGGGGCGAGAAGATCAGTCCGATATCCTCAAGGTCTGACATGACATTGCGGATTGAGGCCGGTGACAGGTTCAGTGGGAGCGTGCGTGCCAGATTGCGCGAACCAACAGGGTCGCCGGTTGACAGATAGCTTTCGACGATCTGTCGCAGGATGGCCTGTGAGCGGTCGTTCAACTCAGACAGGCTTTGGATTTTCGGCTGGTCGTTGATGCTGTTCTGGCTCATTGCGCCAATCTGGTTATCTCTCGGCTTGAAGTCTTGCGGCTTGAAGTCTTTGAGCTGATGGTTGCGACTGTGTTCTGCCATTAGGTTGGCAGCCACATGATGCACCAAGGGGTTTGATCTGTGCAGGGTGTCCTAACTCTGGTGCACGTGCAATGGGCACTCCATTCTGTGTGTTGCATCAGATGTGTTAGCGATCTGGCGGCTTTGCAACGCCACCGCGTTCGGTTATGTCCACTCTGCAACGGCCTGTCCTATTTCAACATATATATCGAGCACTCCACCATGCGCCCCTCTAACCGCAATGCGGATGAACTGCGGCGGGTTTCCATCGATCGTGCTGTCTCCATGCACGCCGAAGGTTCCTGTCTGATCAAATTCGGCAATACGCACGTGTTGTGTGCAGCAAGCCTTGAAGAGCGTGTGCCGCCTTGGCTGAAGGGTCAGGGTAAAGGGTGGGTCACGGGCGAGTACGCCATGCTTCCGCGTGCCACCAGTTCCAGGACGCGGCGTGAAGTGACCAAAGGTCAACCTTCCGGGCGGACGCAGGAAATTCAACGTTTGATCGGCCGTTCCTTGCGGGCCGTTGTGGACATGCAAAAGCTCGGTGAACGCCAGATCACGGTCGATTGCGATGTGATCCAGGCGGACGGTGGAACGCGCACGGCGGCCATTACCGGAGCCTGGGTCGCGCTTCATGACTGCATTCAATGGATGAAATTGCGGGACATGGTGGGTGACGGTGTGCTGATCGACCAGGTCGCGGCGGTATCGTGCGGGCTATATAAGGGTTCGCCGGTGCTCGATCTCGACTATGCGGAAGATTCAAACGCGGATGCGGACGCAAACTTCGTCATGACCGGTTCGGGTGGCATCGTCGAGATCCAAGGGACGGCAGAGACCGTTGCCTTTGCGGAGGATGACTTCGGGTCACTCATGGGTCTTGCGAAAAAAGGCATCGGTGAACTGGTGCAGTTGCAGAAGCTTACGGTCGGTTAGGTGCAATCATAACGAAAGTGGCGGTTGGAATGGCAATGCATCGTCTGGATGCGGGCATGCGGCTCGTGGTGGCCAGCCATAACAAGGGCAAGGTGTATGAGATCAAGCACCTGATAAAGCCTTACGGACTTGATGCTGTTTCCGCCGCCGACCTTGATTTGCCTGAGCCTGAAGAAACCGAGACGACCTTTGCCGGTAACGCGAGGTTAAAGGCTGTTGCTGCCGCGACGGCGTCGGGTTTGCCAGCACTTGCGGACGATAGCGGGCTTGAGGTCGATGCGCTGGGCGGGGCGCCTGGTATTTTTTCAGCGCGGTGGGCGGGGCCGTCCAAGGACTTCGCCGTTGCGATGGAGAAGGTCGCAACGGAGGTCAAGTCACGGCATGGCTGGTCAGCGCCTGGTCCGCGGGCAAACTTCATCTGCGCGTTGTGTCTTGCATGGCCGGATGGGTCGACGGACGTTTTTGAGGGCAAGGTGTTCGGACATCTGGTCTGGCCGCCACGGGGTGGAAACGGCTTTGGTTATGACCCGATGTTCCTGGCGGATGGCGAGGACCTGACGTTTGGTGAGATGGCACCAGACCGCAAGCATGCCTTGTCGCATCGGGCGCGGGCGTTTGATCTGTTTGAAGCTGCGTGTCTAAGCGGGTTGTCGAAGGCTGATCCAAGCGGCCCAAAGGCTTCAGACGCGGCTGAAGGGCTTGAGGCTGCGGCTGCGAACCTGTCGACACGGCCTGAGTTGGCGGCGTTTATCGGATATCTGCGGGCTGATCTTCAGTCAAACCCCGAAGGTTGGGAGACGACATCGCTTGAGCCGTTTCTTGAGGCGATGCAGGCGTGGTTGAATAACACGGACACCGTGGACGGGATCGAACCGAAATGGCGGGCCATGGCGCAGACCTTACTTTCTGCACGCAATCCGCCAGGCGTTCAGGGCCGCGCCGATGAGTAATGCTGGACAGATGAGTGATGGTCTTTCGGGTGCCGCCGCTGGCCCGAGGGATCTCCTGGGCAAGACGAAACTTGGGACGGGACTTGGGACCGACGCCGAGGCGATGGGCGTTTACGTACATTGGCCCTTTTGTGCGCAGAAGTGTCCGTATTGCGATTTCAATTCTCACGTACGCACTGGCGGATGGGACGAGGCTGCGTTTCTGAAGGCCTACCTTCAAGAACTGGAGACGATGCGACGCCGCACCGGGCCAAGCCGTGTCAGCAGTATCTTTTTTGGAGGTGGTACGCCCTCGTTGATGCAGGCCGATACGGTTGCCAGGATCATCGCGGCGATTTCAGACCACTGGGCCCTGGAACAAGGTGCGGAGGTGACGCTGGAAGCCAATCCCGGGTCGGTCGAGGTGGAGCGGTTTCGCGGGTATCGGGCAGCGGGTGTGAACCGCGTCTCGGTCGGTGTGCAGGCGTTGCGGACCGATGACTTGAAACGGTTGGGGCGCGTTCATTCGGTGGACGAAGCCAAGCGGGCTGTTGGCATCGCGAATGATGTTTTTGATCGGGTTTCATTTGATCTCATCTATGCGCGCGAAGGCCAGACTTTGGCCGCTTGGGAAGATGAGTTGGGTGAAGCGCTCGGTCTGGCTGCCGGTCACCTGTCGCTTTACCAATTGACCATTGAACCAGGAACGCCGTTTGCCAGATGGCATGCTGAGGGACGGCTGACCATTCCCGATGATGATCTGGCAGCTGCGTTTTTTGATTTAACGCATGCGATGACCGGTGAGG
>JBCBRH010000050.1:0-19299 GCA_039819785.1 Pseudomonadota bacterium | reverse complement strand
TTCCGGTGACCGGCATGCCGGCGCGCTGTATGCTCAGGATCTGAGTGAATTGGCGTCTGATGGTGACCCATCAACCGACGCCACCGACCAGATCATTCCCGAACTGACCACCAGTTCACATCGATCAGGCCGAAGTTCTCTTGGTGGAGAATAGGTGACAAACGTGTGGGATGCGGAGCATCTTTTGACGGCCCGTAAGACCGATTAAGTGAACTGGTGGTCAGTTCGGGAATGATCTGGTCGGTGGCGTCGGTTGATGGGTCACCATCAGACGCCAATTCACTCAGATCCTGAGCATACAGCGCGCCGGCATGCCGGTCACCGGAAACAAAAATGACGCCTTTTGCGCCGGTCGCATTGAGCACACGCATCAGCCGTTCACGTTCAGCGGGCAGGTTACCCCATCGCTCAAAACCATGCCCTTCCGCAAGCACCTGCACGGACGACACAATCACCCGGATCTCGGCTGGCTTTTTCAGTTCACCTTCAAACCATGCCCATTGCGCATCTCCCAACATCACCTGTGTGGGAGCAGAACTCGGTTCATAGCGGCCCCAATGGGGGAACGATGCCGTCTTCCGTGTCAGTGGCCCACGGAAGGAACGCGTATCAAGAAAAATCAGCTGAACACGGCGTCCTTCCGGCCCAATGATGCGCGCATAATAGATGCCTTCGTCAGCAGGCCGACCCGTCTCGATCTGCCAGAAGTCCTGGAACAGACTGCCAGCCATCGCCTTTTTGCCGAAGTCGCCCCCGCCATCGTTCCGGCCATAATCGTGATCATCCCAGGTGGCCAGCATCGGCAGCGCTGCACGCGCCTGTGCAAATTCAGGCTGGCTCCCCTGTGTGCGGTAAGCCTCGACCAGTTCGCGCCCGTCAGGTGACTTGATATCACCATAGACATTGTCGCCGATCATCAAGAAAAGGTCGGGGCGTTTCTCAAGACCAAGAACACCGTTCCAGATGGGCTGAGGATGCCGTTGCGACAAGCAACTCCCAATCCCGATGCGCGTGAGGACCTGTTGATCTGTCACGGGCAGCCAGGGTGTGGCAGGCGTTACATCCGGCAGTGCAATCGAGCTGCTTTCATCTGGTGACGCGACACTCACTGACGTCTTTGCGTCCGAGATCACCGTGCTGCCCACGGACGCGGAAGGCTGCTCCGGTGCTTCAACCTCAACCGCTGAACGCACCAGAAGGAATGCCCCAAACAACACCACTGCAATAGGAACACTCAACAGGGCACCAGCCACCAATCCCGGCGGCAGCCCTGGCACGGCCTTATGATCCGTCGACTTCTCACCCGTTTTGGTATCAGACGCATCATCGGACATGGGTCGAATTCTCCAGATCAAGGCTCAGCATCACCGTGGTTAAGATCCCAGGCGTGTCCGATCCTAGCGTCGTTGAACGGCAGTTCTATGAAGCGGCGGCAGGCGCGATACCAGACCGCGTCAACGCGGGCGAGACTGTCCCTCACAGGGACCCACAGTCAGGCTTCTCAAAAACACATCGCAGCCAGCTTACCCAGGTCGAGCAACAAGGCCTCACCCCGGACGGCAATCAGATAGAGCCCACCCGAAACGGCCAGCGCAACCACGCTCCACACAACCATTCGCACAGCGCGTGGCATCGCCAAATCGTTGTGGGCGACTTCATTGCCAGCAGACGTTGTATTGACCTCAGCCATATCCATCAAAACCCAGCATGTGTTCCGAACACGCAAGAAACCAACCCGTTAGCGAGCTGCAGCTTGCGTCCGCAAAACGGTTCGCTCTTCGATCGGCCAGTGGATCAAGGCTGCAAAAACGCCCAGTCCAACCGAAATCCACCACATCATATCATACGATTGCAACCGGTCATAAAGAGCACCGGCCAGCCAAACACCGAGAAATGAGCCCAATTGATGAGACAGGAAGACAATGCCGTACAGCATCGTCATCCACCTTGGACCAAAGAACGTCGCCACGAGCCCGCTCGTCAGCGGAATAGTGGAGAGCCACAAAAGGCCCAGCGCCCCACTGAGCGCAATGACGCTCGTGGCCGTAATCGGCAAATACAAAAAGCCCAGAAAGACAATGGCCCGCCCCCCGTAGATCAGCGCCAGCCCATAGCGTTTCGGATAATAACGGCCCCACTGACCGGCCAGATATGTGCCCACCAGATTACCGACGCCAACGGCCGTCAGCCCCCATACCGCAACCTCTTGCCCAAGTCCCTGATCGCTGACGAACGCCGGTAGATGCGTGCCGTAAAACACCACATGAAACCCGCAGACAAAGAACCCGGCATTCAGCATCCAGAAGCTAGGATAGGAAAACGCCTCACGCAGAGCTGCCCCGAGTGACTGCGGGAAAACACTTTCATCAAGTTCACCCGGACGACCACTGACCACCAGCGCCAACGGAAGGATCAAAGCAGCTGTGGCCGCGAGAACCAGGAGGCTTGCCCGCCAATCAAAGGCTGACATCAAGACGTGGGTGTAGGGCAACACCAGCAGGATGCCGATGCCGCTTCCCATACCGATGGCCGCGATGGCAGCCGTACGGTCTTCCGGTTTCGCGGCCCGGCCAACGGCGCCCACCACCGCGTTAACACCAGCACCGGCAACCCCAAGACCAAGAAAAAAACCAGCAGCCAGCACATAGGCTTCGGTCGTCGCGGCACTGAGAAGAACCAAGCCAATAACGGTGTTGACCGCACCAAACGCGACAACCTTTCCGGTTCCATATCGGTCAGAAAACGCACCCGTAAAGGGGGCTGCCACACCCCAGACGATGTTTGAAATGGCAACCGACAAGGCAAACGCTTCCCGTCCCGTGCCAAGCTCCAAGCTGATCGGAACCAGGAACAATGCCATGGACTGGCGTAACCCCATGCCAACCGCGGCAATGGTCGCAGCAGCCAGGACAATCGCCCAAACCGGAAACCTGGCACTTTGGCCCGACATCGACATCCAAATACTACCTTGCTGATGATCCCGCCCAGAGGCCTACGATGCTTGCGCTTTATCGAGGCCGACGTCGGTCCGAACCCCATTAGAGATGGCGAAACGCTCGAGTTCACGGACCGAACCGTGACGATGGGATAAGCCGCGCCCCGTGACCTCAATATCCCAGGTACCGCCTAACATCGAACGCTGAATCTGGATGAGGTTATAACGGGCAAGCGCGGGACCGCCCATTGGATCATGGTCCTTGGAGTGAACAGAAGACGCCGACGCAACACCAATCACAGGATACCGGGACGGCTCACCAGCAGCTGCCCCCGCGATATCGCCCCAGACAAAACTGTTTTGATGATTGTGGCCATGTAAAACGAGGTCGACACCCGTTTGCGCAAACAGGTCCTTCAACGCTTCCGCATTTGTCAGCCCTCGACGCAGCGACGCCTGCCCGGGAAGCGGGGGATGGTGGATCATCACGCATCGGAACAGCCCCCGATCACGACAGTCCAGCAGAAGCGACTTAAGGCGATCGAGTTCATCACTTTCAACGACGCCCGTGGCATTGAACGGCGGCGTTGGATAGGCTGAATTGACGCCGATCAGGGCCACACCGCCGCGAACACGCAAGTAAGGGAACCCGTCTAGAACCTGCCGCTGTGAGACGTCTGGACCGCCATCACCATCGGCATCGACCAGCCGGTCTCCATCACCTGCCATATACGCCGCCCAGCGCGCCACACCGACGTCGCCATTGAGTTCCGTGTAGAGGTCATGATTGCCTGGAACAACGCTGACATGCCTAGGCAGTCCCACACCAGACAACCACCGTTCAGCAGCTGCGAATTCCTTCGGCAATGCGATATTGACAAGATCACCGGACACCGCGATGTGGTCAGGGCCCATCGCCTCCAGATCAGCAAGCAAGGCAGCCACCACATCGTTGCTGTGCCATCGCCGCCGTTTCCATTGCCAATTCAGAAAACCCAGAACGCGCTTTATATTCGCATGCCGCCAATCCAACAGCGGAACCGGCGAGAGATGCACGTCGGATAAATGCGCGAGCAAAAGCCCATCACGGTTTGATGTCACTGGTCGAGATTGAGATAAGTTGGCATTTTCCATCGCCCTGTCATGCGGCGAATTTGGTTATCATGCAACGGCTTGAAACGGGTTCTGGTCCAAGCGCTGCAAAGCCGTACGGTGGCCGCCCGATCCAGCCGTCTCGGCGGCCAATTGGTCGCCTTGCCAGCGATGAAAAACCTTGCAAGGAATCGCGCCCATGCGAGTGAGGACGCTGCTCGATCAGTCCCAAACGACCACTGGGAAGGCCCAAAGAATCATGCCAACGGCCTGCAACATTGACGGTTCGCATCGCGCATGATCCAGCGTCTCCTGCAAATCTACTGGCGCCTGACGCGGCCAACAACGCTGGGCGCACAGGGCTGCGTTCTGACCCCCGACAATGAGATCTTGCTTGTTAAGCACTCCTATCGACCTGGCTGGCATTTCCCCGGTGGCGGCATAGAAAAGCGTGAAACAGCTCTAACGGCACTGACCCGTGAATTAATCGAGGAGGCGAACGTCCACATGAGCGCGCCGCCCCAACTGCACGGGATATATTCGAATTTTGCCTTCTTCCCCGGCGATCACATCGTCCTCTACGTCATTCGCGAGTGGCACCAACCCCACCCTCCAGTCCCCGATCGCGAGATCATCGACCACGGGTTTTTCTCAAAGGATAGGCTGCCCGATGACATCCACCAGCCCACGGCACGCAGGATCTCCGAGATCCTCGACGGCACGGATATAGCTGTGACATGGTGACAGCTCCGTTTCCGACACCTCCGGCTCCGACACCCTCAAAGCCGTGTCCCGACAATCTCATCTTCAGACCCGTGACCGACGAAGACCTGCCAACGATTGCAAAGCTCCATGCGCGCACGTTTGGCCCGGGCCGCTTTGCACGAACCGCTTACCGGATTCGGGAAGGCGCACCACCTGTGAGTGCCCATTGCAAAGTGGCATGCATCGGCACACGCATTGTTGCAGCGCTGCGCTTCACTGAGGTGATGGTTGGCAAAACCGCGCGCGGCTTGTTCCTTGGACCACTGGTGGTCGATCCTGAATACAAACGCCAGCATATCGGCAGCGCGCTGATCACCGATGCACTTGCAGACATTGATCGGGCCGGGCAGGGCTTTGTCATTTTGGTCGGCGATGAACCGTATTATCAGCGCCACGGATTTGCCCAGACCGCCGAAGGACAAATCATCTGTCCTGGCCCGGTCGCACCGCACAGGATCCTCATTCGGGCCGCACCGGGGAAAGATCCTGCGGCGTTCTGCGGTCAACTGAAAGCTGTCCCCGCCTGAACCTCGAACAACGGACCCCGGAGCTTCGACGGTGAACGGGTCAGACGCCCTCGAACGGATCGCGCATCAAAATCGTGTCGTCGCGTTCAGGGCTGGTCGAAAGCAAGGTCACCGGACACTCAATCAGCTCCTCGATCGTGCGAACATATTTCACGGCCTGAGCAGGAAGCTCCGCCCAAGACCGCGCACCAGCCGTTGATTCAGACCAACCCTCAAAGCTGCGCCAAATCGGCTTGACGCGCGCCTGCGCATTCTGCCCGGCTGGAAAGCTATCCAATTGCTCGCCATCCAGCTCATACCCGACACAAACCTTGATTTCGTCGAACCCATCGAGCACGTCGAGCTTGGTCAGCGCGATGCCATCGATACCTGTGACTTTGATGGTTTGGCGAACCAACGCGGCATCAAACCACCCGCAACGGCGTTGCCGCCCCGTGACAGTGCCGAACTCATGACCGCGTTCACCCAGAGTGCGTCCGACGTCATCTTCAAGCTCAGTGGGAAAAGGCCCTGACCCAACGCGTGTTGTGTAGGCTTTCGCAATACCAAGCACATAGCCGATCGATCGCGGCCCAACCCCAGACCCCGTTGCGGCCTGCGCGGCAATCGTATTCGACGACGTCACGAATGGATAAGTGCCATGGTCGATGTCGAGTAGCGCGCCTTGAGCACCTTCAAACAAGACGCGGCGTCCAGCCTTGCGCGCCTCATCCAACACCTTCCAGACCGTATCCATGTAGGGCAAAATCTTCGGGCGCACTTCGGCCAATTCGGCCATCAGCTTGTCTTTTTCAATCTGCGGTTTGTTGAGCCCGGCGCGCAGCGCATTGTGGTGGACCAGAATGCGCTCCACCTTCGGCCCAAGCGTGTCGAGGTTTTTGAGATCGTTGACACGGATCGCCCGCCGCCCGACCTTGTCTTCGTACGCAGGCCCGATACCACGCCCCGTGGTGCCGATCTTGCCAGTCCCGGCGGCTTCCTCGCGCATCAAATCGAGTTCGCGGTGCAACGGCAAAATCAGCGTCGCATTCTCAGCAATCTTCAAGTTGTCAGGGGTAATCGCAACGCCTTGATCGCTCAATCGCGTGATCTCATCGAACAGCGCCCACGGGTCGATAACAACGCCGTTCCCGATAATCCCGAGCTTGCCTTCACGCACCACGCCGGATGGCAACAGCGAAAGCTTGTACACTTTCCCGTCGATCACGAGCGTATGCCCGGCGTTATGCCCGCCTTGGAAGCGCACGACGATATCGGCGCGTTCAGACAGCCAGTCCACGATCTTGCCCTTGCCCTCGTCGCCCCACTGAGCGCCGATGACCACCACGTTTGACATGAGAACCCCTGACGGCCGCCCGCAAGCCGGTTAACCCGCGGACCTAACGGTCTCGCATCGCTTGCGGACGCACCAAATGAATGGAAGCGGGAGGGTTATATCGCATCTGGCCATCGATGCGAAGCATCGTTTCCTGGGTGCCGGCGAAGCATCGTTTCCAAGATGCTAGACAGGCATCATTTGCCATGGGCCGCCGACGCGTCATATCCCATGTCTCGAAGATGCATGCTTGCCTAACGTCTCAAGACCCACCGGTTAGAGCCAGAGCACCTAGAAACCAGGAACGACGCCAACGCCCTGCCGGATCCGGGGCCTGATGCACTTTGATGGCCCTTATGCGACAGACGCGTCACGTCTGGCTTTCGCGGCGCATCCGCATCCCGCTCACAGCGAGATAAATCCCGATCAAGCCGACAAGGATGTTGCCGACATCAAGCGCGATTTCGAGCATCTTGAAGTTGTCGACACGCTTTTCAGTGGACGCAACTGGTGCATCCGATTGAATTCCATCAGCGCCTTGCGGTGCCACCTCTTGAGGTGTCGCCGAACGTGTTTTGGGCGCTGAGGTCGTTGGTGCGGGTTCAGTCTGGGTCTCAATCATCCGCTCGTACTTTGACAAGAGGTCAGGCGACTGTGTCAGTCGATATCCCATCGCCCCGATGGCGCCGGCAATCAGCAGCAGCCCCAAAAAAATCCAAAACGCTTTCGCCATTTCACTCCAGCTCCCAATCCGCATCAGCCACGATGCGTCTCACCCCAAATAAAAAATCGTCCTGCTCCTGAAGCAGCCATATGACGGAACAATGGCAGGCGTTATGACAGCTCGGACGGCTGCAATCCAGCAACAGAGTCGGCCGTCATTGCCCTCAGCGATAGCGGATATCTTTTGCAGCTGGCCAGCTGACCCGGTAGCCGAAATCAATAACCTTTTCAGCGTTCGGTGCAATCTCGCTGACCCAGCTGACAACCCCGCGCTTATCATCCACGTTCCGGTTCGTCGGTGGCGTTCCCAGAACATCAACCTTGATCTCTTCATCTGCCGCCACAGGCGCTTGATCCACGATCGTCACCGATACCGGACGCTCGTGCAGGTTCATCACGCTGATCTTGAAACTGCGGCTATCCGTGCGCGATGAAGTAATCAAGCCGGTCTCACCCCTTTGGTCCTTGCGAACCGTGTGTTTAACCCGTACGCGGTCATCAACGCCAAAGCCAAGCTCGTGATCTTCGCCACCAGCCAGCGTCGGCAGGTTGCCCGTTCCGACAAAAACACCATCTCGGAATAACGACACGGGTCCGGTCAGAAGCGGCGCACCGGCGGCCATGGTCATATCCGCATAAAGATAGGCCTTCGCCACCCGCTTCGGCACCGTTCGCACCATCAGCTTAGGTGTCAGTGTTTCATCCGAGATCTGCAGCCGCTTGGCTTCACCCGTGGCTTGAACGGTCGTCCGGTCCGGCACCTCGAAAATGGCCTGGAACGGCGCGTTCACAATCCGCGCTGCGGCTGGCTTGGCAGCAACCCGTCTGCCACGTTTCGCCATGCCACCGCTGAATTGGTTCAACGCCCTTGGTGACGCCTGCGGAGCAGCCATCGCATCTGCCATCGGCTCGGCCTCGCGTGACATACTCATTGTCCCGCCAAGGGCAGGTCGTGGCGGTGGCTTAAAATCGACCGTCATTGGGCGAAGATCAGGCGCGGCCGACCCGGATTGCGGACGCGTCGTCGAAAGCCGTACGGCCACATCTTTCCAGTCTTCACCCGACCGTTGCGTCACGAGCGCGCGCCGTGTCAGTGTCATCGCAGCCGGCGTACCAGCATCACCCGTCGTCAACCGCGCATCATAAAGCGGCGACCAGGACGCATTCGAAACTTGATATTTCACCGTCAGATCGGCTTCGAGGTCCGCATCCGCAGAGACAAACACCTTGACCTCCGTCACCTCACGCTGCTTGGGCGCCAGGGCATTCAGCTTCGCGCGCAGTTCGGTAATCGTTTGGTCCACATCCCGCAATCGACCGCGCGCATCTGTAATCGTACTCCGCACGTCTCGCAGCCCGGTCCCGATGAGGGCAACAAACTGCGTCCAGTCATCGGCCTTCAGGGGATCGCCATTGGTCTGTGCGCCCGGTGCTGCAACCTTGGTTGGCAACGCAATCAGGTTGCGCAACAGCTGTCCCTGCGCCTCCGCCGCATCGATTTCACCCTGGATGAGATCACGGTCATCCTGCAGCTTTTGAATCTGATCTTCGAGCGCCTTGCGCTGCGGTGCGACTTCCGCACTCTCGTCCTCGCCCACATAGCGCCGGCGGCTATCGACGGAGCCAATGGCCAAACCCGCCGTGGCCTTGCCTTCAACCCGGATGGAGTTGCCGACGGCCTGTGCTGGCAGGTCATCCAAGATGAGCGTGTGCGCGCCAGCTTCAAGCGTCACCTTCGCAGTGCGTGTAATTTCAGCGCCCGACGGGAAGACCAGGACAGTGTCGATCGTCGACGTCACGTCTTTGTCCGCAGCCACCGCAAGACCCGATGACAGCGGTCCCGCCAGCATAAAAAGACCCAACGCGCCTGCAAGCAGAACGTGTCCCACACCCTTCATGGCTTTCTCCCAAAAGCGAATTCTGTTGTTCCGTGAACGTCGCCTACGCGCTCCAAACGTCCAAAAAGCGGCAGACCCGGCGAAACGGCGAAAAAACCAGACATCAGAAAAACGCCCGCCCTGAGCGAACAAGGCGAGCGTCAAAAAACCAAAAGACATGTCAGCGGACATGCTCGTCCGCCTCGCAACAGGAAAACGGAAAAGCGCAACGCTAGGCGGCAGAGGTCTCGAACTGCAGCCGCTTCACGCGCTTCACTTCACCCAACGCTTTGACGGCGTCTAACGCGTCATCCGTCACGGGCGTATCGAGTGCAGCAACCAGAATGGCATCACCACCGCGCTCCGTGCGTCCCAGATTGAGCGTGGCGATGTTGAGATCGTATTTGGCAGCCGTGCTTCCAAACTCGCCGATGAACCCTTTGCGGTCTTGATGGCGCACGAAAATCATGTCCGGTGTCAGTTCGAAATCCATGTTGATGTCACGCACCTGGATGAAACGCGGGCGGCCATCTGAAAACACGGTTCCAGCCACCGAGCGCTCGTACTCTTCGGTGATCACCGTGAGCTTGATGTAACTTTCGTAGGCACCGGCGTTTGATGACACGGACTCCGAGATTGTCATCCCGCGCTTTTCAGCGCTGTCTTTTGCCGACACCATATTGACGTCCGCCAGCGATGGCCGCATCGCCCCGGCAATCGCCACTGCCGTCATGGGCTTAATGTTCAGGTTCGCCACGTCGCCGAAGTATTCAATACGAATGCCCTTCATCGGCCTGTCCGTCAGCTGCCCGGCAAATGACCCCAGCTGTTCGGCAAGCTTCACAAACGGTGTCAGGATCGGCGCCTCTTCCGCGGAAATCGACGGGAAGTTGATGGCGTTCGTGATCGCGCCTTTGAGAAGATAATCCGACATCTGCTCGGCCACCTGAATGGCGACATTTTCCTGCGCCTCGCCAGTCGATGCCCCAAGGTGCGGCGTGCAGATGACGTTCGGGTTGCCGAACAAAGCGTTCTCGGTCGCGGGCTCGGTCTCAAAAACGTCGAGAGCTGCGGCCGCGACCTGGCCGCTTTCCAGCGCTGCCGTCAGTGCAGCCTCGTCAATCAACCCGCCACGTGCGCAGTTGACGATCCGCACACCTTTCTTGGCTATGGCCAGCGCATCTGCATCCAGAATATTCTTCGTTTCCGGGGTCATCGGCGTATGCAGTGAGATGAAGTCCGCCCGCTTCAACAGGTCGTCCAACGTCAGCTTCTCGACGCCGATCCGTTTCGCCTCCTCGTCCGTCAAAAACGGATCGAACGCAACAACGCGCATCTTCAAGCCTTGCGCGCGATCAGCCACGATCTTACCGATGTTTCCGCACCCGATAATGCCAAGCGTTTTGTTGAACACTTCGACGCCCATAAACTTCGACTTTTCCCACTTGCCCTCATGCGTCGACGCATTGGCTTGCGGAATTTGACGCGCCAGCGCCAGCATCATTGAGATCGCATGCTCAGCCGTCGTGATCGAGTTGCCGAACGGCGTGTTCATCACAATCACACCCTTCGCCGTCGCAGCCTTGCGGTCCACGTTATCGACGCCGATGCCGGCCCGGCCGATGACCTTCAACGCGTCAGCCGCACTGAGGATTTTATCCGTGACTTTCGTGGCCGAGCGAATGGCCAGTCCATCGAAGTCACCGATCATGGCAAACAGCTTGTCTTTGTCTTTGCCCAGGTCAGGTTCGAAGGTGACGTCGATACCGCGGTCCTTGAAAATCTGGACAGCCGTCGGTGAGAGTTTGTCTGAGATGAGAACTTTTGGCGCAGCCATAGTGGGTGGTCCTGTCTTTGGAAAATGCGTTGGGAGCTGGCCCCGCAGGCCGGTATGGCGCGGCGAGATCAGCTCAAGAGTTTTGGTCTTGTGATTGACGTGGCGGCGACGCGCCATCAGAGCAGCGCGACTGCGTAGGCGTTGTCAGGCAGCCTGCGCCAGATCGAGTTTCGCCTGTGCGAAGGCCCAATCCAACCACGGAGTGAGCGCCTCAAGGTCGGAAGTCTCGACCGTGGACCCTGCCCAGATCCGAAGCCCAGCCGGTGCGTCGCGGTAAGAGCCAATGTCCTTTGCAACGCCTTCTGCATCGAGCAGCGACACAATGTTCTTGGCGAAGGCAGCCTGCGCGTCCGCGCTCAAGCCCGTCACAGCCGGGTCAACGATCTTCAAACATACCGACGTGTTGGAATAGGTCGCCGGATCATCTGCCAGGTTCGCAATCCACTCCGTCCGAGCGACCCAGTCATGCAAGACTTTCGCATTGGCATCCGCCCGCGCCTGCATCCCGGCCTGCCCGCCGACGGATACGGTCCACTTTAGGGCATCCAAATAGTCTTCGACGCACAGCAACGATGGCGTGTTGATCGTCTCACCTTTGAAAATGCCCTCGATCAGCTTCCCGCCCTTCGTCAGGCGGAACACCTTGGGCAACGGCCATGCCGGAGTGTAGCTCTCCAGCCGTTCAACAGCACGCGGCGACAAGACGATCATTCCGTGGGCCGCTTCGCCGCCCAGCACCTTCTGCCATGAGAACGTCATGACATCGACCTTGGCCCAATCAATCGCCTGAGCAAACGCACCGGACGTCGCATCGGCAAATGTCAGACCTTCACGGTCAGCCGGGACCCAGTCATAGTTGGGAATACGAACACCCGACGTCGTTCCGTTGGTCGTAAACACGACGTCACGTGAAAAATCGATTTTGGTCAGGTCAGGCAACTGCCCATAGGGCGCATCGAACTTACGCAGGTCGTCGAGTTTCAGCTGTTTGACAGCATCGGTCACCCAGCCCGCGCCAAAGCTTTCCCATGAGAGAATGTCGACACCGCGTGCACCAAGCATGGTCCACATGGCCATTTCAAACGCGCCGGTATCAGACGCAGGCACGATCCCGCAGCAATAATCCGCTGGTATGCCAAGGATCTCCTTGGTCTGGTCGATGGCATCTTTGAGTTTGGCCTTGCCACCCTTTGCGCGGTGGGAGCGCCCGAGAAACGCGCCAGAAAGCGCATCAAGCGACCAACCGGGGCGCTTCGGACAAGGGCCTGAAGAAAAATGAGGGTTCGCCGGACGCACGTCGGGCGTTGGGGTCGTCGTCATGATGTGGCTATCCTTCCAGATAGAAAGCCGACCGTTGGGGGCCGGTGTCCCACCTGGGTGGATACGTGCGCGCCGACCCCTCCGTCAACATCGACAAAAGGCGCGGTGGGTTCTTAGTCTGTTGGTGAGAACGGCCAAATCGCAACATGCTTGAAAGACACGGATTGCGGCTTTGTTTTCGGTGCAATTCCGATAGGCGCCCTCCGCCTTGGATATCGCTCCAAAGTACCAAACAGGAACGCTCCTACTCAACACCGGGATGAGACCGTCCCAGACAGCGGGATGTCGCGTCGCTCGTCCGGCTTGGTGCGACAAGACACTGGTCGTCAGACCAGGTTAAAATGGAAGTGCAAACAACGATTGGAGCGGGCGATCCCTCTCTGGATCGAAAGCAGCTAAGCCAGCTTCACACTTTCACGCAGGATTCGCATAACTTCTCTGGGCTGTTCGACCTGCCACAGCTGCCCTGACCGACCAAAACAGGGATGCCAGACTTCAAGCCCATTGCCCGACCCAAAACCCGATCGCGAAGATTGGTCGATCTGGATCGTCCCCCGGCCATTCGAATGCTCGACGAGTTTAAGACCACTGAGAGTACTCAAGTCGTAAGACGTCATACTTTTCCAGGGGGTCTTTCCCCGGATAAGAACGCGTTGGTCAGTGATCGCGTAGAGTAATCCAGATCGATAGTATCGATCAAAGAGAAAACGGCCAACAACCAAATAAATCCCAATGGCCGAAAATAAAATCCACACCAAATCAAACAAACTAGGCGCATATGGAAAATCGTCCGCCACTACGGACATGAGAAAGCTATATGCCCCAAAGAACATAAAGCCAGACCAAAGGAGGGAAAATGGAATCAACAACAAGTCAAGCCTCTGGAAAGCAAAGCCCTGTCGAGGACGCCCATTCCAAAGCACATGTTCTCCACTGTCCAGGTACTGCTGCAAAGAGGTATCACTAAACTTGGCCATGCAATTTCCCCCGTGCTACGCTAACCATTCGAAATGATAGGCAACTGCGCCTAAGCTGGCGTAAACAAAACGACGAAGGCGACCAAAGAAGCAGCACAGGAAAAGGGGCAAAAAGCTCTCAGCCTGAATCAACTGTTACGGTGGCCCATACTGGCCGAATCAAAAACGCCCCGTCGATATGAATTGATCGCAATTCTAAAAAAATAATGATGTGAAATAAACCGCAGACTAACCAAACTCTGTCATGCTCAATCCGGTGGCCGCCCTGTATCCCGAAAACCCTGCGGAGAAACACTTCATGGACCGTATACATCCCGCAGCCGAGCATCATCTACCGGCCTTTATCACAGCGCCCGGCCAGACCGACACGCTCCTTGTCCTATCGGGAATCTTGCTCGTGGTTGCCGTTTTGGCGATCGGTGTTTTCTTTTTATGGCTGCATTCGCTGCCCGAACGCATGGTTCACAATAAATGGCAATATGATTTCGTAGCCGTCTTGTGCCTTCTCGCCCTGTTTACGCACATCCACGCGTTCTGGGTCGCAGCGCTCTTGCTGGCTTTCGTCAAGATCCCGGACTTTTCCATTCCAGACTTTCAAACCCCATTGAAAAGCATCGCCGGTTCACTTGACCAGATTGCAGCCACGGACTTGAAGTCTCCAGAACCCGCATCAGTAGGCCAGCCGAAACAGTCGCCCTCTGCACCATCAACAGAAAAATCTGGGATTTCGGGAGACACAAACGATGCTTGAGGTCCTGCTGTGCTCGCTTTTTACGGTTCTGCCTGACTACCTTTATCGGCGGTATCGCCAGGGTAAAAGACTGGGAAGCGAGATCAACCTATTCACGGTTTGGTACGAACTGCGCTACGGGATCGTCGGGTGCCTCATGCTGACGATCAGTCTGATCGCGGTCGTCTTTTACAATCATCCGGCCACCACCAATGTCACAGCGGTATTTCGAACCATTCCAATCGTTCCCGAGACGAGCGGCCGAGTTTCCAAAATCCATCTCGGTGTCGGCGGTGACGTAAAAAAAGATCAGCCGATTTTCGAACTCGACAACGCCAAACAGAAAGCTACCCTCGAGTTAGCCGAACGCCAGATCGCTGAAGTTGAGGCAGGACTGGCGATGGGACAATCGGAGATCGCCGCAGCCGATGGTCAAGTACAGCAATTCCGAGGGGCTCTGGAAAATGCCCAAGACGAATTGCAAACCAAACAACAACTCAACGCAAGAAATGCCGGCATCGTCGCCGAACGTGAAATTGAGCGTCTACAAAAAGCGGTCGACAGCGCTGAAGGCGCATTGAAAGCGGCACAGGCTGCAAGACAGCTAGCGCAGACACGCGTGTCTGACCTTCTTCCGGCTCAGAAAGCCAGCGCCGAGGCCGCCCTCCAACAGTCTCAGGTTGAACTTGACAAAATGGTCGTGCGCGCAGGAGTCGATGGCCGCGTCGAACAATTTGCTTTGCGCACGGGTGACTACGTGAACCCATTCATGCGTCCAGCCGGCGTCCTGATCCCAAAGGAGGCAGGGCGCGGTGCCCTCGTCGCAGGCTTCAATCAGATTGAAGGTCAGGTACTGAAGGTTGGGATGACCGCTGAGGCCACGTGCATCTCACGGCCGTGGGTGATCATTCCAATGGTGGTCACGCGCGTCCAAGACTACATCGCAGCCGGTCAGTTCCGCACGACCGATCGTTTGGTCGACCTGCAGCAGATGAGGAAACCAGGCACGATTACAGTCTTTCTGGAGCCGATGTATGAAGGCGGCCTCGACGGCGTCCTGCCCGGCAGCAGCTGTGCCGCCAACGCCTACAGCAATAACCACGACCGCCTTCAAGACCCCGACATTGGCCTGGGAACGTGGCTCTACTTGCACGTCGTTGATACCGTGAGTGTCGTGCACGCGGTCATGCTGCGGCTGCAGGCCCTGCGCATGCCGATCATCGAATTGGTGCTATCAGGGCACTAGGGCATGGTCAGGAAAAGTGTACGCGGTTTTCCGCCCGGAATATGCTCCAAATCAAGAGCTGAGAGCCTGCTTTGCGACTCCACGAAAAGCAGGCTCTTGTGAAGCGACATCAGTTCGCCTCCGCGGCATAGCGGTGACGACTCACAACAGCAGTCCGCCTCGGTGAGGACCGCGAAGTCGGGTCTTGCTTAAGCCCCGACCTCCTCAAGCGTTGGATAGTCGATATAGCCCTTCGGCCCCGGCGTGTAGAACGTATCGGAATCAGGCTCATTCAACGGTGCATCCTTGCGGAAACGCTCCACCAGATCAGGGTTGGCAATAAACGGCCGGCCATAGGCAACCGCTTTTGCATGACCCGCATTGAGAACCTCAGCACCCTCCTCCTTGGTGTACTCACCGCAAACCAGAATATCACCGGCATAATGCTGGTCGGCAAACGCAACAATATCGGTGTCCAGCTCATGGGTGAACGCGCGCATCACATGCAGATACGCCAACCCGCGCCTGCTCAGCTCCTCATAATAGGCCGCGTAAAGCTGATCACTGTCGGCTTCTTCGATGCCGTTAAACGTATGGCGCGGCGACACCCGAATGCCGACCTTCCGGGCTGGCACTTTTTCTAGGATCGCATCAAGGACCTCAAGCGGCATTCGGATGCGGTTTTCGATTGACCCGCCATAGCGATCCGTCCGGGTGTTTACATTTGTCGAAAGGAATTGGTGCAGCAGATAGCCGTTCGCGGAATGGAGTTCGACACCGTCAAATCCAGCCGCGATCGCCTTTTCAGCGGCTTCAGCATACTCAGCTGCAATCCGCGCAATCTCATCAGTCTCAAGCGCTCGAGGGCGATCATGCGGCACCATCCCTTCGTCATCCGTATACATCTCGCCAGGCGCACGGCTATCGCTGGGGGCGACCACATCAGCCTTCACGCCACGATTTGCGTGCGCCGCGATCCGCCCGACATGCCACAATTGAGCGACGATTTTGCTGCCCTTTGCATGCACCGCTTCAATGATCGGTTTCCAGCTCGCAAATTGTTCAGGCGTATGCACACCCGGCGTGCGCGGATAGCCCATACCTTCAAACGAGATCTGCGTTGCCTCGGTGATGATGAGACCCGCGCCAGCGCGCTGTGCGTAGTACTCAGGCGCCAAGTCTGACGGGACGCCATTTGCGTCAGCACGGGAACGCGTCAAAGGGGCCAGGACAATTCGGTTGCGCAAAGAAAGATCGCCGAGGTGGCCCGGCGTGAAAAGAATATCGTCACTCATGAATCAATCTCCCAAGGTCGTTTGCACCGTTGACCATCCAGGCGTTGCGCGGACCTGGACGATCATCCCGTCGAAGTTGCTAACGCCGATAGGCTGACATAGGCCCCATTCTTCCATATTTCAATACTACGGAAAATGCGAACAACTAAACCCGTTCCATTGAGGCACTGGCGAAACGCAGTGCAAATCCTCACCAATGCGTTTGATGGTTAAGTAGGTCCGGTACTGGAGAAAAGCGAAGCCGCGCCCTTGAAAATCGCGCCCGGGACCAGAAATAATACGACGAAGGTCGAGCACTCCTTGACATGTCGGACACCCGCCCATATGTCATACCGCAGTCGCTGGCACTCACTTAAACTGAGTGCTAACGATGGCTGAGCTTCCCGAGCGAGATCGCATCGGCAGATGCTCGGCCTTCCCAATTCACAAGCCTCAACTCTACGGAGCGAGATTCCATGAAATTCCGCCCATTGCACGACCGTGTGGTCGTCAAGCGTGTCGACAGCGAAACCAAAACAGCCGGTGGCATCATCATCCCTGATTCAGCTGCTGAGAAACCTCAAGAGGGTGAAGTGATCGCCGTGGGCCCCGGCGCCCGTGGTGACGACAACGAACTGGTCCCCCTTGATGTCTCCGTTGGCGACCGCATCCTGTTCGGCAAATGGTCCGGCACGGAAGTCAAGATCGACGGGGAAGACCTGCTGATCATGAAAGAGACCGACATCATGGGTGTGATCGAAGGTAGCAAGAAAGCCAAAGCCGCCTGAGACGCCCAGACGCCAAAATCCAATGTGGTTCCCTTTCGCCGAACCCCCAACAACTAGGAGCTCATTATGAGTGCTAAAGACGTCCGCTTTTCAGCCGACGCCCGCGAGCGCATGCTGCGCGGTGTGGACACCCTTGCGAATGCCGTCAAGGTCACGCTTGGCCCCAAAGGCCGTAACGTTGTCATCGAAAAATCGTTTGGTGCACCGCGCACAACGAAAGACGGTGTGACTGTCGCCAAGGAAATCGAACTGGAAGATAAGTTCGAGAACATGGGCGCACAGATGGTGCGCGAAGTTGCCTCCAAGACCAACGACGTCGCAGGTGACGGCACCACGACTGCAACGGTTTTGGCTCAGGCCATCGTTCGTGAAGGCCTCAAGTCGGTTGCCGCCGGCATGAACCCGATGGACCTCAAGCGCGGCATCGACAAAGCCGTCATCCAGGTCGTCGAAAACATCCTGAAGAAAGCCAAGAAGGTCAAAGATTCGAGCGAAATCGCTCAGGTCGGAACGATCTCTGCAAACGGCGAATCCGAAATCGGCAACATGATCGCCGAAGCGATGCAGAAAGTTGGCAACGAAGGCGTCATCACGGTTGAAGAAGCCAAGTCGCTGGAAACAGAACTCGACGTCGTTGAGGGTATGCAGTTCGACCGTGGCTACCTCTCACCATACTTCATCACAAACGCCGACAAGATGCTGACAGAACTCGAGGACCCCTACATCCTCATCCACGAGAAGAAGTTGACCGGCCTTCAGCCGCTGCTTCCTGTTCTCGAAGCTGTCGTCCAGACCGGCAAACCTCTTCTCATCATCGCAGAAGACATCGAAGGCGAAGCGCTTGCGACCCTCGTCGTCAACAAACTGCGCGGTGGCCTGAAGGTCGCAGCCGTCAAGGCACCAGGCTTCGGTGATCGCCGTAAAGCCATGCTCGAAGACATCGCGACATTGACCAACGGTCAGACGATCTCCGAAGACCTCGGCATCAAGCTGGAAAACGTGACGATCGAAATGCTTGGCCGCGCCAAGCGCGTGTCCATCACGAAAGACGACACGACCATCGTTGATGGTTCGGGTTCACGTAAGGACATCGAAGCCCGCGTCTCACAGATCAAAGCCCAGATTGAAGAAACATCATCTGACTATGATCGCGAGAAACTGCAGGAGCGTCTCGCAAAACTGGCTGGCGGTGTTGCCGTAATCCGTGTCGGTGGCGCAACCGAGATGGAAGTGAAAGAGCGCAAAGACCGTGTCGACGATGCTCTGAACGCAACGCGCGCAGCCGTTGAAGAAGGCGTGGTTCCAGGTGGCGGCGTCATGCTTCTCAAAGCCTCTGCCATGATTGATGTCGAAGGTTCCAACGACGACCAGGAAGCCGGCATCCAGATCGTTCGTAAGGCACTGCAGGCACCAATCCGCCAAATCGCGGATAACGCCGGTGTCGAAGGTTCGATCGTGGTCGGCAAAGTGCTGGAAACACGCGGTGCCGCATTCGGTTACGACGCCCAGAACGACGAGTATGGCGACATGATCGATAAGGGCATCATCGACCCAGCCAAAGTCGTCCGCACCGCACTCCAGGACGCAGCTTCGATTGCAGGTCTCATGATCACAACTGAAGCAGCAGTTGCCGATGCGCCAAAGAAAGATGGCGCCGCCGCTGGCGGAATGCCGGACATGGGTGGCATGGGCGGAATGGGTGGCATGGGCGGCATGATGTAAGGCTCGTCCTTACCGCCTATCCCATTCAAACCCGAACGAACGAAGGGCGCTGCAACCGCAGCGCCCTTTTTCATTTGCCACTATCAAAAAAGTGACGCCTTGAGACGAGCCTTCCATTGAATGACCTCGCCTAGAGCATGTTCAGGACAAAGTGTACGCGGTTTTTCGCCCGGAACATGCTCCAAATCAAGA
>JBCBRH010000049.1:0-19404 GCA_039819785.1 Pseudomonadota bacterium | reverse complement strand
TACACCCCTTTGTTTCCACGCTTTGGGTTGATCTGGCAGGGGACGCTTCGCCCTCCCCTTGACCCCTTCTGACACGGTGCGTTTCGCCGCCCGTGACCCACGATCCGGACGGGCGTTTGCCTGCCCCCGGAACCCCTGCACCAGGTTTTCGGACCTGGAGCCGATGAAAGGGCCGCCGTGCCCCTTCAAACCCTGGGCAGAGACAGGCCCGCCGTCTCTGCACTCTGCGTCCGGGACCGCCCGGCGCGGCCAGGGACAGCCCTGGAGCTGCTCAAGCGGGCGCGTGCGTGGGGCATGCAAACAACGATGAGGAACCATGACGCGGCCACTGCGTAAGCCACCCGCCCCGGCCCAAATCGGTCGGCCCGAAAAACAGCCCCACGAGAAACGCTCGGCGCAGCGTCTCGTGCGGTTTACCCCTGCCGAAGATGCTCATATCGCAGCCGCCGCCGCGCAAGCCGGAATCGCCCCTACAGAGTTTATCCGCCGCGCAGCTCTTGCCCGTCCCATCCCAAAAGCATCCGCCTCGCGCAGCGATACCAACGCCCTGCTCGCCATGCACAAGCTTGCCCGCGCCCTTGGTCCCATCGGTAACAATATGAACCAGATCGCGCACGCCGCGCATCTAGATCGCACGCTTGCCGGAAAGCTGTCCCAAGCCCTCGATGAGATCGGCGCACTGCGCGGTGACGTTCGCCAGCTCCTCGACCGGATGGCCGAAGACCTATGATCGTCAAACTCATCACAGGACACAGCTTTAAAGGGGCGGCTGCTTATCTTTTACATGATAAACGTGCAGCCACCTCCGAGCGTGTCGCCTGGACCCAAACCCGCAACCTTGAGACCGATAACCCCCACACCGCATGGAAACTCATGGCAGCAACCGCCATGGATGCCGAACGCCTCAAGGCCGAAGCTGGCAAACGCGCAGGCCGGGCCAAAACCAACGGCGATGTTCGCCACCTGGTCATTTCATGGCACCGCGAAGAACGCGACCAGCTCGACCGCGAGCAAATGCTTGCCGCCGCCGAAGGCGCTTTAAAACACCTCAAAGCCTCAAACCGCCAGGCCATCGTCATCGCCCATGACGAACCCGACGTGCAGCCGCATATTCACGTGCTGATCAACAGCGTTGATCAAGACACAGGCGTTAGTCTTTCCTCCTCGATGTCACACCGCAAGCTCTCATCCTGGGCGCGACAGTATCGCCGCGAACGGGCCAAGGTTCTGCGCGATCAAAAACAACTGGATTACTGCCCGGCCCGCGAGGAAAACACCCGCGACCTGGTGCGCGGTGACAAGCCCAAGCACCGCGACAAACCTCGCGCCATCATTGAGGCCGAGAAAGTTGCTCGCAACGCTTCGAACGACAACACGGCGCCAATTGATCGTCTCAATGACAAGATCGCAGCGCGGTCGGCCGAGCTGGGCGCACGCACCCGTACAACGCGCACACGGCACGCCAAAGAATGGGACGCCCTTCAGTCCGGCCATGACAGCGCATGCGCTGATACCCGCAAGGACGCCGCCACGCGCTTTAAGCGCGACCGCCGCGCCATCGGTGAGACCTACCGGGCCAAGTCACGGGAACTCTCGCGCATCGAAGCCCGTGAGACCGCCCAATTTCTCACCAATGAAAAAACCATCATGGGCCGCATGCGCAATGCAATCCGGTTAATCGACACCAACCGATCCAGCATGGACGGTAAGCCCCTAAATTTGCTCTCTGAGACGTTTTCCGGCCTGACCAGTGCCGAAGCCCGCCTCAAACAGTTTGAACGCTCACAGGACCGCAGACGGGCCAAGTTGGACGCATCCCGCAAGCGGGATCTTCGCGCCCTTGCTCGCGACAATGCCGCCGAACGCCGCAATCGTCTTGACGATCTTGCCATGTCCTACACAGCAACACGCAGCACGCTTATGCTTTCACACGCCGCAGACAACGCCAAACTTCGCTCCGAGTGGAAACACCACAAAGCTCTAACAAACCGCGCCTATGGCATGCTCGCCAGCGCGTATGATCGGTCACGCCAAGCCCGACGGGACTTTGAAAACTTATCAGGCATGGACCGCATCAAGGCCCACGCCGAGCACATACGCCAGCGTGAGGCCCGCGAGCAGGGCAACACCCGCGACAGGGACCGCGACCAGGAGCGATAAGCCGCGCCAGCGCAACCACTACCCCGATGCAACGGGGGTAGACACAGGGGGTTAAACACTGCGCTCAACTCGAAAAGTGAGAGATTGGGCGGCAGCACCTAAAAGTGAGAAAATGGGCGGGTCTATCGAAAAGTGAGATTGGGGATAAGTGAAATTCACTTATTGTCTTTCTCACCTTTCGTCCGCACCATTTCCTTATGACAGCATCACCTCACATAACGCCGCCAACAACCCAGCCGCCGCCGCATTCTCTGCGGTCACTGGACGTGAAAGTAAGCGGCCATCCGCTTGATCAAGGCCATGTCGGGCACTTCATCAAGCCCTCGGAACTCGTTGACCTGGTGGAGATCACACCGCTCAACCGGAATGATCTCATTCTTTACAATCAACTTCTCGCGCACGCTTGGAATACCATCCAGGATGAAAAGATTTTTCGCATCCGCAAGTCAGTGCTTCGTGGCACGCACGAAAGCAACGACCGCCTCAATCAATCTTATGATAACATCATGGACGCGAAGGCGAAAATCCGTTACCGCGACAAGGTCACAGGCCGCTCCAAAACGCTGCGCGTCCATCTGATCGGTGCCAACATCACCGACGATGAAGCTGATGGGTATTTCACCTACACCTTCCCCCCCGAACTTCTCACCATCCTCGAAAACTCGGAAGTCTGGGCCAAGCTTGCCTCGCACATCATGTACTCACTGCGCAGCAAATACAGCATTCGCCTCTACGAACTCATCGAGCGACGTGCGGGCCTACGCAAGCAACACGAACAATTCTCCGTCGCACAGCTCCGCGACATGCTGGGCGTTCCAAAAGACAAACTGCCCCGCTTTGCCGATTTCAATCGGCATTGCCTGAAACCTGCCCTCGCCGAGATCAACCAGCTCACCAACTACGCCGTGCAAATGGCCCCTGTGAAGGACGGACGCGCCGTTGTGTCCATCCTGGTCACTTGGCACCCCAAAGACCCCGAAGCCATCAGAGCGGCCCACGATGAGCGCGAGCGGGCCAGAGAAGGCCGCGCCGCGCGTCGGTCTCACAGGCTTGAAGCCATCGTCTATGACTAAGCCGCCCAATCTCTCACTTTTCACCCAGCACCGGAATCGGCGACCCCGCCCAATCTCTCACCTATGGGGACGACACTCCGAAACGCACGCCCAATCTCTCACCTTTGACGCCCGTTTCCTCACATTAAGCCGCCCAATTGCTCCCCCCAACACGCCCAATTCCTCCACCTAAACCGCCCGTTTCCTCACTTTTGGACCTGTAACACACTGATTTTAAAAGCCGATTTCGCCTAGAATTTGAATCTTGAATAATAAGAATAAAAAGAAGGGTTTGCGGCACCCCTACCCCTGTGGATAAAGCCAACACTTCAAGTCATAAGGCTCGCTGCGCTCGCCTTAAACGGACACGCCCTTGCCGGGCGTGACACACGCCGCGGCCCTAGCGGGCCACGTAGGGGCCTACGCTATCGCTCCGGCCTGAATGGACACGTCGCTAACGCGCCGTGACACTGTTGCGTTGTATATTCACGTGAAACGCACTCCGAACACTGATGACAAAACATCACCCAGATCAATGTTCAGAGCCATTTGCTCTCCAGGGGGAGCAAGCCTCTATTTTATGACAAACAAGCCGCACCACTGCCTAGCAGCAACCATCGCCTTCGGTTGTATCTGCGACCGCCATCGCACGCCCAATTCCTCACAGTTCACCAAAAATAAGCCCCTAACACTAGGACCGTGACAGGCCGAGGCACATTCACGCCATCAGGCCCGCCGTCCGGAACCACGTTCATGTGGCCCCCCATTAGGGGGTATGGGCCACATGAGCGCGGCCCCTCCCGGCTCCGATCAGTGGCTCCGAAAATAACCCCTCGGCCTGGTGCAACGGCATGGCCCCGACACCTTAGATTTTCACCCTAAATGAACCCCAAACCGTCATGCCTCTACCCCACCCGCCGCCCTGGGGATGATATCCCCGCGCACTTGCGCACAAAACTATTTCAATGCGCTCGCATAAAAGCATTCAAGCACCAGTATGCAAGAATACACTTATGCCTTGGGCGAATCATCACGCTCTGATAGACTTATGCTTACGTGCGTTCGCACACCCACATTTCAATGCTCACGCATTCAAGCACCAGAATACAAGAGCATTCCAATGCATAAGGAAAAACCATTATGAATCTTGCATTTGCATCATCCAAAGGAGGCGTCGGTAAATCTACCGCATGCGCCTCAATCGCCGCGCTACTGGCCGACCGTGGCGACCGCGTTATCATTCTCGACCTCGATGACAACCAGACCCTCACCAGATGGTCCAAAAGCGCAAACATCGAAAACCTCGATGTCCTGCATGTCGATCCCGCCAACTTCTCCGACATCTATCGCTCCGATGCCGTCAAAGGAGGAGGGTATGATCATATCCTCATCGACCTGGCCGGAGCCAAAGATGACAAAGCCTTTGTCCATGCCATGGGACGTGCCCACCTGGTCATCATCCCAGCCCAACATTCAGAGCCGGATTTGCGCGAAGCTATCGTCGTGATCAAGTACCTCAACGAAATCCAGGAAACCTTCGACCGCACCATTCCCTATCGCGTGCTCTTCAACTCCGTGCGGCCCCTGGGCAGCAAAGTAGACCGCTTCATCATGGACCAGGCCGCCGAGAAAGGCGTCAAGCGGTTCGACACCATGTGGATCGACCGCGTGGCCTACCGCGAAATGTTTCTCAATGGCGTGCCCCCCCATAAGCGCGAACCAGGCAAAGGGGCAGGGCTGGAAGTCGCAGCCGTCCTCGATGAGATCACCCAGACCCTGGCTGATACAACCCAACTCAAAAAAGTGGGGTAAGCCATGTCAAAACCACAACCGCACCCTTTCAAGCCCGTAAATGAAGACCTTCCTGATCTTGACGATAATCTTGTCAACGCTCTCGTTAATGTCCAGCAAGGCACAATTACATCAGAGCCGGACGCGGAAGAATACACACCCGAAGAACTCGCCGAAGCCGAAGCCGCCCGCAAAAAAGCATCCCCGGCAGAAAAGGCCAAAGCCGCCGCAGAACAACCCACACCCTTCGAAGACTACGAAGCCATGAACCTACGGCTTCCAAATTACCTTATGGACCAGCTCCGCGATGCAGCCCACACAAAACGCTCTACTGTGCGCTTTGAAATTCTGCGCGGATTACGCCGGGCCGGGTTTAAAATAAAAGATGCCGACATGATCAAGGACGCACGCAAGGGCAGGAAGAAACGCAGCAAGTCCGGTAAGTGATGGTGTTCCGGTTCACGTCGTTGTCGTTGCTGATCAATTTGGTGTTGATGGCCCATTCGGGCATCCTTCGCCAGCTCCGCTAGGCGGTCAGGCTCTAGTCCGGCCCGGTAACAACCGGGCCGGACCCAAGCCCGCACACGGTCTTGGCCCATTCGGGTCACGATCCTTGATGCAAATTTATGCCCTTGTATTCTCACACAAAAATGCACACGCATAAAAGCATTCATGTATACAAGCACCAGAATGCAAGAATGCTTACTGTGCCCGGTTCCAGCTTCGCCCGATTCCTGCTAACGCTTGAATGTTCACCCCGAAAGCTGATAAGATAATCTGATGGCAGATAAAATCGACGATAAGCCGACCCTTGAGGAAATGACAACCGAGCAGCCGCATAACACGGACCCGGAATATATTGCTGCGGTCAATCGCGGTATCGCCGAAGCACAGCAAGAACTTAAGGACGGCAAAGGCATTCCCGAAGAGGAATTCTGGAAGGCGTTTGGCCTCGACACGTGAAGCTGATTTTTGCCCCTGCAGCTCGCCGTGATCTCGAAGACATCCGAGACTATATCGCCCAAGATAACCCCAATGCCGCCCAGCGGGTTATTGAACGCGTCCACCAGGTCACCCAGCAAACCATCAAAGTGTTTCCGGAAATTGGCCGGACCTGGGAGGAGGGGCCAACACGCGCCCTTACAATCGCTGGATTGCCCTACCGCATCCATTACCAGGTGCAAGGCGACACGCTCGAAATCCTGCGCATCCACCACACCAAACGGCGACCGCCGAAGCTATAGATCAACGCTCGCGCTCACGATCATTCGTCAGCTGACCGATAGCCGATTGCATCGGCCCATAATCGCCCATGTGGGATGCAATCGACGCCTCAATCCAACGCTCTTTATCGATCCGTGAGAACTCCACCTGGTGACCGCCAACCCGGCCCAGCTCGCGCAGATAACACAACTGCGTCCGGCCATTACCCTCGCGGAACGGATGCAAGTGATTGATATCGCCAATGATCACCCCGGCTTGCTCCGAAAACTGACGATCATCCAAGCCACGCAAAAGGTCATCTTTCGTCAGTCGGCGGTGAACATCAGCCATACCCGCCTCTAAGCGGTCAGGCGGCATGAATTGCTGATCGTTTTTGCGCAAAGGCACGCGCCGGAGCTCGCCAGCCCACGGATAAACGTCTTGAAACAAATGCTTATGGATCGCTTGAAGATGTTGAAGATCAAAACGACCCACCGGAATCGGCTGATCGATCCGCCGCCGAACAGCTTGGCGCTCAAACGCTTCTAGCTTTGCAGGATCACGAATGTCATGAAGGTTTCGGAGAACACGCGTGCCCGGATAAACGTAAAGCTGCGCATCAAGCTCATCGCTCATTCAGCGGCGAGGGAAGGGGTGTCGTCTTCGACGCCTGCAAGCATTAAGGCCGCCGCGATGAACTCAGCATCAGACCAATTTTCTGCATCAGCACGCGCCGCCAGAAGCACCTCGTCGTCAGTCAGAGGGTTGTTCTCCAACGCCTGCAAAGCCAGCGCATCCGCATAGCGTTCCCGCGCACGGATAATCTCGGCTTTTTTCTCAATGTGGCTCATGGTCAACATGGTTCAATTATACCACACAACGCAACCCCGCAGCAACGTCTTTGGGCCTCACCCGTCACGCAGATGACCGCTGTTCCCACGCGCATGCGCAAGGAACGCTTCAGCATCCCCCACAGGGATGACATGCGGGATCACCATGCCGTTTGCCTTCAGCGCGTCGAAGTCAGCCCCGGCGACGTTCTCAAGCCGGATTTGATGCACGCACACGCCGTCCACGTTGATGTTCACCAGCACGTCCCGGTCCACTGGATACGCCGACAGCTCAATGCGCCCGTCAGCCAGAGAAATCGTATCCATTTCAAAGCCCCTCAAATTTCAAATTGAACGCCGCGACAGATCACTGCAGCGTTTCAAAAAAAAACGTCATGCCATTGAAATCAATACAGATAGGCCACAGCGTGTTCCTTAAAGTGGGCCTCTAGTTGACGAACCGCCGACCCGGTCAACGGAATGCCAATCTCTAACATCCGCCGCAGCCATCCTTCGTTGAAGTCAGCGGCTTTTAACTCATAGACCACGTCCAGAGGTTGACCGCCACCCGGTTCTGCGGGCAGTTTCCGTGGTTCTGCATGGATCTCAAGACATTCTATTGCGCACATTAAACCGTTTGGCGCACGCTCAGCACTCAGCTTAAGCGCCAGAAAATTCACCTGTGCCATAGTCACTCCCATACTGCGCCCGTCAGCCAACTCTATCGTTTGTATACAAAAACTCCGTGCAAAGACAATTGCTACTCGTTACACTGTCCCTATGACAGACACGCCCATCAAAGAGATGTCCAATTCGCTCGCCAAAGCCCTCGACGACCTGGAAAAGATTGAAAAGCTTGAAGCCGAATACAAAGTCGATGAAATCGACGAGATCAACCTCGTCAACATCAAAGGACTTCGCGGCATCGAAGGCAAGTTTCTGGTGCATCTGCGCAAAACAGAAACCGAGCACTGATGGACGAACTCCAACGCGACATTGATGCCAGTCATCAAGCCAAACAACGCCGAAGAACCTATCTCATTATCTTTGTGAGCATCCTGCTGATCGGTCAGCTGGCTGGGTTAGCGCTCAAGCTATATGATTGGTGCTGCTTCGTCCCAAGCTAACACCCCGCGAACCTACCTGCCAGAGATCATCATCACTCTGTTTGATGAGAAGCTGCCAAAGGATGCTCAGGCTTGAACAACGCCTGCGTGATCGCCGTCATCGCAACCGTGAAATCGTCGTGTGCGCTACGCCCATATCGCGCCCAATCTCCCGGCAGCTTTCCCCCGCCTCAAGACGTTCCAACGCCTTTGCCACCTGATGATCTGTCAGCTTTGGCTTCGGGCCGAACTTCGCGCCCTTGGCCTTGGCCGCAGCCCGGCCATCGGCAGCGCGAGAAACAATCCGCTCACGCTCATCCTCGGCCATGGCCGAGAGGAACGCCAAGAAACCCCGGCCTATGGGCGTGGTCAAATCCAGATGCGGCTTATCCAGCACCTTCACAGCCGCGCCGCGATCCGCAACCCTTTGCATGATCGCCAGACCATCCATCATCGACCGCGTCGCACGGTCCCATTCAGCCACCACCAGCACGTCATCCGTGCCAAGGGCATCAATCGCCCGCTCCAGCTCCGGACGGCCCTTGACGGCCTTCCCAGACGCCTTCTCGCGGAAGATGGTTTCGCAGCCTTCCTTGCGGAGTGCTGCAATCTGCCGATCCAGATTTTGCCCCTGTGAGCTTACCCGTGCATAGCCAACTTTCATGGCTTTCAGAGTAGCATATTCGCACTCCAATATGCACCGTAAATATGCACCAGCCCACAGGCCCGGTTTTTCTGGGTTTGGGGCAGTGGTGCATAAGTCCTAAGTTATGCACCATATTCTTGATTTAATCTGTATACAAATTATTTTCTGTGATATGCTGATACAACAATGACCAAAGAAAAACCCAGCACCGTCGAAGTCGAAGTGGCACCGAAGCCCTGGGTAATGGAGCAACTCATGGATACCGAACGCCGAATTGAAAAAGCCTTTCACGAACAAACGCAATACCTTTCGCAGCAGCAAACCACCGCGAATGCCAAGATCGATCAAGCGATCCGTGACATGAATGCACAGACCAAATGGATTATCGGTTTGTTCATCGCTCTCATCGCCGCGATTATCGTCCAGCCGCTCATCGGCTAACATGGACGAACGCCACAACACGGTCATCATCACTGGGCCATTCCCGCACTATTCTTCGTACAAGTCCGGCACACCTAATTCCTCAAGCCTCATCAGTGTCACGGCATCGCACATCCCCATGAACATCACCCGTGTCAAACGCTGATCAGCCCCTACATCCAGTGCCATGTCGAAAGCAACCATCAATAGACCCATCAGCAGTGGGCGCGGTTCGACTCCGTCACCAATCATTTCATAGAGTTGAGCCGACAATCGTTCTGCGATCCGTTTTGAGGCCTCTAATCCTTCTATATCATCCATAAAATCAGTGTACGCATTAAATGGGTGCTAACGCAATCTGAAATCCAGCAGAGTTCACTCTGCATGATGCCACCGACTGTTTCCCTCGTTGCGCCTGATCCCCATTCAGCCTTACCCGCGATCCATCGCACGGCAGCCGCGCCGCTTTAATCCTTCGGACGGACTCACAAGTGGCCGCCTGGCACAGGTGCCAGGTTCCGCGCCCCGGCTATCGCCGTGCCGAAAAGATGGTCACGGGCTGAATGAACAGCCCCAACAAAAAAGGAAAACCATCATGAGCAAACAATCCAACAAACCACTCTACAGGGTCTCGTTCTGCCCCATACATGGGCAACACGCCGACGGCGGCGACATCATGGGACGATCCGTCGAAATCGGCGCAGTATGGACCCGCAAAGACCCGACCAAGGGTGCCATGCTGAAACTCAACATTGTTCCCCAGAACCTCACTGACGGGGTGATCTTTCTCAACCCAGTTGAAGACAAAGATCGGGGGTTCGCATGAGACATCACGCACAAACACGAAGCTCGGCACACATGCCGGGCTTCAAGCTCTCACCGAACAGAGCAGCCAATGAATTCTATCCAACACCGCCAGAAGCCACACGCGCCTTCCTCACCGCCGAAACCTTCGACGGCAGCATCTGGGAACCAGCCTGCGGGAAAGGTCACATCGCCAAAGAACTGATCGCCCACGGCTATGAAACCGTCTCAACCGATCTCGCCGACTACGGCTATGGCGACGGACAGTGCGACTTCCTGGATACCGATATTCCGCGTGCCAAACACATCATCACCAATCCGCCCTACGGTCGCGGCCTGGCCGATGCGTTCGTGAAGAAATCACTGGCACACATCGCCGTCACTGGTGGCAGAGCCGCCATGCTGATCAACCTGGCAAGCCTGGCGCATCCAACGCGCCACTCCAGCTTCATCAAGCGCAGACCCGCACGGATTTACATCCTCGATGAGTGCATCTGCTATCCGAACGGAGATCCCCGGCAGGCCACAGATCGCACGCGGCAGCATCGCTATTGCTGGGCCGTCTGGACAGCCGCGCCAACCGATCAAACTGTCACGGATTGGCTCACAACCAGAACCACTCACTAGCCTCAACACCGTCAAGCGGTCCCGCAAGCTATAGCTGAGGACAACGCTTGACGGTCATTCATTCCCACAATGAAAAAGCCCCGCTTGATCACACATCAAACGGGGCTGCCACCCGGCGAGGGATAGTCACTTGGACCTTTCCCCTTGGGGAAACATAAGGCAGATATGAAAGGGGTCCCGGCAGCCGTTCGAAAACTATCGTTTTCCAACGCGCTAAAGCCTCTAAGCCCAATTTCCTTGCATCAATCCAGTTTCAAGATCGTGTTGTAAGCACTGGATAACTGTCTGCGGAGCAACACCAACTTCAAGGTTGTTCCAAACCTCGAATAGTAGGTGCTCCATATGGGCGTTATTTTCGCAATACCTCGCAACCAATTCCGCCACAGGACCAAGTACCTCAGGCCAATCGGCTGAGATGTATTGGACTATGAAATTAGAACCATCAATCTCCATTGCGCTGCTTCTTATTTTCACATCCTACCCTTGCGCCGGGGCTTCGGGCGCACTGGCTTCAACCGTACCGTCATTTGCTGGCGTTTTCAGTGCAGCGGCCCGCTCCATCGCCGTTGCCACCCGGTCAGAGAATTGACCATGGGGAACCGTCGAATACACAAACGCTTTAGAACCGTCAGGGGCCATCAGCTGCACCTTGCTCTTGAGCGGCTTTTTCTCCCCAGCACGTGCATCCAGATATGCTTTATCCTTGTCACTCAAACCATTGGCCTCAGCTACCAAATGCGCATTGATCATCTTGCCCTTCACGACCGACACCAGGGCCAGGCCGTTCTTCGCCAGGTACTCAGCATCTTCAACCACGGAAATCTCTGCGCCGTTGAACAACTCCAGCTTGAACGTCAGCTGCGAACAATCACGACCGTAATGCGCACTCATCCGCTCCAGCTCGTCAGCTGCGTACGGATATGCAAACTTCACGCTGTTCACAGGTATTGTTGTTTTTCCATTTTTCAATTTAATCGATTTCGTCATTATAATTTTCTCCTCAATTGGTTTTTTAAAAAAAGTATTTTAATTAAGGGCAAGGTATTGCCATAAAAAACCAATTCATTGCAAGAAAATTATGTAATTCAATTGCGAAAAAAGGGCGGGCATATCTTCCCGCCCCCATCTCTATTAAAGAGGTTTCGCAAAAACTTGCACACCGACCGACATTCGACCGTCTGCCGAAAACGTCACACCCACGCCGATCTCACTCACATCCTCGGCTAGGATGTTTGCGCGATGCCCCGGCGAATCCATCCAGCCTTGCACGTATGATTGCGCGATATCCTTCGGATCACGGCCCGGAGGCGCAAACCTCTTTTTACGCCACTCCGGTAGACAACCACCCACGCAATACAAATTCTCCCGCACACTGCGCCAGCGATACCCGGCAGCATCGACGCGCTCCGCTGCGGTTCGGCCATCCATCTCATGAGCTTGCTTTGTTGTTCGGCCCCATAGCTCCCCATCAGTCAAAAACTTAGCGTAACCATGCGCCGCGCGGTGCAGCCCAGGCGACCCCACCAAGGCAGGCAAGCCGTGCGCAGCCCGCCGCTTATTCGTCTCGGAAATGATGCCGCCGATGACCGCCCGTTCCCAGCTCGCTGTCTCAACCTTCGGCTTTTTCGTACCCAACACCATCGCTGCAACATCGAACGTCACTTCCGGCGCAGCATGGCTTACACGGAACGGCATGCCATAGACGTGACCATCGACAAACACACGCAGTTCACCGTTCGCCGCTTTCCCCGCCTTCGGGAGAAAAAGCTTCACGCGTGCTTTGATCTTGCGCACGTCGCCTGGCACCAGGTCGATAGACTCCATCGCCGCCGCACCAGGTGCCCGCAAAAAGTCCTTATGATACGTCCCATCAGGCGTTTTTTTGTTCCGGAACGATAACCACTCATCGCTCTCGACGCGGGCATATAAATCGACATCACAGGTCTTGCAATCCCACCGGATTCCGATCTTTGCCGCTCCAATAAATGATGATGGCGGCTGCGTTGCGAGCTTCACGTTCCGCTTCAGAAAATCGTCCGCGAGAACACCGCCGCTGCGACGTACAGCAGGTGGCGCAGACTGTCCTCGCTTTGCCAAAAAGCGTGCCTTTTCTTCTTCCCACAAATCGGCCCCTGCACTACCCGCAGACACCGAAACAGCAATCACATTCGCCAACGCCGCCAATACATGCCGCATCGCTCTCACCTCCATCATGTCACGATAACTTTTTGAAAATCACGGGCGGGCAGTCACCGCCAGCTGTGCGGATAACGCCCCACCCAACATATTCGCAGCCATACCCTGACTTGCTCACCAGCACGTGCGGAACGCCCCACAGGGCGGAAACCACAATCAATGCACCCAGCACCACCACACCCGGCTTGGTGCCGCCCAGGAGCCCAAACATACCGCCCAGAGCGTTCCCTAAAACCGTCCCCCACGGCAGCCGCGCATTTTTGTATCGGAACCATCGCCACGTCCGCCAAGAGCCAATCCCAATAGGGAACAGCGCACCTACGTAGAGCTTCGTTGTTCCAATGAACGGCGTAGAGCCGTAAAGCGTGTTCACAGCCACTTGCGAGCGCAGCGGGATAGTCTCGTGATACCCCACTTTCACGATGCAAGCCGGACGCTCATTCTGCCCGAATACCAATGCCTCCTGCCGCCGCATCGTGCGCACCTCATCACCTGTCAGCAACGCCCGGCCGTGGCCTGACTGGTTTTCACTCAAACCCCCGGTCAATCCAAAGCTCGATTGACGTTCCGTCCTAAAGCCCAGTGCCTGGCTCACCTCCTCGGCATCCTTCCAATCATTGATGCCGAAAAATATCTGCACATCGCAATTCCCTCGGATCGACTGGGCTGAATCCTCGTCATAGAGCGACTTAATCGATGCCAGCGATTGGAACACCAACACGCAGCGCAACCCGTATTGCGTTGCGCCCATCAAAATGGCATCGAGTTTGGGAATCTTGAACTGAAACGCTTCATCCACCCACATGCGCACCGGGCGATCATTCCCCTCGCGCTGTATCTCCGTCATCGCCGCCCAATTCCACAGCCCCGCGCCCTTCGTGATTTCCTCACTGCGGGTCATGTCACCGCCCAGATACACCGAGAGTTTTTCGCGCTTCACATCGCGGAACCGGAACGTGGATTTCTGACTAATCCGGCCCAGCGTCGAGGTTGCCGAATAACTCGACAACGCATTCACAGCCCCGTTCAAAAATGACTGCAATTCCTTCGACGTCTTGGCATCCTGCGAGAGCCACCCCTTGGCCGTCCCCGACAAATCGCCTTCCAGATAATCGCTATCTTTCAGCGATTCACACAGCCCCAGAAACAACGCCCGGTCCGACACCACCCGGTTCACCTCCACCAGATTACAATGATCTGGCGTCACGGCTGCCAGCGATACGATTGTAAACGCCAAAGCCCGCTCCGAGCCTTGCGGAAAGTGATTGTCCCGATGCCCGCCCTTCGGCTCCGGCACCAGTTGTTTCGCAATCGCCCGCGCATCAGCGAGCGCATCGTGCGGACGCTCTGCGATGCTATCCACGACGATATCACAGACGTTGTAATGGGCGGCTTCAGCCCCAACCCGACCAGGCAGATTCAGCCCAATAATGCGATGACCAAACTTCTCACGGCGCAGCCGCCCGGTCGTCTCATACAGCTCGCCCTTGATGTCGGTGATGATCGCAGACGTTCCATCACGGGCGAGATTGCTCATAATAAAATCCGTCGTCTTGCCCGACCGCGAGGGCGCAACCAACAGCGCATGTGAGTTCGATTGGAACCAATACCCCAGACCCCAATACACACCCAGAAACAAGCCCTTGCCGGAAAACTTCCCCGACCGCAGCGCGTTCCAAAACGTCATCCAACCCGCAGAGCCGTGGGCATTCGTCGGCCACTGCGAGCGCACGAACCGTGCCTGCTCGATGCCGAATTCCCCAAGGATCGCCGCCGCTTTCAACCCGGCAATCGCCACGATGACCCAAAGGGCAATCTGCGCGATCTCCCGGTAAGCGTACGGCACTAATGCCAACGGATTACCGACCTGCATCCAATAAAAAAGCCCGCCCCCAATCAGGAGCGGACCCAACAAATCCGGCTTAGCGCGATTGTTCCACATCACGGCTTACCTCTCTATCCATCGACGGTTCTGATAAACGTTCGCCCGTCTCACGCTCCCACATGCAATCAAGCTTCAACTCAGCCCGGTCGATCACCAGATCCCGCGCCGCTTGATCTTGTTTCCGCACAAACGATGCCGCCTGATCGCGGATATCTCCGGGGTCTCGGACGGCGCCCCGAACCCCATGCGCCGCCGCCTGTTGTTGTTGAATCAGCTCATCTCGCAACATGCGGTTTTCAGTGCGCATCATGCGCTCTTCGCGTGTCTCCTGCTGGCGAGCTTCCTCCTTAACCAGGTCTTCATGTAGCTCCTTGCGGATGTTTTCAAACTCCTTACGGCCCGGCTCCGAAAGCCTCTGTTGGGCCAACTCTATTGGTTGCCTCATCCGTGTTTCTATCTGACGGTCTGTATAAGCCCGCTCACCCGGTTTCACGTCGTGTCGCTTTTTCTCAAACGCATCCCGCGCCACCCGTTCAGGTGGAGCCGCACCGTTCTCTGGCAGCCGCCCATAACGGGTGTTGATCCACATCTTTTTGACTTCGTCCCGTGGCTTTGTGCCGGGTACGGTAGGCGGCTTACCCCCCACCTCCATTCCCTCGCGTGGCACGTGACGCCGGGGCGTCTCATCGCCCCACGGAATTTTCGGAAAAGCCATTACAGAGCCTCCGATGGAAACACGCACTTATCGAGGATACCCGTGACACGGTCCCCTAAAACGCCCTTTTCCTCATCGCTCAACGGGGCAGGAACAACACCAACGTTCGGCTTCGCCGATGCCAGCGATATTTTCACGCTCAAACCATCCACACGCACATGCGTGTAGCACCAGGCCGATTCCCAACCGATATCGCCAGCCAGATTCACCCAACGCACGCCCGTGCTGATCTCCAGCCCATCATGCGCACGTTCGGCAAACGTGTTGACCTGATCGAATTTCCCTTCCAGCTCGCCGAGCTTCCGGTTCTTCTCGGTCAGCTCGATCCGAGCCCGACGCAGCGTTTCAAGTTCCGACCGATGTTCCGACAATTCATCGCTAACGCATGCCTGATCGCCGCGCTCCGGCACACCAAGAAAGCATCGCGCATCGCGCACCGCATTGGGGGGCACCAGACCCGCCAGAACACTGTGCGCCGCCATGCTAACCACACCAAGCCCACCGATCACCACGACCGCAATCGTCGCGCCATTTCCTGCTTTGCGAGAGATCGACATCACAGTTTCTCCTTCCGTTGATCGCTTAAAGCCAGCGTCAGCCGTGCGCTTTGGCCCACCAGGACCAAGCGGTCTTTTGGAGGTTTTTGCTCACGGTCACGGTTCAAGTTTTTCAGGGGTTTCGGCGTTCCGCAGCCAACCAGCAGGAACAGGATCATCGAGAACAAAGCAACGAGGTCGAGAAACACACTCATGAGCGCAAAGCCCGGATACGTGCCGATGTAGCCCCAGGTCAGCTCGCCAAGAGACTGACGCTCCGGCATGCTGTAGGCCGCCGCCGCCCCCTGTGATGACCGCAGGTTTTCAAGGCCGCGTGCCAACCCTTCCATGCGCCCGCGAAGGCCATTCACAAAAGCCACCGTGCGGCGGGGCAGGCCACTGTCCGCCCCCACATCTGGCACCAGATTGCGCAATGTCGTGGGGCCGTTCTCCATGATCGAGCCCAGACCCGTCGCGCGATATTTGCGCAAATCCGTGTCCATCTGCGTCAGCGCAACAAGGGCCGCTTGTTCCTTCTCAATCGCAGATTTCGAACGATCAAGAATTTCCATCCGCACGCGTTCAAGTGCGCCGCTCAACTCCGTCATCGAGTTTTCGGCCGACGCTACGCTTGCAACCATCGCGTCCTTAAACGCCGTCAAGCCACGGCACGCACTGGTCAGAGCCGAGAAGCCCGCGCCCTTGCCCGAACCCGTTCCGGTCGAGCTGCCATCACGCCCTTCCACACCCGCCTGATAGCAAGTATCAGCCGCAAACGCTTCGAAGGTTGGAATCTGGCCCCGCGCTTCCTGCGTCACGCGCGAGAGCACATCCACCTCGTTCGACGCCTGGTTGACCAAAGCTCCAGCGTAGCGCGGCAGAACGCTTTCATAGACCAGCTTATCAAAGGTGAACTTTGACGACTGCCCGATTGTGTAAGCGGTAAACCCGACCGTGAGGGCGAAGAAACACACGCCCGCCCAGTTGCGCAGCATGCTCGGTCCCATCGCAAACATGATGGACCACAGGCCGAACACACACAGCGACACGCCACCCGCCACCATGACGGCATACCAGCGCGAGGCTTCGAAATCGTCGGTGAACCGCGCCCACTCCAGGGCCATCCCACCCGCCGTCGTATCAACGTTGACGAAGGAAATCACGAACAGGAAGAAACCCGTGATCACCAGGCCCATCCGCCAATTCGCCTCACGCGCCTCCCAGAGCCGTTTCAGCTCTTTCGCGGTTGGCGCAAAGCCGAGCATTTTCTCCGGATCATACGGCGTCTCGCCGTCCTTGTGATCACTCGGTTTCATCGTTTGCCATCTCCAGGTCAGCACCGCACACCGGACACATCTCGACCGTCACATGGTCAAGCGGCCAAGCCGCGCCTTGCGCATGTTTCAGTTCCTCGATGACGAACAGGGTGGCGACATCGCATTCCGCGAGGTCGATCCCCTCGGCTTCGGCACGCGCAAGCGCGTCGCCGAGCCGTTCAGCAATCGTCTTCAAAGGATCAACTATCGATAATGGAAAGGGCCACACGGCCCAGACGCTTCGGACAGCGCACGCCGCGCTGCATGGCTTCCGTGATCGCCATGCCAATTGCAGCATGGGTTCCCGCCGCACCGCCGATTTCTTGCAGATCAGCGGGCGACAGATGATCACCGAAATAATCGGTGACCGGGCGATCCTCCACAACGCGCGGAGCCTCACCTTGCGATGCGGTCATGAAGTTATGACCCGCACCGTCGCAAACCAATTGAGACACCAGCCGCCGATATGTGAGCAGCTTGGGATCAATAGGGCGTTTGCCCCAGAGATACTTCAGCAAGTTATCCGTCCTCCAGTTCGCCCGCAGCGGGCGGATTGAAGGCAGGGTGCACCCTTGCCATGGTGGAAGACTATATCATGTTCCGGAACATCGTCAATCATGTTCCGGAACGTTTAAATCACCGCCTGTCTGCGCGGTTCTGTGACGTCCTTGTTTGCCCTTGGGCATCTCATCAGAAGCCCGCTCCGCAGCCTGCGCGAGTTCAGGATGCTCACGCGCTAGCTTCTCTTTGACAGCCGCTTCTGTGATTGCCCCAACGCTTACACCATCAAGCTTTGCAGCATGGTCAAGTGCGACCTTCCAAGGGGCATACATCGACAACGTTATTGTTTTTTTATTTTTTCGCACTGGAGCTTCAACATCAGCCCAAGACCGTTGCAATTCAGGTGGAATTGTATTTTCGGTTTTTTCGTCGAATTCGGTTTTTGCAGTATTCTTTTTATTAATTACGTCACTTTCCATATCGGATTTATAATCATCCGTACGCGGAAAGTCAAAGTTTATTATCTTTCCTTCGGTACGTGAACCCTGCCACAGCTCACTTTTCGATAAATCGATATAAACAGGTCGCCTGAAAGGAATTCCCCACTTCTCATCGCTAAACTGAAAAATTCCGTCATGACGCTTCTTGAGCTTCACCATTACTGGCCGTGACCCACCAGCAACCGCAACCATGTCGTACCCGGTCTTAATCTCAGATGCTCTCAAGCATAACAAGCTGTACAGGGATTGATATTCTTCACTGCCACAAAATAGCTCGACTAATTCCTTGCTGCCCTGCGCCTTATAACCCACTTTCGCCTTATAACCCACTTGCCATTTAAATTGATCATCAAATAAAATCACCAAAGCGATCCGCAAATCTTCACTTAAAGAGATTTTGGGTTTCGCGTCGGGAATTACCCGACCTTCATAAATTGGCTCGTTGACAACTTCAGCGCGTGTTGAAGTCCCGCGCTTTTTTCCTCGATCCTCGTGGCCAAGTGTTCCAACCGCAAGACGAGATTGTCTAGCGGCACTCCGTGCGAGGGACGTCTCTCTTGTCTCCAAGTCCGGTATCGACACACCGAAACCTGCTCGACCGTCCTCGACCAATGTGTCAAGGAGCGACTCCAACCACGCCGACCGCACGCGCACTACATCCTCGAAAGCCTCTTCGGCTCTTGCCTGCTCTTTCCTCGTGCCCATCGGCTGTCCTTCGATCATGCAGCAAAAAGGGTATATACCATTTTACCACAGCCTTCATGATCCGTCATGAACGGTTCACTGGAACCTGTTGAAAAACAATCCAATTCCTCAATAAGGTTGCGCGTACACAGATTTTTCTTGCATCTACCTTGCTCTTATGGCAAAACCCTTTGTCGTAAGGTATAAGAAGATTAGCCAGATGTGTTTTTGATATCAAAAACGCAACCGTCGCTGGAAAAAATTGGTGTACGTCTTGCCCAGCAAGACACGTACACCCCTTTGTTTCCACGCTTTGGGTTGATCTGGCAGGGGACGCTTCGCCCTCCCCTTGACCCCTTCTGACACGGTGCGTTTCGCCGCCCGTGACCCACGATCCGGACGGGCGTTTGCCTGCCCCCGGAACCCCTGCAC
>JBCBRH010000048.1:0-19935 GCA_039819785.1 Pseudomonadota bacterium | reverse complement strand
GTTCCTCCCGGAAACCCAAAGGTAAGGAGCGGACGGGTCACATCTATCTGCTGGTTGGGGAGGGTCCGAATGGCCTATGACGACACCCTCTTCCAATTGGGGATGGACTTGACTCGTTCAAGCACCGCCCAAAAGGAAGAAACGATTGACGCTTCGCAAGACGTAGCGAAGGAAGACAGACAAGACTTCTTTATCGAGCGTGATGGCGTCAAATTCGCTGGCACCCACCTGATCATTGATCTATTCGGTGCTCGTAAACTTGATGACCTGAAGTTTATCGAAGATACGCTCAAACGCTGCGTTGAAGTTGCTGGAGCCACGTTGCTTCACATCCATCTTCATCACTTCACCCCGAACGGCGGGGTATCCGGGGTCGCCGTTCTTTCCGAGAGCCATATCTCAATCCATAGCTGGCCTGAGGCTGACTACGCAGCACTTGATGTGTTCATGTGCGGGGATGCTCAACCTCATCTGGCGATCGAAGTGTTGCGCCAAGCGTTCGAAGCGGACGATGTGGTCGTGAAAGAGCACATGCGCGGTGAGGAGCTTGAGGAAATGCAGTGGCAGACAGCTGCAAGCCGTCAGGCGCCTGTGCGCATGGTCAAGGTGTCGGCTGCCAAGAAGGCAGCGTAACGCCTGTGGTCTTCTGAGATGTTTCCTATCGACAAGCTTTGATGTGACCGATGGAGCCACGGTCAGCTTTCATTCATTGATGTGAGAAAAACGCGCGTTCAGAAAAAAAACTGGGTGCGCGTTTTGCTGTTTATATCCAGCTGGTAAGCATTTTACGCTAACATGGTTTATGACGACTTTCATCGCAGCACAGAGTTGACGCACGAACTTGGAGAGGCCCCGCATGGCTGAGCGCTGGATTGAGGAAACCTTCCACCCGCATTGGCGCGTTGCGCTCAAGGCGTCGAAAATCCTGCATGAAGAAAAGACCGCCCATCAGGACCTCGTGATCTTTGAGAACGAGACCTGGGGGACCGTGTTGATGCTTGACGGCGTTGTCCAGCTTTCTATCGCTGATGACGGCCCCTATCATGAAATGATGGCGCACGTGCCGTTGATGGCACTACGCAAACCAAAGCGCGTCCTCATCATTGGCGGCGGTGATGGCGGCGTTCTCCGGGAGGTGCTGAAGCATTCCTGTGTTGAACAGGCGACACTCGTTGAGATTGACCGGTCAGTGATCGACTTGTCGTTGAAGTACTTTCCCAGCGTCTCGGACGGCGCTTTTGACGACACGCGCGCCGAGGTGGTCATCACGGATGGTCTGGCGTTTGTGGCAGAACAGAAAAACGCTTTCGATGCGATCATCGTCGACTCTTCCGAGCCGATCGGCCCATCTGCTGTGTTGCACACGAAAGCGTTTTTTGCCGAATGCAAGACAGCCCTGACCGAGGGCGGCGTGCTCGTTTCACAAAACGGTTTGCCATTCCTGTTCCCAGACCATCTGGCCGGCACAACCCGCGTGTTTCAGTCCCTGTTTAAACGCGTGGCACCCTATCTGTGTCAGCAGCCATGCTACTTCGGCGGGCCGTTTGCTCTGAACCTCGCGACCGATGACAAGGCAATTCTGAAAACAACCGAGCAGGACCTGACGAAACGCGCGATCAAACGCAGCGTGTCTGGCTTGTCGTATTGGACGCCTGGGGTTCATCTCGGCGCGTTTGCCCTACCGGCCAACATGGCCGAGACGGTCACGAAGGCCAAAGCCGATGCCAAAGCTGGCGATGACAGCGGCTACACGATGCCTGAGCCTGAGCCTGCCATTGCTGTAAAACCTGCGAAAAAAGGGGCTGCCAAAAAGTCTGCTGTGAAAAAGGCGGTCGCGAAGAAAACTGCCGTGAAGAAAGCTGGGGCAAAGAGAGCGGCCTCGAAGAAAGCACCGGTGAAGACGCAATCAGCGAAGACTTCGTGAAGCGCGGCCATGCCGTTTACCCCCGACCCCAAAGTGGGCTCGGCCAAGAGGCTTGTTGTCTACAATCGCTTTCGACCGAGTGGGTGAGTTGTGCTTAGGCACCGTCGTGGTGGCGGCAGACGAAGCGGACTTTGGCCAGCCTGGCCGCGTCAGCTCCAACTTGGCCGCGATGGGACGTCCATTGCCTGGCAGCTTGACGCAGTTCGACGTAGAACGGTGTGTCGCCTGTTAAGCCCCCGCCCGATGCATACCCGCAGACGTGGAACCCTTCCTTACCTTGGAGCGTCTTCCCGTTGACGGCTGACAGACGGACCGTTTCGGGTTGCGGAAGCATTTTTTGAACAGCCTGTTTCACCAGAACAGATTGCGCAGCCGTCAGGTTTTCATCGGTCGCAAAGTCGGCTTTTGGGGCAAGCGCTGCTGCCGTTGTGGCGGGTGGGTTTGCGCCGCAGGCTGCCACGACGCCGATCGCCATCACTACTGCAACGCGCTTTGCCATCGCCAAGTGGAGCGCCTGCATGCTTTGCCTCTGGTGCATGTGACTGTGGACTATTCGCGCGCCAGCCCCTTGGCTTCCAACTCCGACAAGTACGTTGCCCAGCGCTCATCTTTTTCTTTGCCGAGCAGGTCCAAATAGGTCCAGGCGAACAGGCCGGTATTGTGACCATCGTCAAAGTGGATTTTGACCGCGTAGTTTCCAATCGGCTCGAGCTTTGCGATTTTCACGTTCTTCTTTTTGCCAAGCGTCACACGCTGGTCGGGTGAATGGCCCTGCACTTCGGCAGACGGGCTCATCACGCGCAGCATTTCGGCTGTCAGCTCGTGGGTGGAGCCACCTTCGAAATCGACTTCGAGAAGGGCACCACCTTCCTTCACGTCAAGCTTGGGTACTTTGAGGGCGTTGCCGGCGTGTTCCTGCACCTCGGCCCATGCCTTGGCTGCAAGTTCGCGATAGGTTTGCGCATGCGGACCGTCGGGTTCAGTTGCGGTAATCGGCTGTCCGGCGTCTGACTTGGCGCGAATGTCCATGTGCAGTGGAATGCCGCCCAGGAATGGAACACCCAGCTTTTCCGCTTCGATCTTTGCGCCATGGTGGCCGAAGATATGGCTTTCGTGGCCGCATTCGGGGCAGATGAAATAGGACATGTTTTCGATGATCCCGAGGACAGGGATATCGACCTTGCGGAACATGTTCAGACCTTTGCGCGCATCAATCAGTGCGAGGTCCTGCGGCGTCGAAACAATGATGGCTCCCGACAATGGGACCTGTTGCGCCATGGTCAACTGGACGTCGCCGGTTCCTGGCGGCATGTCGATCACGAGGACGTCGAGTTCTTTGCCCGGTGTCCCCCAGTCGACTTCACGCAACATCTGGTTGAGGGCCGAAACCACCATGGGGCCGCGCCAAACAATCGGTGTGCCTTCATCGACCAGGAAGCCCATGGACATGGCTTTCAACCCGTAGCCTTCCATCGGACGGAGAGCATTGCCATTGCCGGACGGTGTCGGGCGGCCCGTCAGCCCCAGCAGTCGTGGCTGAGAGGGACCGTAGATATCTGCATCCAAAATCCCGGCTTTGAGGCCCATGGCCTGGAAGCCCAGTGCCAGGTTGACGGCGGTCGTGGACTTGCCCACGCCGCCCTTGCCGGATGCGACCGCAATCAGGTGGCGAACGCCTGGGACGCCCGCGGCCTCGGGACGATTGCCCGATGTTCCGATTGTCGGCGGGGGGCCTTTTTTTTGTTGCTCTTGGCGTTCACGCGCTTCTTGCACGCGGGGGTGTTCGTGTACGTTCGTAGCTGCACCAGAGCCATTGGCCGCGGCAGGTTTTGCTGGCACGGGCGAAGCAATGTTTGCTGGTGGCGCGGTGGGGGCTGATCCTGCTGCCGCATCAGCGGTCAAAACGGCGACAACGCCGGCGACGCCCTCGATGCCGCCCACGACCTGTTCTGCAGCTTTCCGCATGGGTTCCAAAGCGGTTGCTTTGGCGGGCGGAACGGTGATGGAAAAATAGACGCGGCCTTCGTTGATCAGGACTTCCGATACGAGGCCGAGGTCGACAATATTGCCTTCCAGATCGGGGCCTTTTACGCGGCGCAATTCATCGAGAATAAGCGTCTTCGAAACCGTCATGATCGTCTCCGTTGGCAGCCCTTATCAACAGGCTGTCTCGTCTGATGCGTTGCGCGGGGGTTACCGAGGCCTTCAACGACGTGCCGAAAGGTTTGGCCGCAGACCGGTCTGAACCGGGACAGCGGGGCTCGCGATGTCGTGTGTTGGCCAATACTTGATCGAATGAGTAGACTATAGCATCAGCAATGGCTAGCACCAGCCGCAAGCGACCGAAAAGCCCCGCAAAAAGCGCGAAAACGGACCGATGTCATGGAAGAGTTCGCAGTTCGACCGACCCCCGATGACCCAAGACTTTCACAGACCGTTCGTGGCATTGACCACAACGGCCAGATGGCCGAGATCGACGTGGTGACCGAGCGCCCACTGACGCTGTTTTTGAATGCGCGCGAGATTGTCACGATGATGACCATTGGCGATCATCCAGACCTTCTGGCGGTTGGTTATCTGCTGAACCAGAACATGCTCAAAAGCGATGACGAGATCACGGCGATTGATCACGATGATGATCTGGGTGTGATTGTGGTGCGGACGGCGCGGCAGACGAACTATGAAGACAAACTGAAAAAGAAGATTCAGACCTCGGGCTGTGCGCAAGGCACCGTGTTCGGCGATCTGATGGACGAGTTTGATCAGATCACGTTGTCGAAGGAAGCGCGCCTCAAGACATCCTGGCTTTATGCGCTGACGAAAAAGATCAACACCGAACCCAGCTTGTATTTGAAGGCTGGCGCGATCCACGGATGCGTTCTTTGTGATGAAGACCGGCCATTGATCTACATGGAAGACGTCGGGCGACATAACGCGATCGACAAGATCGCCGGTAAGATGTTCATCGATAAAATTCCACCTGACGACAAGATCTTCTACACGACAGGACGGCTCACCTCCGAGATGGTGATTAAGTGCGTGAAGATGCGTATTCCCATTCTGGTGTCACGGTCAGGGTTTACGGCGTGGGGTGTGGATCTCGCGCGGACGTCCGGTCTGACCCTCATTGGGCGGGCGCGGGGGCAACGGTTCGTTTGCCTGGCCGGTCAAGACCGGGTTGTGTTTGACGCCGACGTAACAGGTGCTGGTTCGGACGAAAGCAAGAAACACGCACGCAAGGGAAGTCTGGCGGATGCGCGCTAAGACGGCATAAGTCGGGCTGGTTCGGTCAGGCCTGCGTAGCGGAAACAAAAAACGCCCCGGCCGTAGAGGCACAACCGGGGCGTCTTGCTTTTCGGCTTTAGATGACGCTTGAGTTTAGCCAGATTTGGCTTCTTTGTCAGCCGGGATCAGGACCTTGTTGATGACGTGGATCACACCATTCGAGGTCAAGATGTCCGTCTTTGTAATGACAGCATCTGCGATCTTTGCAGCGTCACCTGTGGCGTCGACTGTCACGGACTGACCTTCAACCGTTCCGACGTCTGTCGTCTTGCCGGCGATGTCACTGGCCATCACTTTTCCGGGGATCACGTGGAATGTGAGAATGCGGGCAAGTTCGGCTTTGTTTTCCGGTTTGAGTAGATCAGCGAGCGTTTCGGCGGGCAATTTTCCGAACGCTGCGTCTGTCGGTGCGAAGACCGTGAATGGACCATCGCCCTTGAGCGTTTCGACCAGGCCGGCAGCCTTGACGGCCTTCACCAGGGTATTGAAGTTGCCGGCTGCTGCCGCGGTGTCGACGATGTCTTGTTTCTTCTCGCCAGCTGTTGCGGCTGCAAATGGTACGGCCAGAAACGCGGCGACGACGACGGCTTTCAATGCGGTAAGCATGCTTGTTCCTCATCTCGAAAGATAACGTTGCATTTAGTCGTGGCAGTGGGGCGAACTTCCCATCTGCCAGTGGACTAGACATGGAGCGCGCCACATGAATAGCCAGGGGTCCAGCATCGCATTTTCACATTATCTTTTCGTCATCTGGGCTTGAGCAATACGGATTTATGCTGTCGGAACAATATGTTCACATCCGAGACTTCAAGACGTGCATGCTGTTCGTTCTGCCCGCTTTAAACTCATCATGGTCCGGGCGCAAAACCGCCTACACTTTTGCTGACCACTCCCTTCAGTTTCGTCGTGGTCCGGGCGCAAAACCGCCTACACTTTTGCTGATCACTCCCTTCAGTTTCGTCGTGGTCCGGGCGCAAAACCGCCTACACTTTTGCTGACCACGAGTTCGGCATCTTTTCACCAGTCTTGAATTTTCGGAACCAAGGCGTGGCCGGTTTCAAACCCGCTGCATGGTCAACGTCTGGCGCGCGGATGCCGCGGCGTTCATGTTCAGGGTCCACCGTTCGGGTGTCCGCGGAAAAGCGCGGGGCGGTCGAATGATTGGGACGGGTCGCGTGGAGATGCGCACCTGCGAAAACGGCCATCTGACCGGGTTCCAACATCAAGGGAACCGCTTCGCTGACCGGTAAGGGCTCGTCCGTGGTCGGCAGCGGCGGATACGCGGGATCAACTTTCATCCGCCGCCAGTCCCAACCGTCTGCATTGTTTGCAACCGGCGTTGTCCAATACGATGGGTAGAGGATTGCAGTATTTTCAGCCAGCAACGGGAAGATCGGTAGCCACCAATTGATTTGGCTTCTGAAGCCTGAGCCCCAACTGTCGCGATGCGCTGGCAGTGTCATGGCCGGATCGCGGCGCAGCGTTTCAACGGGTGCTGAAACCCGCAGAATAAGACGGTCCCGGTAGGTTGTGTCCGTTTCGAGCCCGGCCGTTTCGATGGCGGCCTCGAACGCGCACCGCGCCTCGTCGCTTTCATCGAACAGGCGGCGTAGCTCAAAGTTGAGGGCCTTGAGGTCCGCAGCTGGCAGGGTGCAATCGGGCACCTCACCGACGGGCGTTTCAAACACTTCCGAGATAATGGTTCTGGCGATGCCGACGACGTCCTGAACGGGCTGAAGGCTGGACAGAATGAGCACTTTTCCAGCGAACACCTGCTTGAGCAGAACGTCGTTTGGGAGAGGCCCTTGGTGGTTGAAAAAGGTGTTCGTGGCGTGATTGGGCGTGTCCATTGATGTCTCGGATTTGCGAACTGGGGTTTAGATGTTGGATCAGGCGAGTCGCGGGCCTTTGCCGGGCATGGGGTTTCGATGGCCGGCAGCGGAATGTCAGCTAATGTCAGCTGAGGTTTTTGGCTGAGATTTTCGATTGCTGATATAAACGAAAGCTGCCTTTGAGCAGATGGGCCTACAGCAGATGGGACTGGAAATCCAACATGGTTGAGAGCATTGCCGGTGTCGTGCTTGCGGGCGGCTTGTCACGGCGCATGGGCGGTGGCGACAAGGGGCTGTTGGATGTCGCGGGTCAAAGCATGATCGGGCGTGTCATCTCCCGGTTCAAGCCGCAAGTTTCGGCCGTCGCCATAAACGCAAACGGCACGGCCGAGCGGTTCTCCACATTTGGCCTGCCGGTAATCGCTGACCCTGTTGATGGGTTTGTCGGCCCACTGGCGGGTGTCCTGGCCGGGATGCGCTGGGCTGCGGAACATTGTGCCGGGGCCACCCACGTAGCGACTGTTTCAAGTGATGCACCGTTCCTACCGGCGGATTTGGTCGAACGACTGCATGCTGAAAGCAAACGCCAGCCTGAAAATGCCATCGTATTAGCTGCCTCCGATGGCCAGAAACACCCGGTTATCGGGCTCTGGCCGGTGCATCTTGCCGATGACCTGGAGGCCGCTCTCAACGATGGTGTACGGAAGGTGCTGCGGTGGACGGATCGGCATGGTACGTTCACCGTCGCATTTGAGGCTGTGCGGGTTGGCTCCCGCACTATCGATCCGTTTTTCAATGCCAATACACCTGCGGAACTCGATGAAGCCCGTGCCCTGCTCCGTGCGGAAACCTGAGAAAGCTCACGATGACGAAGCCATTGCGCGGCAAAACACCCATCATCGCGATCGCCGGCTGGAAGAAATCCGGCAAGACGACCTTAACGTCCCGGTTGGTCGCTGAATTCACCCAGCGCGGGCTTCGCATCGCGGCTGTGAAGCATGCGCATGAAGCCTTCCAGATCGATGATGGGGAAACCGACAGTGCGCGGCATCGCCGGGCGGGTGCTGCTCAAGTTGCCGTGGTCTCCAAGCGCCGCTGGGCCATCATCAGCGAACTGGACGACCAAACGCCCGAGCCGGATTTCGAGACTGTCATCGAAGCACTTCAACCCGCTGACCTGATTATCGTGGAAGGTTATAAGACGGCCCCTGTCCTCAAGATCGAAGCGCGGCGGGCGGCCAGCCTCACGCGGCGACCTCTCAGTGTCGATGACCCGCTGGTGATTGCCATTGCCGCAGATCACGACGGCGAAAGTATTGGGGCAGACGGACAGTCTTTGCCACGGTTCGGGCTCGACGATATTGGCCCGATTGCCGATTTTATTGCAGAAGCCGTGTTTGGGACGCCCGTAAGCGACGACCATGGGTTTGATGGTGAGCCTGTGACAGGCGGCAGCGTGGAAATGGGACGGGACGGATGACGGCACTCGGGGTCACGATCAGGGGCAGGTGTAGGCACGGTGTCGTGAGGGCATGCATTGCACGTCTATGCCAAGCGCTTCTCGTCGTCTTATTGGTGGCTCCGACGGTTGCACACTCGGATGATCCGGACTTTCTGCCCGGGACAGACCCCGGTGGGATCGCCATCGCGCTGATCGGGGCTGGGATCGATTACACGGACGCCAAGATTTCCAGCCGCCTCGCGCGAGATGGTGAAGGCACGCCGATCGGCTGGGACTTTGTGGACAACAACTACAAGCCCTTCGAAGGCGACAGCAAAGCCTATTCCGGTGGTGCTGCGGCGGCTCTTTTGAGCGCCTACAAGAAAAGCCGTCTGATCGTTGTGCGTGTGGATACGGCGTCGCCATCGTCCATGGCCCAGGCGCTCGGCATGGCTTCGAAAATGCCGGCTCGGATTGTGGCCGTTCCTGAGCTATCCATCGCAGACGGTCCTCAAATGGTGACGGCCATCGCGGCACGTGCGCCTGACCGTCTTTTTGTGGTCCCTGCGGTCCTTGACAGCTGGCCAGAGCCGGTTCCGCCAAATGTTGTCCGGGTTGCGCCGATCTCGGATTGGGACCGGTATTACGGGAGCGGCGTCGATGCGTGGATCAGCGCGCCAGGCGCTGGGATGTTTGGAAGCCTGATCATCCAGACTGACCGGCCTGAAGGTGAAAAGCTTGCTCTGTCTGTTGCGCGTGCTGCGGCAAGTGCTGCATGTGCTCAACACGGTCGTTCAGTTCCGTTGGATGGCGGGCCTGCTCGGACGGCCTATCTGGCGACCGGACGACCTTCAAAAGAGCGCCCTGGTGTCCTGGTTTATGACCCTCTTTGTCTTTATGGCGGCAAGCTTATGAACCAGTGAGTATTTTCGCCGACTGGACGTCCTTGAGCCCGTTTGCTCTTCGTGGACCAGCAAAGCGGGCTCTAAGTTCTAGATATGGAGCATGTTCCGGGCGGAAAACCGCGTACACTTTTCCTGAACATGCTCTAGTTCTTCCAACACCGTTAAACGCAAAAAAGGTTCGACCATGGAACCAACCAATCCGCCGAACCGCAAAGCCCGCCGCGCCGCGCGCAAAGAGGGGCAACTGGACACCTCGGCATTTTTGAAGATCGCTGACAAGTTCATCGACGTGGCCAACCGCGAGAACCAGAAGACGGTCGCGACCGATCTACACATGGCATTTCTCTATGCAGCCGCTCGCTACAATGCCTTTGTCGGACGGTCGGTCCTGGACGTTGAGAACCATGAGCAATACGTAAAGGAAATGGGCGGGCACTATATCGAGATGCTGCGACAGCATCTGGCCGATCCAGGCCTTGTGCCGGGTGCGCCTGACGATCCAGGCGTGGCGGACGACGCGGCAGCGCAAACTCCCGAAGGCCCTAGAGGCGGTTCGTCGGGCGGGCCGGATCAGCAGAATTGATCAGCTTGGTGTTGTTGGGTTGCGTAGTTACGCGGTCGACTTGGTTGGCACCGGTATTGCGTCTGCCAGTTCCTCAGCGTGCGCTTCAGGGGCGGCATCGTTGCTCCCAGTCTGAGCGCTTGTTTTCATGTTGCCGGTGTTTTCTGGATCCAGCTCAGGGGACGCCTGTTCGGCCTCTACTTGCGATGAAGCATCCGCTACGGCGACGCTCTCATCTTCGCCGTCCGATCCTTCCGCATCGTCTTCCACAGGGTCGACGGGTTTGCCCAACGCTTCCCATTCCGCTACTTCCTGGTCGTTCAGAAAACCTCGGCCAAACTGGTAGGCTGTTTTCATCACGCCCTTGGGTAAGCACACGGCGGCATCCGTGTAGTCTTCGCAGTAGTCATCCAAACCGTCGATGTTCGCGAGAACGGGATTTGATACCCAGAGCTTGCGCAAGGCCTTGTTGCGGGTTTCATCGTTGACGCCGTGATCCATGAAGCGCTCGTAATCGGACTCGAAATCGAGCGCTTCAAAGTCGATGCTTTCCACATCGATGCTATTGCCATCTGCGTTGGCTGCGTCTCGATGTTCTGACGCGCCAGGTGCAGCTACGTCGGCTTCAACCGCTTCGTCTGATCCAGAGTTTTCAGGGATGTCGACAGGATCGGCGGGTGCATCTGGAGAACGGCTTTCCAGGCTTGCGACTTCGACCGTGGAGGGATTTGCAGAAACGGGCTCGGGTGCGCCGATAGACGGCGTCTCATCGGTTATGCGCAGATCGGGTTTGAGACCCGCTTCCTCGCCGGTGCGCTTACGGCGCGACCATCTTGAGAGAAAGTTTTCTGGTTGATCTGGCATTTGGGTTGCCTTGGCCTTTTCAACGCCTGCCAGTCGCAACAACGAAGGTGCTGCAACGGCTCTTCCGAATGCTACGGCCTATTTCCCACGCTTCGCGGCCGTTGATGCTTCTGGTCTATGTGATCGTTCCAGGCCGTCCGGTCCCAAGCGTTCGCGGAGAACGACGATGGGCTCTTGCCCAAACTTATGGTCCTCCGGTCGCGAAGCCCGATCTCGCTTTCGCTTGTAGAATTCCTCTTTCGTGTGATGCGCGCGAACGAAGTTCTCGATTATGCTGACCAACCGGTCAGGCATCTTGACAGCTTCGACGAAGTCGAACCCCATGTCACCGTGCGATTGCGCCTCGAACGGAGAGGCGGTCAGCAGATGCACGTCGAGAGGTCGCCCGTCGGTTTCTTCATCGTCTTCGCGCAGAACCACATAAACTGATGGCTCGCCGTTCGCGAGGTTGACCCGATAGGCCATGCATTCCTTGCGATGGAGTGTCAGCACCAGGGTGGCGGCGTGAAAATGGACGAAGCCTGGCCCGTTTCGGACTTCGGTCCACTCCGGTCGCTTCGGCGCATCGAAAAACACGCTGACGGGCCTCCAGCGATAATCCTGCCAAGGGTTCGAAATCTTCTCTCGGGCAATCACGACTCCAAGAGGAATTGACAGTTCGTTCGGCATCGGCGCCTACACTCCCATGTGGGCTTCGTTATTGTCGGTCACTGGACTTGTGTTTGCGATCATTCGACCGGGCGTCACCCGAAAGTGTATGTTAGTCTTTCTTAGTACGACAATTGTTCGTTAGAGCAAATACCGTGCAGCACGCTTAAAGAAAATACATGCAGATCATCCGGAGGACTTTGAGAGTTGGCCGACCAGAAAACCATCCGCTTGCTGTGTAACTGCCAAAAGTCTCTAGGGCTGGATGGTGCTGATATTGCAGGGTTTTTAGGTGATGACGGTGCCTTGCCGGTCCACTCGGAACTGTGCCGGGGCGAGCTTGCCAAGGTTCAGGATCTGCTGGAACGCGCAAAACACCCCTCATCAGCGGAAAATGGTGAAACGCCGGCAAAAGAGCCGCGCACCGTCCTACAGATTGCGTGTCGGCAGGAAGCCAGTTTGTTTCAAGAGCTTGCCGAGGATGTCGGTGCGGACGCCTTTGATCTTCGTTTTACGGACATTCGCGATGCGTCTGGCTGGAAGGCGGAGGCTGGCGATGGGGCTGCCAAGATGGCGGCACTGCTCGCTGCCGGTGTCATTGAGGATGAGCCCTCAGCGTCATTAACCATGGTCTCGGACGGGATTTGTCTGGTTTATGGACGCGGTCAGGTCGCACTTGATGCCGCCCGCAGGTTGGGGGACCGGCTGTCGGTCAGCGTTCTACTCACGGACGCAGACGATGCGCTGCCGCCACAAAGTGTGGATCAGCCGATCCATTCGGGCCGGATTGTACGAGCTGGCGGGCACCTTGGCGCGTTTGAAGTCATCGTAAACGGCTATGCGGGGATGCTGCCCTCTTCGAAGGACCAGTTTCAGTTCACGATGCCACGTGATGGGGCGCAGGCGCAGTGCCATATCATTGTTGACCTCAGCGGTGAGACGCCACTGTTTGCAGCTGATGCACGGCGCGATGGTTATTTGCGCGCCGACCCGGACAGTCCGGCAGACGTGCTCGACGTGCTTTTCAAGGCCTCCGACCTGATCGGTGATTTTGAAAAACCGCGGTACGTCTCTTACGACGCCTCTATTTGTGCCCATGCGCGCTCAGGACAGATCGGCTGCACCAAATGCCTGGATGTCTGTCCCGTGAGCGCCATTGCGCCGGACGGAGACGGCGTGCGTTTTGATGCAGCCATCTGCGGCGGGTGCGGGAACTGCGCATCGGTGTGCCCGACGGGAGCTGCCAGTTACGCCCATCCACGCCGAACCGATGTCTTGCGGCGGATGGATGTGCTGCTGGAGACATATCTGTCGGCAGGTGGAACGCGGCCGATCCTTCTGTTGGCCGATGACGGGCATGGACCAGACCTGATCAACGCGATGGCCCGGTTTGGGCGCGGTCTGCCACCGCATGTCATGCCGCTGATGTTGTCTTCGGTTCTTTCGGTCGGGCACGAGGTGATGGCTGGAGCCATTGCGCTTGGGGCCGAACGGGTGATTGCGCTCGCGCCGCCAACGCGACGGGATGAACTTGGATCAATGGTTGATCAGATTGAAATCGCGGAGGCGTTTCTGACCGGACTTGGCTATGGGTCGGGACGCGTCCAGCTGATTGATGAAGACGACCCTGATGCCATCGAAGCAGTGCTTTACGAATTGGATGCGTTACCGCCAGTCGATCGCAGCACGGCTGCCTGGGTTGGCACGAAGCGCGACGTTGCACGAACCGTTTTAGGAAAGCTGCACGCTCAGGCGCCGGACCCGGTTGAGACTGTCACGCTGCCGGAGGGTGCCCCATACGGGCGTCTTGTTGTCAACACGGATGGATGCACGTTGTGCCTGTCATGTGTTGGCGCGTGCCCGGCCAACGCGCTGTCGGACCATCCTGAAAAACCACAGCTGTCGTTCACGGAAGCTGCCTGCGTGCAGTGTGGGGTTTGTGTTTCAACCTGCCCCGAAAACGTCATTGCACTTGAGGCACGATATTCATTCGCAACCGGCGCGCTCAGCCCGGCGATCGTCAAGACGGAAGAACCATTTCACTGCGTCGAATGCGGCAAGGCTTTTGGAACGAAGGCCACGGTTGAGCGCGTGGTTGACCGCTTGAAGGGGCATTCGATGTTCCAGAATGCCGGCCAGCTTCGCTTGATCCAGATGTGCGATGACTGCCGCATCGTGACACAGGCGAACGGCGAAAATGATCCGTTCCGCGGAGCCGACAGGCCGCGTGTTCGCACGACGGATGACTATCTGGAGGCCGAAGAACGGCTGAAGGACGAAGCGCGTCAAGCCATCAAGGACGGCGGCAAGCTGAAGCCGGATGACTTTCTAAGTTGAGGCGTGCTGTGTCGTGCTGATCAGGGTTCTGGTCTGTCCGGTTCTTAATTCGTCTGGCTGATCGGCAGGTTGATGATCAGATTCTGCGGCTTCATCTTGACGTCACCTGATGGCGATTGGGCGAGCGCCAGATAGATCGGACGCCCCTTCACACGGTCAATCACCTGGCTCTCATCGAGTATGCGCATCCGGAACAGCCCGATGATGGCTTCCGCCTCTTCCAGTGTCGTTTCCTTGCCCTCATACATTTTGTTCAGGATATCGGATGCACACCGGTCCAGGCCGATGTGCCAACGCCAGTCCGGGTCTTCCAATCTGGGCCGGGGCTCGACACGCACAGCCATCCCAAGCAAATGCATCAGCCATGTTTCGATCACGCGCGCGAAGGCGTCGAGGGCTGGCTGCTCGAAGCGGAAATCGACGACCGTGTCGAACCTGTCCGAGCGCGCCCAGTAGATCTCTTTGTTGTCTTCATCCAGTACATCAAGGGTGACTTCGCGCAGCGGCGTGCCTGTTTCGGCCAGCAGCTGCCCGATCCCTGTTTGTGAGCCTGTTTGCGCGTGCATCCCGATAATCTCTTCGTCGGCCAGCATCAGGCGTCCGTCATCGGTCGAGACAGACTGGTCGCGAAAGAAGATTTCAGCCGCCCGCAACCTGATGGGGTCGGTCACGTCAGCAAGGGTATTGCGCAAGATGACGTGCACCAGCTGGTCGATGAAGACCGGAGGGATGTTGTCCAACGGCTTGCGCATCAAAGACAGATACGCGCCTTCAAGCGTGCCGGCGTCCATGAGTACCTGCCGGAAGGCCAGAACGATTGTGTAGTTTTCAATCGCATCCGGGTCGGCGATTTGTTTTAACTCGATGTCGCTTACGGCGCGGAATGGATCAGCAAGCAGCGCTTCGTGCAGGCGGTGTTCTGCTTCGCACGAGTCTCCGATTGGGTGGACTTCAGGCCGTGTCAGGTATGCGCGGATGAAGTTGGGCGTGACCTGCAGCCACCCGTTTTCACCCACCTCAAGCAGATGAAGACCAGCCGACTTCCAGAAGTCATTCGGCGTCGTCCGTGGCGTCGATTGTCCAGATGCGGGCATGGAGGGGTTCATCCGTGGGGGGCTTGATGGTGCGGAATTCTTCTCGCAACTCCGAGCGGCTCTTGTGCTCGTCATCCGTGAAGGTCCGCCGGACCGTGAAAACAGTGTTGAGAGGTGCGTCTTTCACCAAATCCTCAATGAACGCAACCTCGGCTTCGGCTGCGGAACGGGCCGCAGTCTGGCTTGGTGCCCCATAATTGGTGACAAAGTGGTCGGCTAACGTCAGAACGACCGCTTCGATGTCGTCCTCGGTTGCCTCTCCCACTGTCGCAAAGGTTGACCGCCCGAAGGTTTGGACACCTAGGAAGCCGTTGGCAAAAGCCTGACGTGTTTTACCGACCAACTGCCCGGGACCGGCGTTGGAAAATGCAAATGCACCGGACACGGCCCATTCGCCTGGTTCGGCGGCCAGGTCATAAACATAGGCGTCACTGCCATCGAAGCGGATGGTTCGCAGCAGTCGTCGCACCGGTTTACCCTTTCCTGAAGCGTGCTCACGTTCGTAGGACACGCTTTATTCTGTTGTCGTTTACGGGACATTCCAGCCGGGTGGCGGTCTCTTGGTTGGAGGCTGGGCCATGTTGGCTTCAGATGAAAGTGAGAGAACACATCGGCGATCAAGAAACATCAGGCTGCGGGTCGATGAACTGAGGGAGCGCCAGATGCTCGCCGGTGTTGGATTTGATCAGCAGCTCGGCGTCTTCGCTGATGCCCAGAACCGTTGCGCCAGCCCATGTTGTTCCATCCGGGCCTTGGATATCGGCTGGTTGTTCGTGCCCTTCGATGCGGCCAATGATGCTGTCGTGTGCTGAAGCAAAGCCACCATCCTGCCAGTGGTTCAACCGGGTTAGAAAGTGCGCAGCGATGGATTGGATGACCTGCGAGCGTTCCAGGTCTCCACCACCTTCTTCATGCAGCACGGTCTCATCTGGATTGGAGCCTGGCTCAGCTCCCTTGTTTGACCGGTAAAGGCGGATACTTGCGCCCACGACCAGCCAATCGGGGACATTGGTGCTGGTCGACGGGTCTGGCTGGTCTGACGGAGTTCGTGGTTCTGCGATCGCCAGGTTGATGTGACCTGCCTTGGCACCGTTGACGAGCACTGTGGATGGCCAGCGCAATAATACTGACGTTTTCGGCGGCATCAGAACCCCCAGGCTGTCGGCCACGGCACCAAACATCAGCGGGCCCATTTGTTTTGCCGCATGTGCTGCCACATCGGGCTCAAGAACGATGGCAAACTCGGCACGTGCCGTTCTGGTGCTCCACAGGCAATCTGCAGCTCCCAGACTCCCTGAAGCTGCGCTATCGACAGCAGCCTCAAACACGTCCACGTCAGCGGCCTGGACGTGTGCGGTCAGGATCGGAGGCAGCGCTGGTTGGGTGAGTTCCGTGTTCGCGTCATAGCCGTTGCCAACGGACCCGCTGGAAGGTTTCATTTGCGGCCTATCCAACTTCGATTTCGCCATCCACGGTATGTGTCAAGCCGGTGCCTTCAGCTGTCAGGACCACCTTCACCTTCAGCGGGCTTGGCACGCCGTCATTCGTGCGCACAAGGTTTTCGATCTCACGCTGGGACGTGACGCCAACCTGCTTGAGAAACTTGCGCAGGGATAGGTTGAATTTTTCCTCGTCGATTTCAGCCATTGGTGTTTCCTTTTTTGATTTGTGCTCTCGGTCATCCCCCCCACTTGTTCGTCGGAGACTGCCGGTTTGCGGTCAGACACTACTGTCCACGCGGCACCACCTTGCCGAGTTCCAGCGTGGTTTCAATTTCAGTTGTTCCGCGCGCCACGCGCAATTTGAGGCTTCCTGAGACGCGCGCCAAATCGAGGGCTGCGTTAAACTCTGCCGGTGTCTGCGTGCGCCGGCCAGCAGCCTCAATGATCTCATCGCCGATGGCCAGTCCGGCGGCTTCCGCCGGAGAACCCGTCGCAACGCCAACGACGCGAGGCGCCATGAGCCTGCCTGGTGCGCCGCGAAACCGGCCTGAGCGCCCTGCAAGCCGGACGCCGGGGTTGCGCCGGACAACACGGCCATCGTCCAGCAGATCATTGACGATGCGTTGGGTCAGGGCCGTCGAGACCGCAAAGTTCACGCCGATGTTTGCGTCCGATGTCTTTGTGAAGATGGCTGACAATATTCCGATGATCTGACCGTCGCGATTGACCAACGCACCGCCGGATGCGCCTGGATTGACGGCGGCGTCCGTCTGCACGAAGTCCTCGATGGGGTTGAAGCCAACGCCCGCCTTATTGATCGCGGAGACCACGCCGCAGGTGAGCGACAGGCCAAGTCCGAACGCGTTGCCGATGGCACAGGTTTGTTCGCCTGGAGCCGGATCACCGGTTGCGAAGGTTGCTGGTGGCAGATCGTCGTTGATCCGGAGTAGGGCGAGATCTGTCGCAGCGTCGTGCCCCGCCAGCTGAGCTGGCAAAATGCGGCCATCGCGCGTTTTGATCTGGATGGTGCGAGCCTTCGCGATGACGTGGTGCGCGGTTACGATATGCCGACCGGTTGTCCAAACGACCCCGCTTGCCTCGGGCTCTTCGGTGCGTTTTGCATCCTTCGGCCACTCCGGCAGGATGACCACCACGGAGGCCATGGCGTCTTCCAGGCTTTCCGCCGATGTATCAACGAACAGACTGCGTGCTTCGGTTTGGCTTACAGCTATCGGCGATGCGACCAGAAGCGTCGCGGCTACAGCTGCAATCGCGCGCAGCGGTGCCGAATCGGACTTGGTTTTGCCTGGGGCCTTCACACTCACTGCATCATAGCCGTACGTTGTTTTCGACCGTGAAGGCGTCCGATGAGGTTTCATTGATCGTGCCCAGTGCCATGGCAGCACCGACTGTGACGACCACCAGAATTGCGGTGCTGATCAGGAAGGCTTTCATTTGGCGTTTCCTCCGGTCTTTTCCTTCGCACCCCGGGGGGCTTGCGTGGATGGCTTGTCGGTTTCTTGTTCTTTGCGCTGCGTACCTTTTTCGTCGCGCGGCGCAGTTGGCGTTGTTGCGACTTCAAGGTAAGCGATCAGGGCGGCGCGGGCTTTTGGGTCCCGCATTTTCTGCAACGGCATTTTCGAGCCGGGTGTAAAGTGTTCCGGCCCAAGTTCGAAAAGTCTTGATACCGTCTCAGGCGACCAGACGATGTCCAGGTTCTTCAGGCCTGGCGAATAGCTGTAACCGGGAAGGGTGGCAATCCGCCGGCCGAAAATACCGTAAAGCGTCGGGCCTGCACGGTTTTTCCCATCGGGCTCCAGAGTGTGGCAGACACTGCATTTCCGGGCAAACTGGATTTTTCCCCAGGCGACGGGATCATCAGGTGTGCCGCTGAGCTGAAAGCGCCTGGGATAAGGGCTTTCGACAGGCTCGAAGGGGAGGCGCGGGGAAATCCGCCAGCGGTGGATCGCGTCATCCAGGCCGCCGTAGTAGAGGCTCTTGCCGTCCCCCGAGAAGGCCAGAGCCCATACGGGCCCGTAGGGGTTTTGGAAACTTTCCAGAACGGCTTTGTCGGTTGCGACAATAATCAGTCCGCCGCCGTCCGATGAGGCGCGCAAGCTGTTGATTTGCTTATCGGGTGCTGCAGACAGAGAAGCAGTCGCGCGCAGAGCGAGCGCTAGGACCGGTTTTTCGTGCCCATTAAGTTCTGAGGGCACGTCTACCACCGCGCCTGTGGTGCTGTCCGTGAAGCCGACGTGGCCATCAATCGCGCCAAAGACCAGCGCGTCTTGTCCGTTGTCGTGCACCACCTTCAGCGCGTTGATGCCCCAGCCATGGCTGTGCATGACGCGAATAAGCTCACCGGTGCCCGCATCGAAATGGCGTATTTTGCCGTCGGCGCTGGCTGTAAACACGGAGCGCCCATCCGTTGAAAAAGTGGCCGCGTTCACCGGGGCCGCGTGGTCTTTCAGGACCGGCCCGGCGGATGGTGTTTCGCCTAAAATCCAGATTCGTGCGGTGCGGTCCCACGACGCGGTTACCGCGCGGTTGCCGTCACTGGAGACTGCAACGCCGACGATCTTGGCCTGATGGCCTTTTAAGCGGGTCGTGATTGATTTGGATGCGACGTCGGCGATCACGACCGTCCCGGCATCCCCGGCGGCGAGCAGGCGCTGGCCATCGTTTATGAAGGTGACGGCGTTGATGGCCCCATCAACTTCATCAAAGCGGTGAATGGCCTTGGGTGGCTCTGATGCCACGTCCCACAGGATGAACGAGTAATCAAACGACCCACTGAGAAGTCTGGTGCCGTCGGTCGACACCGCCAGTGCCTTCACAGGGCCGCCGTGCCCTTTCAAGCTGGCAAGAGGCGCTGGATCAGGCGGCGCGGGGTCTGCGTTTGAGGCGGCAGGCTTCGGATCGGCCACCTTCGAAGGGGAGACGGCTGGTCTTTCGGTATGGGGGTTGCCGGCTGGGAGGTTGCCGGCTGCATGAGCGACGAAGGCTACTCCAGATAGCAGACCGACCGAACCGGCAATGGCCATGGACGAGCGTAGACCTAGAGCCAGGGCAGCCACGCGGGGCAGGTGTTGCACCGCGCGGAGCCCCTCAATGCAGGCGTTCACGCTTCTCATGAGCCTGAAACGCTATTCGGCTGGGACCGGCTTGCCGGATGCACCACCTCTCGCTCCGCCGCTTCCGCGTGGTGCGAGGCGCTCACCTTCGATGACTTCCTCAGCCCAGATGGAATGGTGTTCCTTCGCCCAATTTGCATCCACCTGGCCGGAGCCCATTGCATCGAACGCGCCCTCCATTCCGATCGAGCCAATGTAGATGTGCGCAACGATCACGACGGTCAAGAACAGCGCCATGATGCCGTGCCAGCTGGTTGCGAACTGTTGTTCCTGGTTTGGTGTCAGCTGCGTTGGCAGGCCCAAGCCGAAGGTATTCAGGAATGCAAATGTCTTGGCGAACATCGGCAGTTCATAGGGGAACAGCAGCTGGAGGCCTGACAAGGAAATGGACGCACCGCCCAGCATGACAAGCCAGAACAGAACTTTCTGGCCACCGTTGAATTTCTTCGCTGGAGGATGCTCGCCGC
>JBCBRH010000047.1:0-20378 GCA_039819785.1 Pseudomonadota bacterium | reverse complement strand
GTGTTAAGGGGCTGATCGTTATTTCAGCGGTCATCGCAGCTGTTGCGCTCGGCGCGTGCCGTCGCGAAGTGCCACACACGCCAATGAAACTCGGTGCCGACGTTCCGGTTGCCGTTGAAGTTGCGCGCTAAATCTTAGGTTACCAAGCCTTACAGGCTATTCTTGGAGACATGACTATGAAAAACACAATCATCATCGCTGCCGTTGTTGCTGCTGTTGCTCTCGGCGCTTGCCGTCGTGAAGTTCCACACACACCAATGAAACTTGGTGCTGCTGTTCCAGCTGCTGAACTGGCACGCTAAGCGGACACTGCTCCGCATTAGGCGGGGCAATCGTTTGAAAGAGGTCGGACCTGCGTATGCAGTCCGGCCTTTTTCATGTCTGTTGGGTCGGTCAGCTCACGAGGTGGCAGGCCTGAGTTGTGCGGACTTTCATTCCAGTTGGCTTTGGCTTGAGTTCAGACCTGTGTCTGGACCCGTATTAGGGCCGGAGCTTTATTTGGCCGGGAAAGAAGCCTTGATGTTGGGCTGTATTCCACTGTCGGTGACGATCGGTTGGCGCGATTGCTGTTTGAATCGCGATGCCATCCCACAAACCATTCTGAACACCTGACACTGATTTCGGGAACCAGATCTATTGAGCGGTCATGCGGCGAGCTAGGGATATTTTGCCGCAATCCCACCCGTTGGAGCGGAGCGCTTCCGAGCTTGGGCGGTGTCGCTGAATTGTCACGATTTTCCGCTCGCTGCGGCTAATCCATTCCGAGCCTGTGCGCAACGGGTGTAACAGATTGGCCAAGTATGAATTCACCGTCACAATTTCGTACGACTACGGGCGTAGCTCGTTTAAGAAAGCGTCTTTGGACGAAGCTGCCGTGGGTGACGGACACAGTCCGATCATCGCACGACCGAGAGGGATACGACATGGCGGTATGGTATTCAGCGGGCTCCTTATTTAAAGGAACGTTCGCACGCGGGTTGGTACTGATCGCGGCAGCTGCAACGTTGCAAGCATGCGCGTCGAATCAGGCTGGACCCGACTCAGCCCAGCTTGGACCCGGTGGGGCCAATGGGGCCGGCGGCTATGCGCGTCCCGGTTCACAACGAGACTTCAGCGTGAACGTTGGTGACATCGTGTATTTCTCGACGGACAGCTCCGACATCACGCCGGAGGCGCGTCAGACCCTTCAGAAGCAGGCGCAGTGGCTGCAGAAGTACCCTCAGTTCACGATCACAGTTGAAGGGCACGCGGACGAGCGGGGGACACGGGAGTACAACATCGCGTTGGGTGCGCGGCGTGCGACCGCGGTTCGGAACTTCCTGGCCCAGAGCGGGATCAATTCTTCGCGCGTGCGAACGATATCTTACGGCAAGGAGCGGCCTGTTGCTGTTTGCGACGACATCTCATGCTGGTCGCAGAACCGCCGCGCTCAAACAGTGCTCAACAGCCGTGTGGCGGGCTAAGCTGTCGAGGGCTTAAGCGACCCTTTGAGGGCAAGCTTTTTCAATCGTTGTTCATGAACATGCCGCATATGCTCTTGTGGCAGTCTCGTTGCTTACAAACCGGTTGCTGAACTGCTCGTTTTCGTTTGCGTCACCGCGGACCACGCACAGTGCAGGTGCAGCGGGGCCTTGCAATGAACCTCGCGCATCTGCACTCTGCGGTACAACGCGCTTTCGAACCCGTCGCTTCTCGGTGTCTCGTTCGTATTGACGCCCGCACGTTCGCCCGGTCACGAGGACATTATGCAATTTTTTGAAATCCAACCGAGACCTTGTTCACGGCTACGCCGGTCAATGGCTGGCTCGCCATGGCCGATGCGCGCTGTCGCTTGCCTGATGGTGTCGGGCGCAGTGCTTTGGGGCCCGGCTTCAGCGTTGGCTCAGTCCGCTGAAACCGGTGAGCTTCAAAAACGCGTCCAGCAACTTGAGCAGCAACTCGTCGATATGCAGGTGGTCATTGGGACGTTGGAATCGCTTGCCGGCTCTGGCGCTGCCGGAGGCGCGGGGTCTGCTCCCGTCATCAGCGGCGGTGGCTATGGCGGCGGGAACTTCGCCAGCGGCGCAGGTGCCGACAGCGCACGCCTGGACACCATGGAGACCCAGATCCGGGCCTTAAGCGCACAAATGGAGCAACTGTCTCGCCAAATGGGTGCTGCCACGGGTGGTGGGCGACGGGGCGATGCGGTCGGTGGCCAGCCTTACGGCGGGGCCTCGAATTACGCTTCAACCGAGCCGCGTTTTCGCGGCAGCACGGCGAGTCAGGCTCCGGTAGCCGGCGGCGGGTTTGGGTCGACGACGATTACACCTGCCGATGGCGGCGGGGCGCTCAATGATCCGATCGGCGGCTATCTGTCAGGTGGTGCGGGCGGACAGCCGGCTGAACCGTCCTTGGGCGCTGGCGGGTGGAATTCATCTGCATCTCAACAGGTCGCGCGTGCGCCGATTGGGACCGATGATACGAAATCGATCTACGAAACGGCCTACGGATACCTTCTGCAGCAGGACTACACGTCTGCCGAGTCGGCCTTCGGTGATTTCGTGAAACGGTTCCCGCAGGATCAGCTGGCGTCGAATGCGCAATACTGGCTGGGTGAAACCTATTTTGTTCGCGGGCAATATAAGTCTGCGGCCGGTGCGTTTTTGAAGGGTTATGAGGACTACCGGAGTGGCTCCAAGGCTCCAGACAGCTTGTTGAAGTTGGCCATGTCGTTGGAAAAGCTTGGCCAGAAAGATGCGGCCTGCTCATCTTTGAGTGAATTGACGGTCCGTTTTCCGCAAGCGCCTGCGCATGTGAAGCGTAAGGCACAATCCGAGCGCAGCCGCTTTGGTTGCTAAAGCCAGGTCTGGCCATGCCGCGTTTAATGCACGATGACGCCGAGCTGATTGGTGAAGACGAAGCAAACGAACTGTTTGGGATGCTTGAAGGTCGTCGCCTGACGCTGTGCGTGTCAGGCGGGCCAGACTCGATGGCACTGATGTTCCTCGTCGCCCGCTGGATGCAGGCGCGGGGTCCACAGCTCATCTCCGATGTGTGGCTGGACGTTGTGACGGTCGATCATAGTTTGCGACCGGGCTCAGCGGGTGAAGCCGCTTTCGTTGCTAGGCACGCGGCAGACCTCGGTCTTGCGCATCAGACGCTGACATGGGTTCCCGATGACCAGATGGATAGCGGGCTCCAAGAGGCCGCACGAAATGCGCGGCGGTATCTGCTGGCGCGCCATGCGTTGCGTGAATACAGCGCTCATGGCGAAGTTGATGACCGTGACCATGACGGTTTTAGCCGGCCTTCCGACACATCGGTCCCTCGTACGCTGGTCATGGCGCACCACCTTGAGGATCAGGCCGAGACCGTGTTGATGCGACTGGCCAGGGGGAGTGGTGCGGATGGCCTCATGGGTATGCAGGCCATGGACCGGATTGCGCTGAACTTATGGGCGGATGGCAGGCCGTTGCCTGATGTTCCATTGGCGCGACCTTTGCTCGATCTGCCCCGGGCGCGACTGCTCGCCTACCTCCAGTGCCTTGGCGTTGGTTATGTCCAAGACGCCAGTAACACCAACACCGATTTTGAACGTGTCCGGTTCCGTAAGGCGCTCGCTATTCTGGACGGTCTGGGCATGCGGGCTGATAAGATTGCCTTAAGTGCTCGAAGGCTTGGTGAGCTTCGGGCATTTGCGAGCGCGGACCGACTGCGCGACATGGCGCTGTTCGAAGGATCCCGGGAGGAGCGGCTTGATCTGCGCAACGGTTTGTTTGCAACATGCGGGTTTGCCCGGTTTGCGTCGGCTGAGACCAGATTTGCCGGTATTGCGATCCTTCGCGATTTGCTGCGGGCCTTCGGTGGCGGGGCGCGCGATGCGGATCTGGCGGATGTTGAGGCGCTCTTTGACTGGCTGTTGGTCGCTGGACCGGGTGCTGGCAAGACGCTTGGTGGCTGCAAAATTGAGTTGGTTGGTGGTGCTGGGAAAGTCTGTCGTGTTTACCGCGAGGTTGGCCGGGTCGCATTTCCTGTCAGGTCTGTTGCTCCGGGTGAGATTGCGCACTGGGATGGCGGGCGTTTCAGTGTCGAGGTCAGCCGCAGCGCCATTTCAGATGGTGTCGTTGGGCCATTGGGGGACGCAGGCTGGACCCAATTGCGGCGGTCTATTCCCGAAATTGAACGTTTGAAGCTTCCCGCTGCCGCGATGGCGACGATGCCCGTGGTTCGGAGGGATGGCGCGTTATGGGCCTGTCCGGTGCTTCATCGGTATCTGATGACACTGCCGCCGGAGCTCAAGTCGATCACAATGGCATGGCGCGGGAGCATATTTTCCGGCCTTAAAGGGTTTAGACTTCGCGCAGCGCGGCCTTTTGCCGAAGGTTATGATCTACGGCTGGCGTGATCCATCGCGGTCGAGCGGGCCGTTTACCTTGCACAGCATGCAACCACGGCCAGCACTGGCACCTGCAACTGGCATCGGTGGTGCATCTGGGTCCCGGACCGAAACGCGAGATGAACGATTTCGTAGCCAACTTCGGTTCAGATTGGCTGCATCTTTAGACGAGGGCGACAACTGGGTCGGTCAGGGCTGCTTGGCAATGTGGGTAGGCGCTCCTATGTTAAGCCGTAAATCGGAGAATTGTGATAGCTCCGCCGCGACTGTCGTTCTCAAGACTGCGCTGATTACACCTTCGACTTGTGCTGGAATGGGCTCATGCAACCCGATCCTGCGATAAGGGAAACAATATGAATTCAAATTTCCAGAAGCTTGCCATCTGGGTTGCGATCCTGGTTTTGCTCGCAGCACTCTTTAACCTGTTCAATAATCCGGCAGAAAGCCGGAGGGACAATGAGATTTCTTACTCAGAGTTCTTGAACCAGGTCGAGGCAGGCAACGTTAAGGAAGCCACGATTTCCGGAAGCCGGATTTCGGGTACCCTCAGCGAAAATGGCACAGCCTTTGTGACGCTGGCCCCCGATGATCCTGGGATCGTACAACGTCTGCGCGACAAGAACGTGCAGTTCAAGGCCGCACCGAACGATGAAGACGTCCCTTCGATCCTGAATGTGCTGCTGAACTGGTTCCCGATGCTGCTGCTCATTGCGGTTTGGATCTTTTTCATGCGCCAGATGCAATCGGGGTCTGGCAGGGCCATGGGCTTCGGGAAGTCGCGCGCGAAGCTATTGACCGAGCGGCAGGGTCGCGTGACGTTCGAAGACGTCGCTGGTGTCGATGAGGCCAAATCTGACCTGCAAGAGATTGTTGAGTTCCTGCGCGATCCGCAGAAGTTCCAGCGGCTTGGTGGTCGTATTCCACGCGGCTGCTTGCTGGTTGGTCCTCCGGGAACGGGTAAGACGCTGATCGCCCGTGCCGTGGCAGGCGAAGCCAACGTGCCGTTCTTTACGATTTCGGGCTCCGATTTCGTTGAAATGTTCGTTGGCGTTGGTGCGAGCCGGGTTCGCGACATGTTCGAACAGGCAAAGAAAAACGCACCGTGCATTATCTTCATTGACGAAATCGACGCCGTTGGTCGGCACCGTGGTGCGGGCCTTGGCAACGGCAATGATGAGCGCGAACAGACATTGAACCAGTTGCTGGTCGAGATGGATGGGTTTGAAGCCAACGAGGGTGTGATCATTATCGCGGCGACCAACCGTCCGGATGTGCTTGATCCAGCGTTGCTGCGGCCGGGCCGGTTCGACCGTCAGATTATGGTTCCCAATCCAGACGTTTCGGGTCGTGAGAAAATCCTCAGTGTCCACATGCGGAAAATTCCGATTGCACCGGACGTCAATGCGCGCGTTGTTGCTCGCGGTACGCCTGGGTTCTCAGGCGCAGATCTGGCCAACCTCGTCAACGAGGCAGCGCTGCTTGCAGCGCGTCGGAACAAACGTCTTGTGACGCAAAACGAGTTCGAGGATGCCAAGGACAAAGTGTTGATGGGCGCTGAGCGTCGGTCCATGGCGATGACGGAAGAAGATAAGCTGATGACGGCTTATCATGAAGCCGGACATGCGATTGTCACCATCGTTCAGCCGGACACAGACCCACTGCATAAGGTCACCATTGTTCCACGTGGACGGGCTCTGGGCGTAACCATGAGTTTGCCTGAGCGGGATCAGTACACTCGGACCATGGATTGGTGCGTTGCGCGTCTTGCTGTGGCGTTCGGCGGGCGTGTGGCTGAGCAACTGGTGTATGGCAAGGACCATCTCAACTCAGGTGCGGCGGGTGATATCAATCAGGCCACAAGTCTCGCGAAGTCGATGGTGACGGAGTGGGGCATGAGTGAAAAGCTTGGTCCGCTGCTCTACAGCACCAACTCTCAGGAAGTGTTCCTCGGTCAGGCTTACTCGCAAAGCCAGATGATGTCGGAAGCGACATCCAAGCTGGTGGATGAGGAAGTCAGGCGGTTTGTGACGGCCGGTTATGATCGCGCGTGGGAGATCCTTTCGGAAAACCGTGAGCAGCTTGAGGCCGTGACACAGGCTCTTATGGAATATGAAACGCTGACGGGCGAAGAGACGGCTGCCATCATGCGCGGAGAAAAGATCAACCGTCCGGATGAAAACGATACGCCAACTGGCCCGGTGGGTTCGGCCGTTCCAACGGCAGGTGTGCCATCGCGTCCGCGCGACGAGCCTGATGCCGGGACTGGCGGTATGGAGCCACAACCGACGTAAGTTGGCTGGTTTCCCCGGCTTCATGGTCGGCTAATCCAACGGATGGCTGGTCTTGACAACAATATCTTACGGTCACGGGGGCATGCCTCTCGTGGCCGTTTTTGCTTTCGGCGGTGGCGGGCAAGTGAGCCTCAGCCTATTCCCTGCTCCCAATCCGTTCCTTGCTTCACAGCGTGCTCATTTTGAACTGAACGAACGAAGCGTTCTGACTTTTAAGTTCTCGATCATTTAGTGGATGTGCCGGGAGTTTGCCATCAGCCCCCTGGATCTGCTTGATTGCCACTCACTTGATCGGCTCGTTTCCGACGGACCAAAACTTCTCACGTCCCCTTCTTCACGGGACAGGCTTTTTGCCGAACATGACCTTGGCGCGACGCCAGCACGGGGACCTCATGCAACGATCCATCTACATCCGGCCCACCGGGTTTGTGCCTTTGCCTGCCGGCTATGACGATACCGATATTGAAGCGGTGCCTCGTGGGCATGTCTTTGGCGGCTTGCGGCTTGCGGGCGGGCCTTTGGCCTTTACCGCGCTCGACATTATTGAGCGCAAGGGCCGTGGGCGGCAGATCTCAACCATTTCACTGTCGGAATTCTTTGAGCGCGATTGGGGGCGGCATACGCTTCCAGCGGCCGATATGTTTGAGGCGCTTCAAGAGCCACGTGCGCGCATCAGTGGCTTGTCCATGGACCGGCCGCGCATCATGGGCATCGTCAATGTGACGCCTGATAGCTTTTCGGACGGTGGGCGGCTGGGTAGTGTTCAGGCGGCTGTCGATCATGCGCTGCGGCTCGCCGACGAGGGAGCGGACATCCTCGACATTGGTGGTGAATCCACCCGGCCGGGCTCTGAGGCTGTTCCGATCGAGGAGGAAAAGCAGCGGGTCTTGCCTGTCCTCGAAGCGCTGAGGGCGCGCACGGATGCATTGATTTCAGTTGATACTCGCAAGGCGGGGTTGATGCAGGCTGCGGCTGACGCTGGCGCAGATATCCTGAATGATGTCTCGGCCCTCACATTTGATCCAGACGCGCTTGAAGTCGCGGCTGATAGCGGTCTTCCGATCATGTTGATGCATGCCCAAGGCGATCCGAAAACGATGAATGATGATCCGCAATACGCTGATGTCGTGCTCGATGTTTTCGATTTTCTGGAGCGGCGTGTGGCTGCCTGTGAAGCTGCAGGCATTGCGAAGGCCAAGCTGGTCGTTGATCCTGGGATTGGTTTTGGCAAGCATTTGCACCACAACGTCGCGGTGCTTGGTGCCATGAGCCTGTATCATGCATTAGGCGTGCCGGTTCTGCTGGGGGCATCGCGGAAGAAACTCATCGGGCAACTCTGCAATGTGGATGATCCGCTCAAGCGGGTGCCCGGTTCGATTGCGGCGGCGCTGAGTTCTGTGGCGCAAGGCGTCCAGATCGTCCGCGTGCATGATGTGACTGAAACGAAGCAGGCGCTGGAGGTTTGGCGCGCTGCTACCGCGGGTCAGGAAGATGCTGGCCCGGGTTCTGGAGCAGCAATTGGTGGCACGACTTCGGCTGCTTAAGCCGGGAGAGGGCCGGCTGGAATTTCCTGCCCGGCGCGTGTTGTCGGCGCCCGGACTCGCATGGGTACTATGCGCCCTTGTTGCTGTCTCGTAGCAGCGGTGTATCAGGCGTCGCTTGCGGCGCTGCGGCGATCTGCGATGCGTTTTGAGACGGCGTTGATGATCGCGCCGCGCAACGTCTCGGCAGTTTCGTCTCCCGTCCTGAGTTCGCGAGGCAGGACGATTTGCTGGGCCTTTGCCATGGCGCGTAAATGCTCGGCGCGGGCGACTTCGTTCAGCCGGGCCAGAAGGCCGGCTTCTCCCTCGCGCTGCATGGTCGGGACCAAGCCAAAGGCGTAGGGATCGAAGCTGACGGGCTCGCTTTCGTCGGCGGCAGTTATGTCGGGCGACGGCTCAACGGGGCGTGGCGGGCTGGGTGTGTCAACATCTTCGGGTGTCTTGTCTGATCCGGCCTTGGGTTCCACCGGTGCTGCGTCGACGTTTGCCGTGTCACGCGACGTTGCAGCGTCACTCGGCGTTGCCGGGTCACTGGACGTTGTTGGTTCTGGCGCTTCTTTGTGGTTGGTGGACCGGTTCGCCAGAACGCCTGCGTAGCTGATGGGGCGCACGCGCACGCTCGAAAACGTTTCCGATGATTTTCGGGCCAAGCGGTTGGCCAGGTCATCGGACACACCCGGCTCGTCCTTGAAAAAGCGCTTAAAAAAGCGGTCTTTGGTGGGGCCGGAGAGTTTTCGCGTTGTGGTTTTCATAAGTGGTCTCATCCAGCTAAACCGGGTTCGCTCTCGGGCAAACAATCCGATTTTCACCCGGGGGCAGCTAACCTTTAGGCTCCCGCCAGGTACGGTCAGGCAGCGCGGGCAGACAACGCCAGCTTTTTCATCAACTCGTCATACACTGCACGCATTGGCAGAAGTGCTCCGCCGTACTTTTCGTCCATCGTCTGTGGTTCATCGGCGTAGAAAAATGCGTTTGCGAGATCCTGAGACAACGGCATTGATGCCTTCAGAACGGGATGATGGAAGCCGATGGTGTCAATGAAAACCCGATCACGACCACCGGGCCTGACGTAGTTGGCCAACCCGACATACTTTCGTGATTCCATCGGCATCTTGATGACATTATCGAAGTCTCTTTCCTCGATGATCGTCGAGATTTTATCAATGGCGAGTTCGGAGACCGCATCGGGCCGGAAGGGCACGACAACCGTGTCGGCCAGTTTCAAAGCGGCTGATGTGGCGTTTGACAGTCCCGGCGCGCAATCCATGATGATAATGTCTGCAAGGGGGGCTGCGAAGTTCAGCGCCTGGCGGAAGTGGTTTGCGCATTTCAGCTTTGCCTGGCGGAAGGGGACGTTGCCGCGGGAATAAAACGAGATCAGCTCGTCCTGCATGTCCTCGAAGTTGAGGGATCCGGGCAGCAGCGTGAGTGGGGGTGCCTGGCCCTCGTCGTTGGTGATGTCGCCTGAACCATCCACGATGTATTCTGCAATGGGGTTGGTGGCATACATGCGGTCTTCGAGGTAGGCAGCGATGTTGCGCGATTTGTGCTGACTCTCGATCCATTGCGATCCACCGATCAGGATCAGGGACGAGTTCGATTGGGCGTCGAGATCAATGACCAGAACCTTCTGCCCACCCCAGATTGAGAACGCGTGCGCGAGCATGACGGAAATCGTTGATTTGCCGACCCCGCCTTTGCGGTTGGCAACGGCCAAGAAGTAACCCATGTCTCCCCCGACACTCCGATTTGATTTAAAGGCCATGCTGGCAATTCAGAACCGCAATGGACCTTGATCGCTCCCTCTTTTCAAGACCGCTGACGTCAGGCTAAGGAAACGAGTACGAATGGGTGGCCACTTTGCCGCTTGAGTTTGGCGTCTATCTCAGCCACCCGCCACGCTCCAATACTGCTTGGCTTTGCCAACGTATGGTGCCGGTTTTGCACGCAAAAATCCCCATCCAAGCGCCGAATCGCATGGTTTTTGGTGTAATCAATCAAGTTGTCGCCTGCACACCACGCGGTGGCGCAAGATAGATGGTGCGGTGCAGATAAAACATTTTGATTGCTTTAAAGGGTCTTTGATAACAATCACGCGACCTCGATGCGACATGAGGTTTGGGGAGGCATGAAGATCATGGCACGACGCTATTTTGGAACCGATGGAATCAGAGGGCTGGCGAATCACCATCCGATGACGTCAGAGGTTGCCTTAAAAGTCGGGATGGCGGCTGGTACCGTTTTCAAGACAGCTGCGAGCGGGCATCGCCACCGTGTCGTGATCGGCAAAGATACGCGATTGTCGGGCTATATGCTGGAAGCGGCTTTGATGTCGGGTTTCACATCGGTCGGGATGGATGTGTTTCTGCTAGGACCATTGCCAACACCTGCGGTTGCCATGTTGACGCGATCGTTGCGGGCGGATCTTGGCGTCATGATTTCGGCTTCGCACAACCGCTTTGATGACAACGGGATCAAGCTGTTTGATCCGGATGGCTACAAGCTGTCCGACGACATGGAATTGCGCATCGAGGAACTGATTGAGGCGGATGCGTCGGATTTGCTGACGGCTGCCGATAAGATCGGGCGGGCCAAGCGCGTTGAAAGCGCCCAAGAGCGCTATGTTGAATACGCAAAACGGACGTTGCCACGCAACCTGAGGCTGGATGGTCTGCGGATTGTCATCGACTGCGCACATGGGGCTGGATACTCGGTTGCACCCAAGGCTTTGTGGGAACTCGGTGCTGAGGTCATCGCAATCGGTGCTGACCCGAACGGGCTTAATATCAATTTGAAGTGCGGATCGACGTCACTCGATGCGCTTGTCGACAAGGTCAAGGAAGTGCGTGCTGACATCGGCATCGCACTCGATGGGGATGCGGACCGTGTTGTCATCGTCGATGAGAAGGGCCAGGTGGTCGATGGCGATCAATTGATGGCTGTGATCGGCGAAAGCTGGCACCGGCGCGGGCGGCTCTATGCCGGCGGGATTGTTGCGACCGTGATGAGCAACCTTGGACTTGAGCGCTATTTGCAGGACATCGGGCTGAGCATGGCGCGGACGCCGGTTGGTGACCGCTACGTTGTCGAGCATATGCGTAAGCACGGCTACAACGTCGGCGGGGAGCAGTCAGGCCATATTGTCCTGTCGGACTTCACGACGACCGGAGATGGTCTCGTGTCGGCATTGCAGGTCTTGGCGGTGGTGGTGTCCACGGACAAGCCCGTCTCGGAGGCGTGCGCACGGTTTACGCCGCTGCCGCAGGTTCTCAAAAATGTTCGGTATGCGAACGGCATGCCGCTTGATGCAGACATCGTCAAAGAAGCGATTGCGGATGCGCAGAGCCGCCTGGGGAACGCCGGACGTCTTGTGATCCGTCCTTCAGGGACGGAGCCGCTGATCCGGGTCATGGCGGAAGGTGATGATCAGGCCCTGGTTGATTCTGTCGTCGGCGACATCTGCGATGCGGTGCGCTCGGTTGCGCATGCGGCTTAGATAGGCCACCTGCATCCGCCATGGACAGGGGCTGAGTGGCGGTTCCCACCGATGAATTGATTTGAAGACAGGGTGCCCATTTGCGGGCGCCCTTTTCTTGTCTAGGGCTGCTTCCATTCCAGGTGGCGTGTACGAATTTTCTCACGTCTGCCTGAATGCGGGACGGCGATTAAGCCTCCCTTAAACCTTCCAGCGCATAGTGATTTGCGAAGACGAGGTCTGTGTGACCCTTCACACGGCACTTCGTGAGGCCGTGTGTCATGCGCAACCAAATGGCGTTGCGGTTCATGGTCTTAAACTGTCGATGCGTGTCCCGGTCATCCATGTGTCGGGTTCGCGACAGCTGTTTGAGCGTTTCAGTTCCAGTTCCTTTTTTTGCATTCGTGGCGCGTTCGTATCCGGCGATCGGTTGATCCGATAGCTGCTTGTTCGTCCGTGCGCTCGCTCATTTTCCATTGGTGCGAATTCACGGTCGGTTCGTTCGAGATCAGATGACGTGGCGGCGTGGAAAATCCATGTGCGCGGCCCGAAGAAAAAAGAGATTGATGCTCATGACCCGGAAAATGTTGAGCCTATCGCTGGGCCTGGCGCTCATGGCGACAACGGCCGCTCCTGTTCTTGCCGCCGACTGGCATTCTGGCGCGGCTGGCATGAAGGACTATGGCGTCGGACACGCTGGTGTTCCCGTGCCAGCGCCTGTTCCGATCCCTGATTACGAGCCGCAGTGGTACCTGCGCGGTGACATCGGATACAACTTCAACAGCTCTGGGAATGTCGATTCCGTCTTCGAGCCCAATACCATCGGGCCAAGCTCTTTTGACACGGAACGTACGGGCAGCGCGGTCAGCACAATCGGGTTTGAAGACCTCGAGGGTCAAGGCGTCATCAGCTTCGGTGTGGGTGCCTATCTGACAGATGCCTGGCGCTTTGATGTGACGGGTGAGAAGCGGCTTGCGCAGCGGATCGTCGAGAACCCAACAAGCTTTGTCGGGCGGATCCGCAACAATGAAGCGGCGACCAACGGCGGGAATGTCACCGTCGGTGCATTTACGGCGCCCGAGATTTACCGGGACTTCTTTTATGACGTCAACCGGTCCGAACAAACCGACCTCAGCAGCTACATGCTGATGGCGAACATGTATTACGATCTCGATGCACGCTATGGCTTCAAGCCTTATGTAGGCGCCGGTGTCGGTTTTGTCTTCCACCACATCAACCGTGACTACACGGAGAGCGCGACGTGCTTCCGGCAGACACAGTACACTGAGACCATCGGCAGTCTCACCAGCAACACATGTAATGGTGCGGGCGCCGTGGCCGACCTAGCTGGCGGTGACGACACGACAGGTGTCGGATTGGGATTGTCGCTGATGGCTGGTGTGGGCTATGAAATGCGCGATGGCCTTCATTGGGACTTAGGTTACCGCTATGTCTATTCCGGCGGTTCGGTTGCGATCGCGACGCCAACGTTCAACGGGCTTTCAACGGTCGAAGTCGAGGGACGTCACGACCACGAAATCCGCACAGGTATTCGCTTCGACATCCAGTAGTGCATCGAAGCGCTTTAAAGGCTCTGAAGTTTTGCGGACGGGAGCCTTTCAAAGGGAACGGATCAGACAGCAATGTCTGGTCCGTTCTTTGTTTGCACGTTGCTTGCTCACCAATGGTTGGTGCCAGCCGCCCCTTTGATCGGGCCGGTGATGTTCGAGGTCACCCAGCCGCCGTAAAAATTGCCAGGCTGGGGTTGCACGACTTCGCCGCCAACGATGCATCGGTCCATCGGTTCTGCGTAGAGCGCCACATGCTCACGGATCTCGACGAAACGCGGTGTTGGGTCTGGGTACGTCCACGCCGCGGCGGTCGCGACTTTGTCGCCGCTGACAATATCAAAATAGCGTGCCCGCCCTTTCCATTCGCAGAATGACGACCGACCCTCTGATGGCTTCAGGCTTGCGTCCGCAAATGCCGACATCGGCACGTAATATGTCGGCGGGTGGTATGTTTCCAGAACCCGAAAACCTTCGCTGGCTTCAGCGATCCGGCGACCTCCAAATTCGACGACAATTGGGACGGTGACTCGCTCCAGCGCGGGTGGTCTGGGGTAGTCCGCAACGTTCTCAATTTTTGTTGTCATGTGCTTGAAAACTCTATGTTGTTGCGCCGTCGACACATTCACGCAAGCGTGAGTCAACGTGCTTTGGTACACCATGGCAAACTGTGGCATCTTTAAGTCCGTGCAAAAGGGATGTGAACGGATGTGGGCACGGCCGATCCTAATGGTTGTGATAATGATGGTGTCGATGACTTTCGAGTTGTCGGCGACACCTGCGCCTGCGTTCCTGTCCTCTTCTACGGAAGTGGTGGCGTCATCCGACCTGCCAGTTGCGCGTCAACCGGTGATGATCGAAACGCATAACGACAAAGCGGCGTGCACTTGCACACGCATCGGCGTTTGCGGGGCCCAGCAAGCCGTTGCGATGGGTGATGGATCGCAAATCACACGTCCAGATGGCCGAGCGGTTAAGCCCCTGCCGGTCTATGACGCCAACAGGCTCTGCTCACACATCGGACTTCTTGATCCTCCACCTCCGCGAAGCTGATCCTCAAATGTCAGGCAGAGCGTTTCGGTAACGCTGACTGCTTTTCAATTCCTTGTTTTCGTTCTGCTGCGTGCCGGTGTTCAACCGAGTTCATAGCCGTGCGCGCGATCTTTGAGGATCAATGATCATGGGTTCAACTTCAGACGGGTCCGCCTTACCGGGCGGCAATCTTGGCGGGGCAGCTGAAAAGCTGTCGACCAACGCCATGACCGCCCTCATGTTACGTCTCGGCCTTGGTGCGGTGTTCACAATCGGTGGGTGGAGCAAGCTGTCGCAGCTTATCGATCCTGCACGTTCAGACGCCATCGTTGCGCTCTACACGGGGCCGAAGGGCTACATCAACACCTTCTTTCTGGAATATCTGTTCGGGCCGGCAGCGTGGTTTTCGCCATGGGCCTTTTTGACTGCCCTGTCATCGTTTGAGCTGTTGTCGGGCATTGCCCTGCTCGTGGGGCTGTTCGTTCGCCCGCTGGCTCTGTTCTACGGGTTCCTCCTTTGGACGTTCGTGTTCTCGCTGCCTGTTGTGCTGACGCCGGGAGTCGCGGTGACAGAAAAAACCTATCTGGCTCCTGCGCTGCTGGTTCAGATCAGGGACATCACGCTTTCGGGTCTCATGTTCATTCTGTTCAATCTTGGATCAGGCGCACGCAGCCTTGATCAAAGATTGATGGGCCCAGGTGTCCTGAAGCCTCTCGTAAACTGGGAGCATCTTGGCTTGTTGTTGCGTCTTTCGCTGGCAGCAACCTTGTTGGTCGGCGGTTTCTTCGCTGGCATGGCAAACATCAAAGACTTTGGCATGCCTGCGTTCCTCATGATCCTGGCTGGTCTTGCCATGATCGTCGATGCACGGGCGGCGCGGGTTGCCGGTGGGGCGATGGTCGTCATGATGATCGTCTACATGCTGGGTAAGCTGTCGCTTGATAAGTCGCTCATCGGCAACCTCAATGCCATCAAGCGAGAGTTTGCTCTGGCCGCTGCGGGTTTCGTGCTGATGGTGCGCGGTGGCGGTGACCTGTATACGGCACCTCATCTGTGGACGCGGATATCTGAGACATTTGACGAGGCGCGTGCTCACTTGAAGGCTCAGCCGTTGTCTTTGTCGGGTCTGCGTGTTCCAGGCAAGATGGGCGTGGTCGGCTTTGCGATCGTGGCCTCAGCACTGTTTGCCATCACTGCGCCGAGTGCCAACGCTCAAGGCTTCTTTGGCGGCGGCAAACTGCCGAAGCAAATGGTTTCGATTAAAACGTCAGAGCGTCCAGGCACAATCATCGTCAGCTTCGCAGATCGTCGGCTCTATAAGTTAACGGGCCGGGGGGAGGCGGTTTCCTATCCCATTGGCATTCCGAAGGCGATTGCTCGTTGGGACGGCGTTTTGCGGGTGACACAGAAGCGTAAGAATCCGGCATGGCGCCCAACGCAGTCGATGTTGAAACGCAACCCGCGTCTGCCAAGCTATGTGCCTGGCGGGCATCCGCAGAACCCGATGGGCAAGCGCGCACTTTACCTGGGGCATACGTTTTACCGCATCCATGGCACGGACGCGCCTTGGACGATTGGCGAGGCGGCTTCATCGGGGTGTGTGCGGATGTACAACGACCACGCCATCGATCTGTACAACCGCACCAGGATTGGGGCGAAAGTTATTGTCACTTGGAAGCGTTATACGACCAGGGGAGGCGTAGCTGGTCTCTAGCGATTGAGCGTGACCAGGACCTGTCGTTTGCTCGTTTGAGCGGCTGGTTGTTGCGTTTGACTTGACGTCTCACGGAGGCGGACCGCTCGCTTCGGTCCGCCTCCGGCTTTTTGTTTTTTGATGTCGTTTCTATTGAGCGTAAATGAGGACTTTTCATTGTGATGCTGCGTTCTGTGATGTCCTGGCGGGCTGTACCTGCCACGGTGGCCCTTGCTGTTTCCATGGTTTTGACTTCCGGTTTCCTCACTCCGGTTTTGGCCAAACCCATTTGCATTCCGCCTGCCGGTCTGGTCCAACTGGGCGGGCCGCTGCCGGTTCTCAAAGGTGCGCTTGATCGGGGTGCGCTGGATGCTGATGCGCCTGTCCGCATTGTAGCTCTGGGGTCATCGAGCACGGCTGGGGCAGGCGCCAGTGGCCGTGATCAGACTTATCCGGCGCGGCTCGCTCATCGGCTGCGGATGCGGTTTCCCGGTCAAAGGTTTGAGATCTACAATCGTGGCAAAGGTGGTGAACTCGCGACCCACATGCTGGCGAGGCTGGACCAGGATGTGCTGTCACTTCAGCCGCATCTCGTCATCTGGCAGACAGGTGTGAATGACGCCATTCGCCGTGTCGACCAAGCCGCATTTCGCAAAACGGTCGAGGCCGGGCTTGCCCGCATGCGAGCTGCTGGCATCGATGTCGTCCTTGTTGATCAGCAGTACTATCCGCGATCAATCAAGGTGCAGGGGTATCGCAAATACCTGCACCTGGTCCGTGCCATTGGTGTAGAGCATGGCGTGCCGGTGTTTCGCCGTTATCAGTTGATGACGCACTTGGTTGAGACTGCGCAGTACGATGTTGATGACCTTCTTGCACCCGATCGCTTTCACCTTAATGACCGGTCGTATGCGTGTGTGGGGCGTGTGTTGGCGGACGCGCTGGCGACGACCGTAATGCGTTAGGATGTTGTGGCGCACCGTGCGATCTTTATCCCGGATTGCGTGGTCAGTCTGTCCCGGCCATGGGAACCTGCTTGTCGCCCGCAGCGTTTCCAAGCTGAGAATTTTATCCAAGAATAGAGGTAGCTGATGGGATTGCTGGTCGATGGGACTTGGCAGGACAAGTGGTATGACACGGACAAGACAGGCGGGTCGTTTGAACGACAGGCGTCCCAATTGCGAAACTGGGTTACGGCCGATGGACGCGCTGGGCCGACGGGTGAAAGTGGGTTCAAGGCTGAAGCCGGGCGCTACCATCTTTACGTGTCGCTGGCGTGCCCGTGGGCGCACCGCGCGCTGATCTTCCGTAAACTCAAAGGGCTTGAGGACGCAATCGACGTGTCCGTTGTTCATCCCTTGATGTTGGAACACGGATGGACTTTTGAAACTGACTTTGCCGGTGCGACTGGTGACAGGCTCGGCAAAGCTTCGAAGTTGTTCGAGGTCTACGTGAAGGCTCGCCCCGACTATACCGGGCGCGTGACGGTTCCGCTGTTGTGGGACAAGCACCAGGACAAAGCTGTCAATAACGAGTCGTCCGAGATTATCCGGATGTTCAATTCAGCGTTTGATGACATCGGTTCAGGCGCGAACGGCCCGGACTATTACCCATCGGATCTGCAAGCTGAGATCGATGCGGTCAATGAGCGGGTTTATCACGACGTGAATAACGGCGTTTATAAAGCCGGATTTGCCACGACCCAGAAGGCGTATGAGACCGCGTTCGATGACTTGTTTGCAGCGCTTGATTGGTTGGACGGGCGTTTAGGCGAAACACGCTATCTCGTCGGTGATCAAATCACCGAAGCTGATTGGCGGCTTTTCACAACGCTTGTCAGATTTGATGCGGTCTATGTCGGTCACTTCAAATGCAACAAGCAGCGCATTGCCGATTACCCGAACCTTTCAGGATATCTGCGAGAATTGTATCAGGTGCCCGCTGCCCGCGAGACGACGGACTTTGATCACATCAAGACGCACTACTACGCGTCACATCACATGATCAATCCAACCCGGATCGTGCCGAAAGGGCCGGAGTTGGATCTCTTGGCGCCGCATGGGCGTGATTGCGGGTAAGGCGCGGTGAGTTGAATAGGGACTGGTGGCACCGATCTTTGGTGTCGGTGCGGTTGGCGCTGGGCCGTAGCTGACACATGTTCTGAGGGTAAATTCGCGGTGGGTCTGAGGTTGCGCAGTGGGCAGGTCAAGGCACCGTGTTCCGTCGAAGATTTCACTGGCACGGACCGTTGTCGTCTTGCGTCCGGCGTGGCCGTCGTCACATTGAGGCGCAGGTGGGGGCCGGATCAATACCCGGTGTTGCCTGAGTAACCGATGAGGTCGCCCGGCGGCCCGATTCACTCATTGTTAGCGAAAGTGCACACGTGATTGGCCAAAGTGAGCATATCCTCGGCCGCAGTCCGCATCCCGAGCACCGGCCGGCGACATCAATGCGTGATTATGATTTGGGTGGTTTTTTGAAACACTGATTCTTCCAGCATTTAATTCGGCTTGAAATTCAAAAGAGGCGCTGGCGTTGCAGCGACTTTGTTCGTTTGGGCGCGGACTGGCAGATGCGATTGGCCAAGGGTGGCTTGCGGTCGTCTGAGCGTGTTCAGAGGCGATTGCGTCGTGCTGTGCCGTCGGGCTTGGCGTTCTCCGGCCGTATCTGCCGTCGTGGATCATGCTGGCGTGATCGGTCAAATTGTAGCGTTTGTTGCACTGCGAAAAAAATCACCTAATTCACATTGGTATACTGCTGCGCAATGCTGTGTGAGGGATAGCGATGTCGGGTCTGTTGGGTGTGGTCGGTGTATTGGCAGCGCTTGGGGCCTTGATATATCTCGCTTATCGCGGTGTGTCGCTTTTGCTGCTGGCGCCGGTTATGGCCCTTGCTGCAGCCTTCGTTTCAGGCGGTGTGCCTGTTCTCGCAGGTTATACGCAGGTCTTCATGGGGGCGATGGGGCAGTTCATCATCTCCTACTTTCCCTTGTTTTTGCTTGGTGCGGTGTTTGGCCGACTGATGGAAGACAGTGGATCGGCGACCGTGATTGCCGATCGGATTGTCGAATTCGTTGGTCCTGAGAATGCCATTCTTGCTGTTGTTCTGTGCTGCGGCGTTCTCACATACGGTGGGGTATCGCTTTTCGTCGTGGCCTTTGCGGTATTCCCGGTTGCCGCCGCTCTGTTCCGATCTAGCCAGATCCCGAAACGGCTTATCCCGGCAGCACTTGCGCTAGGTGCCTTTACGTTCACGATGTCGGCCTTACCGGGAACACCGGCCATCCAGAACGCAATCCCGATGCCCTACTTCGGAACGACGGCGTTTGCTGCACCTGGTTTGGGCATCATCGCTGCGGCCGTGATGTTCGCTTTTGGTGTTGCTTGGCTGATGCGCCAAGCGGCTGCGGCGCGCACTGCTGGTGAAGGTTATGCCAGTTCCAATGATCCTCTGGCGCGGGGGTATATAGCTCCGAAGGCGGAAGTGGCTGCCCGGGCGCATGGCGTCGGCGCTGATGTTGTTGAAGACGCTGTGGCGACCACCGCTGCACGTGCGGACAGCAATAGCCCGTCATTTGGGATGGCAATTGCACCCGTGGTTATGGTGGTGGCGGTCAATCTCGTTTTTTCGACGCTCATCATACCGCAGATGGATGTTAGCTATTTGGCTGAAGCGCGTTATGGACCAACGACGTTGACGGAGGTGCAGGGCCTCTGGTCCATCATTGTCGCGCTCACCGCCGCAGTGGTGTTTGTCCTGGCGACGAGTTGGGGTCGTCTTAAGGACGTCAATTCCAGCTTAACGGAAGGTGCGAATGCGTCGGTCTTGCCAATTGCCAATACTGCTTCGCTGGTTGGCTTTGGTGCGGTCGTGGCTGTTACTCCTGCATTCGGTCTGATCACACAGCTCGTGTTGTCTCTGGGGGCCTTTTCGCCGCTCGTGTCGCTAGCTGTTGCAGTCAACGCACTCAGTGCGGTTACCGGGTCTGCTTCGGGCGGTATGAGTATTGCACTTCAGAATCTGGGACCGACCTACCTCGAGTTGGCAAAAACCGAAGGCGTGTCATTGGAAGCCATGCACCGGGTTACGTCCATCTCTTCTGGTGCTCTGGACGCGCTGCCTCACAACGGGGCGGTGATTACCGTGTTGACAATCTGCAAGGTTGGGCATGCTGAGGCATACCGAGATATCTTCATGGTTGCCGTCGTCGGACCGATGCTGGCTCTTGTCGTGGTGTTGTTGGCAGCCACGTTGTTTGGAGGATTCTAGCAGGCCGTTAGCTTTTCGTGGACTTGCAAAGCAGGTTCTAAGTTCTTGATTTGGAGCATGTTCCGGGCGAAAAACCGCGTACACTTTGTCCTGAACATGCTCTAGGCGAGGTCATTCAATGGAAGGCTCGTCTC
>JBCBRH010000046.1:0-24076 GCA_039819785.1 Pseudomonadota bacterium | reverse complement strand
TATCTGATCCGCCGCTAACCCAAAATCTGAGTTCAATCCAGCCGGCATCGCGACGCTATACATTCCCATGGCGATCACCACGCCAGCGCCAATCAGGCCACCGATGATGGATGTTGCAGCCGTCCCGCCGCCTGGCGTGCGAACACCTTTGAGAATGTAGGAAAAAATAAGACCGACTGCCCAGACCAACGCCCCATAAATGGCGCCCTTTAGCAGGAGCAACGGTAGCCCGTTGATGACGCCTGGAACGAATTTCATGATGTGCGGCAGCCCGAAGACGCTCACCGCAACTTGAATGATGATCAAGATCAGATAGCCAAGCATTTAAAGCCCCCCAAGGCCAAATTTGTGGTCTCTATGACGTTCGGTGCCGACTTCGTTGAGTGCCGTTTATCGTGGGACACCGGCAAAGCAACAAATCGGCCTTAGCACAGTTTCAGGCGAACTCAGCCCCAGGTTTGTACGATTCCCTCGGCACGCAAGCGGTTTTCCTCCAATTCATCCATGTGTGGAACGGATTTAACAACCAGGATTTGGCTGTCGTTCGAGGCGGGCGACTCGCTCCATCACAACGCCATGGAACATGCACCTCTCCTCACCGGACCCGAACAGCTCAAGGCAGCAAGCCGCGCCGATGAGCCGATCAGCTATCGCGAACCACCCCATAACATTGATGCTGAACAGGCGTTGTTGGGCGCTATCTTGATCAACAACGAAGCCCTCGACCGCGTTGCGGGTTTTCTTGACCCGCATCACTTTTTTGAGCCGCTGCATGCGCAGATCTATGAGGTGGCTGGCAAGCTTATCCAGTCTGGCAAGCAGGCCACTCCGGTGACGTTGCGGACGTTCTTTGAGACGTCGGAACCCATCGATGAAAATATGACGGTCCCACAATACCTGGGAACGCTCGCCGCCAGTGCAACCACAATCATCAACGCGCATGACTACGGCCGCACGGTTTATGACCTTGCGGTACGCCGGTCTTTGATCATGCTGGGCGAAGACATGGTCAACACGGCTTACGACAGCCCGGTGGATCACCCGCCGACCACACAGATCGAGGAAGCCGAAGGCCGCCTCTACGAGATGGCCGAACAGGGTAAGTACGGGCAAGGGTTTGTGGCGTTCCCCAGCGCCCTGACACAGGCCGTTGATATGGCCAACAATGCGCGGATGCGCGGGGACAGGTTGTCTGGTCTGCCCACGGGCCTGCACGATCTCGATTCGAAAATGGGCGGGCTGCAACCGTCGGACCTCATCATCCTGGCGGGACGACCATCGATGGGTAAAACCGCACTTGTGACCAACATTGCAACCAACGTTTCACAGGCGAAACGGCTGGCCACGACAGACAAAGAAGCCGGTGATGATCTGCCGAATGCGGTTGTCGGGTTCTTCTCGCTGGAAATGTCAGCTGAACAGTTGGCCGCGCGTATTTTGTCTGAACAAGCTGAAATCTCATCGTCGGAAATTCGGCGCGGACAAATCACCGAAGACGAAATGCACCGGCTGATCAGCGCCAGTCAGGCACTCTCTGAAGCGCCACTGTTTATTGACCAGACGGGTGGCATTTCAATTGCCCAGCTGGCAGCGCGTGCACGAAAGCTGAAGCGGCAGAGCGGGCTTGATCTCTTGATCGTGGACTACATCCAACTGCTCTCTGGCTCAGCGCACAAGGGATCGGCCAACAGAGTGCAGGAGGTGACGGAAATCACGACCGGGCTCAAGGCCTTGGCAAAAGAGTTGGAAGTGCCGATTATCGCGCTGTCGCAGCTGTCGCGTCAGGTGGAGCAACGTGAGGACAAGCGCCCGCAGCTTTCAGACCTGCGCGAATCGGGCTCGATCGAGCAAGATGCGGACGCGGTCTTGTTCGTGTTCCGTGAAGAATACTATATCGAGCGTGCAAAACCGGCTGAAGGTACGCCGGAGTTTCAGACATGGCTCGAAAAGTATGAGCGGGCGTGCGGAAAGGCTGAAGTGATTATCGCAAAACAACGTCACGGCCCTGTGGGGACGGTCGAATTGTCATTCGAAGGCCGCTACACGCGGTTCGGCAATCTGGCCGCCGAAGACAAGATGCCCAACCGCTATGAGTGATGGCGCGAACGTACAAGCTCCGACAATTGTTGGCGGGGCCACGACATCGATCCAAGATGCCTGGGCGCGGTTGGGCCTCAATGCAGGCGCCCCATCCGACCTTACAGCATCCGCTACAGGCGTGCTGGTCATCAACCTTGCGCAAATTGCAGACAACTGGCGGGCCTTGGCCGAACTCGTAAAGCCCTCCGTTTGCGCCGCTGTCGTCAAAGCTGATGCCTATGGTCTTGGGGCACAAAGGGTGATCCCAGCGCTCTATGGTGCGGGTTGCCGTGTGTTCTTTGTGGCGACACTCGATGAAGCCATTGAAGCGCGTACGCTTACGGGCGAGAAGGCCACCATCTTCATGCTGGATGGAGTGATGCCTGGAGCGGCAAAGGACGTGGCGGCTGTCAATGTCTGGCCGGTATTGTCGACGCTGAGCGAGGTGCACGACTGGGGGCATCAGGCTGGGGACCGCAAGACGCCATTGCCGTGCGCACTTCACGTCGACACCGGGTTGACACGGCTGGGGCTCACATCGCTTGACGTGCGCGAGATCGCTGCGAACTCCCACCTGCTTGACCGGCTCGATGTTCGTTTGATCATGAGCCACTTGGCGTGCGCGGATGATCCGCACCATTTCAAGAACGAACAACAGCGCGAAGTGTTTGAAGATTTGCGGCCATTGCTTCCCACGAAGGCTTTAAGCCTCGCGGCATCGGATGGTTTGATGCTGGGGCGGCAGTTTCATTACGCCATGGTACGGCCCGGCTATGCGCTTTATGGCGGTCAGGCCTTTCAAGGCGGGCTTGCCCCCGTGGCAACCGCGGTCTCCGCCTATGCCCGCGTTCTTCAGGTTCGCGAGGCCGGTCCCCCCCACACGGTGGGTTACAGCGCCACGTATGCCGTGCCGGAAAAAACAAAAATCGCCACGATCGCAGCCGGGTATGCCGACGGCGTTATCCGCTCGGCGAGTTCGACCATGCGTGAAGACGGCGGGCGGGCTGTCATCAACGGAGAGGCCGTGCCGTTTGCCGGGCGCGTCTCAATGGATCTCGTGACGCTTGATGTGGGCATGTTGGAAACACCGCCAGTTCGCGGGGACCTTGTCGAACTGATCGGGCCCAATCTTTCACTGGAAGCGGTTGGCGCGGCGGCTGGCACCATCGGCTATGAAATCCTCACCAGTCTGGGCCGGCGTTTTCACCGCGTTTACGTAGATACCGACAACGGGGTTGCTGGATAGGCCATGGCCAAAGCCCCAAAATCACTGTTTGTCTGCCAGAATTGCGGTACGACAGCGCCGCGCTGGGCTGGAAAGTGCTCGGATTGCGGTGAGTGGAACACGCTTGTTGAAGAAGCCAACGTTGCTGCTGCTCCAGGTTCGGGCCTTGGCCAATCCAGCAAAGGCCGTGCGATTAAGCTGGAAGGTCTCGAAGGTGACGATGAGGCTGCTCCGCGCATCCTGACCGGCATTGAGGAACTCGATCGCGTGACCGGGGGCGGGATCGTTCCAGGCTCCGCGTTGCTGATCGGCGGCGAACCCGGCATCGGTAAATCAACGCTTCTGCTGCAACTTGCGGGTTCGCTTGCCAAGTCTGGAAAGAGGGCCGTCTACCTGACAGGGGAAGAGGCGGTCGCCCAGGTGCGATTGAGGGCCGCGCGGCTTAGCCTGACGGATGCGCCCGTCGCGCTGGCGGCGGAAACCAACCTTGCCAATATACTTGCCACGCTGACGCAAGGGCCTGCTCCAGACCTCGTGGTGATCGACAGTATCCAGACGCTGTGGGCCGACGCCTTGGATGCAGCACCTGGAACCGTGAGCCAGGTGCGCGCTGCCAGCCAGTCTCTCATCCGCTATGCGAAGTCTGCCGGTGCTGCCCTGCTCCTCGTTGGGCATGTGACCAAGGATGGGCAGATTGCCGGGCCCAAGGTCGTCGAACATATGGTTGATACGGTGCTGTATTTCGAAGGTGACCGCGGCCACCCCTACCGGATCCTGCGTTCTGTCAAAAACCGTTTCGGGCCGACCGATGAGATCGGCGTTTTTGAGATGGTGCAGGATGGACTGCGCGAAGTGCGCAACCCTTCTGAACTGTTCCTCGGTGACCGTGACACGCAAGCGCCCGGCACGGCGGTCTTTGCAGGCATTGAGGGGACGCGGCCAATCCTCGTGGAAATCCAGGCACTCGTTGCGCAATCCGCGTTGGGTACGCCTAGAAGAGCCGTGGTGGGTTGGGATTCCGCGCGGCTCTCGATGGTTCTGGCGGTTCTGGAAGCGCGTTGCGGCGTCAGTTTCGGCCAGGTCGATGTGTATTTGAATGTGGCGGGCGGTATGCGAATTTCCGAGCCATCGGCGGACCTCGCGGCCGCGGCGGCTCTCCTGTCGTCGTTTTCAAACCAGCCTTTGGCGAAAGACAGTGTCTTTTTTGGCGAGATTTCGCTGACGGGCGCTATTCGTCCGGCATCACAGACACTTATCCGTCTCAAGGAAGCCCAAAAGCTCGGTTTTGGTGCGGCTTATCTGCCGACCTCTGGCGATCTTGGAAAAACCAAGATGACTTTGGACTTAAATCGCCTAAAACACTTGTCGGAATTGGCAGGTGACATGGGTGGTCAATCCAAGGACCGCGGCGATGCGATGGGGGGCTCCGGTGGCGGAGCTGAACACAAGGCGGCAGGCGGTCCGAAAGGGGGACGGGCTGAACAGACTTCAAAACAACGCGAACGCCGGGCTTTCGAAGCTGCCCGGGCTGCCAAGGCGCGTTCGGAAAAATGACTAAACGTGCGCATTTCTGCGCGCCGCTCTTGGGGCTGTCCGCCGCATCGCCGCCCTGAGGATATCGGTAAAGGCTGCCTTAGATTGAAGACACCCGTCATGGGAGGACTTGTCATCGGAGGACTTGTCATCGGAGGACTGGGCGAATGATCGGCTCGTTGACGTATCTAGACGCAGCCTTAATCGCGGTGGCGTTCATTTCTGGTCTGCTGGCGATGTATCGCGGGCTGACGCGCGAGCTTTTGTCTATCCTATCCTGGATCGTCGCGGCGCTGGCTGTTTTATATTTTGTGATCAGCCACAAGCCGTTCGCGGAAGATATCGCAGCCCAGATGCAGGCGCAGGTGCCTATTGTCCAGGTGGCGATCGGAGCCCTGATCTTCCTGATCGTGCTGATCGTGGTTCACCTCATCACCGCACGGATATCCGATACCATTCTGGACAGCCAGGTAGGTATGTTCGACCGGATCCTCGGGTTCCTGTTCGGGGTTGCGCGGGGGTTTGTGCTGATCGTCATTCCCTACATGTTCTACGTTTCGTTCTTTCCAGATGAGGAAGAGCACTACGATTTCGTTCGAAAAGCGCAGACTCTGCCAGCCATCAAAAGCACCGGCCAAGCCATTCAATCGACGCTTCTGAGCGTGATGCCAAGCGAATTGCTGCAGTCTCCGCCGCCAACAGAAGCAGATCCCACACAGCAGCAGGGGTGACCGGGCGGAAACAGGCGGTGATACCGTGAGGATGACGTCAATGCTGAAACGACGAACTCTACTGACTAGGCGTCAGGACATGTTGCGGTTGCCAAGCACACGGATGATGTGCGGCACGTTCGCGTTTTCCCCTATTTGACGATATATAAGGTAGCGCTTTATTTGGTGAGACATATATCTGTCATGTAAAATGAGGCGTTGAGCCTCAGCCTTTCGCATTGTGGCGAAGCACACGACCCGGCTGCCAGTCAGTCACGGTTTCCAAGTTTGGTTTTCATGTCTGACCTTCCGCGGCGAAGGTGGTCAGACTGCGGAGGGTACCCCGGATGGGCAACACGACGACTGACTGCAGGGATCACGTGTTGTCGGACGATACGCCACAATCGTCTGGTGCTGATGCCCCCGCTGAAACACACCCGGCAAATCCGGATGCGCCAGCACCTCACACGTGGGACCCGGCACCTTCGCGATATGGCGATGACAGGCTTCGGGAAGAATGCGGTGTGTTCGGGATCTTCGGGCATGCCGATGCTTCGGCGCTCACGGCGCTTGGGTTGCATGCGCTTCAGCATCGCGGCCAGGAAGCTGCCGGGATCGTCACCTATGACGGCGAACAGTTCCATTCCGAACGCAAGCTTGGCCTGGTGGGTGACAACTTCAACGGTGCGGAGATCATCGGTAAGTTGAAGGGCACCATGGCGGTGGGCCATAACCGCTATTCGACAACGGGCGGGACCATCCTGCGCAACGTACAGCCGTTGTTTGCTGATCTCGACACCGGCGGCGTTGCGGTCGCCCATAACGGCAATCTGACAAATGCACTGACGTTGCGGAATGAAATGATCCGCACCGGGGCCATCTGCCAGTCCACATCGGATACCGAGGTGATCCTGCATCTCATGGCGCGCTCGCAAAAAGTGCGCACAATCGAACGCTTTATCGAGGCGATCCGCCAGGTCGAAGGGGCTTATGCCCTGGTTTGTCTGACCAACAACATGTTGTTGGCTGCCCGTGACCCTGTCGGCATCCGGCCTCTGGTCATCGGCAAGCTCGACGGCAGCTACGTTCTGGCCTCGGAAACCTGCGCGCTCGATATCGTGGGTGCCACATTCGTACGGGAAGTCGACAACGGCGAAGTGGTCGTGATTACCGACGAGGGCCTTGAAAGCCACCGTCCGTTTCCGCCGCGCCGCGCGCAGCCCTGCATCTTCGAATACATCTACTTTGCCCGCCCCGACAGCGTTATCGGTGGTAAATCCGTTTACGAAGTCCGTCGTGAAATGGGAATTCAGCTTGCGCGGGAAGCACCAGCTGATTGCGACCTGATCGTGCCTATTCCAGATTCCGGGGTGCCGGCCGCCATCGGCTTTGCACACCAATCCAACCGTCCGTTCGAGTTGGGCATCATCCGCAATCACTACGTCGGGCGGACTTTCATCGAACCTGAGCAGCGCATTCGGCAATTGGGCGTTAAACTCAAACACTCCGCCAACGCCAGCATCATCAAAGGCAAATCGATCGTGCTGATCGACGACAGTGTGGTGCGCGGGACAACGTCAAAAAAGATCGTCAGCTTGATGTATGAAGCTGGCGCGCGGGAGGTGCACATGCGGATTGCGTCCCCGCCGATCACCCATTCAGACTACTACGGGATCGATACGCCGGACCGGGCTGATCTGTTGGCTGCCAACCATGATCTTGAAGGCATGCGCCAGTTCATGGGCGCAGACACGCTTGCTTTCCTGTCTGTCGAGGGTGTCTACAAATCGGCGGGCTGGGATCACCGGGATGCGATCAACCCGCAATTCACCGACCACTGTTTCACTGGTCAGTATCCCACCGCATTGACCGATCAGGATGGGCCGACGGGGGCGCGTCAGCTCTCACTGCTGGCCGAAGTCCGCTAACGGTTTTACCACGCGTATTGCCTGCCTGAGCGTTGGCACCCCACCGAATGTGTCTGTGCCAGCCCATCCAGCAACATGCTGTGCGTTCGTGTGCTGGGAGTGTTTCACGGGTAGTTCTCCAAGTTTTACCGGAGAGAGGCGTCCAATCCAGAACGAGAGACAAACGTTCGCTAAAATAGAAAAATCGTATTGGGAGTAACAATTGTGTTTGCATCGGTCCGTGGTAGCCTTGCAGCTTTCACCGCTGCCATCAGTGCTACTGTCGTTGCCGCCCCTGCCACCGTCTTTGCAGATGTCACGATCTACACAGGCGGCGAGACGGGGGCTTACCACTCCAGTTTCTGCCCTGTCCTGAGCGAACTCCTGGACAAGGATGGTGTGCCGGCGCGTTGCGAAACGTCATCGGGCACCGCTGACAACATGAAGAATGTGTCCAGTGACCTTTCCGATTTCGGCTATGGGCAACTCGATGTTCTCGCATTGAAGTCGGGTCTTTATGGCGGTGCGGAACGGTTTGAAAAGGTTCGCGTCGATGATGTTCGTGAATGTCTGTTTGCCGTGACTAAAACAAAGGACCTCACCAACTTTGGTGAAGTCGCCGTACGCGCATCTGAGTTGACGTTTGTTCTACCGCCCGAAGCTTCTGGGAGTGCGAAGACGTTTGAATTCCTACAAAAAATAGACCCCTACGGCCTTGGGCAGGGTGGTGCGATCCGATATGCGGGCGACACCGATAGCGCCATTAATGCGGCGGTGACAGACGATGATACCGTCGCGCTGTTTGTTCAGTTTCCCGACCCAGCCAACGCGCGTTTCAAAGCCATCCAGGATAAAGGCGGGCACATCGTTCCTGTCCTGGACCGTAACCTGCTGGACCAGCGGTTGGGCGGTGAACGGGTTTATTTCGCGCAGGAAACCCAAGTTGCAAATGCAGGGTGGCTTGCCAGCGGCACGAAGGTTGTCACGGCCTGCACTCCGCTCGTTCTGTTTACCGGAGCGCCCAATCAAATGTCCGACAAGGCCGAGCGAGCTGACCATGAGGCTGTTATCGCCAAGGTGAAGGCCTACCGGGCGGATGCGCTGTTGCCGCGTCAGTCTTTGTTTGCGCGGGTTATTCGCCGCACCCGGGAGTTGTCTTCGACGGGGGCTGAAAAATTCGTCTCGTTCTCCGAGCAGGCTCGTGAACGTGCAGCGCCTCTGCTTGAAAAAGCGCGCGAAGCTGCGGAGCGCGCCGTGGATGCTGCCAAGCCGCGCCTGCAAGAAGGTGACGTACCTCGGCAATGACGGTGAGCAATGACAATACGCCAGATGAGACCGGCGGCGGCATGCCAGAAGGTCAAGGCGAAGGCGGACGATTGAAGGGGCGCGTGGCGCTCATCACCGGTGCGTCGCGAGGTCTGGGGCGTGCGGTTGCAATGGCGTTTGCCCGTGAGGGTGCCCATATCGTTGCAACGGCCCGCAGGGCAGGCGCGCTGGAAGACCTTGACGATGCCATCAAGGCCGAGAGCTTATCCGGCGCGACGCTGATCCCGCTCGACCTGACAAAATTCGAGCGTGTGGATGAACTGGGCCCGGCTTTGCACAAGCGCTTCGGGCACATCGACATTTTGGTTGGCAACGCTGGCCTGCTTGGCCCGCTGTCCCCACTGGGTCATATCAAATCCGACATCTGGGACATGATCATCAAGGTCAACATGACAGCGAACTGGCGGCTGATCCGCACGCTTGATCCGCTGTTGAAGATGTCTGATGCAGGCCGCGCGGTGTTTGTCACCTCAGGTGCCGCACAAGGCAAATACGCCTATTGGGGACCCTATGCGGTCTCTAAGGCCGGGCTCGAAGCGCTGGCGAAAACCTATGCGCGCGAGAACGTAAACGAGGCCATTCGCTGCAATATCGTCAACCCCGGTCCGCTGCGCACCGCCATGCGGGCGAAGGCGTTCCCGGGCGAAGATCCGATGACTTTGCCCACGCCCGAAGACCTTGCCGGAGCCTTCGTCGAACTGTGTGCACCCGACTGCAAGCTCAATGGCGTAACGCTGGATGGACGGACCTGGCTGAAGTCGCATGTCCTGGCTGAGAGTGTGGGATCGTAGACGGCGCTTGCGTGGGACGCCCTTACGGTTTCAGACAACAGGATATCGTGCGACTGGGATTAGGCACAGCCGTTCACATGATTCAGCCCGACGTGACCTGATATCGGCCTTCGGTGCGGATGTAGACCACGCACTCACGACGATCCGAACAGGTCACGAGATGCTCGGTTGCCCCGTTCGATCCGAAATAGCTTCCTGATGCCAGTTCCGTGGGCGATGGTTGTCCGGAATGTGCATGGCTGATGGCACCATCTATCAGCACTGCCCGAAAAGCGGGTTCGCCAGTCATTATTTTGCCCTGAAACCCTTTGGGCAATTTCAGGAAGGTGCCGTTCATTTCGCCGTCGCGCGGTTTTCCCCATAGGTATGCAACTTCGACACTGCCCGGCGTGCTGCCCGCTGCTGCAGCGCTTACCCAATTCACATCCCCCGCGTCCAGCCAAACAATGTTTGAGGCGTCGAGGTTCACGGGACGCTCGCCGCTGTCGAACGCTTCTTTTGCATGCTTCACCAGATACGGCCCTTTGAGGATCTCCAGAAACGCCATTGCACCACCATCGCTTTGCGCGGCCGTGATGTGGTTTTCTCCAGCCGGTTGTGTCCAAAATGATCCGGGACCCATCCACATGCGCTCTGCGCCGGGATCATCGTTGTGGATCGCTCCGCTAATCACGACAGCGCGATAGGTGATGTTGTGGATATGGGGTGGTGACGAGAACCCCTTTGCAAATTTCAGCAGGACGCCTGAAGGCACATCTTTTCGTATGTCACCCCAGAGAACACCTGCTTGTGGACTTGCATCACCACGTGCCGGGTTGAGCGGGATGAATTCAAGTTGGCTGCTTGAAACCACCTCAACGGTTGCGTTCGCTTTAGCCGGAATGATGGCCGCCATCGCCATCGCAATGGCTGCTCCGGCAAGAATTCCATCGCGCATGCGGTCTCCTCGATTTTCAACAAAGCGCTGAACGTGTCCGAGCGCTCTTGTATCAAATAACTCGGAGGGCACGCCAAACAATCGGGTTCAAGCCGAGGGCGCAAATCGCGATACGTTGCGCGTCGATCTGCAGTGTCATGAACTTTTCGTCCGTACGGCTGCACGTGGTGCAACCGGGCAGGCGGGGCGATCAATGCCTGCGACATCGCATGCCTTTGATCAGGGATTTGGTTCCACCAGCTGAAAGGTGAGAACGCGCTCCATCTTAAGGTTTGCAGAGCATCTCATAGAGCTCGTCTTTGAGCTTCAAGCGTTTTTTCTTGAGGTCTTCATAGTGTTCATCGGTCACGTTGAGACCCGCCGCTTCGACGCGATGCACCTCCCGGTTCGCGACATGGTACTCATCAAACAGTCTGGCAAAATGTGCGTCTGAAGTCTTCAGTTCGTGAATGCGTTCTTTGTACTCTGGAAATTCGGCAGCAAGTTCGTGCGGTACGTTCGACATGAATTGCGTTCTCCTTTTTGGTCGGTCGCCGAGGAAGTTACGCATGACCTGACGCCATGAACCATGATTTACATCAATGACCGGAGCGCACCGAATGCGACGGAAGTGCATCGGTTTGAGCGAGGGCGATGTTTGTCCCTCGCGGCGCTTGGGAGGATCAATCGGGAGGTGTCTGAAAGTGGACGTTTCGCAGCGAAGTGTTACTGCGATGTCATCACAGACCCCTTGATGTCATCCATCGCCGATGGCACGCTCGGCTTGCGAGCCTCGATCGCGAGTTCTTTCAGGTCTAAGGATTTCTCGATGAAGCGGCCTGCATCTTCGACCTGAGAAAACATGACATCGTCTGCATCACCGAATTCGCAACGTCTTACGCTGGTGAATCCCGCCGATTTTAACTCATGGGTCATGGATGCCTCATCCCACATCCACAAATGCGCTGAGCCTCCAATCGCCGCGCGAACTTGGCCAAACACAGAACTGGGTCGCTGCTCCAAACCGAGGTAGCATGTTCGCATGAACGTGCCGCTTGCTTCAGAAGAGCCTTCTGAGGCCTGGTGAACATATCGGCGTGCCCGTTCCTCAAGGTCGGGAACGATCAGCCGGAAGACGCCGCCTGGTTCCAAAATCTTGAGGGTATGGCGCAGCGCTTTGCGAAAATCGTCTAAAGCGAGGTGCTCCAGAACGTGCGAGGCGTAAACACCACGGACGGAGCTTTCCTGGATTGGAAGCCCCTTGACGATATCCCCATATCGGACCGCGTCAGGAAACCTCTGAACGTTTCCTGAAACGCGACCCAACATCCGTCCAATCAATGGCAGACGCTCGATCCGAAGCGTTGGCGAACTGTCAAAGTTCAGCCAGTCTTTTCCGACGGAAAACCCGCATCCATATTGAAGATAGACTGGCGTTTTTTGTTCAGAACGCGTCGCCATTCTCTGCGCCCCTCCATCTCTATTTCTCGATCATCCTCATGAGACCAGACAGGTCTGCCAGATGCGATCCGGCTCACCCTGTCGGCGCACACGCTTTGCAAGCCGACGCCTGCCACGACCGCTTCACACGTCTCCGTCAAAGGTTATTTCCATCCCGTCGTAGGCGGGTTCGACGTGGGCTGGGAGATCCCGGCGCAGCGTGTCGTAGTCGAGTTCAGTGGTCATGTGGGTCAGGATCGCGCGTTTTGGTTTCAGTTTGTCGATCCACTCGAGCGCTTGCTTGACGTTGAAATGACTTGGATGGGCGCTGTAGCGCAACGCATCGACAATCCAAACATCAAGCCCTTGCATGGCTTCAATCGAACTGTCGGGCATGCCGGAGATGTCCGGCGTATACCCCAGCTTGCCGAACCTGAACCCGACCGTTGGCATGCGTCCGTGCATCTGCCGGATAACAGTTGATGATATGTCGCCGCCCTCGCCTGAAATCTTCAGCCGCTGTTCCGGAGTGATTTCGGTCGCGCTCATGATGGGCTTATATTCGGACCCTTCCTTGGTGGCGAAACAGTAAGCGAAGCGGCTGGTCAGGCTGTCGAGGGTCGGCTGGTCGGCGTAGACTTCGACACGGCGATGCATGGCAAAGTGCACCATGCGGAGATCATCGATCCCGTGGGTGTGGTCGGCATGGTCATGGGTGTAAAACACCGCATCGAGGGATGTGACGCGCGCCTCGATCAACTGCTCGCGCAGGTCTGGCGGGGTGTCGATGAGGATCGACGTACGACCGCCTTTTCCGTTGAAGCGATCAACGAGGACGCTGCAGCGCCGACGCCGGTTTTTTGGGTTTTCGGGATCGCAGCGGCCCCAATTGGGGCCAAGACGAGGGACGCCGCCGGAGGGGCCGCACCCGAGGATCGTGAAACGGTAGGTCATTCGGCGGCATCACCTGTCAGGGTCGCGGCGGTGCCGGGCCGGCGTGCCTTCGTGTAGTAGCGGTAGAAATTATCCGAGGTGGCGGCGGCGAACTCGCGCAGCGTGATGCCATGCACATCAGCCAGGGCTTTTGCGGTGTGGACCACGTAAGCTGGTTCATTTGTTCTGCCACGGTGTGGCGTGGGCGCGAGATACGGCGCATCGGTTTCCACGAGGATGCGATCGAGCGGGATGTCAGCTGCGACAGCGCGCAATTCTTCGGCCTTTTTGAACGTCACCACACCTGAGAATGACACCATCATGCCCATGGCAACAGCTTCCATCGCCAGCGCGGGCCCGCCTGTGAAACAATGCAGAACGGCCTTGAACGGGCCGTCGTTGTCCACGGCATCACGCAGGACACGCAAGGTATGGTCATCGGCTTCGCGGGTGTGGATTTCCAACGGCAGGCCGGTCTGGCGGGCCGCTTCAATGTGGGTGCAAAAGCCAGCCTCCTGGTTTTCAATGCTGGCATTTTGATAATGGTAGTCGAGACCTGCCTCGCCGACAGCCACGCATTTGGGGTGTTCTGACAGGCGGACGATTTCGGATGCTGGAATGCCGCGCTCCTCGTCGGCGTTGTGCGGGTGTGTGCCAACCGAAAAGTACACGTTGTCGTAGCGCTCTGCGATGCCGCGATAGGTGTCGACTTTGGAAATGAGGGTCGAGATCGTCACCAGGGTTTCAACGCCTGCCGTTTTGGCACGCGTGACCAGGCCATCCAGGTCATCGGCGAACTGGGGAAAGTCGAGATGGCAATGGTGGTCGACCAGCATTACGCCTTGCCTCCCGGCTTGGTTGCGACTTCAGGTTCAACGTAGCGCGGGAAGACTCCCGAAGGTGTTGGCAACTTCAGTCCAGGTTCAAGGCGGTTGCCGGGCCCCAGGGCTGCAAATGTCCTGTGTGGTCCATCGCCTGATGGCTGAGCCAACAGGTCAAGAAGTTGATGACATGACGTCGGCATGACGGGACTAGCAAGAATGGCGACCTGGCGTACAACTTCAGCGGTCACGTAAAGGATCGTTCCCATGCGTTCGGGATCGGTTTTCTTTCTGGCCCAAGGTTCCTGGCCGGCAAAGTAGCGATTGGTCTCAGCCACGACGGCCCAGACGGCATCGAGGTATTTGTGAATGGCCTGCTTCGACATCTCCTCACGCACCCGCGGGAGCAGCTGATCGACGGCTGTCAGGATTGCGACGTCTTCAACTGAGAACGCAGCCGGTGTCGGCACGATGCCGTTGCAGTTCTTGCCGATCATCGAAAGGGACCGTTGGGCCAGATTGCCGAGGTCGTTGGCAAGGTCGGCGTTGGTCCGGTTGACGATCGCATCGTGTGAATAACTGCCATCTTGTCCGAAAGAGACCTCACGGAGCAGGAAAAAGCGCACCTGATCGAGACCGTATGCTTCTACCATCGCGAAGGGGTCGACGACATTGCCCAGCGACTTCGACATCTTTTCTCCGCGGTTGAACAAGAAACCGTGGGCGAAGACGCGCTTAGGTAGCGGCAGGCCGGCCGACATCAAGAATGCAGGCCAATAGACTGCGTGAAAGCGCACGATGTCCTTGCCGATGACATGCACATCGGCAGGCCAATATGCCCACAACGGATGGGTTTCGTCGGGAAAGCCCAGGGCCGTGATGTAGTTGGTCAGCGCGTCGACCCATACATACATCACGTGAGATTCGTCGCCGGGAACGGGCACACCCCAATCAAATGTCGTTCGTGAAATGGACAGATCCTGCAGCCCGCCTGCCACAAAGCTTGTCACTTCATTGCGGCGCTCCACTGGTCCGATGAAATCCGGCTGGGTCTCATAGAGCGCCAGAAGTTTGTCCTGGTAGGCGGAGAGGCGGAAAAAATATGTCTCCTCCTCAGTCCACTCGACGGCGGTGCCCTGCGGGCCAACACGCACGCCATCGTCTCTGATGGTCGTTTCTTTTTCGTCGTAGTAGGCCTCATCGCGCACCGAGTACCATCCGTTGTAGGTCTTGGTGAAAATGTCACCGTTGTCCTGCATGCGCTGCCAGATGGCCTGACATGCTTTGTAATGGCGCTCTTGCGTGGTCCGGATGAAATCGTCGTTGGACAGACCCAGAACGTCTGCCATGCGTTCAAACTGGGCGGCATTCTGGTCGGCCAGGGCGCGCGGGGTGATGCCTGCCTGCTCGGCGGTCTGTTTCATTTTCAGGCCGTGCTCATCAGTCCCGGTCAGGAAGAACACGGCGCGGCCGTCCGCCCGTTGGAAGCGTGCCAGCGTGTCGGTGGCAATCGCCTCGTAGGCGTGACCGATATGCGGCACACCGTTCGGGTATGAAATGGCCGTTGTAATGTAAAACGGCTTTTGATCGGGCATGGATGGCCTTCTTTTTCGTATCGCATCCGGGCATGCGGTCTCCAGTTTCGCTGGGCGCGGAGACCGGTTGAGCGGTGTGAGCAGTGTCCGGATTGTGAGCTACCGTGCCCCGGCGGTCTGCGCAAGGCGGCCAACGGTCTCCAGGATGAGCGATTTGCGGTCCAGATTGAGTGCTTGCGTCTCGCTTTTGGCATTTTGGATGCTGTCCCAGGCCTCCGCCCAGTTGGCCAAGTTACCCGTGTCCGCGCCAGAACCGGCTGTGGTCCCGGCCATGGTTACAGATAGTCGGTTAAGCGCCTTGTTCGGTGGCTCACCGGTCTCCAACGGGGCGCCGGAGGCTGTGCGGACGCAGCCGTGGAGTGACCGGAAAAGCAAGTCAAAGAAGACCTCAAAGCGTTCGGCGGCGGCCACTGGTGCGAGTTCATCTGAAATGCGGTGCACCTTGCTCCAATCAACGTCTGGGAGTTGTCCGAGAATGGTCTGCACAGCCTGGGCGAGTTCTGCGCCTTTAAGTGCGTGCAGGGACAAGAGGCGGCGCACACTGCCCGCCGCAAGCGGGGCAAGCTCGGCATAGTTGGCGTCATCCAACGTTGCGTCTTCACTCGCGGCGAGCGCCTGATCGACGGCGGCCTTCAGGTCAGCGTTGGACAGGCTTGAGAATTGAAGCCGTCGACACCGCGATCTGATGGTGTTCAAGAGCCGGCCGGGCTCGGATGACAGCAACAGGAAGACCGTTCGAGGCGGGGGCTCTTCCAGAGATTTTAAGAGGGCGTTGGCTGCGTTGACGTTCATTTCATCTGCGGTATCGACGATCACCACACGCCAATGGGTTGCTTCTCCTCTCGACGACAAGAACCCTTTTACGGAACGCACGGCATCGACCGGGATGCTGGCTGTGAACCGTTTGGCTTTGATGTCATAGGGCCTGCGAATGAGCATCAGGCGGGGATGAGACAGTGCGCCGACCTGCCGTGATGTTGCGCACTCAACTTCTGTATCGAGTGGCCTGCCATCGCTGGAAATTTCCGATGGGTCAGCCAGGATGTATCGCGCGAGGCGATAGGCCAAGGTTGCCTTGCCGATGCCGGATGCGCCGGCGAGAATCCAGGCGTGGTGCATGCGCCCAGCGCTGAAGGCATCGCGCAATGCGGTCTCTTCATCCATGTGTCCGAAAACGGCTCTGGTATGTCGCGGATGGGGGAAGCCAGCGAGGCTGTCGGCCTCGGGATAAACCTCGATTTCGCGTTCTTGAATACGGCGCGCCACGCGTTACCATCCTGATTAATTGTGTTCGTTTGTCATAAGCGGATATGGCCTGCCGAGACCTGCGTGAGTTTCAAGGCTTGGGACGGCAAAGACTGGGGCCCCAAAAACTGCGTTTATATCTTCATCAGACGCTGGCGGACAGCATCCAATAGCTGAGCGCCGACTTCATCTGGCTGATGAGCGGCGTTGATGACTACACAGCGCTCGGGCTCGCGCTCGGCAATGCGTAAGAACCCCTGCCGGATGGCTTCGTGACGGGCAAGCCCCACATCATCAAAGCGGGTAAGTTCGCCGCGGGACGAAACACGTGCGGCGGAGACCTCTACGGGCAAATCGAGAATGACTGTCAGATCCGGCAGGACAGGTGCGACGCAGAATTGTTCGATCGCCATGATCAAGTCTGGATTAATGCCCTCGATGTCGCCTTGGTAAACACGCGTGGAATCGATATAGCGGTCACAGATCACCCAATCACCCTGATCCAATGCGGGTTGGATGACGGCGGTGATGTGTTCGGCCCGTGCGGCAGCGAACAACAAGAACTCTGCCTTTGGTTCTTTTGGGCGTGCTGACAGGATCAAATCACGGATACGCTCAGACAGCTCTGGACCGCCGGGTTCGCGCGTCAGGATGCTGGAGATATCGTGCTTGGCGAGTGCGTCGCGCAGCAGTTGGGTCTGGGTTGACTTGCCGGTGCCTTCACCGCCTTCGAGTGTGATGAGCCGACCCGGCGCCATGCTGTGTGAACTCCACGAGATAAGCCTTCGTGCCCTCACGCGGCGATCTCAATGGGAGACGCCTATTACAGCACGCTTTCGATAATCCCTGAGGCCTTATCACCCAGCCAGCGCAATGTCAGTACGGCGATGGAATCGACCCCACGGCGCACGATGCTGCCCTGGGGCACTTCGGCCGCCGCATAAAGGGGTACACTGTTGACGGAATTGTTCCCCGTCGTGACCCGGAGCCTTGCGACCTGATCCCCTTCCTTGATAGGGGCTTTGAGGGGGCCATCATAGACGACCTCGAACGAGACGCGCTTGGCTTCCGTTCCCTTTGGCAACAAAACGCTAACGTCACCGTCGCCGCGCAGTGGAACGTAAAACTGTTCACCGCCCCAGACGCGCGCCTGTCCAACCGTGTCGCTCGCTTCGAACACCTTGTAGGTGTCGAATGCTTTGTAGCCCCATGCAATCAGCTTGGCGGCCTCGTCTCTGCGTTCACGGGCACTCTTCAGACCATTGACGACCACGATCAAACGTTGGCCATTCTGAACGGTCGATCCGGCCAACCCATATCCAGATGCACTGAGATGACCGGTTTTCAAACCATCCGCACCGATGTTCATGGAAAGCAGTGGGTTGCGATTGTAAAACGCATATGGGCGGTTTCGACGGGGTGGTTGATAAGGGAATTTACGCTTTCCAAAGTAGGGGTAGTACTCGGGATACGTCTTGATCAGATGGCGTGAGAGCATCGCGATCTCACGCGCCGACATGAGCTGGTCGGGATGCGGCAGGCCGGTCGCGTTGCCAAAGGTTGACCGTTCGAGCCCAATTTCGCGAGCCTCTTTGATCATGCGCTTGGCGAAGGCCTCCTGTGACCCAGCCATCCCTTCAGCAACAATCATGCAGGCATCATTGCCCGATTGAATGGCGATGCCCTTGATGAGATCCTCGACTGAAATGCGCTCACCGAGGCCTGCGAACATGGCTGATGTTCCAGACGGGGCTCCGCCATTGCGCCAGGCATTCTCGCTGACCGGGAACGTATCGTCCATTTTCAGGGTGCCCTCGCGCAGGGCGCGGAACATGACGGCCAATGTCATCAGTTTGCTCATGCTGGCGGGCGGTGTGAGCGTATCAGCCTCTTTCTGAAACAGGATGGCACCTGTCGCATCGTCGATCAGGATCGCGTACGGCGCCTTGGTGATGAAGGGTTTCGTCTGGGCCCAGGCAGGCGCGATTGTCGTGAGAAGCAAGCCAAGCACAAGTGTGACGACGGCACTGGTCTGCGCTGGCGACCACCCATCTCGCGACTTGGGTTTTGTGCCTGAAGATCGTGATGACCCGGACGGTGATGCACACGTCGCCGATGATGCCAATTGCTCAGCCTGTGACCCTGGAGCGAACCCAGAAGTGTTCATGTTGTTTCGCTCCCCCTGCAGCGCGACGTCGGTCGTGGTCAATCCCTGAATGCTGTTATCAGTCGTGGAGTTCGCAGGGTCAACAAAGGCCGCCGTTTCCTCAAAAACAACTCCGTTACCTTGAAAACTACTTGGTTATTTGGGCTGCTGCAGGCGATTAGCGGCGTGTGTTCGCGGCCAAGTGCGTCCGCTCGCGCGAATCATCGCCGTTCAGCGGTGCGCGGCCTGCATACTTCACTCGGACCTTCGCGACACCTTGCTTATGGAAGCCCAGTTCTTTTGAGACGCGCTTTGAAACGTCGATGATCCGGTTGCGCGTATAGGGGCCACGGTCGTTGATCCGCACAAGAACGGTGCGGCCATTTTCAAGGTTGGTGACGTAGGCGTAGGATGGCAAAGGCAGGGTTGGATGCGCAGCCGTCAGAGCGGCTTGGTCGAATATCTCACCATTGGCCGTCTTTTTACTGTGGAAACCCGGACCGTACCAAGATGCCATGCCGGTCCGGTCATAGGTTTTGTCGACCTTGGGCGTGTACCATTTCCCAAGGATTTTGTACGGGCGACCAATCTTATAATGTCCGCCACCCTTGTGGAGCTTCGACGACTGGCGTGCGCGCGACGCGGTCACGGACCGCTGACCCTGGGCCGTCCAAGCCGGGTTCGTTGCGCCTGATTGCTGGTTGTTGGTGGATGCGCTGACAGATGTCGACCACAGCCCGGAGGGTGGAATGTCCGTTGGGCTGGACGATCCGGCGCATCCTGCGAGGGCGACAGCCGCAATCCCCGCCACAGCCAAAACCCATGTGACGCCGACGTCGGCTTGCAGTTTCACAGCCCCATCTTTGCGACCGTTTCCAAGCCAGACAGGGCATAACGCTGCCCATTTTTTCATGATACCCAACGCAAAAACCCCCGATGGTCGTGCATGGCGCACGAAGCCAACCCCAGAATACGTCCCAATTGCCCCCTAAGCGCGCAAAACGCCTGTGCTGCCGCGGCACATCAGTCGATTAATCTGGCAATCGGACTGAGTTGTGACCAAAGCTGCGGTGTGGCCGTGACGCAACGTGGGCCGACTATGGCTTCCAGAATTTAAGGGTTGATTAACGCTGTCTACGGAGCATCCGCCTGGCCTCGCTGACCTCCAAGCACGCCTGCGGTCGGGATGCCGGGCTTTGACTTCTGCACTTGCATCGACGTGTCAGTCTGGCGTACGACAGCGGCTCGCGTTTTCGCCGCTCACGGCGCGTCGGCCCTGGCACATGCATGCAGCATCGATTGCGTGCCGCCCAGTGGTCAGCTCCGACATCGAAAATGACGACGAGTACATGACGACCAGGAGAGGTGGCCGAGTGGTTTAAGGCACCGGTCTTGAAAACCGGCGTGGGTGCAAGCTCACCGTGGGTTCGAATCCCACCCTCTCCGCCAATTCATGTGTCCTCACGCGCTCGTCGCGCTCCGGACGGGGCGGCGCAAGGCGCGGGGTCGCAGTTGCTCCCGAGCCCTGCGGGCTGCCGAAGAAGGTTCGAACTTTCTCCTCGCAGGTGATTGCCTCCACCGCCAATGCTTTTTTGGGGGCCGTTCCGGGCACATGGGTAACACGTTGCGGACCTGGAATGGGTTTGCAGCCGGTTCGAGGCGACAGGTTTCGTCGTCAAAGACTCTCAAGTCGCAGTTCATGAAGCTGACGAGCCAGATGCGGTCGGCGACTTTCTTTGCTCTGACGCTTTGTCCGGCGAAGACCCGGCTTACGTAGATCTTGCGCTTGCCAATGGATATACGGCCTCAGGTCGTGATGGTGACTGAGCGATCGTGTCAGGGGTAAGCGTCCAAAATGACTGGTAAACCTGATCATTTGCGAAGTCTGGTCACTGAATATTGCCGGCATCGCGTGAAGCGACGACGCTGCAACTGCTCAGGACGGCTTCGGGTCAAGGCGGGCTTCGAGGCCTCCCGACGCACGGCCACACTTCATCTCTCAGGGCTTCCGTCTTCGAAACGAACCGGGAACGGCTGCGCGATGGCATCAGCACCGGAAATGGCGCTTCGCTGCGACAAACCGTTGAAGTGAGCCCAAAAACGGACTTCAGTTGAACCTGGCCACCATCTGCAATCCAGGCCTACTTCGATGGTGCCATGTCGGTGACGCGGTATTGCTTGTCACGGCCGAGCTTCAGCGTGAAATCAACCTTGTCGCCGGGCTTCACATCGGACAGGTCAACACGGCGCGTAACCGGCAGGTCCATCGTCATAGTCGGCCAACCCAGTTTTGGCATCGGCTCGTGGGTCAGGTTCACCATGCCCTTTTCCGCATCTACCGTATTGATCACGGCAACGCCGGCAGCCTCGGTACCGGGCTTCACGTCAACGGCTTTCATTTCGCCGTGGCCGCTGTGATCTTGATGCCCGCCATGCTCCATTTTGCCGTGACCCGAGTGGTCCATCTTTTCTTCCGCGAGGACCGGTGTCCCAGCCAAGGTCAAAGCGCATAGCGTAGCGGCGATATGTGACGTATTCATAATCTGTCGTTCCTTCTTGCTTTGATGCCAGTTGTACCGGAGGGAAGTTCATTCGGCGGGTTGCGGGAGAGGCTGGTCCCGCTTTGCTCCAGGCTGATCGGTGCCCGCGCGATAATGGCGTCCCTCCCAGATCAGATAGACGACCGGGATGACAACCAATGTGAGCACGGTGGTCGAGGCCATGCCGCCAAGCATCGGCAACGCAATGCGGCGCATCACATCAGAACCAAGCCCCTCGGTGAAAAAGATCGGTGCGAGCCCAGCAAGGATCGTCAGCACGGTCATCAGCTTGGGCCGAACCCGCATCGCTGCTCCCGCAATCACAGCGTCGCTTAGGCTAGCAAACGACCTTGGCGGATTTTCGCGGACCTGCTGATCGATGTAGAGCAACATGACAACGGCCGTCTCGACTGCAATCCCGCCGAGCGCGATGAACCCGACAGCGACAGCGACCGACATGTTATAGCCGGCCAGATAGACAGCCCATAGGCCGCCGATCAGCCCGAACGGCAAGGACAGCATGATCATCATCGTGCGGTCGAGCTTGCCGAAGTGGAGCATCAGCAAAACGAAGATAATCACGATGACTGCAGGGATTGCGATTGCAAGCCGCTCGCTGGCCTCTTGCATCTGCTCAAACTGGCCGGAAAACGCGATGGCGTAACCTGGTGGGAAGTCGACGCCTTCAGCGATTTGCTGGCGGGCCGCTTCGACGTAGGAGCCAATATCGCGGTCGGCGATGTCGACGAACACCCAGCCAGTCAAGCGTGCATTCTCAGAGCGGACGAGCGGCGGGCCATCCACGTAGACGATCTCGGCCAGTTCACCGAGCGGGATATGCTGTCCGCGCGGTGTGGGGACGAGAATGTCGGCGAGCTGGTTGGTCGTCTCGCGGAACGGTCGGTCGTAGCGCAGGATAATATCGTAACGCTCGCGGCCTTGTACGCTTTCGGCAAGCTTCATTCCTCCGAGTGCGGTCTGGATGACGGACTGGAAAATCGCAAGATCGATGTTTCGGCGCGCCAGTTTGCGGCGGTCGGGGCGGATCTCAATGTACTTGCCGCCTTGCACCCGGTCTGCGAAGGCCGACCTTGTGCCATCGACGCCCTTCACGGCGCCTTCAACTGCGAGTGCGAGACGCTCAATGGTCGATAAGTCGTTGCCGGATATCTTGATGCCAACGGGTGTGCGAATACCCGTCGAGATCATGTCCATGCGGATCTTGATCGGATAGCCCCACGAGTTGACGATGCCTGGAAGCTTGGTGCGGGCGTCGAGTTCGGCGGTCAGTTCGCTTGGCGTGAGACCGGTGCGCCATTGGTCCTTCGGCTTCAGCTTGACCCATGTCTCGATCATTGAGATGGGCGCTGGATCGGTGGCGGTATCGGCGCGACCGACCTTTCCAAAAACACGTTCGACTTCCGGTACCGTCCCGATCAAACGGTTGGTCTGTGCCAGCACTTCCCGGGCCTTGCTGATCGAGACACCTGGCAACGTCGTGGGCATGTAAAGCAGTTCACCCTCATAGAGTGCCGGCATGAACTCGCTGCCTGTTCGCGTCAGCGGAACGATGATCGAGGCGAGCGCGCCAAGCGTGAGAGCGAGAACGAGCCAGCGCGCTCGGAGGGCAAGTGACAAAACTGGGCGGTAGGCCGCGACGAACAGCCAGTTCACCGGATTTTCCATCTCCTTCATGAGACGCCCGCGCACGAACCACAACATCAGGACCGGCACAAGCGTGACCGAAAGGATGGCTGCGAACCCCATCGCATAGGTCTTGGTGTAGGCCAACGGTTCGAACAGGCGAATGCTCTGACCTGTCAGTGCGAAGACGGGCAGGAACGACACGGTGATGATAAGGAGCGAAAAGAAAAGTCCGGGGCCAACTTCTTTTGCTGCCAATATGGTCGCCTCGCGCCGCTCCTCAGGCGTTGCCCAATCCGGCATCATCGAGAGCTTCCGGTGTGCGTTCTCGACCATGACGATTGAGGCATCGACCATGGCGCCAATGGCGATCGCGATGCCGCCAAGCGACATGATGTTCGCCGTTATGCCCTGTTCAGCCATGACCACGAACGCTGCAAGCACGCCAAGCGGCAGGGTGATGATGGCGACCAACGCTGAGCGCGCGTGCAGAAGGAAGACGAAGCACACGAGTGCAACGACGATCCCTTCCTCGATCAGCTTGCGTGTGAGATAGGAGACAGCCCCTTCGATCAACGGTGCACGGTCGTAGACGGTAACGATCTCCACGCCGTCCGGCAGGCCAGGCTTGAGGTCAGCGAGTTTCCGTTTCACGCCTTTAATGACGGAAAGGGCGTTCTCGCCCGAGCGCATGACAACGATGCCACTTACGACTTCGCCTTCGCCATTGAGCTCGACCAATCCGCGACGCAACTCCGGGCCCTCGACCACGTTGGCGATGTCCGACAACAGGACAGGCGTGCCTCCAGCCGAATACACGACGACATCTTGCAACTGCTGCAGGTTTTCGATGTAGCCCGACGAGCGAATGATCAGCTCTGTCTCTGCCTGCTCAATGACGCGGCCGCCGACTTCGCTGGACGCCGCGCGCACGGCTTCGTTGATGCGCGATAGTGGGATGTCGTAGGCACGCAACCGGTTTGGATCGACAAGAACCTGGTACTCTTTGACGAAACCGCCCACAGAGGCGACCTCCGAAACACCCGGCACCGTCGCAAGTTCGAATTTCAAGAACCAGTCCTGCAACGAGCGCAAGTCGGCAAGGTCACGTTTGCCGGTCCGGTCAACGAGGGCGTACTGGTAGACCCAGCCAACGCCGGTGGCATCGGGTCCGAGTTGCGGCACCGCGTTGTCCGGCAATGTCGCCTGTACTGAGGACAGCGCT
>JBCBRH010000045.1:0-24144 GCA_039819785.1 Pseudomonadota bacterium | reverse complement strand
GCCATCGATATCCGTGTGCTCGATGCGGGCTGCCGCTTGCAGCGTAAGGACAGAAGATATGTCGAGTTCTTCAAACAAGAACGCCGCGATGCTCTGGGTTTCAGCCGGTTCCAGAAGGGAGTCACCTTCGAAGCTTTGACCACGCGTTTCACGATCGATGATTTGGATACCGGCAGCGCCTCGGAACTGACCAAGCGATGTCATGAAGGGAAGATGTTGGACCTCAAAGCGTCCTTCGATTTCATCATTGGTGAAGAGCGAACCGACTTCGTCTCCCTCGCCCTCATCGACAATTTCAGAATGCTCATAGTCAGACGCTCCGAACCAAAAACGCATGGCTTCAACGCCATAGCTGCCAACGCGCCATTCACCGCGCGCCTGGATGCGGTCTTGTTCGAGATCGATGCGTGGCATCAGTTCGGCCGCTTCTTCGCCGGGGATGCCGTAGAGGCTTTGATATCGGGAAATGGCGACACCGATGTAGCCATCGCGACCAACGAACGACCCGCCAATTGCGCCACCTTCGGCTTCGACGAATGAGTTGAATTGTGTGCCGTCTGGCGTGTCGTAGTCTTCCGCGCGCCGCTGGAATCCATCGGCATGGACGACGACACCGTTGGCACCAGCCTTTGCTTTGAAGGCACCATTCCGCCCATCATCAACTGAAGATAGATCACCTTTGATGGTGCCCTCAAATCCGTTCTTGGGAACGTAAGTGGGGACACGGCCATTCTCGACCGCGACCACACCACCAATGGCTTGCGAACCATATCTCAAGGTGGCAGGCCCGCGGATGACTTCGACCTGGTCCGCGCCAAATGGGTCAATCGGGACCGCGTGATCCTCGGACAGCGCCGACACATCATGTGATCCGATGCCGTTTTCTTGAACCCGCACACGGTAGGTGTCCAGGCCACGGATAATGGGGCGGCTGGCCCCGGGGGCGAAGTTTGAACTTGAAATACCGGGGCGCTGATCGACGGCATCGGAGATGTTTGCACCGCCTTCACCGAGGACATCCCGCTCAGTTGCGACCGTGACAGGTACGAAGGCATCATCGACGACGATCAAGGTTCCCGGTGCGCCAAGGACCAGTGCGGGCTGAAACGGAGGAACTTCAGCGCCAGAGGCAATCGCCTCCGCCGTCGGAGCAGGTGGCGATGGCGTCGTTGGCACGGACTGTGTCGTTGCCGCTGAAGTTGACGTTTTGCGTTTTTTGACCGGCGAGGCGACCGTTGGTGGTTGAACCGCAACGACCGGCGGCAGCGTGACAACCGGCGTCGCGGCTGCATCCTGGCTCCGTGCAGCACCTTGCGTGGCGTCAACTGACGTCGCGTCCTGGGCGAGTGCAGGACCTGCGATTGCAAGTGGTAGAATGGATGCTCTGAGATAAAGACGCCGTTTGAACGCGCTAAACATGACATGACCCCAAGTGAATGTGCCCGACCAAAGGATCATCATCGACCCTCACCTGAGAACGTATAATATAACATACGAATAAGAGGCTAGGGCGCGGGAGCAGAACCCTGCCACGTGTTGCGCATTTGCACGGGGATCTGATTTAGCTGGCCTGGTGGGTGTCCGCTCCAGGCCACCACGCACCTTCGGGAAATTCAGAGCCCACACCAGGTTACGACCTCAACCACTCAGTACTTGGCCTGTTGGCGGCGGATTTGGACGAGGCGGTTAGAGGCGTCGAGCGCATCGCGCAGGGTATCGATGCCGTTGTAGGACAGCAGGTCGATCATCCGGACAAAGGCCTCGGCGGTCGCCAGCGCATCGCCCAGTGCGGTATGCCGCTTGTCAGGCTCGATCCAGACATCAAGCCGCTCGCAAACCGCGTCCAACGTGTGCTGATCGGTATGGTCATGCACGATCGCCGATAACAGCACGGTATCAAGAACCGGCCCGTCAAAGCTGACGCCAGCGACGTCCTTCTTGAGCTCCAAAAACCGAAGATCGAACGCCGCATTGTGGGCTACGAGAACCGACGGGCCGACGAACTCGTGGAACCGTCGCATCATCACGGAGATGGGTGGCGCGTCTTTGACCATCTCATCGGAAATGCCGTGAATGGCGGTGGAGCGCCCGGGGATCTTTCGGCCCGGATTGACATAGGCATCAAAGAGTTCACCCGTCAAAACGCGACCGTTTACAACGCGCACACCGGCAATCGAAATGATCTCATCACCGTCACTCGGCTCCAGGCCGGTCGTCTCGGTGTCAAACACCACAAGCGTCAGTTCCCGCAAGGGCTTGTCGAGTATCGCGCCATCGCCGATGGGTCTGTCCAGCAAGCTGAAGTCATAAAACTCCAAGCGGGTCGGCGGAGTAGCGGTCAGCGCAAGATCATGAGGCTCTATCGGGCTTAGTAGCTTCAGCCCAATGCTTTGGCGACCATCAGGCAGCTCCTCCTGGGTCAGATGCGTGCGATGATGGTCAAGCACATCGCCAACCGAAAGCCCGAACCCATCTGGCCCGATCCGCTTTTCAGCCACCCGAGACACGAAATCATCACCCGGCGCCGACCCTTTCCAGACCAGCGACACCTTTGGCCGTGCAGCACCATCGTCGGCTTCCAGCGCGTACGTCGTTGCGCCGACATGTTCGACCAGATCGAGGATCAAAACCGACAACAGTTCGACAACCATGTGACTGTCACAATGCACCCAGCAGGATGCACCCGACACATCGCAGGCGATGACGGGGTTGTCCCGGTAACGGCTGGCAACGATCGACAACACGTTGGCCGAGTAGATATCGCTCATCGGCCAGTGGCTGCTTGCGACCGCATCATAGTCGCGGGCCAGCATGGCGATACGGTCTGAGAGCAGGTTTGTGTTGGACGTGATCTGACCCAGGACAGGCGTGGGGACACCTTTACCAACCGCGACAATGGCATCATCGCCTTCAAGCGCGGTGCAAGCTTCTGCTAGATCGGCGATCGGTCCGCGCAGGTCTTCCACCGTCGACCGGAGCAGCCCCTCGATGCGGGCGCGCCGCTGCAACTCTTCGGTTTGATCATCGAACGTCAGCACGTAGCCCGTGATCTTCGGGACGGCCTCAGTACCAGGGTCAGCGACCTCATCGGCGACTGCATCCGTAACCGTCAGCAAGGTCATGGTGCCGCGAAGCACGCGTCTCCCATCACATGACGAAAACGCAAACAGTGCACTCAACCCATTGCGGTGGGTCTGATAGCGTCCAGATGTCAGTCGATTGGTGAGGCGTTCCAATGTGTTCATGAACGGCGGCTTATCCATGACATCGAACAGTGAGCGCGCCAGCCCCAACTCGCCGCAGTCCTGCACGATCTGCAAAGCGCGTCGATTATAAAGCAAAACCTCGTGGTACCGATTGCAGACGATCACGCCGTCTTCGAGATTTTGAAGGACGGCTTCAAGACGTCCCTTCGCGGCATCTGCTTTTGCAATCGCAGCAGAAACCGCATGTTCGGAATCTGTCCGGGCAACCCGGATCGCGTCGGCAACCTGATCCACCGTTCCTGCCAGCGGTCCAAGATGCTTGGCACAATCGGTTAAAATGTCGTGGTTGGGGTTGGCGTGCAGCAGCGTTTGCAGATCACGCGATAGCCGCTGAATTGGCTGGGCGACGTTCGCGTCAAACAGCTGCCAAACAACACCGATGATCACCATGAGCGCTGCACTGGCTAATCCGCCAAACAGCACGAGCGGCGGAACAGGATTGCCCTCCAGCCGTTGAGCCGCAAGGCTGAGTGAAACGCCAATAACCACTGGGACAGCACACGCGATCAACGCAAAAAACAGCATGATCCGGGTTTGAAGGCTGGCGCGCTGAAACATGGTCTATCCCGTCGATAGGTGATGGCTGCGCGAACGCGGCGTTTAGAGTGTGATTTGCCTTGAAATTGGGCAGATCAGGTCTCGTACAGTCCCGACTTCCATGGTCCGCACCCGGATCAAGAGCGAAGTCGGCGGCTTCACACGCTGAGCTTAGGGGCTTTTGGGCAACGGTTTTTGAGCGATTGCAAGTTTCGGATCAGTCCATCGTCTAATAGCCAGCAATCCTAAGGTGCAATTTGCATCAATTTAGCGCAGAAGAGCCCAGCCCTGCTGCCAAATTGACCAACCACTACGAAAGTGGCGCTAAACAAATGGCGCGTTGCATCTCATTGCCACTGCGTCAATTGTGCCAAGACCCATTGGCCTTTTGGGCAAGATGCGCAGGGCAGGGTTCGCAAGCCTTTAAGTGTTCAAAAACACGCTAACGTTTAGGGAGAAGTCCAAGCTCATGTCTGAGGACAACAATTCATCCGGTGGCTACTGGGCGGCCAACATCCGCCTCGTCACCATTCTGCTGATCATCTGGGCGCTCGTGTCCTATGGATTTGGCATTCTTCTGCGACCTGCGCTGAGCGGCATTGATGTCGGTGGTGTGGATCTCGGTTTTTGGTTTGCCCAGCAAGGTTCGATCTACGTGTTCCTTGTGCTGATCTTCGTCTACGCGGCGATCATGAACGGCATCGATAAAAGCTACGGCGTCGACGAAGAATAAGCCTTTCAAAGGACGGAAACAGAATGGATCTTCAAACACTCACCTATGTCGTGGTCGGCGCTACGTTTGCGCTGTACTTCGGCATCGCGATTTGGGCCCGTGCGGGTTCAACGAGCGAATTTTATGCGGCGGGCCGCGGTGTCCACCCGGTTGCAAACGGCATGGCGACGGCCGCGGACTGGATGTCAGCGGCCTCATTCATCTCCATGGCTGGCCTCATTGCCTTTAAGGGCTATGACGCTTCTGTGTTTCTTATGGGCTGGACAGGCGGCTATGTGCTGCTGGCTTTGCTCCTCGCACCTTATCTGCGCAAGTTCGGCAAGTTCACCGTCCCCGAATTCATCGGCGATCGGTTCTACTCGCAAACAGCGCGCCTCGTGGCCGTCATCTGCTTGATCGTGGCGTCAATTACGTACGTGATCGGTCAAATGAAGGGCATCGGCGTTGCGTTCTCGCGCTTCCTCGACCTGCCTTATGAACTGGGTCTTTATGCAGGTATGGGCATCGTGTTCTTCTATGCCGTTCTCGGTGGCATGAAAGGCATCACCTATACCCAGATCGCCCAGTACATTGTGTTGATCCTGGCCTACACGGTCCCAGCGATCTTCATCTCGCTGCAGATCACAGGCAATCCGGTTCCTCAACTGGGGCTCACGTCGACCGTTGTGGGATCAGATGTCTACCTGTTGACAAAGCTGGACCAGATCGTCGCCGATCTCGGCTTCAGGGCCTACACCGCAGACAGTACGAACACTCTAAACATGGTGCTCTACACGCTGTCGCTCATGATCGGTACAGCCGGTTTGCCCCACGTGATCATCCGCTTCTTCACCGTTCCAAAGGTGTCGGACGCACGTTGGTCTGCCGGTTGGGCACTGGTCTTCATTGCGCTGCTGTACACCACGGCTCCATCGGTTGGCGCCATGGCCTACTACAACCTGATCAACACGGTTCAAAAGACTGACGCGATCGGATCAGCTGATGGCAACCTTGCCTATGATGAACGTCCGCAATGGTTCAAGAACTGGGAAACAACAGGTTTGTTGACGTTCGAAGACAAGAACGGCGATGGCCGCATCCAGTACTACAACGATAAGAACGAAGCGTTTTCCGCAACAGCTGAACAGTACGGCTGGAAAGGAAGCGAACTGAAGGTTGACCGGGACATCATGGTTCTCGCAAACCCCGAAATCGCACAGCTTCCAGACTGGGTGGTTGCACTCGTCGTGGCCGGTGGTCTTGCCGCCGCGTTGTCGACGGCAGCTGGTCTCCTACTCGCGATTTCGTCATCTATCTCGCATGACCTCTTGAAGGGTATGTTGATGCCGAACATCTCAGAAACGGGAGAACTCTTGGCGGCCCGCATCTCCATGGCCGGTGCCATCGGTGTTGCCGGTTACTTAGGGCTCAATCCGCCCGGCTTTGCGGCCCAGGTTGTGGCCCTTGCCTTCGGTCTGGCCGCATCTTCGATCTTCCCAGCCTTGATGATGGGGATCTTCTCGAAGCGCATCAACAACGTCGGCGCCGTCTGCGGCATGCTTGCAGGTCTGCTTTCGACGCTGCTCTACATCTTCGCCTACAAGGGGATGTTCTTCGTGCCAGGCACGGAGTTGTTGGCCAACACGACGGCAAACCACTTCCTTGGCATTGCACCAGAAGCCTTCGGTGCGGTGGGTGCGCTCATCAACTTCTCGGTGGCCTTCCTGGTCTCCGGCGTAACGGCGGCTCCGCCCAAGCACATCCAGGACTTGGTGGAATCGATCCGTGTCCCACGTGGGGCCGGTGGCGCCACCGGTCACTGATTACCAGACCGGTCGCCGACCAAATACACAGGCGTCCGGCAGGCGGGATTTCAATATTCCGCCCGCCGGTTCTCGACACTTCAAAAACAACGCAAGTTGACAAAAAGCATTTCGGTGTCGAAAGGCCCGTGCTGGACTGAAAAGCGGTTTCCTTTACGGAACCGCTTTATTTTTTGTCGCCCTTCGACGGAGCTACTCCGTGACCCAATCAGATCTTCAAGACCTGCTGCTGACGACAGCGCCCTTCGATCAGTTGTCGCTGGACGAGGTGCAACAGCTGATCGCCGGTTCCACAATCCTCGACCTTGAAACCGGCAGCGTCATACTCGAGGTCGGCGATCACGTCACATCGGTTGTGTTTCTTCTCGAAGGGCAGATTGAAGTCAGCTCGGCAACCGGCAAAGTGTTCGGACGTCTCTCACGTGCCGAGACCTTCGGGTTCAAGGCGACGCGCGGGAAAGCCCGCGCCTCCTATCGCGCAGCAGCGGTTGCCCCATCGAAAATTCTAAGGATTCCAAAGCCTGCGCTTGACGCCATCTGGGCTGCGCATCCTGACTTCGACGCCAAGGTTCCAGCATTTGGCCCGGAGCGGTTCATGAAGGCACTGGATGACCCCGCGACGCCGGGAGAAGGCCAGGCCCAATCCACCTCATCATTCCAAAGCACGCCCAGTGGCGGCATGGACCTAATGACCATGACTGTCCGCGACCTCATGACGACGAAACCCATCACCGTGCCGCCGGATACGACGATCCTGGATGCTGCGAAACAAATGCGCAGCCGGAACATCTCGTGCCTGCCTATTGTCGATGGTGGGGCGCTGGTCGGCATTTTAACCGACGGTGATTTGCGTGACCGGGTCCTGGCAGAAGGTGCCGCGATCGATCAACCGGTCAAAAACGTCATGACGCCGAAGCCGATTACACTCCCTCCCGATGCACTCGCCTTCGATGCGTTGGTGACCATGATGCACAAGAACATCTCTCACCTGCCCATCACCGACAAAGATGAACTCTCCGGCATTGTGACCCACACCAATCTGGTGCGCGCCCAATCACGATCAGCCGTCTACATGATCGGTGAAATCCATCGATTGAGCGACGCGCGGTCGATGGCCGAGGTCGTAAGTCAGATACCGACGTTGCTGGTGTCGCTCGTGGATGCGGGCACGAGTGCGCATAAAACCGGCCATATCATTACGTCCATCGCTGATGCGGCAACGATCAGGCTTCTGCGTTTGGCGGAAGACAAACTGGGTCCACCGCCCGTGCCATACCTGTGGCTGGCCTGCGGGTCCCAGGGACGCCAAGAGCAGACGGGGGTGTCCGACCAGGACAACTGCCTGTTCCTGGATGATGCCTACGATGCCGAAGCTCACGGGGCATATTTCGAAGCGCTCGCCAAGGATGTCTGCGACGGGCTGGACCGCTGCGGCTATGTCTATTGCCCCGGTGACATGATGGCGACGAACCCGAAATGGCGTCAGCCTTTGCACGTCTGGCGAGGGTACTTTCAAAGTTGGATACAAACACCGCAACCCATGGCTCAGATGCTCGCCAGCGTGATGTTTGATCTACGACCGATCTACGGGCAGACCGGTCTGTTCGAAAACGTTCAGACAGAAACATTGGAGATGGCCCGGAAGAACTCCATTTTCACCGCCCACATGGTGATGAATTCGATGAAGCATACCCCGCCACTCGGGCTTTTTGGCCAGTTAACGACAACAAAGACCGACGATGGCCGTCACGCCGTCGATATGAAGCACTCCGGTGTTGTGCCGATCGTGGACATCGCACGCGTTTACGCCTTGTCGGCAGGTATCACAGCGGTAAACACCCATCGCCGTCTGGAAGCGGGACGTGAGGCAAGCGTGCTGAGCCAGGACGGGGCGCGCAGTCTGCTGGCCGCATTTGAGTTTATCGCCATGACGAGGCTCAGGCATCAGGCCGAACAGATCCGTTCTGGCAACAAACCGGATAATTTTCTTGTGCCCGTCGAAATTTCACCGCTTGAGCGTACACAGTTGAAAGACACGTTCGCGGTCGTCAAAACCATCCAGCAGTCATTGGCCAATGCACGTCAGATGGGCGGGTAGAAGCAGCATCGCGCCCTGACCATGCTGATCCTCTGATCCTGTCAATCCCACCCGTCCTTGTTGACCGTCCCCGCGTTCGAAAGCCAAAAATGTTCTACCATCTCATGGCCGTCCTCATCATTGGCGTGACCGCGCTGCTCATGGTCTACGCGATCAAATACACCTTCAAGAGCTGGAACCTGCCGGGTTACATCTACCCGATGGCGATCGGCGTCTCGATGCTCGGCTACAACGTTTGGGCGGAATACTCCTGGTATTCCCGGACAGCCGCAGCCCTGCCCGCGCACATCAAGGTGGTGCGCACCTACTCACATGCGTTCCCGCTCCAACCGTGGACCTACCTGTTGCCCTACACCAATCGCTTCGCAGCCGTGGATCTATCCTCGAAGCGTCCGCTACCCAAGAGCGAAGGGCTGACCAAAGCATCACTGATCCTGGCCAAGCGGTTTGAGCCAACCATCGAAGTGGCGTTTCTCTACGACTGCCAGAAACGCCAGGCCGCCGAGATCGACAATGCTTTGAGGTTTACCGAAGAGGGGTTGCCGGTGAATGCCGCCTGGAGCAGCGACGCGAGTTTGACACCGATGATCGAAGCCGTGTGCGACACCAAGACCTAGAGCATGTTCAGGAAAAGTGTACGCGGTTTTCCGCCCGGAACATGCTCCAAATCAAGGGCTCAGAGCATGTTCAGGAAAAGTGTACGCGGTTTTCCGCCCGGAACATGCTCCAAATCAAGAGCTTCGAGCATGCTCGCTTGTCGTAGGCCCACAGCTGACGGGTTGTAATCCATCGGCGCATAAAAAAGCCGACGCCCAAATATCATTGAGGCGTCGGCTAACATTTCATCGCCGTCTACTTCGTTGGGTACGAAGGCGTAGGTTCAGACGAAGCGACGACTGGTCAGTAGGTCGAGAATTTCTTCCAAGTCACCGTCACTTTGGTTCCGACGGGCACGCGGGCATAAAGGTCTTCCGCATCTTGATTGTACATGCGGATGCACCCCTTCGAGACGGCAGACCCAATGGTCCATGGCGCGTCAGTTCCGTGAATACGGTAGAGGCTTGATCCGAGATAAAGTGCGCGGGTGCCCATGGGGTTCATTGGATGACCACCGGGAACGTGAACCGGCAGCTTTGGGTTTTCGCGACGCATCGCCGGGGTCGGCGTCCAGCCTGGATTTTTGCGCTTACGTGTCACGCGCATCGTACCAGCCCAGATGCTCTTAGGACGTGGAACAGCAATCGGATAGCTGATCGCCTGGCCACGCTTGTAGATGTAATACAGTTTGCGATCACCGAAGCTGACGATGATTTGGCGCGGCTTGTATCTTTTTGAGAAAGACACCGAGCTGCTGTAGCCGGCACCACCGCCGAAGAGCGCGGAAAAGAAGTCTTGAGCCTTGGCAGATGAAGGCGCTGAGCCGATGAGTGCAAGCGCGAGGAGCGCTCCAACAGCCGATCGACCGTATGTTACCAACTTGGACATGGGTGAAGTTCCTTGAGTTAAAACCGTCGTGGAACCTTCAGCGCCTGTGTGAAACGCTGACTGAACAGAATTCAAGCCCCGAAGCCGGGGTTTAGTAGTACGGCGATGAGTTGATCGAACAAGCCCTAGAGGCTCTCGAAACTTGAATTTCAGCCAAAAACCGAAGAACAGTTTTTCTGTTGTCGCTCAATCGCCACACTTTTAAGTCTGCGGGCACTCTGCAGGAAATTGGCAAACACAGCGTTAAGGTGCGCGCGAGACTGAGACGCGCTGGCAATACCGAAACCCGCAACCCGTGGTCAACGTTTGGTGACTCACGCCCCCTCAACAAGCGTGTTTGACCGTTTACGCACATTTTCCACCGGCCCATACAAGCCGGCTGCAGGCACGCGAGCCTCAGGCAGACTGGCCCCACGCAGTCCGGCCCCCCATGCAGTCCGGCTCAATGGCCCATTGATCAGAAAGGCTTGCCACCAGGAGATTAACGAGAGTTGGTCAGCTCCGCCCGGTCCGCAGTGTGCTCCGCCCGCCATCAACCCCTATTACCTGACCGGTCATCCAGCTGGACGACGGCGACAGCAGCAGACACGCCAGTGCGGCATGATCCTCCGGCGTCCCGAGGCGCGGCAGCGGATGGGCCTGGGCAAGAGACTTGGTCACCGTCTCGCTCGCCAGCAGTGGTGCCGCAATCGGCGTACGCGTTAAGCTTGGAGCAATCGCATTGACGCGGACATCGGGAGCCATTTCGGCGGCCAGGGAAACCGTCAGCCCCTCGATCCCACCCTTTGCTGATGCAATGATCGAATGATTGGTAAAGCCCTGGCGCGCTGCAACAGTCGAAAACAGCACAACCGAACCATGCCCTGAAGATTTCAGCGAAGCCGCAGTGGCCTTGACCGTCATCGCAGCCCCGATGACATTGAGAGCATAGCTTTTGGCGAAATCATCCGCCGACGCACGTGCCAAGGGTTTCAGATCAATGGAGCCCACACAGTACGCAAGGCCCGTCAGGTCGCCACCCTCAGTCGCGGCAGCAACAGCTGCTTCGATGGACGCACCGTTAGCCACGTCAACGCTGAGACCCATCGTAGTCCCGCCAATGTTGAGAGCAGCAGCCTTGGCCTTTTCCAGATCTCTTGAGGTGACGAAGACCTCCGCACCTTCCTGAGTAAGCGAGCGGGCAATCGCCTCACCGATACCGTCCGAACCTCCAAGGATTAGAACACGTTGTTTGGTCGTCATACTGTAAGGCTCTCCATAGGGTTGGGAGGGATTGAATACATTGGTAACCGATGTGGATCAGAACGCGTTCCAAGCCAGCTTTGCGGTTTGAGCGAGATGATAGGTGGTAGGTAATGAGGATTTACGGTGTCAGGGCGTTTCGGTCGCGCCCGGACGCGCATGAAGAAAAGACCAACACCCGAACCGATTGATAAGCAGTCCCGTAACTGGCTCTCCAATAAACCAAGGACATGAGATGCAGCACCATGATGGGTTTGAAACGCGCAAGGCCCGGCCAGTAGATCAACCTGCGGCAGCATCGAGCCCGTCTGCTGGCGCGACAGCCGCACCGCGGCACCCAGCCAACGTTCCCCTACCCGTATGGGCGCTCGGTTTATCAGGCTTGATCCCGTTCGTCGCGCTTTCCGCCAGCTTGGTGATCGATACCGGTATCAATCGGTCCTGGGCAACATTGGCACTGTTAACGTACGGGGCCATCATTTTGTCGTTTATGAGCGGCGTGCATTGGGGCCTCGCCATGCGCGGTCCACTACCAGACCTCGAGACAGATGACACCATCGAAGGGTCAGCACCCGGCACCGCCGTACTCCCCTATGCGATGAGCGTACTGCCCGCGTTGGCAGGCTGGTTTGCCGTCATCACTTTGAACCCGGGCCCTGCCATGGCAGTGATTGCCGCAAGTTTTGCAGCGCTCCTGGCCTATGACCTGAGAATGATCAACCAGCGCTTCGCACCCAGGTGGTACGCCGTCTTGCGGTTCCCCTTAACGGTCGTTGTGGTCTTGTCGCTGCTTGTTGGAGGATGGGCTGGAGCCTATGGGATTTGAGGCACGCTCCCGCCGAAACAGACGCCAGTTCCGTAGCGTCAGAAGAGACCGGTTCAAACCTCGCCTGCCAAAGCTTCAGCGCTTACACGCGTCGCTAGACCCCGTATCATCCGCACAAGCGGCCGCCGCTCGGCGATGCACAAACCGCTGAACGGTCGGGCGAAACACCAAGAACCCGCAATATGCCGCCTCTAGCACATGGCGAATGCCCCACAATGCTGCAACACGCCCAGCGGTCTTGAAACCCGGCACAGCCCGCCACAACGCAGCAAATGCCGTTGCACCACTATGCAGTTCGCCGTCTCGATCCCGCACATGAAAGCGGGCCATCGCGGTCTCCGCATCCAGTCCGGGAGCGACGTCATTGCCGAGGCGATGAGCTTCCGACACGTCCGTATACGTGACAGCGCTTGGCGACGTGCGCTTCTGGTAAAACGCTATTTCGCTTTGGCAGAGCCGGCAGCTCCCGTCAAAAAACACTTCGACCAATCCAGGTGAGGCCTGGGGTTGCCCATCCTTCGCACCTGCACCGTGCGCCGAGCCGATTTCTGTCATGCTCATTGGTCTGCCTGGTTCAGGGCCGCGGATTGCTTGGGCAGCTTTTTGAGTTCGGCCTCAATCGCCGTTTTCAGCTCGACAGCAGATGGGGCGACCATGGTCGAGAAGCCAGCGACCAGTTTGCCGTCGCCTGCGATGAGATATTTATGGAAATTCCAGCGTGGGGCGGCGTCCTCACCAAGCATCTCCTTTGCCCACGCATAGAATGGATGAGCACCAGGGCCGCGCACATTTGTTTTGGCCGTCAGCGGGAACGTAACACCGAACGCACCCTTACAAAAATTAGCGATCTCACTCTCAGATTTAGGCTCCTGACCGCCGAAGTCATTGGATGGCACGCCCACGACAACAAGCCCGCGATCCTGAAACCGTGACCACAGACTCTGAAGCCCTTCATATTGCCGCGTGAAGCCACACAACGACGCCGTGTTCACGACCAGCACAGCTTTCCCGGCAAACGCGTTTAACGGCAGGTCTTTGCCATCAATGGCGGTAAACGAAAAATCATGGGCAGATCCGGTCTGTTTGGCGTCTGCCAAAACGACCTGAGACGCGGCAGCCACGGCAACCATCGCACCGACGGCTTGGGCAGCTTTTCTAAGCATGGTGGCAATTCTCCATTGTGTCTGGCCAAGGGCGCTCGTTCGTCCATCCCACCGGTTAAGCCCACCGGTTCGCCCGTTTACAATAGAGACTACGCAGGCACCGCCTCAGCGGTTTTGACATCAGGGATGAGCTTTTCAATCACCTTTGCCGAACACAAGACACCCGGCATCCCAGCCCCTGGATGCGTGCCAGCGCCCACCAGATAGAGATTTTTCAGTCCTTCAGCCTTGTTGTGGAACCTGAAATACGCCGACTGTGTGAAGAATGGCGCGATCGAGAAACCTGCCCCTGCGACACTCAGGTAGTCATCCGCGAAGTTATCCGGCGTCATGTAGAAGTCAGCCGTGATGTGCTCTTTCAAACCGGGCAGCATGGTCTTGTCGAGCGCATCGACGATGCGCGCCTGAAGCTTTGGTCCTTCAACAGCCCAATCGATATCGCCGTTTTGGTTCGGTACGGGTGCTAGGACATAGAAGCTGTCGCAACCCTCAGGCGCAAAACTTTTGTCCGTTGCCGTTGGGCGGTGCACATAGAGCGAGAAATCCCCAGAAAGCGATTTCTTCTTGAAGATATCCCGTAGCAGTTCCTGGAAGCGCGGTCCCATCCAAATCGTGTGGTGCGCCACATCCGGATAGGTCTTGGTCGTCCCGAAATAAAGAACGTAGAGCCCCATCGAAAGGCGTGATTTGGTTTTCAGTTTGGTCGTCGCAGCCTGGACTGATTTGGGCACCATGCTGCCATAAAGGTGCAGCGGGTCGGCATTCGACACAACGACGTCAGCGCGGGTCTCACGTCCGCCCTCCAGTCTGACGCCGCACGCGGTTTTATTCTCAATGATGACCTCGTCAACCGTCGTCTGCAGGTGAACATTGATCCCTTGCTCGTCCATCAGCTGGCCAAGCGCACCCACCAGCGCGCCAGTCCCACCCATGGCAAAGTACACACCCCATTCCCGCTCCAGGTAGTGGATCAGCCCATAAATGCTTGTGGTATCGAAGGGGCTGCCGCCAACCAGAAGTGGCTGGATTGAAAACGCCTGACGCAGCTTCGGGTTTTTGAGATACTTGGACACCATTTGCCAGACCGTCCGGTAGGCCCCCAGCTGTACAAGTCTCGGCGCCTGGGACATCATCATTGCCGCGTCATGAAACGGTTGGTCTGCCAGCTTGGTGAAGCCCGCATCAAACAGTTTTTCCGAATGCGCGAGCATCTTTTGATAACCGGCAACGTCTTCGGGTTCCACACGGGCGATCTCTTCAAGCGTGTCTTCGACGGTCCCGCCATAATCGAACGTCGAACCATCCTGAAAGCGGAACCGGTACCACGGCGTCAATGGAACGAAGTCGATATAGTCCGCGCGTTTTTTGCCAAACAGCTCAAATAGTTCATCAAACAGGAAAGGCGCGGTGATGACCGTCGGGCCGGCATCATGCCGATAACCATCGCGCTCAAACACCTGCGCGCGGCCACCCAACATGGAGGCCCGGTCAAACACATCGACGTCATAACCCTTGGCGCGCAGCCGCAGTGCTGCAGCAATGCCCCCAAAACCGGAGCCAATGACAACTGCCCGTTTGGCATCCCGGCCCGCGTCTGTTTTTAACTGCATTTGATGTCTCGGTCGTGAGGCTGAAAGCCCGGTTTGTCCGCAGGACCCGAAAAGCCCCGTTGGTATGGAAAAGTTACGCGAGCCAGCGCGGATCGGATGCAACCGCCCGCGCCTCGCGCAGGTCGCTCAGACTGGCAGAACCGGTGCAAAAACACACAACCTTCAACTGCTCAATCGAGATCGACAGGTTTTCAATCAGCGCTTTGGGCCCGTTCACCGCAGATTGCAGCACGCCGCCCGCTTGGCCAACCAGTGTCGCGCCCAACCGGATGGCTTTGGCCGCATCAATCCCGTTGCGAATACCACCTGATGCGATAATCGGGATGTTCGGACACGCCTCGCGGACATCCACAATGGATTGTGCCGTGGGAATGCCCCAGTCGCGGAAAGCAGATGCGATGGCCCGCGTTGTCTCGTTCGTGGCCCGTTCAGCCTCGACAGCAGCCCAACTCGTTCCGCCGGCACCTGCAACATCGATGACAGAGACGCCGGCATTCCTCAGTTGAACAGCGACCCGCGCCGAGATTCCACCGCCGACTTCTTTGGCAATCACTGGTCTAACTTGAGCCGCACACAAAGCCTCAATCGCGTTGAGGACTCCGCGCCAATCCGTATCGCCGCCACTTTGAACCGCTTCTTGCAGCGGATTGAGGTGAATGATGATCCCGTCGGCATCTATCATATCCACCGCGCGGCAGACATGGTCCAGTCCGCCTGCCTCGCGCAGCTGCGCAGCGCCTAGATTAGCGAGAATGGGCACCGGGCCTGCACGCCTACGGAGGTTTCCCCCCAGACCGCCAAGGTTTTCGGTCTCCAGGGCAACCCGCTGTGACCCAACACCAAACGCCAGCCCGAGCGCCCGGGCCGCATCGGCGATCGCAGCGTTGACAGCCTCGGCCCGCGCCGGCCCGCCGGTCATGGAGCTGACCATCATGGGCGCGGAAACCGCTCGACCAAGAAACGTCGTCGACAGATCGATGTCGGCTAAGGACAGCTCTGGCAGTGCGACGTGTTCAAACGACATCCGTTCAAAGCCGGTCGTCGCCCAGATTGGGGCCACGTCGCGTTGCAGGACGATGTCGAGATGTTCGTCCTTGCGCTTTGTGATGTCACTCATCGGTCGGCGAAGCTTTCTGCTCGGGCCTTGGGGCGGGGGCGCTCTGGCCAGTGCGTTTTCGTTCGCGCCAGTTATGTCATCAGGGCTGCACCAATGTCCATGTGGGCTTTTGCGCTAGGTATCCCGCCAGATGGGGATTGCAGAAATCACGCCGCGATTGCTGCTCCCAGACGGGCAAAGTCGGGCCGCAATAGTGCGGTAAGCCGGTCAGGGCGGCGGAACGGAATAACCAGTTTTCCAGAGCTAGAACAGAGGCTTGATCAGCAGCAGGTCGCTCAATTGGCCGCTGACTGACGGCGTCTTCATGGAAAAAAGCGGTGCTCGCCGGTTACGCGTGAGCCGGGACGGTCCGCCCAACAGTGTTCGATTTCCAAAAGAACCGGTATAGACTGCGCGGAGAACTACGGGGGACGACCAAATGAGGGACGCCAAACTGTGACAGCCCAGATGCGCGCAACTCACGCCAGTGAGACCGTTGCTGACACTTCGACGGCACAGTGTGCTGTGGAACAGGCCAGAGCGCTCTGTGAGGCCCATCTGGCCAGATTGGTCAGCGGCAGCTCTGACCCAACCGAACCGGCCAGCCTGTCGCTGAGCGAAGGCGCGCCCAGCCGAACAGCCCCAAAACTAAACTGCCCCGAACCATTGTCAGCCGCCATTGTACATACGCTGCTCGGCTCATCCAAGCGCGCCCGTGCCGTGCTGACCCTATTGACGGTTCACGGGTTCGGCGTTGACCAGGAACGCGCCCTGTCTTCCGCCGCGGCTTTGGAAATGCTGCATGCCGCGTCGTTGATCTTGGATGATCTGCCAGCGATGGACGATGCACAGATGCGGCGCGGTAAACCGGCCAATCACTTAGCTCACGGGGAAGATACAGCTATTCTGGCCAGCATAGGTTTGATCAATCTGGCCTACCATGGGGTCAACGCGGACAACGGCCTCACCCCGGACCAGCGCTCCCGCATTAGCTTGATCCTGTCGCAAGCGGTCGGACCATCAGGCCTGACAGGTGGTCAGTACGATGATTTGCGCTCCGACAAATCAGCAGGCGAAATTGCCCGGATCGAAGACATCCACTTGCGGAAAACCGCATTGTTATTCGCAGCGAGCACCGAAATCGGCGCGATCGTCGCAAGGCAAGATACGCACGCAGAGGCCCTTCGTGCGTTCGGTGAAGCCATCGGACTGGCGTTTCAGGCCTTTGATGACCTGCTCGACGCCGCGGCGCAGCCAGAAGCGCTGGGAAAAGACGTCGGGAAAGACGCTGCCAAGGCAACGGTCATTGAACTTGCCGGATTGGAAAAGGCGCACGCACGCGGCGAAGCGCATATGGCAACAGCCCGAAAATCGTTGCAGACTGTCCCAAAGCCGGTGGCCGATACGCTGCTGCGCTACAGTCGTGATCTGGTCGACGGTATGAAAGCGAACGCATCCGGCGACAGGCGCTAGACACATGGTTCGACGACAACGTCTCCTGATACGGACAAAGAACACCCATGGAAGCAAGCGAAACCCGTCGGGCCGAAGCACAGCGCCAAGGCGTCATCGGACTGACGCTGGCCGGGTTGATCATATCTGCCTGGCTAATCACACACATCGGCTTCGTGTTCTTCTTCCCGCTGGAAGATGCAGCTCTCTGGTGGGTGGTGCCATTCGCCATCGCCTTGCAATGCTGGCTCTACGTGGGCCTGTTCATCGTGGCACATGATTGCATGCACGGCTCATTGGTGCCGTTCAAACCAGCAGTCAACCGGGCTGTGGGACAACTCTGCCTCTTCATCTACGCCGGGTTCTCATTCGATCAGCTCAACAAAAAGCACCATCTGCATCATCGCCATTCCGGGACAGAGGGTGACCCGGACTATGACGCACGCCCTCCGCATGGCTTCTGGCGCTGGTACATCAAGTTTTTCTCGGAGTATTTTTCCGGCCGGGAATTCTTTGTGATTGCGGCCCAGACAGGGCTTTACCTTTTCGTGTTCGGCGTCGCCTACGCCAACATTATCGTGTTCTGGGCTTTGCCGGCCTTGCTATCGTCGATGCAACTCTTCACGTTTGGCACGTATCTGCCGCATCGGCCGGAGACATCGGCTTTTCAAGATCGCCACAACGCCCGGTCGAATGATTTCCCGACTTGGTTGTCCCTGCTGACGTGTTTCCATTTCGGCTACCACCATGAGCACCATGACCGGCCATCCCTGCCCTGGTGGAAGCTGCCGGATGCCCATGTTGATGAGAAAAACGCCGCAACAGGTCCAGCAGCGGGTTGAAGCATCGGTCGGGCGGTGTCTGTGGCAGCTTGCGGCGAACGCGGGGTGATGCCCAATTCCAAAGGTCAACTCAGCCGCATCAAACCCGCAGGAACGGCGGCGTCCATAACCCGCTGCGGTTTGCCAGATCACCCGACTTGGCCCGTGCGGAGCGCGCTGCAATGGCTTCACCCAGAGCTACACCACTACCGGCCAGCTTAGCCGCCCGGCTCGTTGAAACCCTTGCATCCCATGCGGTTTCACCCCGGCTGCGAACGAGCCGTCCAATGTCCCGATACACACGGCGCGCCGAGGCGATGGCCCAGGCCGATCGAAACGGCAACCGTCCAATGCCAAGGCCCGCCGAGTGGTAGTAGTCGTCCGCAACGGACAGAAGTTCGTTCACCGCAGCTGCAATTTTTGGCCGCATCTCCGGCGACGCAAGTGTCTCAGTGCATTGGGCGTCGGCGGAATTGAAACCATGCCGGAACAAGAGATCACGCGGCAGGTAGACCCTTCCAGACTGGGCATCCGGGATCACGTCACGCGCGATGTTCGTCAATTGGAACGCAATTCCCAGGTCTGACGCCCGCGCAAGGGTCTCCTGCGCTTCGACATCGTCTTCATCGACCCCCATGATGAACGCCATCATCACGCCGACAACACCCGCCACGTGGTAGCAGTAGCTCAGCGTCTCATCCATGGTCTCGTAAGCCCGCCCATCCACATCCATGGCAAAGCCTTCGATGAGATCAAGCGGGTGGCGCGCGGCAATGTTGTGGCGCGCAGCAACACTGGCCAGCGCCTGAAAAGCAGGTTGATCGAAGCGGCCTTCAAGTGCGTCCTGCGTTGTCCGGCGCAACTCATCCAGCCGTTTGCTGCAGGCCATGTCCGGCCCACCAGGCGCTGTGAAGCCAAGCTCCTGCCCATCAACGACGTCATCGCAGTACCGGCACCACGCATACAGCATAATGGCGGACCGCCGCGTTGGCGCATCAAACAGCTTCGCTGCACCAGCGAAGCTCTTTGAGCCTTTTTCGATGCGTTGTTCGCAAAACTTAAGAAGGTCGTCTTCGTCCAGCTGACGCCCCACCGCGCCGGTCGTCTGCAACAAGTGGTGTCTCCCCGTGAATGACCGTGGCCGCGACGACGGCTACATAGCAACGCTTTTGCGCAGGGCACGCACCGGGCCCAACTGACCGATCGCGCGCGTAATTGGAACTGGCGGCTTGCCAATGAGGATACGCAATTGGTCCGCGCGAGTCAGTTCGCCGGCATAAAAACGCTCCACGAGCGGCTGAGGCAACGTGTAAAACCGCTGCAAGACGTCGCGGCGCTTGTCTGGGTCTGCGGCGTTGAACAGCATTCGGTTCAACAACCGGAACATCCCTCTGTTTTTCCAGGTTTTTATAGAGTGTGCCCGGACGAGGCCAAACAATTGAGGAGCAGGCAAGGCTCCTTCATCGGCAACCAGTTTTGCCAGCCGAACCGCATCGGGCAGTGAGTAGCCCGTTGTGGGGTGAAACAGCGCAGCCCTTAATCCCGTCTGCGTGATCCCATCAGGCACCTCGGCCCAAAACGCATCGATGTCGCCAGATAACGCGATGGGCAAAATCCCGCGCTCACGACGGATGATGTCCTTCACCGTCCAGTTTTTCTCGGCGACGTAGGACGTGATCAGCGTCGAAATACCGTCATCATCCAACTCCGGCCCGTCCGCATAGTAGGTGTCTTCAACCAGCATCTGACGGTCTGTAAAAGGCAGGGTGTAGATGAACCGGTACCCATCCCGCTGCGCGACCGTAGCATCCATGATGACAGGCGTGTCGGAGCCGTGCGGTGCATCGAACTCATATTCCACGCCAATGAATTTTTGAAACGCCAGTTCAAGTTTGTCGCTGGGCCTGTAGCCGCGACCGTCGATGACTGCGCCAGTCGCAATCTCTTCGCCATTCGCAAGCGTCACCGCAGTAGGCGTCAGACGGCTGACATCGGTGTTGAGCCGAACCCGGTCGGGAAACCGTTCCATGACGACATCATGCATGCGTTCGGAGCTGATTGAATGGTAGCCCGTCGACATCGGACGGGTGTAGCGCGGGAAGCGGACTTCCTGAGAGGGCCAGGATGCCGTCTTCAAATCCGCAAGGCGCTGCATGTTCTGCGTGCCGACATCGCTCGTATGGAACGACCACGTGTGGTTTCCACCAAGCGTTGGTCCCTTTTCCAAAATGAGAAACGTCACATCCGGGTGTTGTTCGGCCAGGAACAGAGCAATGAGGGAATTCGCCAGCCCACCGCCGACAAGCACATAGTCGACCGCGTTTCGCCTTTGGCCGCTGGTCCCGGCACCCCCAACATCAGCCGGAGCATATGTCAGCTGACCACATGCAGGCCGCAACGTTGAGGAAAACCAGCAATCCATGACAATCCCTTACTCTGCTTTAACGAGCCACGCCCATGAGGTGTTTGCTTTTCCACCGTTGAACGTGGGCCGCGCAGAACAGGCGTGCGGTGAACATGACCGACGAGCAAGACCGGTGCAAGGCACGCACCCCCCTGGCCATGAACTTTTTGCGCGGGCACAGGCTTTATGGTGCTGATCTCATTTGGATGCGACACCCAGCCGCGTAGCTGAAGCAGGCTTTCACGCGGGCGTGAAGCACATCACGCAGAACAGCACTCGAAAACCAACCCCAATCCACTATCGTACCTACGTACAATACCTCACGACAACCGAACTTCCAGCGTGTCTGGAATTGGCGCACTCCAGAATGCTGCGCAGATGATACGGTAGAAGCGCGCATCCCGCTTTTGACGACGTGGCAAGAGGGACAGGACGAGACCATGGTAGATCAAACTGTTTTCCAGACGAGCCTGCTCAAGCCGAAGCACTTCAGAACACGTTCGACTGGTATCGTGGCACTCTCTGCTTTCGTCATTGCCGTAAGCGCATCAACGGCTGTGGCGCAGGGCAATCGTTCCGTTCCAGTCTTCGCAGCCCCCGTCGTGGAACAAACGATGATCGACCGGGTCGAGGCGCTGGGCACACTGCGGGCAAACGAATCCGTGGCGGTGACCGCGCGCGTGACAGAGACGATCACGAAACTTCATTTCGAGGATGGTCAGCGCGTGAAGCAAGGCGACGTCCTTGCCGATATGACGAGCACCGAAGAGAGCGCACTTCTTGAGGAAGCCAAGGCGACGGTGATAGAGGCCGACGCACAGTATGAGCGCGCCAAGCCGCTGGCGAAGCGCGGTGTGAGTTCAGATGCAGTTTTGTCCGAACGTAAGCGGGATGCCGATACGGCACGCGCCCGGTTGAAGGCTGTGGAATCCAGGCTGGACGACCGTCAGGTGCGCGCACCCTTTGGTGGTGTGGTTGGTCTCAGGCGCATCAGCGTCGGCGCTCTCGTTGAGCCTGGCACCCTGATCACGACCATCGATGACGACAGCGTCATGAAACTGGACTTTACGATTCCAGCGACATTCCTCAGTTCGTCCAAGATCGGGCTTCCCGTGGTTGCAACCGCAGCAGCCTACGGTGATCAGACATTTCGCGGCAAAATCACAGGCGTTGATAGCCGTGTCGATCCGATCACGCGGTCCATCACGGTGCGAGCCCTGCTGCCCAACCCTGACGGGGTCTTAAAAACGGGCGTCTTGATGACCTTGGAAATTTTGAAGAACGAGCGACAGGCCATCGTTATCCCTGAAGAGGCGGTTGTGTCTTTGGGACGGACAAACTTCGTCTACGTCGTCGACCCCAAGGCGGAAAAACCAATCGCGGAGCGCCGTGTCTTGGAACTTGGCAGCCGCGAAGCTGGCATCGTTGAGGTCGTCAGCGGTCTAGCCGTTGGCGATTATGTCGTGACGGACGGCAACCTCAAGGTTCGCCCAGGCGGGCCCGTCGACATCAAGGCGATCGAAAATGGGTCCGAGCCGCTGGCCAAACTCTTGAAGCAGGGCGCGGAAACCCGAAAAGCTGCCGAGCCAAGAACGCAAGGCTGATATGGGCGAATACCATGTGCGCACCGAACGAACGGCCCTGCGCCTGCGAGCCCGTCCGTTTTTCAAGCAGCCACGAACCTCGTCTTGGAAATGGCTGAGCCGGCGATCAAACAAAGCTTGAAGGAAACACCATGTTGATTTCCGATACGTCGGTCAAACGTCCGGTTTTCGCAGCCGTAATCGGCCTCATTTTGATTGCGTTCGGCCTTGTCGCCTTCTATCAGCTGCCGCTGCGCCAATACCCCGACATCGACCCGCCTGTGGTCTCCATCGAAACGGCCTATCCAGGGGCGTCCGCTAACGTCGTCGAAACGCGCATCACCGAGTTGATAGAAGAACGGATCTCGGGCGTCGAAGGCATCTCGTTTATCGAGTCCGAGAGTAAGGACGGCGAGTCCGAAGTCACAATTGAGTTCAAAATTGACCGTGACGTCGACGCAGCCGCAAATGACGTCCGCGATCGGATATCCGGCATCCTGGATGATTTGCCCGAGGAAGCCGATGCGCCGGAAATTCAAAAAGTCGACAGCGACCGCAACGTGATTATGTGGCTGAACCTTGCAAGCCCAATCATGACCGTGCCGGAGCTAACCGACTACGCGGAGCGTTACCTCGTTGACCGGTTTTCAGTCCTCGAAGGCGTGGCTCGCGTGCGTATCGGCGGCCAGCAAACCTATGCCATGCGTGTATGGCTCGATCGCAAGGCGCTGGCAGCGCGGCAATTGACAGCCAACGATGTCGAAGATGCACTGCGCGCCGAAAACGTCGAGCTTCCTGCCGGTGCCATTGAATCTAAGGATCGCCAATTCACCGTCCGTGTCGAACGATCCTTCCGCTCCCCGCAGCAGTTCGCAGCTCTTGTTCTGGGGCGCGGCAGTGATGGGTATTTGATACGCCTTGGCGATGTCGCACGCGTCGAGAAAGGCACAGTCGAAGATCGCTCCTTCTTCCGCGGAAACGGGACACCGATGGTCGGCATCGGGGTCATCAAACAGTCCACCGCCAACACCATCGCCGTAGCCCGCGCCGCAAAGGTGGAGGCCGCCGAGATCAACCCGACGCTGCCGAACGGCATGCAGATCAAACAGAGCTACGACACATCTGTCTTTATCGAAGGTGCCATCGCGGAGGTCTATAAAACCCTATTCATCGCCATGGTCATGGTGATCACGGTCATTCTTGTCTTCCTGGGTTCCGTTCGCGCGACGCTCGTACCAGCTGTGACCGTGCCGATCTCAATTATCGCGACATTTATAGTGGTGTACGCCCTGGGCTTTACGGTCAATCTGCTGACACTTCTCGCGCTGGTGCTTGCAATCGGTCTGGTTGTCGACGATGCGATTGTCGTTCTCGAAAACATCGCACGCCGTATGAAAACCTACGGCGAAACACCCCTCGTTGCATCCTACAGGGGCGCAAGACAGGTCGGGTTTGCGGTGATCGCAACCACATTGGTTTTGGTGGCTGTGTTCGTGCCCATCACGTTCCTGGAAGGTGATATTGGCCGGCTGTTTTCTGAGTTCGCAATCACCATGGCAGCCGCCGTCTGCTTTTCCAGCCTCGTGGCGTTGACGCTGTCACCCATGGTGGCCTCCAAAGTGTTGAAGCAGAATGACAGCCCCGGCGTATCGCAGCGCGTAGTAGATGGGGCGTTCAATTCCGTCAAGAATGCCTATGCCGTCACCTTGCGCGCAGCTCTCCGCGCCAAGGGGTTTGTCGTCCTGGTGTTTTTCTGTTTGATTGCTGGAACAGGCTGGCTCTACACCAAAATCCCTGGCGAATTTGCCCCTCGCGAAGACCGTGGCGCATTCTTCATTTTCGTCAGTGGCCCGGAAGGTGCGACCTTCTCGTACATGAAAGACTACATGGACGAGATCGAGCGTCGGCTGACGAAAATGAAGAATGCGCCACGGTCTTCGCGAGGGGCAAATTCGCCAGGGATTTTGGTGTAGAGCCAGCCTGTTCCAGCAATCAAACAGAAAAACACCAGGACGACAAACCCCTT
>JBCBRH010000044.1:0-24767 GCA_039819785.1 Pseudomonadota bacterium | reverse complement strand
TTCGAGGTTGAACGAATAAAAAAGCTGCCCCTGGTCCTCGTTGAGTCGCCCCATCATTGCCGACCTCCGTCAATGCCTGACCTGACAAGAAGGAATCACTGTTCGCCCGCCAGCTCAACCGACTTTTGCAACAAAATCGGCCAGATATGGACATCTAAGCTCATAGCTACACGGACAGCTTAGAGTCCGTCTGCAGCCTCTCTATCGCACGCAAGTTTCTGAACAATCTCGACGGCGTTGGATACGCCATCTTCACTTCTGATAGCTCGGCCGACAAGCTGAGCTGTCTCGATCATTTCTCGATTTGAGGTAGCTTCCAGCAATGCGGTCGACAGACGATTGGCCGTGAGTTTCTTGTGCGGGATAGGTTTGGGACCGGCCCCCAGTTCATGTATGCGCTTACCCCAGAAGGGCTGATCGCCAAAGAACGGTACAACAACGGTAGGCTTTCCAGCACGCAGACCGGCAGCGGTCGTGCCGGCCCCGCCATGATGCACCACAGCTGCCATTCTGGGGAAAAGCCAGTCGTGCGGCGCGCCTTCAATCTTGTGAATTGAGGATGGGAGGTGCTCCGTCTTCAAGCCACCCCAGCCAGTCGCGATAACACCGCGAAGTCCGGTCATCTGGATGGCCTCGACCACAACTTTGGCAAGCCGTTCGGGATTGCGTCCGGTCACTGAGCCAAACCCAACGTAGATCGGTGGTGCACCGGCATTCAAGAAATCGAGCAGTGGGCCAGGGCATTCCCAATCAGTTTCTTCATCGAGAAACCAGTACCCTGTTACGAATGCGCTTTGCGGCCAATCGGTCGGCCTCGGTACAACAGCCTGACTATGAGCATGCAAGACTGATATGTCGCTTCCGTCGGATGCCTTCAACACGTTGAACGCCTTTAAAGGCGGAAGGCCAATTTCATTGCGAAAGTCCTTGGCAAATGGCCCTAAAAACCAATTCGACAGACTATTGATAATTCTATAGCTCAGTCGATTGTACCAGCCGCCGATCCGAAAATCCGGTAGCACCGGAAAAGGAAACTCGGAAGTCGGGACGAACATCGGGATCGGAGTGGCGAGCGCGCAGCCGATCTTCTGTTTCTCAGCGATGTGTGGTGCGGCGCCTGCCTTTGGGTGATAGATGATATAGTCGGGCCTGACGTGTTGAGCCACCTCCCAACTCTCCCGCATGAGGGCTGCCGTCAGCGGCTTAACCTGCCTGGAAAGCTTGATGTTCTGCCAAATGACTTGGAAAACGTTCGTGGTGTTTTCGAGAAGTTCTTTTCCCTGTGGCGTATCGATGATGGCGAGCAGGTCATCACTCATGTAGCCGTAATCTAGGCGGTGGCTGGTCACAAACTCCCGAAACCGCTCGCTGGTTGCCAACGTGACGTGATGACCAGCCCGTGACAGCTCTCTACCGAGAGCAATGTAAGGCTGCACGTCCCCACGCGATCCATAGGTTATGATGAGAACCCTCATGTTAGCAGGATAACATGCGGCTATAGCAACATGACAGTCGGTTTGGGTCAGCCTACCACCGCCTCGCACATGTCAAGCACTTCCGGTTGTCCCTTGGAGATAGGCATCTGCCGAGCATGAGGCCAATCCAGCCTTGGGCCAACTTTGGAGGTCGGTCCCGATGTAATTGCTGCACCAAACTTGGTCCGCGGCTTGGAAGCCAAAGTCGTAGCTGCGTAGACCGGCAATCATTGTGCAACGAAGTGCGAGCGATGGGTTAAGACCACTTGACTGTCGTAACTCATCGCTGAAGTTGCCCCTGCGCATAGTGGCTCTCGCCTCAAAGTTCGGGCAGATTGGGTCTATGAAACTAGGTGCTAGTAAGAACGCGTTGCTCTGAGTTATTGGCACGTTGCGGTGCTGCTTGCGCTTCAACGAAAAACAAAGCGTAGAGAACCGGCACGACACCAAGCGTCAATAGTGTGCCGACACCGAGGCCAAAAGCTATAGCGCTCGCCATGCCATAGAATAGCGGGTCGTTCGCGAGAATAATCGGCAGCAGTCCCAGTATCGTCGTGACCGTGGTCATGAGAATAGGGCGAAGGCGGCGCTTGGACGCGGACACGATTGCGTCCAGGTCGGATCTTTCGCCGGCCTCGCGTTCAATATCGATCCGATCGATCAGAACGATCGCATTGTTGATGATGATCCCGGCTAGAGACAACAACCCGAGAATGACCATAAAGCCAAAATCGGCCTGCATCACATGAAGGCCGGTCGCCGCGCCTATAATGATCAGCGGGATGGTCGCGACAATAATGAGCGGGCGGCGAAACGAATTGAATTGCGCGATGAGCAGTAACAGCACCATCCCAAGACAGAGCGGGACGTTCGCAGCGAGCGCAGCCTTTCCTTCGGCGGAATCGGTGACGATGCCGTCGTATTCGATTACGTGTCCTGGCGGCAGATCCTTACGCAAGTCCTCGATGACCCGTGCGATGCGCGCGACTAGATCTTCAGGCGATAGGCTGAGCGGGCGGCCTTCGATGGTGATGGCACGGGTCAGGTCTTCGCGATGGATTGCAGAGTAGCCGCCTTCGACCTTCACGTCTGCAACCTGGACCAACGGGATGGACCCGGAGCCGCTCGATCGGTCGATCGAAAGCGTCTTGAGCCGTTCGATGTCACGGCGTTCCGATTCAATGGCTCGCGCGACAATTGGAAAGACATCATCACCTTCACGAAATTCCGAAAACGGAAAGCCCGAAAAATAACCTGATAGCGCATCAGCCACATCGTTCGACGTCACACCATTGCGGCGGGCACGGGCCTGATCGATGTTGACGACGACTTTTCCGATCCGATTTTCCCAGTTCTGGAAGACATCGATCATGCCTGGCTGTTTTCGCAGCGCCGCTTCGATTTCCTGCGCTTTGGCGAAAATGAAACCGGCATCAGGACCTTTCACCTGGATATGGAAGATGCCAGGGTCCGATGGCCCTAGGAACATGTCGGTGACGCGTGCGCGCAGTTCGGGAAACTGTTCGCGGAACATCGCACGCAGCTCTTTGATAGCGGTCGACATCTTGTCAATCGATGTCAGGTTGGCGACCAGGAACGCCTTGTTCGCGGCCGGGTCCAGTGGCGCAAGCGATAGTACAAATCGAGGGCCGCCGTAGCCGGCATAGGCCGCATAGCTTTCGATATACGGGAACCTCTCCTTGTCTGACAGAAGGGGAAATGCGCGCTGCAAGACAGCGTCCGTCCTATTGAGCGAGACATCAGCCGGCAGATCCAAGGTGATCAGGACCTGCGTGCGGTCACTGGCCGGGAAGAATTTGTTGGGGACCAAAGTCATGCTCCAACCGGCGACAACCAGTCCCGCAACCATGACGGCAAGGAACGCGATACGCACACGCAAGAGGCCGCTTAGGAAGGCTGCATAGCCGGTCTCGAGCAGTGCGAAAGGATTGAAGCGGTCACCTATCGACGTTGGTTTTGGATCATCCTCTTGCGGCTCCTGCGGCAATGGGTCTTTCATGAACCGGTGACATAGTACCGGCGTGACGGTCATCGCCAGAACCCAGGACGTTAGAAGCGAGATCAACACGACGAGGGAAATCGATCGCGTGTATTCGCCTGCCTGATGTTCGGCCAGCATCAGAGGCAGGAAGACCAGCACGGTTGTGAGGGTGGATGATAAGAGCGGCAAAGCCAGTTCGCGCCCAGTTTCGTCAAGCGCCGCGTCTCGGTCGCCTCCGTCCTCGAGCCGTCGCTTGAAATCTTCGGCAACCACAATCCCGTTGTCGACCAGGAGACCGAGCGCGATGACAAGTGTCGCGAGACTCATGCGTTCGAGCGGAATGCCGGCAAAGCCCATGACGGCAAGCGTGATCAGCATCACTGCGGGCACGATTGCGCCGACGATCAGCCCGGTCCTGACACCTAGAAACAGAATAACAACGGCAAGCACGATGCCGAGCGTCTGCAGCACATTGTTCGTGACACCGAACACGGCGTTGCCGACCTGCTCGGCCTGATAGGTGACAAGGTCGAGCTGATAACCGACCGGCAGAGTTGCCTCGATCTCTGTTAACTTCGACTTGAGTTCTGGTCCATAGTCGAGAACCCGGAAACCTTCGAGCATTGCGATCGCAAGAATGATCGCGGGTTTTCCGTTGAAATAGGCTTTGCGCTGTGGAGGATCGATCGTCCCGCGTTCGACCGAAGCCACATCGCGCAACGGGATCAGACCGCCATTGTCTGGCAGCGGCAGATGGGTTTCGCGCAACTGCGCAACGCTTTGGAAATTACCAGTGGGCTCCACGATGAACGTGCGGTCGCCGGTATCGATTGCACCGCCCGGGCGGATGATGTTCTGACTGCGCACGGTCGCCGCGATCTGCTCCGTCGACAATCCGAACTGAGCCAGTCGTGCGTTGGATGCATGAACAAAAATTGTCTCTTGCTGAACGCCGTGAAAGTCGATGCGCTTGGTGCCGGGAACGCCGTAGAGTTGATCACGGACGTGTTGCGCGACATCGAACTTCTCGCCTTCAGAATAGCCTTCCGCTGTTATCGCCACCGTGGCAACGGCGACATCGCCGAAGTCGTCGTTGATGACAGGAGCCTGCGTTCCCTGGGGGAGCTGACTTCGCGCGTCCTCTACTTTTTCGCGCAGATTGTCCCAGATCTGATCGAGCTCGAAATATCGATCCTCCACAACCGCGTGGATAATCGAAACACCCGCACGGCTGGTCGAGCGGATTTCTTTCAACTCCGGTATTTGGCGAACCGCTTCCTCAAGGGTCTTGGTCACGAGCAACTCCATGCGCTCGGCAGAGAGCCCGGGGTACTGCGTCGTGATAACGGCCTGACGGATCGTAATCTTCGGATCTTCTTGCGCGGGCAGCGTCAGGTAACTGTATCCGCCGAACCCCATTAGCAGCACGACAAGGGTAAACAGCAGCGGTTGATAGCGACCGGCGAGGGCTGAAATGCTCATGATTGGGTGTCTCGCTTATGGATTGTAGCGCGCGACACCGGCGCCGAGTTTTTTGACAGCCTGTCCATCGCTGAGAAAGGCTACGCCCTTGGATGCGATCAGGTCGCCAACAGCGAGGCTTCCTGAGACCACCGCGTCATTTTCCAATAGCTCGACGACCTCGACTGACACGCGCGCGACCGTTTTGGTCTCGGTCTCGTATTTGAAAACGTTTGCCCGGTTAGCGTCCGCCGGCACAAACGCAGAAATGGGAATGCGGACAGTGGCTGGATCCGTGGCCGCGTCGGCGCGTTGTGCCATCGACTCCAATTCGAGCCGAACTTCGGCGGTCACGCCACTCCGAACGTTTTTCGGCGGCTCGAGCAGACGCATTGTCACCGTGTAGGAACTTCCGACACTCGCCTGGGTCGATACTTCGGTCACGATCCCCTGGAAAGGCGTTTCGGAGATCGCGGGGATGCGGATGGAGTGCTTCGTGCCGCGCCGAACGCGATCAATGAGCGTTTCTGAAACACTGATGGCGACCTCGAGCCCACCATCGACGCCCTGGATCTCGAAAACCGTCTGACCTGGTGTTACTTGTTGCGACGGTTCGATGCGCCTCGCTGCGACTACACCGTCGTAAGGCGCGCGCAGAACCGCATCTGCGAGATCCTTCTGAGCGCGTTTGAGACGGGCCTGAAGGGACTCAAGGCGACTACGTGCCGTGTCGCGCTGCGCCGTCGCCGTCTCGAGGCCGGCGTCAGCAACCCAGCCGCGCTCGTTGAGGCGCCGCTTGCGCGAGAAGTCCTGTTGCGCTTCTTCCAGTGCAGCACGTGCTTCGCGCACCTCGCTTTCTCGCTGATCGACTACCAGTTGCAGACTGCGTGAGTTCAGTTGCGCGAGCACGTCACCCGCCTTGAACGTGTCGCCCTCATCGACCCGCACCATCTCAACCAGACCTGGAACTTCGAAAGAGACATCGGCGCGCTGACCGGCGCGTGTCGTGCCGGCCAGAATGCGTGCAGTGCGCCCAGAGGTCGGTTCGACGGTGACGGTCGCAATCGGGCGCGGTGGTGTTGCTTCGATTTCCGGCTCTGGTCGGCAGGCGCTCAAGAGTGTGATGGCAGCGCAGGCAACGAATATCGTGTTCGTCGCCTGCACACGTTTCAGATAATGCGTCATCGCCCCGGGCCTCCGATCAACGTGAGTTGCAGCGCCAGCATGGTCACGGCCATTGCCAGGCCGACGTGGTGCAAAGCGGCAAGTTTGCCGAGACCATCCCTGACAGCCGTGATTGAACCGTCGGACGGCACTTCGGCGACAGCTTTGATGCGCGCCTCAAGATGAAAGAGGAGGTACGTCATGAAGGCTGCGAACACCGCCATGGCGCCAAGCGACAACCAATCAAAATCTCGCAGCCAGGCTTGGGTCAGCAGCAGGACCGTTGCGGTCGCCATTGTCGTTTTCATTGTTGGCGGTAGCAGTCGGATGACACGGTTCAACTCGCCGTGAATGAGACGCGCCGTGTCGTCTGATGCGGCGGTGCTGGTCGGGTCGCGCATGAGCGACCAGACCGGCTTTTCGATATACGACAGCACCGTGAAGATGCCGGCGGCGAATGCAAAGCAGATCGCGGCGACCGCGGTAACGACAATATCCATCACGCAGCCTCCGAGACAGTCGGCAGCGGATACCGCAGCGTGAGCGTGTCGGTTTCCAGTCCGTGTGCGCGAAGGAACGCGTTGACTTCGGGCTCGATCTGTTGCGGCAAGATCGCAACGTAGCGTTGGACGAGCGACGCGATACCGCAAACCGTGAAAATCTCGATGAGACCTTTGGTTCCGAAAGCTTCAACGGCTGGGGCGACGAACCTCCGAGGCGTCGTGAGCGGCACTTGCGCCGATAGCCAGGCAATGCGCAATGCAGCACGCTCAGCGTCTGTGAACAGGCTGCCTGTTTCGACGCGATCGGTTGCGGCCGCGTAGCAGTCCTTGATGCGTTGGACCGCCTGAGATTTGTCGGTTGCTACGTGGTGCGCCATGGCGCCCTCGGCGGCTGCAAGATGATCATGTCCCTTGGAAATGGCTGCGACCCGCGCCAGCAGGTGTTTCAGTTCGGACGACAACTCCGAGTGAGGCCGTGGACCCATCAGCTCCCCGTAGAATGCGGCATGACCTTTACGCAGATCTTCAGGAAACGCCGTCATCCAGGCGGGCGTAAAACCGAATTCACGCACGGCGTAGGCGTCCATGTCATCGACGACGGATTGGGTCGTCGCAAGCATGTCTTCAAGCGTGGGGCCGCCGTCCGGCATCTCGTAGTCGAGATTGTCCGGATTGGACGCTTCAGCGCCGTGCCGTCCAGCTTCAACGCCAACGCGCTCGACACTCTTGGCCCAGTCCCCTTCGATCTGCATGCCGACGAGACCATTGAACACGTTGAGAAAGCCAAACGCCGAGACGACGAGTGCCGTGGCGCTGATGTCGGCCTGAGCGTCGCGCGGCCCGCCGCTTGCCTGGTCAGCCTTCGCTTCAATCGCGCGCCTCAGCGAATCCGACACAGTATTGTGCGACGCCCGCGATGCCAGGCGAACCAGTGCTCGTTCGTAGTCGCCAATCGGCCCCGAGTCGGCTTCCGCGTTGGAGGATTTTAGTGTCGCGACAATCTTGTTCGACGCGTCGCCAGCAAATGCGGCACTATGGGCCTGACAGTAGTTGCAGCCCTGCGCTTCAGAGGTCCCGTAAGCAACCGCGAGCATCAGCGGCTCACTCAGAACTTTGCGACCGGCCCGGATCGCCGCGAAGTTGTGCCCGTACATGAAGAGTTTGTAGGCCTCCGGCCAATGGTGCAGATAGGCAAACGTGTTCGGCCAGAAGCCGAAGAAGTCCTTGTAGAACCTGATGATCGGCCACGCTTCCGGGTCAGTATCGCGCGCGCCACCGCTCTTCGGGATAACGGTTCGGAAGGGTTGATCCTCGGCACCGGTTTTGAGGTCCGCCTGTGTGATCGTGGTCAGATCGATCGATTGTGCATGGGACATCGCAACGAGGTCCTGAAGCCTGCCGGTGCGCGCGATCTGTTCGAGATCTTCCGCGCCGCGCACGTGATAGGTGCCGATGAAGATCTGGGGCACCGTGGTCAGCCCCGACCAGAATACGCTCGCATCTGCACCCCCTTCCTGAGAGGTCACGTCGATCTCATCCCAGCTCAAGCCAGCTTGACGCAGCGTTGCCTTGGCGCGTGCGCAATAGCTGCAATCCGGCTTCGTAAACATCATGATCGGCACAGGCCCTTGTGTGATTTTGTGGGTCATCGCTCTCATCTCCAAAAAACGGTACTGATAGGTACCGTTGCATAATCTGGTACTAACTAGTACCAATGTCAAGCGCGGTGATTGGTTCACTTTCGTGATGAGGAGATTTGGATGTCGCGAGGAGACGACCGCCGGGAAGCTATTCTCGAAGCGGCGACGGAACTGTTTCTGAAACACGGCTACGAGGGCACGTCGCTCGATATGGTCATCGCGCGAGCGGGTGGGTCACGACGGACCGTTTATGAGCGGTTCGGGAATAAGGAAGGTCTGTTCGCGGCCGTCGTCGAAGACATGCTCGACAAGCTGCTCGCAAAGCTCAGCCAACTTGATTGGGCGGAAGGTGCGCCACAGGAGGTACTGACACGTATCGGCACGGCGTTCATCAGAGCACTTGTTGCGCCGCGCGCTGTAGCACTGTTCCGGATTGTGATCGGAGAAGTCTCACGCTTTCCGAAGCTCGGCACAAGCATGTTCGAACGTGGCCCCGAACGGGCCTACGCACAGGTTGGAAAGTACATCAGTGCACAGGTCGATGGCGGTACATTCAAGCCCGTCGACCCCGATCTTGCAGCGCGTCAGCTTCTCGAGATGATCAAAGGCGACATGCACTTGCGGGCGCTGCTCGGTGCCCGGCGGGCGCCAAGCGGCAAAGAGATCGAACGCCACGTCAGTTCAGCTGTTGCAACGTTCTTGAACGGAGCAGCGGTGTAGACGTGTCAGCTACCCGCGTTTTGAAGCGAATGCTTTGGCTGATCTGAGAAGCTCGGAGTGGCTGGAAATGCAACTCGTTGACCTGAGGGGGCAACGCCCATGACCTAATCAAGTGTCGCCTGTCATCTTCGGCCTGCTGCAGCGTCAAATGTCCGCAGTGGGTCAACAGTGAGCATCACCCGGCCGCAATCCACGACTGCTTCGACCCTGATAGCCGACATTCGATTTAGCTATCACAGTGCCGGTCAACATTCAGCGTTCATGTCTCCTTCTGGGATGAAGCAGCTATTACAGCTCAGGTCAGTGTGCCTCGGCCTACCTCCCCGCTTGCGCCCAGCGCCTCGATTCCCCCCCCCCCTCACACGATCCAGAATTCGGAGGGGGTGAGGTCGACGGTGTTGATGCCGTCGAGGCGGATGGTTGTGGTGGTGTCGAGTGTGATAAATGCTGTCGTGCCGTCTTGAAGCGCGCCGTTGATGAGGTCTTGCACGGTCGTGCCAGCCAGCAGACCCGCGGTCCGCGGTCAATTTCATCGGATCGGAGCAACATGAACGATCAGACAGTGAGGCCGGGCAGGCCAGTGCGTTTGGAGCTCAATGCGCAAAGGGTCACTTGTGCCTTTCAGTTCTACCAGTCGCTGTTTGGCTGGTCTTCTCCACCCCTTCACGTCGCGCCCTGGGGAAGTATTCCTTTGATCGCAAATGGTGAGAGAGTGTTTGGCAACCAGTTTATGGCAATGGGTGCCTTCGCCTTGCCGAAGTGGATGATTTGGTTTTCGGCTGATCTTGAACGCGCCAAGACGATTATCGAAAAGCGCGATAGCGACATCGGTCGAGGCGTCTATCAGCTAGGTGAACTTGGTTTGCTTTTAGATGCCCGTGATCCTGAAGGCCATCCGTTCTCACTGATTGAACTCGCAATTGATCCGCCGGAAAACGACAGCTTCGGCGACCCCTGTCTTGCTGAATTCTGGGGCCCAAGCGCATCGCGCCTTGCTGGGTTCTATGCAGACGTGCTGAATTTGAAGAACGAGAGAATCCCTACAGGTGCGATGCTGAGCGATGATGGGGTGCCAAGGCTCTTCTTCCGGGATACGAGCTTCGACATCCATCCTCCCAGATGGATACCGTATTTCCGGTCATCAGGTACTGGGGGAGACTGTGAACGCGCCAGACGAGCTGGCGCTATCGTCCAGGTGCATCAAGAGGTTGTGCCGAAGCTTGGTGACTTGGCCGTACTCGCGGACCCAACAGGTGCTTACTTCGGTATCGTCGATCTCAGCAAAGCCTAGCACAACAGGACCTCGGCTGGCGGCCTACAGGCGCGGCCCAGCCGTCGCGATCGCACCCGCCACCAACCCCGCTTGCCCCCCCTCACACGATCCAGAAGTCGGAGGGGGTGAGGTCGACGGTGTTGACGCCGTCGAGGCGGACGGTCGTGGTGGTGTCGAGTGTGATGATGGCTGTCGTGCCGTCTTGAACCGCGCCGTCGATGAGGTCTTGCGCGGTCGTGCCAGCCAGCAGTCCGGTGATCTCGAGGATGTCACCTGTGGTGGCGCTGAAGTCCGTCACGGTGTCGGTCGAGCCATCCATGTCGAAAACGAACGTGTCCGCGCCCGATCCGCCGACCAGGACGTCGTCGCCCGCGCCGCCGGTGATGGTGTCGTTCCCGCCGTCGCCGAACATATGGTCGTTGCCAGCCTGACCTTCGATGCGGTCGTGGCCGCCGCCGCCAAAGAAGCCGTCATTGCCGCTGCCGCCGTAGAGGTCGTCGTTGCCAGCCCCGCCATTCAGCATGTCGTTGCCGCCATCGCCGAAGATGTCATCGTCGCCAGCTTCACCGAACAGCCTGTCGTTGCCGCCGCCGCCGAAGAACCCGTCGTTGCCGTCGCCCCCGTGCAGGTCGTCGTTGCCCCCACCGCCGTTCAGCATGTCATTCCCGCCGTCGCCGTTGATGGTGTCGTTATCGGCTTCGCCGAACAGGCGGTCGTTGCCATCACCGCCGTTCAGGACGTCCATGCCGTTTGCGCCGTGCAGCTCGTCGGCCCCTGTTCCGCCGAACAGGTCGTCTGCGCCGTCACCGCCGTCGATGGTGTCGTCGCCGCCGTCACCAAAGATGTCGTCATCGCCCGCGTCACCGAAAAAGGTGTCATGGCCGCCGCCACCGAAAAAGCCGTCGTTGCCATCGCCGCCGTGGAGTTCGTCATTGCCGCCGCCGCCGTTCAGCATGTCATTTCCGCCATCGCCGAAGATCGTATCGTCGTGGCCCTCGCCGAAGAGGCGGTCGTTGCCGCCGCCGCCATAGAGCACGTCTTCGCCGTCTGCGCCGTGGAGTTCATCGTTGCCAGCGCCGCCGTTGATGATGTTGTCGGTCTCGTCGCCGTAGATGAGGTCATCGCCGTCGGTTCCGCCGCCCTGGTAGGTGCCCGAGCCGCCACCGGAGCCTGCACCTGTACCGGAGCCGGGATCGCCCGTGACGGTGTTGCCAGTCTGGGTGAGATTGACGGAGTTGAGGTCTTGCAGTGCCGGTGTCGTGTTGTCCGTTACCGTACTGTCCACCGTGCGTTCGGTGCGGATGGCTGGCGTCAACGACGGGTTTGCGACTGCTGTGATGGTGTTGTCATGGATTGTCGCGCCGGTGACATCGGTCACCCAGATGCCTTGCGCGGAGCCGACTTCGATCGTGTTGCCTTCGATGACGAAGTTGCTGGCTGTGAAGGGGTAGATGCCTTCCTGTCCCGGGGGGACGCCCTGCACGAAAATGGCCTGGACATCGCCGCCGGTTCCCTGGTCGAGGACGTTGTTGCGGATGACCACGTCGGTCATGTCCTGGGTGGCGGCGTTGTTGAACACCTGGATCATGTCCGGGTGGTCGCCTGCGATGGGGTGGAAGTTCTGGAAGGTGTTGTCTTCGATAACGACGTGGCTGGTGGTGCCCAGGACGATGCCGTCGCTGCGCAGGTCTTCGAACATATTGCCGGTGACCACAACCTCTTCGGACCGGCCGAAACCCACCCCGAGTTTCAGATCATGAAAGGCGTTGTTGTCGATGACGACGTTGGTGGAATCGAGCACGGAGAGGCCCTGGCCGTCGTTTGCGGAATTGCCATCAACGCTGCCGGTGAATTCTGAGTTGATGACTTCGATGTGGTCGGACCGGCCAATGCGCATGCCGCTGACCCAGTCAGGCTCACCGGGGTCGAGAATGTGCTCCACCTTGATGCCGTCGAACCGGACGTGGCTTGAGTGCTGGATTGCCAATTCGGAGAACACGGCGGGGTTGGCTGGATCGACGGAGCGCAAGGTCACGAAATCGGTGAAGTTGCGGCCATAGATCGAGACGTCGCCATAGTTCCCGGCTTCCAGCAGGATGACATCGCCAGCGGTTGCACTGGCCAAGGCGGCGTTGAGGGATGCGGCGTCCGACACGGTGACCATGTTCTTTAATCTCTTTTTGGTGTGAATAGTTGTTTTGAAATGCATGCTAATAGGAGCAACATCGATGGCGGGTGACAAGCTCAAATCAGGGGGGGACCTTGTCGATTCTGCCTATGCTCTGCACGCTGTTTTTTAACGGCCGGGAGCAACGCGCTGAACGAAAATGACTTTTGTTCAGCCGCGCTTGCAGGCCGTGGCGGCAAACTTTTTCCCTCCGACACAGGGTTGTCGCTTTTACCGCGCTGTTAGGTCGATGAGCGAATGGGCAGGCGTTGTGGGCGGGTTGACCCCGCCGTGCGTGCTGCCATCTGGGAAGTGGGAATTTACAGATTTTTGGGTGCGGACATGACCGACGCGGACACCACACAGACGCCGTCTGCGACATCAAAAGACGACGCGCAGGAGGACGATAAAAAACGCCGTGGCGGCGTTTTGTTGACCGCGCACCGAGCCAACACCTGGTGGGAGCGGATCGGCTGGCTGCGCTGGCTGTTCGGCAATGGCGGCGAAGGCGCGTTGATGGTCGGTTCGGCCGCCGTCGTTGCAGGCGTGACCACGCTGACCACGGTGCAGGCGGTCGACAGTTATTACAAGGCGCGCGAGATCAAGCCGGCCCGCATTGTCGCCCAATCTTCTAGCGCCAACACGCGTGCGTTCGTGATCGGTGGACGTGACAGCTGGGGACGCAGGGCGCTGTTTGACGTGCTGGTCTCGGTCAAGTCACTGGGCTGGGTTCGCGGTTCCACGGATACACTCGAACAGGACGGGCGGCGGATCGTGTCCGACATGGTTCAGGTGTTCGTTCTTGATGAGGATGTGCAAAAGCGGCTCAAGCGGTCGAACGCCATTATCGCCGTTGGGCTCGCCAGTCAGGAAGGCGACCGGACTGTTGAAACCGAGCGCGCTGGAAAACGGGCGGCCACAACGGCTGAATGGATTACGGCTGCGATCCAGGGCGCGCGGCCGGTTTATTCACTGAACCTTGGCCAATATCAAGAGCCGTGTGCGGACTGTGAGTCACAAGGCACGAGTTGGCAGCGGCCGCTTATCGTGATTGGTGTTCGACAGTCCGATGACGAGGTGGACTTGCGCGAAGCCTTGATGGATGCGTTTACGCGGGCCAAGAACCTGCCGTCGCCGGAAAGCTACTCTAACTTCGCGCTGAACCGGCTTTAGGTCCGGTCTGTCCGGAATGGAAGCTTTGGCCAATTTGACCTATTTGGCTGCTCCATGGACTGGTGTGATCCGGGCTTGGAACCCCCAGCTTGCCAACATGCCAGCTTGCCCCCGGCGCACGCGTCGTGTACGCGGCTGTGTCTGAGATATTCTTCCCCATCATTCACGCCAGGACACCAAAACCCATGGGCTTCAAGTGCGGTATTGTCGGCCTTCCGAATGTCGGCAAATCCACCCTGTTCAATGCACTGACGCAGACGGCGGCCGCTGAAGCTGCCAACTATCCGTTCTGTACCATCGAGCCAAACGTCGGCGAAGTGGGCGTCCCGGATCCGCGGTTGGACAAGCTGGCGGCTATTGCGGTCTCGAAATCCATCATCCCGACACGGCTGACATTCGTCGATATCGCAGGACTGGTGCGTGGCGCCTCAAAGGGCGAGGGGCTGGGCAATCAATTTCTCTCGCACATCCGCGAAGTGGATGCGATCGCATACGTTCTGAGATGCTTCGAAGACGGAGATATCACACACGTCGAGGGGCGGATCGATCCTCTGGCGGATGCTGAAACGGTCGAGACCGAGCTGATGCTGGCTGATCTGGAAAGTTGTGAAAAGCGCCGCGTCGCGCTCGAAAAGAAAAGCCGCGGTGGCGACAAGGAGGCCAAGGCTTCTCTCCTGCTCATCGATAAAGCGCTAGAAAAGTTGCGGGACGGGAAACCCGCACGTCAGGCCGACATCAGTGACGACGAGCGGTCTGCGTGGGACATGCTGCAACTGCTGACGGCAAAGCCTGTGTTGTATGTCTGCAATGTCGATGAAGGTTCGGCCAAGGACGGAAATGCGTTTTCAGCCAAGGTTCAGGCAGCAGCTGCCGAGGAAGGTGCCCAGGCCGTTATCATTTCAGCCAAGATCGAAAGTGAGTTGGCAACGCTGGAAGATGATGAGCGCGATGCTTTCTTAGAAGAAATGGGATTGGAAGAACCGGGTCTGAACCGTCTCATCCGCTCTGGCTACGAACTCCTGGGCCTCGTCACTTACTTTACCGTCGGCCCTAAGGAAGCGCGGGCCTGGACAATCATCGACGGCACTAAGGCACCCGCTGCTGCCGGTGTGATCCATACCGATTTCGAAAAAGGGTTTATTCGCGCCGAGACCATCAGCTACGGCGACTACGTGGCGCTTGGGGGTGAGGGGGGCGCAAAGGAGGCCGGCAAAATGCGCCTTGAAGGTAAAGAGTACCTCGTCAAGGATGGCGACGTGATGCACTTCCGGTTTGCCAACTGAGCTTGGCAATATCAGCTCACATGGCCGTGTTTGTCACCAAGCCGCCTCCGGTATTCGTCAGGATTGATTGTTCTTTGCAGCAGCTTTGCGCGCGGCTCTTTCTTTAGCCAAGTACCGCCGTGTCAAAACCCACCCGCGAATAAACGAGATTGAACCTGCGATGGTGACGACGACGATGGCAATGGCAAAGACCTGGTCAGACATTCGAATTCCTCTTGTGCACACGTGTTTGCGGGAGCCGCATTTAACCTGCGTGCGCGTTGTGAGGGATGTCGCCGGTGACCGATCGCGTACGCGCAGATTGACCCGTCGAAGAGCCTTAAATCTTTGAGTGAGATCGGGTCACGTTGCGGGTCAGGTGATCACGCTGATTGCGCGTTCTGGCCGTAGCCTTTGAAGCGCTCAAGGACGTCGGCCATCTGCTTCTTGCTCAGGATGTTCGGCTTTCCCAGGGTGAGGACGGCGGTATACTGCTGGGCCAAGGTTTCGACTTCCCAAGCCAATTCCAATGCATGATCCAGGCTGTTGCCAATGGCGATCTGGCCGTGGTTGGCCATCAGCAGTGCGTCGCGGTCCTTCAGCCCCTCTGCGACGTAGTCTGCCAACGCGGCTGTGCCGAATGGTGCATAAGGGATGAGTGGAATATCAACACCGCCAGCGGCGGCCACCATGTAATGGAACGCCGGGATCGCCTTGTGTGCGCAGGCCAGCGCCGTGGCATGCATCGAGTGGGTGTGCACGACCGCTGCCCGGTCCGCTCTGGCAATGTAGGCTGCCAAGTGGAAGCGCCATTCACTCGATGGCTTGCGCTGCCCGTCCGGCGTTGAGCCATCCATCCCCACAAACGAAATGTCAGCTGGCTTCAGCGTGTCGTAGGCCAGGCCCGAGGGTGTGATGAGCATGCCGTCATTGAAGCGCGCGGATACGTTGCCGGACCGGCCGGGCGATAATCCGGTCTGGCTCATCTCCAGGGCTGTTGCGATGATCGCTTTCCTGATGGCGGACTGGCCGGGAGGTGAACGCCGCGCGGTTGATGTTCGGACTGGCTTGGCTGTGGCGCGTTTCTTGGTGGCGGGTGTTGTGGTCATGGGGATGCAATGATTAGGGCAGGCGATGCTGCGCGGCCAAAAAAGCTGAGTGTGTGTCTATCAACTTTTGATCGCCCGAGATAGCGCATACATTTTACAGAGGCACGACGTGCACCGGGACGCTCTATGGTGAGATGCTTTGGCCCTAAGGTGGCGCGGCCCAGTGGGCTTCCATCGCGAAGATGTCTGCCACCGGACCGAATTGCGCTTTAAACCGCATCGACGAAGGTTGCTGGCAATCGCTTGATCCGGTTTTGCAATCGGATGTGGTGGTTAAGCGGGTAAGGGCACCCCGGCTGCACCAAAGGCTTTTTCCTGACGCTTGGCGACGTCCTCTTTCTGGAAGCCGGCGATGGTCTCGTTGAATAGCTCATACCAGTTCAATTCGGCTTCGAGGTGGAGGAACACTCCTCCCAAGCCGATCGCTGCCCGGTCCATGAAGACGAACTCTCTTGGCACCGTGACGGGACCTTTTTCCTTCAAGATCTGATGGACCTTGAACGCTTCGTTTCGTCCGTACTCCGCCGGTGTGGTGCCATCCGCGATGGATCGCACACGGTTGTCGAGCAGCGGGCCATAAATGAAGCGCGCCCAAATCGTCATGGCATCGACCAACTCGTTGGTCAAGCCTTGGAACCCCCAGTTCTCATAAGCCGCAACCACGCGTTCACGGTCGTCGGTCAGGAGGCCCTGATAGAGATCAATCACGCCTTGGATGAAGGAGACCGGGAAAGTCCTGATACAACCGTAGTCCAGCAAATTGATGCCGGCTGGACGGCCATCTGTTTCAAAGACGGTGTAATTGCCCAAGTGTGGATCGCCGTGGATCGCTCCGAAGTGGCTAAACGGATGCCACCACGCCTGGAACATGGCTTTGGCCAGTTCGTTGCGCTCCTCAAGGGAATGCGACTTGTAATCAAGCAGCGGACGACCTTCCTGCCAGGACATGGTCAGCAGGCGTTTCGTCGACAACTCCGGATCGACGGTTGGCACGCGGACCAGCGGATCCTCGTCGAAGATATTTGCATAAAGCCGCATGTGTCCGGCTTCCTGCTCATAGTCCAGCTCTTCGCGGAGGCGTGCTGAAATCTCTTTGAGCATTTCGCTGGTGTTCACGCCGGGGTCCATGCGGGCGTGAAGGCCGAACACCATTTTGAGTTGGTTCAAATCGGCTTCGACTGCTGATTGCATGTCTGGATATTGCAGCTTGCAGGCGAGAAGCTGACCGTCGTGCGATGTGGCCCGGTGCACCTGCCCCAACGAGGCGGAGGCGCATGATGTTGTCTCGAAGCTTGCGAACCGGTCACGCCAGTTTGGGCCCAGTTCAGCAACCATCCGACGCTTTACAAAGGCCGGGCCCATTGGCGGGGCCTGGCTTTGCAGCTGCGCCAACTCACGCGCATACTCTTTCGGTAGCGCTTCTGGGATGGTTGAAAGGAGCTGGGCGACCTTCATTAGCGGCCCTTTCAGACCTCCCAGCGCTGCCGCGAGGTCTCGCGCAGCCTTCGTCCGGTCCTGCTGCAAGCCGAACAGGCGCTGCGCGCCCACACGGGCTGCGATTGAGCCGACGTTTCCAGATACGCGGGCATAGCGGGCAGCGCGGGCGGTAAACCTGTTGTCTTCGTTGCTCATGATGGGCTTGGTTTGCACCTTCTCAACGGCGGTTTCAGCGAGTTACGCGATTTTGTCTGACACTATTACGCTGCAAGCGGCTGCTGAGATCAAAGCTGTCGCGTGCGAATGCGTGTTGGGCCGCGTGAGGCTGGCTGGGCGTCAGGTAAATCGGGACTCCTCACAGAGGCGCTATTTGGCGAAAATCTGCGCATCATCAGCGAATGACTTGAATTCCAAGGCGTTGCCCGATGGATCGACCAGAAACATTGTTGCTTGTTCGCCAACTTCGCCCTCGAACCGTATTTTTGGCTCGATAATCCATTTGATGTCGGGTTTTGCTTGGAGCCGATCCCGCAGCGCCCGCCACTCGTCAGGGGTCAAGAGAACGCCGAAATGCGGAACAGGCACATGATCCCCGTCGACCGCGTTCCCGGCCGTGACGGCGTCTTGCAGCTTCGGGTCGAAGTGCGCGACGATCTGATGCCCGAAGAGGCTGAAATCAATCCAGGTGTCGCTTTCACGGCCTGTCTCACACCCCAGCGTTCCGGCATAAAAGTTTCGTGCGGCTTCGAGATCGTGAACTGGGAAGGCGAGATGAAATGGGCGCATGGAAGGACCTTAATCCGTGTAATCCGCGTCGGTGCGGTGGCTTGCTGATAATGACATGCCGGTATTGCTAACGATGATTTAGGCCGGAGCAGTGCCTCGCACAAGGCAAGCTGCTTTCAACGGGGTGTGGCCAGCCGAAAGCTTTCGCAACTGCAGGGGTCACGACCCAAAGTCGTGCGCCTACGGCTACGTCTCTCAAACCGGGTGCAGACAGCTTTGACGCCCGCCGTTCGGTGCTTCTGAATTCGATACACTTTGTTGTTCGTTGCATAGCCACGACTGGATGAGGACGACGGTCTGTTTGACAGCCCCATCATTCCTTGCTCGGCACAACCCATGTGTCCACGTGGCAAGAACGGTCCGTCTCCGGATATCGCTTGAGCAGTGGCCATTGGTGTTTGCCGGGCCTGCGTGAGATCATTGAAATTCACCTGACGGCTAACGACGTTTGCGTCAACGCTGCAGCACTTGCTATGCCGCTGTCATTCGCGGCCCCGGCCTTCGCCTTGAGCCCTTCACCAATGCGCCTGGAGACACTTGATGGATAGTCTGGCCCCCGACCTTCGCCAAATGCAACGCACTCCGCTGCATGATGCACACGTGGACGCGATGCGCGAAGTGGGGGAAGAGGTGATGTTTGCGACCGGTGACATGGTTGCAGCGCCTGGCGACCGGATGGACAAGTTTATCTACGTCATTGACGGCGAAATCGAACTTGTTGATCCGGTGACGCTGGAGCGGAAAATTCCCGCCACCCTTGGCCCGACACAGTTCGTGGGCGAAATTTCGTTTCTCAACGGTGGTGCCTTCTCAATGCCAATGCGGGCGAGCCAGCCGACGCGTGCGCTGGTTGTCAAACGTAGTGACATGCTCGACTTGATGTCCCGCATCCCGGAGATGAGCGATATCGTCATTACGGTTTTTGCTGCCCGACGGCGCCGCCAATTTGAAGATGGCAACAGTAGCCTCACGTTGGTTGGGGCCGATGTCGACCGGAACATCCGGCGGATCGGCAGCTTTGCCAGCCGCAACCGGATCCCACATCGCGCGTTCGACCTGAAGTCCGATGAAGCGGCAGAGATTGCTCAGCTTTGCGAGGTGGAGCCTGGCAAGCCGCTGGTTGTATTCGGCCGTGATACGGTCCTTGCTGACCCCACCCCTTTGCACATTGCCCAGACCCTCGGTCTTGATCTGTGTCTTGGCGGCGATGACGTCTTTGACGTGTTGATCGTCGGCGGGGGGCCGGCCGGTGTGGCTGCGGGTGTTTATGCCGGTGCGGAAGGTTTGCGCGCGCTCGTCGTTGAAGAGACGGCGATTGGCGGACAGGCGGGCACGTCATCACGCATCGAAAACTACATGGGATTTCCAACCGGGATTTCGGGTGGCGATCTCGTGTGGCGTGGCGAAATTCAAGCCATGAAGTTCGGGACGCGGTTTGCCATGCCGCGCAGGGTTTTGTCGTTGACCAAACGCGATGACGGTTTCTTTTGCGCCGAGCTTGATGACGGACTTGTGGTTTGCGCGAAGGCTGTGGTGGTCGCCACGGGCGTGCAGTACCGCCGTCTTCCACTCGACCGCCTTGCTGAGTTTGAGGGCGCGGGCGTATATTATGCGGCGACGGAAACCGAGGCGCGGTATTGCCGGGGCAGTGAGGTCATCGTCATTGGCGGCGGGAACTCGGCGGGGCAGGCTGCGATGCATTTGTGCCGGTCTGCGTCGCACGTGCATGTGCTCGTTCGGGGCAAGTCGCTTGCGCTGTCGATGTCGGATTATCTGCTGAGCCGGCTGGAAGCCGAGCCCACTATCACGATCCATTATGAAACGGAAATCGCTGAACTTCATGGCGATGAGGATGGGCTTCGTGCTGCTGTGATCCGCAACAAGGCGACCGGGCAGGACAGGCGCATTGAAACGGGTGGCGTGTTCATCATGGTCGGCGCTGCGCCGAACACCGGCTGGTTGTCCGGGCTCGTTCAACTGGATGAGAAGGGTTTCGTGATGACCGGGCCGGACATCGGCGAAACGTCTGGCTATGCCACCTCGCATGCGGGTATTTTCGCCGTCGGGGATGTGCGTGCAGGCTCCGTGAAGCGGGTTGCATCCGCCGTCGGGGAAGGGTCTGTGGTGATCTCAAAAGTCTGGGAGCACGTGGATAGCCTGAAGTAAGCGGGGCTGGCGGCGCGCTGAGCCCCGGCCTGTTTGGGTCGGCGCCATCTGACATGCGTGTCCGGACTTGAGTGCCGGTGTTGACACCTCAGCCAAACCGGTCGACTGCGTTGAGTGACCTATCACTTCGAAAGCTTCGACCAGCTGCTCTCGATCTGAGGCCTTGAAGAATTTCGTAATGTCGCTTGCGCAGGACTGCATCGACTGGAGGACGCTGTCGGTTTCCACCCTGGCGGCGCATTCCAGTCATTCGCACACAGCAGGCCGACGCGTGCAGGTATATCGGTCTGGATACCAGTCTTATTGAGCGACCAGCTTAGGCATCCTCAACTTACGCATCCATGGCTTCGAGTTCATCGATCATGGTTTCAATCACGTTGAGGCCCTTCTTCCAGAACTGGGGGTCTTTAGCGTCCAAACCGAATGGTGCCAGCATCTCAGAATGGTGCTTCGATCCACCGGCCTTGAGCATGTCGAAGTATTTCTCGACGAAGTCTGGATGCGCCTCCTGGTACATCCCGTAGAGGGAATTGACCAGACAATCGCCAAACGCATAGGCGTAGACATAGAATGGCGAGTGGATGAAGTGCGGGATGTAGGTCCAGAAGACCTCGTAGCCTTCTTTCAATTCAATGGCTGGGCCCAGGCTTTCAACTTGCACCTCCATCCAGATCTGATTGATCTGCTCGGCGGTCAGTTCGCCCTCACGGCGCGCCTCGTGGATACGGCGCTCGAAGGTGTAGAACGCGATCTGACGGACGACCGTGTTGAGCATATCTTCGACTTTGCCCGCCATCATCGCTTTTTTCTCACGCGTCGATGTGGTCTCCGCCAGCAGTTTGCGGAACGTCAGCATTTCGCCGAAGACCGATGCGGTTTCGGCCAACGTCAGCGGCGTGGGAGCCAGCAACGGGCCCTGGTCGCGGGCCAGCCACTGGTGAACGCCATGTCCCAATTCGTGCGCAAGGGTCATCACGCAGCGTGGCTTGCCGAGGTAGTTCATCAGCACATAGGGGTGGGCTGATGGAACCGTGCTGGCCGAAAAGGCGCCGGGTGATTTGCCGGGGCGGCTGGGCGCATCGATCCAACGGTGGTCAAAGAATTTCTTGGCAATCGTGGCCATTTCAGGCGCGAAGCCGGAGTAGGCCGTGAGCACGATATCCTGGGCCTCAGGCCATGTGATCACACGCTCAGGCTTTTCAGGAAGCGGCGCATTGCGATCCCAGTGGGCAAGCTTTTCCTTGCCGAGCCACTTGGCTTTCATGGCGTAATAGCGATGTGACAACCGAGGGTAGGCGTCATGGACGCTGGAGACGAGCGCATCGACAACCGGGCCCTCGACCCGGTTGGCAAGGTGGCGGCTGTCGGCCACGTCCTTGAAACCCCGCCAACGGTCGGAGATTTCCTTGTCCTTGGCCAGCGTGTTGGTGATCAGCGTGAATAGCCGGACGTTTTCGCCAAAGACTTTGGCGAGCGCGTCTGAGCCCGCCTTGCGCTTGGCTTCCTTGGCATCCGACATCAGGTTGAGCGTTGGCTCAAGGGTCATCGGTTCATCGAAGCCGTCCACGTCGAAGCGGAGTGCGGTCATCGTTTCGTTGAACAGCCGTGTCCAAGAGCCACGCGCGGTCTGGGATTTCTCGGTGAACAGCCGCTCTAGGTCTTCGCCAAGCTGGAAGGGACGCTCTTTGCGCAGGTCGGCAAACCAGGGCTTGTAGACCTTCAATTCATCGTGCTCGAGGGCGGCATCGAGAACGGCATCATCAATCTGGTTCATCTCCAGTTCGAGGAAGATCAGATCGGTGGAAATCGCGGTCAGCTTTTCGGTTATGTCACCATAGAATTTCGCGCGCTCGGTGTCGGACTGGTCGGCTGCATAGAGCAGGCCGCCGAAAGATCCGATCCGGCCGAGCTTGTCGGCCAGGGCCTCGTAATCCTTCACGACCTTGACGAGCCCGGCACCGTCTTTTGCCAGTTCGGCCAGTTTGTCTTTGTAGTCCGCTTTCATGCGGGCAGCCGTTTGGGCTGCTTCTTCCAGGTCGGCTTTCAGCTCGGGCGAGTCAGCGGAGGGGTACAGGTCTGACAGATCCCACTCTGGCATATCGCCAAGGGATGTAGCTGTCGTGTCTGACCGGGTGGCTGATCCACTGGCCGCGAACAGGCGGCGGCCGAGCAGGTTGATTGAGCGAAAGCCGTGACCTTGTCCGGACATGGTGTGACGTCTCCAAGCGTTGTGATGGGTGCCCATATCCTGGAAAGGCTTTGCGGGCCTTTTGGTTTCATGGGCGCGCTGCGATTGCAGGCGAGATGCGTGGCGGGGACCATTGCAGACCCACAGCAGTCTTCGCAAGGGGGGCGTGACGGCTTTAGGCAGACTTTGGCGGTGTTGATGCCACGCCTGACGCGATCTGCCGTGGTGACACGGCGAAATGGCAGGATTTACCGGTCATTTCCCATGATCATGCTTCACAAAAATCAAGACGTCCCGTGCCGTTTTGAAACGTCGACTGAGTGTCGAAAATCTCAATTTAAACAAAAGGGGTCACGTTGGGTATCGGGGAAACGGCTTATTTACTGTTGTAAGGCATCTTCGGAGGCGTTGAATGAGTTGCCGGTGACCAGGTGTCCGATTCCTGGCCAGTTCGATCTGGTTGGTGTTGCGCAAGTTCGCGCCGGTGTTTTGTACCCTTGTGTTGAGTTGAGTACGAGTATCACATGGCCAAACGTGTTTTGATCGTCGATGACGATCCTGTGCAACGCCGCATTCTTGAAGAATGTATTGCACGTCTGGGTTTTGAAACCCAATCCGCCCCCTCCGGTGAAAAAGCAATCCAGATCCTGGATAGTGCCGAACGCGCATCGATCTCTCTGGTCCTCCTCGACCTGGTCATGCCTGGTGTCGACGGCATGGAAGTTCTCGACCAGCTGCAGGCCAAACCCGGCATGCCCCCCATCATTGTTCAGACTGCGCATGGGTCGATCGATTCTGCGATCAACGCGATGCGGGCGGGTGCGGTTGATTTCGTCATCAAACCGGCATCACCGGAGCGGCTGGAAGTTTCCATCAAGTCCGCGCTTAAAATGGAAGCGCTGGCCGGTGAGATTACCCGCATCAAGAAAAAGCAGCAGGGCAAGCTGACGTTTTCCGACCTTGTGATGCGCGGCGACGTCATGGGCCGGGTCATCGACCTTGGGAAGCGGGCAGCTGCATCGAACATTCCCGTCTTGATCGAGGGTGAATCGGGCGTTGGTAAAGAGCTGATCGCGCGGGCCATCCAAGGTGAATCCGAGCGGTCAGGCAAACCGTTCGTTGTCGTAAACTGCGGCGCCATTCCCGAAAACCTCGTCGAAAGCATTCTGTTCGGTCACGAAAAGGGATCGTTCACGGGTGCCACGGACAAGCGCATCGGCAAGTTTCAAGAGGCGGATGGTGGCACGCTGTTCCTGGACGAAGTCGGCGAACTGCCTCTCGATGCGCAAGTGAAGCTGCTGCGTGCGTTGCAGGAAGGTGAGATCGATCCCGTCGGATCGAAGAAGCCCGTCAAAGTTGATTTCCGTCTGATCTCGGCGACGAACCGTGACATGATCCAGCAAGTGAAAGACGGTAAATTCCGTGAGGACCTTTATTACCGTCTCAACGTTTTCCCGGTCTGGGTTCCACCCTTGAAAGAGCGCATTGAAGATGTGCCGGAACTTGCGATGTACTTCGTGGCGCGCTTTGCGGCCGAGGAAGGCAAGCGCGTGACGTCGATCAGCGAAGATGCACTGCGGCTTTTGCAGGCCTATTCATGGCCTGGCAACGTTCGCCAGCTGGAGAACACGGTTTTCCGTGCTGTCGTGCTGGCGGATGGGTTCGAACTGCGGGTTGCGGACTTCCCACAGATTGCAGCACACGTGGACGGTTTCTCGGCGGAAGTTCCTGCAGCTCCCGCCCCGGTCGGCTCCACTGCGTTTACGGGTCAGGCCCTTTTGGGGGCAGAGAACCAGATCCCTGTGACCATGGAAGTCACGGCTGGCTCAATGGGTATTCCCGCTGTGACTGCCGATGGTGATATCCGACCGCTGGACGAAATCGAAGCAGATATGATCCGGCTTGCGCTTGGCCGATACCGTGGCCGCATGACGGAAGTTGCCAAGCGGCTGAAAATCGGGCGCTCGACGCTTTACCGCAAGATGCAGGAATACGGGCTGGAGCAACGGGCTGGACAGAACGCCGCTTAGATATCTTGATTTGGAGCATGTTCCGGGCGGAAAACCGCATACACTTTTCCTGAACATGCTCTGGGCTCTTGATGTGGAGCATGTTCCGGGCGGAAAACCGCGTACACTTTTCCTGATCATGCTCTGGGCTCTTGATGTGGAGCATGTTCCGGGCGGAAAACCGCGTACACTTTTCCGGAACATGCTCCAGATCAAGAGCCTGAGAGCATGT
>JBCBRH010000043.1:0-25756 GCA_039819785.1 Pseudomonadota bacterium | reverse complement strand
TTACAATGTTCGCACGTTTCATGAAAGACGAGTCCGGTGCAACTGCAATCGAATACGGCCTGATCGCATCGATCGTTGGCGTCGGCATCATCGTCGGCCTCGAAGCACTGACAGCCGGCTTGAACACACTGTTCCAGACGAAAGTCGTCGGCAAGCTCTAAGTCTAAGACTTAAGCTGATCGCGTAATGCGACCGGAAAGTCTTACTTTCCCAAGAAACCACTCGGCATCCGCCGGGTGGTTTTTGCGTTTGAGTGAGGTTACGCGATCGATAAATGACAACGAAAACGACCGTAGCGGAAACTTAACCAGCTTGGTTTTTCCAATAAAAAACAGTTGGGTGCAAACGCTCCATTAGGGGTGGGTGGGCTAATCTGACTTTGGAAAAAAATATGAATTGCAAGCTCGGAAAACGAGCGCAGGGTTTGGGTAGCGAGAAACAGGTGAGCCGCATGTCCGTGATCATAAAAAAACTCAAGGAAGACGAATCAGGTGCGACGGCAATTGAGTACGGCCTCATTGCTGCAATTGTGGGGGTCGGCATTATCGGGTCACTGGAACTGATTGCGCCAGCCTTTAACGCCCGGCTGATCAACATCGTTACGTTCTTCTAAGTCGGTACGTCTGGTTTATAAGGTCGAATTACGCGTGCTTTGGGTCCGAACAATCGTTTGGGACCGGTGCGCGTAAACGGCTGTCTGGTGGCCCGTTCCATACACTTTGCTGTGGTGGCCGCCCATCATCGGCCAATCCACCAGGCCCTGTGCAAGTCGGTTCGTCAATCCGCACAAAAAAGCCAAATCATGATCAGCACAGGTGCATGCCGTTTATTGCACCGGCATCGATCATGAAAAGCAGCGCCAAGGTCCTCCAATTTCCGGAAAACCACACAAAACCAATGGTTTGGGGCATATTTTTTGAGCCCGTTAAAACCAGCGCACCGGAAAGCATGGTCATGCAAGTCGTTTCGCCAAGCAAAAAGACACTGCTTAAGTGGCCCGAAAATTAAGCCAATCGTAACCGAAATAAGTAACCCTAACGCCGTGTGTGATGTGTACGCGTTGCGGCCTGTTCCGCCGACCGAACACTCTCAGCGTTGGCGTAAGTAAGGAGAGTACCGTGATTTTGCACGCGCTTTTATTCGTGTTCCCGGCCGCAATGATCATGGCCGCGTTGAGCGATCTTCGGACGCTCACCATCCCCAATAAAATCTCGATTGTGCTCGCGGTAACGTTCGTCGTCCTGGCACCCTTCGCCGGTCTCCCCCTGAAGGATATCGGCATGCACGCAGCCGCGTGTGCCCTCGTACTGACAGCAGGCATCGCCTGTTTCGCCTGCGGATGGCTCGGTGGCGGTGATGCCAAGCTTTTGGCCGCTGGAGCGCTTTGGGTCGGCTTCGACCAGTTGGTTCCCTTCATCTACCACGTGACGTTGTTCGGTGGCATTTTGATCGTCCTCATCCTGGCGTACCGCTGGTTTGTTTCCGAACAAATCGTGATGCTGGCCGGCAGCGAGTGGGTGACCCGCCTGCACCAGCCAGGTGGCGGTGTACCATACGGGATCGCAATCGCGAGTTCCGCGGTTCTGATTTTCCCAGACACAAAACTTTTTGCACTGATCATGGTCTAGCTGATCATGGTCTTAAGGGCTGGAAATCAGTCGGTTGACCCGTTAACCCTGACATCATCAAAGCGTGTGGCCAAGGCGCCATGCGCGCCACATCACGACGTCAGTTAACCTCACATTGACGTTTCAAGCGCAAGGTTACCTTCGAAATCGGGTGTGATTCCCAGATGGCGAAGGGGCCGTTGCTGCAATGAAGAAAACTCAACTCATTGGCTTAACGATTGCCGGCGTTGCTGCGCTTGGTGCGTTCATGGTCACGAAAAACTTCGTGAACCAGAAGCCCGAAACCAAAACCATGAAGGTTCGGATCGACACCGAGCAGGTCCTTGTCGCTCAAAAAGACATGGCACTGGGTGAAGTCGTTGCCGAGCACCACATGGAATGGGTCGACTGGCCGAAAGAGGGTCTCCGCCCCGGTATGATCACCGGCGCCCGCCGCGGCGCAAAGCATGAGCTCTCGGGCTCCATCGCACGCTCACCCATTATTGCTGGTGAGCCGATGACATCAGCAAAACTCATCAAAGCAGGCCAAGGCGGCGTCCTCGCAGCCATCCTGCCATCGGGCATGCGCGCGGTCTCAACTGAGATTCGCCAGAAGACCGCAGTCGGCGGTTTGATTTTGCCCAACGACCACGTCGACGTGATCCTCATCCGCCGCACACGCGGCCGTCAGGGGTCTGACGAATATGTGGCAGACACACTTTTTGCAAACATCCGCGTTCTGGCGATCGGTCAACAGATCGACAGTCAGGCCGGTGACAAGACGGCGGAAGGCAACAGCTCAAGCACAACGGCAACGTTGGAGCTGACGCCCCGCCAATCAGAACTGCTCGCCCTGGCAAACTCGATGGGTGAGATCACGTTGGCTCTGCGATCCGTCGCAGATCTCAACAATGGCGATAAATATGACTCGGCAGACAGTCTCAGAAAAGAGCGTGGAAACTCCATCAATGTGATGCGTTACGGAGTTCGATCGCGTGCGTACGGCGTCAACTGATTATCCGACCGTAGCTCGTGAAAAGGCGAACGATCCAATGCATATCATCTTGAAATCGGCAAAGCGCGTTGCGTTTGCCGGAATGGCGGGCCTCATCGCGTTCACATCATTCGGCGGATACGTCAGTGATGCAGCCGCGAACGGAATGCGCGGAAGCTACGGCGCTGAGCCGGTTAAGCTTCAAACAGAACATCAGTCGTTGATCTCGGTGCCCGATACCGGCGGCAGAACCTACCACCGCAACATCCGAATTGGCCTGGGCAAGTCCGTCCTGCTCGATTTCCCGCGCGACGTTCGTGACGTCATGGTTTCAAACCCACAGGCTGTCGACGCGGTTGTGTTGTCATCCAACCGGGTTTTTCTTCTGGCCCGTCGGGTTGGTGAATCCAACGCATTCTTCTTTGACGTGAACGGCGAACAGTTTGCGACCCTCGAAGTTTTCGTGGAACGTGAAACCGCCGGCTTGAAGGAGATGTTGAACCGCCTCCTGCCAGGCAGCAACATCATTGTCGAGATGATCAACCAGACGGTCGTTCTGACAGGTTCGGTCCGGACGCCAGCGGATGCCGCTCGTGCAGCCAACATCGCCAAGCAATTCGTGCTGGTCGAATTTGAAACCAAGGCGCTGGACGAAAACGAAGGCACCGCGGTCAAAAAGTTCACCAAAGACGAAGACGAAACTGTCGTCATCAACATGCTGGCGGTGGAAGCCGAAGAACAGGTCATGCTGAAGGTCAAGGTCGCTGAAGTTCAGCGCACGATGCTGAAGCAGTTCGGCATCAACCTCGGGACAGCCTTGAACTCGGGCAACTTCTCATACGGCCTTCTGACAGAAAACGCATTGCCATTGACGGCTGCTGCTGGTCTGGGAAGCCTTCCCGTATCCGCTATCGCAACCGCTGGTGATACCGCTGGTGCACTCTCACTCTTCAACGAGGGTCCGCTCAACGACGCACTGGTTCCCTTCGGCAACTCAGGCATCGATGGCTCTTGGCGCACAGGTGGCGGTGCGGTGAACGGCGCGCTCCGTGCTCTGGAACGCAACGGCCTGATCAAGACACTCGCCGAACCCAACCTGACAGCTGTCTCTGGCGAATCTGCGAAGTTTCTCGCCGGTGGTGAATATCCAGTCCCCGTCGTGGACGCACAGGGCCGGACCTCGGTCATCTACAAAGAGTTTGGTGTCGGTGTCGCCTTTACACCAACCGTGCTCTCCGAAGGCCGCATCTCGCTGAAGATCGAAACGGAAGTCTCCGAACTAACAAACGTCGGCGCCGTGGAACTGAGCGACCTGCAGATCCCTGCTCTGAGAAAGCGCTCGGCCAAGTCGACCGTCGAACTGCCCTCCGGTGGCTCACTCGCAATGGCGGGTCTTCTCTCCGAAGACACACGACAGAACGTGGACGGTCTTCCTGGTCTGAAAGACCTGCCCATCCTGGGGACGCTGTTCCGCTCGCGGGACTTCGTGAAAAACGAAACCGAACTGGTGGTCATCGTTACGCCTTACCTGGTCCGGCCAACGCATCGTAAGAAGCTCGGCAACCCGGCAGCAGGCCTGGCGGATTCCACCGACCGCAAGGCGAACTTCCTCGGTCACATCAACCGCATCTACGGCCAGAAGAGTTCCGGAGTGGTCGATGGCGGTCTCAAGGGTGACTACGGTTTCATCGTCGAATAGCGCCAGCTCGCAAGGAGAAGTCCAATGACATTGATGTCAAAAAGCAAAAGCGGCGCGAAACTTTTGATCGCCGTATCCCTCACCGCAATAGCACTGACCGGCTGTCGCCATCTGGAAAACCCAGGCACGAAAGTGGCCGCTTGGAACCTCGTCGATGCATCCCAGCGTCACCCGATCCTGGTGTCCGAACAGCCAACCGAGATGGACCTGCACGTCCGTCGCGGACAGCACAGCCTGACACCGCATCAACGTGCCCAGGTACTCAGCTTCGTCCAGCACTTCAGGGCCAGTGACAGCGGCAACGGTCGGATCATCATCGCAGCCCCAAGTGGGTCCGCCAATGAAGTCGCCGGCATGCACGCGGTCAAGGATCTGCGCAACTTGATAGCCGAAGAAGGCATCGCCGATGCCGACATGGTCGTCGAAGCATACTCGACGGGTAAGTCGTCGTCTCCGCCAATCAAATTGTCCTTCTTGCGCTATGTGGCGGAAGCCCCGCAATGCGGTCACTTCCCAACCAATCTTGCAAGTGAGCCCGGCAACCTGCCGTACCCGAACTTCGGATGCGCAACGCAGCGATCATTGGCTGCACAAATTGCAAATCCAGCCGATCTGCTCGAGCCGCGCACCATGACGGCACGATCCTCCGAACGCCGAGACGTAACGTGGAACCGGTACGTCAAAGGTGAAATCTCAGCTGCCGAGAAATCGGACGATGAGCGCCTGCGCATCGAAGACGAATAATAAAAGGTTGGGTTCTGATATGACAGAAGAAGCTTACGCCATGACAGACGACACAGCCACGATGACGACGGACGTCGCCCTCACAGCACCACCAGGTGCTGGCGAGGCTCCGGATGCCGGAGCAAAGGCGCGGCCCATTCCGCGGATTTCCATTCAGGTTTTCTGCGAAACGGAAAACGTCGCCCAGGTGACGCAGGTGGCAGCCGAAGACCGCCGCCTGACAAAAGCGCATGTCTCCATTCACATGGGGGGCATTACCGCTGCCGTCGCGCATTACCAGGAAAGCCCGACACCAAACCTGATCATCGTCGAATCAGGTCGTGACCGGACCAACCTCATCGTCGAACTCGATCAGCTCGCCGAATGCTGTGATGCCGGTACACGCGTCATCGTCATCGGCCACGTCAACGACGTCATCTTGTATCGTGAATTGCTCAAGCGCGGGGTCAGTGAATACCTCGTCGCCCCCATTCAGCCGCTTCAGCTGATGGAGAGCATCTCCAATCTCTACAACGACCCAGGCTCTGAACCGGTCGGGCATGTCTATGCCTTCGTCGGTGCCAAGGGCGGTGTCGGGTCGTCGACGATCTGCCACAACGTATCCTGGACACTGTCTGAAGCGCTGCAAAGCAATGTCGTGATCGCTGACCTCGACATGGCCTTCGGAACGACCGGCCTGGACTTCAACCAGGACCCGGTTCAAGGCATCGCAGAAGCGTTATCCAGCCCCGAACGCCTCGATGAAGTTCTGCTGGATCGACTGCTGACAAAATGTTCTGAGCATCTGTCGATCTTTGCGGCACCTGTCGTGCTTGACCGTGAATACGACATGTCGGCCGATGGTTGTGAAACCGTCATCGACGTCGTCCGCCAAAACGTTCCGTTCGTCACCGTGGATTTGCCGCACACGTGGACCAGCTGGACCAAACGCATGCTTCTCCAGGCTGATGAAGTAGTGATCACCGCGACGCCTGACCTGGCCAACCTGCGCAATGCCAAAAACATCGTCGATCTGTTGCGGTCCTCCCGCAAGAACGACACCGCACCCCACCTTGTCTTGAACATGACAGACGTTCCAAAGCGTCCTGAAATCTCGGCCAAGGATTTCGAACAGGCGCTGGAAATCGAGGTCGCGGCCCAGATTGAATTCGATTGTGAAACCTTCGGTCAGGCAGCCAACAACGGTCAGATGATCGAGGAACTCTCGAACAAGGCAAAATCCGTTCAATCCTTCCATGACTTGGCGATGACCCTCGCGCATCGCCAGGAAACGAGGACTGAAAAGAAATCCGGTCTGGCTCCGCTGTTTGAAAAACTCAAATTCGGCCGCTGAGAAAACCTCTAAGGAGCTCCCATGTTTGGTAGGCGCACCCAAGATCCATCTGCCCAGCGTGCCCCGAAAGAGGCGCCTGCGCCTAAGCCTGTCGCATCGCCGGCGCCCACACCCGCTCCGGCTCAGGCCGACGCAGTCGAAAGGCCCGCTGAAAAGCCAGTTCAAAAAAGTGAAGCACCAGCCCAGGCTGCAGCCACCGCGCCGCAGCCAGCTGAACGCCGGCACTCAGAAGAGTACTACGACGTCAAGACAACGGTGTTTAACGCGCTCATCGACACCATCGATCTGACGCAGCTCGCGAAGCTCGACGCGGAAGCCGCCCGCGAAGAAATTCGCGACATCGTGAGTGAGATCATCCAGCTCAAGAACGTCGTGATGTCGATCGCAGAGCAGGAAGAATTGCTCGAAGACATATGTAATGACGTCTTAGGGTATGGTCCGCTCGAACCGCTCCTGGCCCGGGACGACATCGCCGACGTCATGGTCAACGGTGCGGGTACGACCTACATCGAAGTTGACGGCAAGATGCTGAAGACGGGCGTCCGGTTTGCCGACAACATCCAGCTGATGAACATCTGCCAGCGGATCGTCAGTCAGGTCGGCCGCCGCGTGGATGAATCCAGCCCGATCTGTGACGCCCGTCTTCCCGACGGCTCACGTGTCAACGTGATCGCACCGCCGCTAGCAATCGACGGTCCGACACTCACCATTCGTAAGTTTAAGAAGGACCGGCTCAAACTCGAGCAACTCGTCAAATTTGGCTCGATTACGCCGGAAGCCAAAACCATTCTTGAGATCATTGGACGTGTACGCTGCAACGTCTTGATCTCCGGGGGTACCGGTTCGGGTAAGACGACGCTTCTCAACTGTCTGACCGGTTCGATTGATAATACCGAGCGCATCATCACGTGTGAGGACTCGGCCGAACTTCAGCTGCAGCAGCCACACGTCGTCCGCCTGGAAACACGCCCACCCAATCTCGAAGGTGAGGGTGAGATCACCATGCGTGACCTCGTCAAGAACTGTCTGCGTATGCGTCCTGAACGTATCATCGTGGGTGAGGTTCGTGGCCCAGAAGCCTTCGACCTTCTTCAGGCGATGAACACGGGCCATGACGGCTCCATGGGCACGCTCCACTCTAACTCACCACGAGAGGCCATCTCGCGTCTGGAATCCATGATCATGATGGGTGGCTTCGCCCTTCCCGTGAAAACAATTCGCGAGATGATCACCGGCTCGATCGACATCATCGTGCAGGCGTCACGTCTGCGGGATGGGTCCAGAAAAATCACACACATCACCGAAGTGCTCGGCATGGAAGATGATGTCGTAACACTGCAAAATCTGATCGTGTTCGAAATCACCGGCGAAGATGAAAACGGCAAAATCGTTGGCCGTCACCGCTCGACCGGCATCTCCCGTCCACGGATGTGGGAGCGCGCGATGTACTACAACGAGACTGATCGTCTGGCTGATTCCCTGAGCCAGTCCGAAGTGACCGACGAACACGGTAATCCGCTTGGAGAGCACCATGGTTGATCCGGAAATAATGACACTGTTGGTGCCGGTGCTGGCAGCGATCGCCTTCGCTGCGCTCGTTTATGCTTTGGCATTTCCATTCTTTGGCGGCGACCGCGAAACGGAAAAGCGGATCCAGACCATCACGGAGTCGCGCGCGCAGAAGATCGCAATCCGCTCTGCTACGGATTCGGCAGCCACGCGCCGTAAACAGGTTTCCGAAACGCTCAAGGAACTGGACAACCGGCAAAAGCAGAACGAAAAAGTCACCCTTCGTCTCCGCCTTGAACGGGCCGGACTGCGCATCACGCCACAGGCGTTCTGGATCACCAGCGCGATCTGCGGCGCTGCCTTGGCCATCGGCGTTCTCGTCTCATTCGATCCGCGCATGTTTCTGACCCAGGTCGGTGCGTTGGTTGCCGGCTTCGTCGGAATGTTCGGCGTACCCCGCTGGGTGATCGGCAAGATGACCAAGCGGCGTCAGGCTGCTTTTGTCGGCGAACTCGCCAACGCGATGGACGTCATCGTTCGCGGTGTGAAGTCCGGTCTGCCTCTGAATGAATGTCTGCAAATCATCGCCAGGGAAAGCCCCGAGCCCATCTGTTCAGAATTCCGCGAAGTCGTGGAACAGCAGCGCGTCGGGATCACCATGGGAGATGCTCTCCACCGCCTTACACAGCGTGTGCCACTGCCGGAAGTTCGCTTCCTGGCGATTGTCATCGGCATTCAGCAGCAGGCTGGCGGTAACTTGTCTGAAGCACTGGGCAACCTGTCGGGCGTCTTGCGAGACCGCATCCGGATGAAAATGAAGGTGAAGGCGCTGTCGGCCGAAGCCAGTGCCTCGGCCATGGTTCTAGCGTCCCTTCCACCCGGCGTTGCCACCATGACGTATCTGACGTCACCCGATTATATCATGCCGTTGTTTGCCACCAAGATGGGGAACTTCATGCTTGTCATCGGTGCCTTCTGGATGCTGTGCGGCGTGCTCGTCATGCAGAAAATGATCAACTTCAAATACTGATGTGAAAGCGCGTTTCGAAAAAGCGCGCCAACACCACCCGCCGACCGCCGAATGTGACGGTCACGTTCCAAGCTTGAGGATATCGGTCTCGCGCCATGATGGAAATCGTCGACCTCGTAATGACCCCGCAGTTCATGGTCACTTTGCTCGCGGCAATCTCCGCGTTTGCAACCGTGATCACGATCGCGATGCCGATTTTGAACCGCGATCGCATGTCGCAGCGCATGAAAGTGATGGCGATCGAGCGCGATAAGATGCGCGCCCAACGCGTCACGGAAATGAAGGAAAGCGGAGGGCGTCTCAGACAGGCTCCCAAGGGCTACATGCAGCAGATCGTCGACCAGCTTGATCTGCGCAAGAAGTTCGACAACGAAGAGTTGCGCAACAAGCTGAAGATGGCGGGCCTGCGTGGCCAGGCGCCTCTCGTCGCGTACATGTTCTTCCGCATCGCCGTGCCGATTTTGATGTTCTTCCTCACACTCGGCTACGTTTTCTTCGTTGGTGAACTGAGCTACCCGCCGATCTTCAAATTCGCAATGGCGATTGCCGCGGGTTTTGTCGGCTACTACGTCCCCAACATCTTCATCGAAAACATGGTGCAGAAGCGTCAGCAGGCCATCAAATTGGCCTTCCCCGACAGCCTCGACATGCTGCTCATCTGCGTTCAATCCGGTATGTCCGTTGAAGCTGCCTTCGGCAAGGTCGCCAAGGAAACGATGACATCGTCAATCGAGCTGGCTGAAGAATTGTCGCTGACAACAGCTGAACTCTCCTACCTCCAGGAGCGCCGCATGGCGTATGAAAACCTGGGCAAGAGAACAGGGATCCCGGGGGTCAAAGCTGTTGCCACATCCCTGATTCAGGCCGAGCGCTACGGCACCCCGGTCTCCCAGGCATTGCGTGTGATGGCCAAGGAAAACCGGGACATTCGAATGGGTGAAGCTGAGAAGAAGGCTGCCGCTCTGCCGCCCAAGCTGACCGTTCCCATGATCATCTTCTTCCTGCCGGTTCTCTTCCTGGTCATCCTCGGACCAGCCGGCGTCGAGTTGATGGGCTGGGAGTAGCCCTTCGGGCCTTACAACATGTTCAGGAAAAGTGTACGCGGTTTTTCGCCCGGAACATGCTCCAAATCAAGAGTTTAGAGCCTGCTTTGCGAGTCCACGAAAAGCAAACAGGCTCTAGAACACCAGCGCACGCAAGCGCACATCGAAATTCCCGCGTATCGCCCTGGTCGGCCGCAAGCCTTCCGGGGCGAAATCCATTTCACCACTACGATCAGTGTGAGTGTGCCGTGAGGGCGTCGAGTTTCTGGATGGCGGCCGCACCAGATGACCCGGCACCTTCATAATCCTGTAAGGCCTGAAGATTGCTTCGCCAGACCGCGACAACCTGAGCATAGTCAGGCTTCAACGCCGGGCCATGCATCGAGCGAAGCGTCACGTCATCGGTTTCAATCAGGAACGTCGCATGCTGCCGAACGCGCTCCAGATCCGGTTCAATGGTGTCTTGCGTCCAACCGATGAAAATCCTCGGCTGCCAGCCCGCACCAGCACCAGCGTGTACACCAGTGAAAGCACTGCCGTTCTCAACGCGCGGCGACTGCACGTGGTCCATGTCCGAAAGTACGCGAGGCGGCAGTACAGCCTGGCCGCTTTGAAGAACAACCGGCGGTCCACCTAAGGTCGCAAGCTGGCGCATGTCCTTTAACAACAGCGCTTCGGTGACATCCGACAAGATCCCGAAGTCCGGGTCATAGCCGCCCAGCGTTCGGGTTGTCTGCAGAACGGATCGGGCCACGCCATCCACGTAGCTGCACAACACGTCCCCATGGACGAAAATGGGTCCATGATCGGCGGATGCATCGCTCGCGGCTTCGGTCAGAATTGCCTTGACGGTTTTGATCATGTCGACGCAAACGCGCACTTCGACGTGATTGCGGGAGGACAAAGTGGCGTTCTCTTGAAACACATGCGAACCGGCGCGTGTGCACACCATCAAACTGTTCGCCGGCCCATTTTGAAGTGCAGTTTCGACGAACGCTTCATCGGGCATATCCGGCAACGCGAGAAAGCGACGCTGCCACCAGTCGACTGGAAATAGGCTCGGCCCTCCGTCGGCCGATGCGCTTTCAGTGGCTCGGGCGGAGAAGAGTACCGGCTTGTCGTAGGGCGTGTCCATACAGGTTTCTGCCCGCAAATTAATCACAGCACTGGTCACAATCGTTGCACACGGCTGAAAGTGACACGCTTAGTCCTGAACACTCGTAGGACTTTGATATCTCGAAAAAACACAGATTTCGATGTTGTTCAACCGAGCAATTATGGTTTAGCTTAGGGGTGGGTGGGGCGCGATTGTATCGAGCACGATTAACGTGACCCAGCGGGGCAGAAGTCACAGGCAGGTCATCTGCCAGCGTTTCAGTAGGACTGCGTCAAATGAAACCCGCACGCTGGCACGTCAGCCAGAGAAACCCAAATCTTGGGCCAACAACTCTCGCTCCGTTCATTTCCAATCGTCTGTCGAACCAGAGGTGGCAAAGCGGCTGGCGGTCGGTGGGGCTTCTCGCTCTCGCGGCGCTGGCCTTGATCGTCGGCAGTGTCGTCTATCTCGGTCAAAACCGAACGTTGGCCGCTACAGCCGTCGGCGACGCGATCCAACAGGCACCCCGTCTGGTGGCCGACTTGAACAGTCTAACCAAATCCGTCCCTCAGAACACGGCATCGCGTGGCGCAGCTGAAACGGCGGAAAGCATCGGCTCAGACGACGTCACGGACACAGCTGACAGTTCTGAAAAACCAATCGCTGAACAAATCGAGGCAGCGGTTGAGATTTTGACTGGGAAATCAGATGCCACAGTCGATGTCGCGTCCGGCTCAACGGCTGACGCGACCCCTGAAACCGGAGCGTCAGCACCACGCGACGGCGATCCTTCGAGCCTGGTTTCGTCAGGCATACCGAACGCCCAATCTGCAAGCGTGGCAGGAATTGGCGTGAATTCCGTCGATCCCACATTCGCGCGCAGCGTCCCGTTTGCGCAATTTGCCCCACCTATCGAGGCTTTTGGGGCTGGGCGTGACGCGGACGAAACCGGCCAGCAAAATGACGGCGGAACCGCGCCCAAGATACAGACTGCAGCTCTAAGGCCCGGTCTGACAGCCCCGCCGTCAACAACCGAAACCACCGCCGAAGCCCGCCGAGATCAATCCAGCTGTCGACAAGCGCTGGCACGATTGGCTCGTGCTTCAACCGTATGGTTTCCAATCGGAACAGCCACGTTAACCCCGGAAAGCGAAACCCAGCTTCGCGCGTTTGCAACCGAGTTCAAAGGGTGCGGTAACGTCTTGGCGGAAGTCGGCGGCCATACCGATCGACTAGGTGCTGATGGCCTGAACTTCGCGCTGAGTTGGAAGCGGGCCGAAACTGTCGCTCGCCTTCTGACGACAAACGGCGTTGAAGCAGAACGCCTGTCGGTCGTCGGTTTTGGACCGCGACGTCCACTGGCGCGCCCGGGTCAATCCCCACTCGGCGATCCCGCAGCGTTGAACCGCAGGGTCGAAATCATCCTGCGCTAGCAATCCTCAAACCATCCCCACAACGAAACCTGTAGGCGAGTTCTCTTCATGCCAGATACAACCTCCGTCTCAACCGCCGCCGACATCGGCACCGTATTTGAAATGCTTGCGCAATACCGTTTGGTCTTCGAGATCGCCGCACTGGTGATCGTCGCCATGATCATCGGATACTTTCTGGGCCGCGCCGCACTCAAACGCCGCGAAACCTTCCAAACGCAGATGCTTTCCAACCGTGAGAGATATTGGCGACGCCGGGTCTCCAGCAAGCAGAGAACAACGGATCGATTGAACAGCGGAAAAATGAGAAAACTCAGAACCGAGCGACGCAAAAAATCCGAACTGCGCACGGCTTAATACCTGCCAAAAAATCAAAAAACTGCAGGCACTCCCGGATTAGGGCCTGGGGGTCGGTAGGCCGTGTGGGCCAAATCTCCTGGATCTGATAAGTCGGAGAGCGCCCGCCGCTTTATTCTGCGCGAGGCCGAACTTTAATTAACCACAATACCGATTTTTTTCGGCAATGCGCTAAATGCCAAGAAACGTCCAGCCTGATTATAAAATATCACGCGACACGGTAAAGCGACCTTCTAGGAGAACCTGGAGATCTCGCCAATGTCGCATTTGCCGAGATCAAGCCGGCTAACCAGTCATCGCGTTATTTGAGCTCGGTGGCCACATCCTGCAAAACGTCAAGAAGGCTATCCGAGCTGATGGTCTCAGGGTCGACCTTATCGGTAGCGAAATAACGCAGGAAAATCTCACTCGTCTTGTCGTCCATGCCCTCATGTAAGCCCATGGACCAGCTAGGAAATAGCCGTTCGGAGACATCCGCTGCGGAAATCAGCACGATGTTTGTGTGGCGCGGATCAGCCGCGATCCGATGGTAGCACGCACTGAGCTGCGCCCGGCCGCCTTCAAGAACCTGCAGAAAGTAGAATCCGTTGAAATGTAAGAAACCGGTGATGGAGTCCCGCCCGTTGTTTTTGTGCGAGGTCGAGATGATTTGCCGGACGTCCAATGACAAGGACGCATTCCGCTCGCTGTAATAGACAATGCGCGTGAGGTTCACCGACAAACTCCTGAAATCTTGTGTAGTCCTTTGGACGCTCGTAAGTTTTTACACTAGCATCAGTTTTCTGCAATGGCGACAAATCAAAATGGCGCATGTAGTGAATGATACCAAAAGGTGCTTTTGTGCAATTCGTTTTGGTCGCACCTTGAAATAAGGGCTGCAAATGATGGTCCGATCACAGTATAAGAAAAACAGACGGCGATGACCGTGCCATCCGACTTTGTTCTGTCCATCGAAAAACCAAGACCCGCAAAGATGGGGTCAGCGCTGCAACAAGAACCTATGGCCACGGGCGATAGACTGAAACATGCCGTCAGGAGAACCGAATGGCCGGAGTTTTTTACACGCATCGCCTCTTGAAAATGTTGGATGAACTGGTGGTGGATGCCGGCCTCACGGTTACGATCTCAGATGCTGGGACCAGCGTGAACCTGGCACAACAGTACCAGATGATTGAACCCGCGCTGAAGGCCAAGGGAATTACCGTTGCGGTTCAGCAGCTTGACGGCGCAACAATGATGACGTTTTCGCGTCCATAACCCGCAAGCACTGCACCGCACTGCGCGTCGTTGGCCAGAACCCAAAAAGGGCGGCTCCATCATCAGATGGGCCCGCCCGTTTTGCTTGGTGACAGCGGTACCGTTCTTAGCGGCTGGCGTAGGCCTGCGATGACCGGCTTGTCGCGGCAACATTCGTATTAGTCGATCTGAGGACGGTATTGTTGGCCCAGGCACTGGCGAGCGCCTGAACGTTTTGCGGCGACGGTGCAACCGGATCAAGCTGAACCATTTGGCGGATCTGCGCGACGCGTTGCTGGGCCTGACCAGCTGGAAGGTCACGCGCCGCCACTTGCACGGCATCGTCATACTTACCTTGCAGGCCAAGGACCAAGGCAAGGTTCTGGCGGACTTTCGGAGATTCGGCACCCGTGGCGATTGCTTGACGTAATAGCGTCTCAGCCTGGGCCGGCTGACCGTTCATGGCATGCGCCAGTGCGAGGTTGCTCAAAACCGATGGGTGATTGTTGGCAAGCGTCAAAGCGCGCTCAAACATGGGGATCGCTTCGGAAAATTTGCTTTGCTTGGCAAGGGCGACACCGCGCGCGGATATAATGCGCCAGTCAGGTTTGGTCGGGTCATCTGCAATCGCAAGTACCTTTTTGGCAACCGCCACCTGTCCAAGAGACAGTGCGAGGCGGCCATATTCACCGGCAAGTTCCTTGTTGTTCCCATGGAAGATGCTGGCTTGCTGCAGGACAGCCAGGGCTTTTCTTTTCTCGCCCATGGCTTTGAGGTTTTTGGCGTAGGCAAGTGCTGACTTCAGGCTTGTAGGCTGGCTGGCAAACTGCTGGCCCCAATAGGCGGTCGCTGTCGCCAGGTCTCCTTCCGGATTAGCCGATGCCTTCTGACCTTCGCCTGCCGTGCCCGTTGAATTTGTGGCAAGCTGGAAGCCGTCTGTTCCAGGCAGACCGGGGCCACCGGCACAAGCACCGAGCAAGAAACAAATTGAGAGCGTAGAGACGATGCGCAAAGGTGCCATTTTCGAAAATGGAGCAAGGTTGGTGCAGTCTTTCATCAGATGTCCCCTGGGCGCCGCGATCGGACGAATCAATTGAAGTTTGTGTAATGAACTGTGTGGGACACCTCTCAACAAAGCCTTAACCGTTTGCCGCCTGCCCCGTTCAGGGCCTATGACAACAGCGCGGAAGAATTACACAAAAGCTCAAGTCTGGGTGCGGGGCGGCTGGAGTGAAAGGCGTGTCCCGAAAAGCCAGCCAACCGCTTCGAGCCCGACCTGGAAAGCCCGTCTTTCAACGGCTAGATGAAGGAAATACACGTGAGCCAAGTCCCGCTGCGCAAACTCCAGTGGCCAGATGTCGCCACCGTTTTTGAGATCGATGCAACTGCAACGAGCAGTGACAAGGCCGTGCCGATACATCTGATCGCTAAGCCCGTGGCCGATACTTTGGAGCAACTGGATTTCACGGATGAACAGCGCTGCTGGCTTCGCTCAACAGGCTTTGACGGCACCGCCTCCCAGCTCGCAATGGTCCCATCCCGCGACGGAACGCTGTCGGCAGTCCTCCTCGGGCTTGGCGAAGCTGATGAAGCCGATCCCTGTGGTCCAGTCGAATTCCTAGCTGGCAGCGTGGCACGTGCCCTGCCGAAAGGAACGTACACATTCGCAAACCTGACCGCCGAACAAGAAGCAAGCGCGGCCTTGGCATTTGGCCTCGGCGCGTACCAGTTCATCGGCTATGCAAACAGCGACAAACCAAAGCAAGACAAGGTTGAGACTGAGGGCTCCAAAACCGACGCGAATGACAATGGCGCGGCCGGTAAACCGCGATTGCGCATTTCATCAACATCCGCGCCGGCGGTCTCCGCCAAAACAGAAGGCGTCTGGCTCGCCCGGGACATGATCAACACGCCAGCCTCCGATCTGGGACCCGAAGAGATTTCGGGTGCCGCGAGACTACTGGCCGAACAGCATGGGGCGGACTTTTCAGAAGTCGTCGGTGATGACCTGCTGACACAGAATTTTCCAATGATCCATGCGGTTGGCCGCGCCAGCCCACGGCTCCCGCGTTTGGTCGAAGTGCGCTGGAAACCCGAAGTGCCGGCAAGCGGATTGCCCAAGGTGACCCTCGTGGGCAAGGGCATCTGCTTTGACACGGGGGGCCTGGATTTGAAGCCTGCCGCCGCCATGCTTTTGATGAAAAAAGACATGGGCGGGTCGGCAACGGCCGTCGCGCTGGCTCATATGATCATGGCCGCAAAGTTGCCCGTGGAATTACGCCTGCTGATCGCGACCGCGGAAAATAGCGTTGCAGGCAATGCGTTTCGCCCAGGCGACGTACTGATGAGCCGACTGGGCAAAACCGTTGAAATCGGCAACACGGACGCGGAAGGTCGGCTGGTCCTGGCCGACGCCCTGGCGCTCGCCGATGAAGAGGCACCAGACTATCTCATGTCATTCGCAACGCTCACAGGCGCAGCGCGCGTCGCGCTTGGTCCGGACTTACCCGCGTTTTTCTGTAGCAGTGACGCCTTTGCGCAGCGTGTTCAGACCGCTGGCCAATCGGTCGCTGATCCTGTTTGGCGGATGCCGCTATGGAAAAACTACGACCGGCGTCTGAAAAGTCCGGTCGCAGATATGAACAACATCTCCGATGGTCCATTTGCAGGCGCCATCACCGCAGCCCTTTTCCTCAAAAGATTTGTTTCGCAAGCTCAGTCTTTCGCCCACTTCGACCTGTATGGCTGGCGTCCATCGCCTTCGCCGCTGGGTCCAAAGGGCGGTGAACCGGGCAGCGCACGCGCAGTCTTTGAGGCATTGAGTGAGGAACTATCCGTATCGTGACCACCAAGCCAGACGAAGCCGACAACACAATTGACGAGACTGCGACCAGCGCGTCCGTAGACAATTCTTCGGAGGATCGCCCCCCCGCGTTGCCCCCTGCATTGAGTTCACACAACCCCTTGCAGGACAGCCCTTCGGCCGAGACCCAACAGCTGGACCCGCGCATCAATGCCTACCGTCCAGATCTGGCCGCAACCGATCTGGAAGGACGCGTGTCGGCAAAGAAATTCGTCGATGGCGAGTGGTCCCAAATACGCCAAACCGTTTTGCCCATCCGATCGCGTCCCGACCCGCGCGCCAGCTTCATGACAGAAGCCTTGTTCGGTGAATTGGTCACTGTCTATGACGTGCAGAATGGCTGGGCTTGGGTCCAAATGGCCCGCGACCGCTACGTGGGCTATGTCCCCGTCGACGGGTTGGAGCGCGACATTTCCTGGCCGACGCACCACATCAAGGCGTTGGGAACGTTCGTCTATCCGGAGCCTGATATCAAATCGGCTCCGCTCAGCCACTTGAGTTTGAACTCGCCAATAGCGGTAAAAGCGAGCGACAAGCGCTTCAGTGAGCTGGCAACGGGTGGCTACGTCATTACACGTCACATTGCAGAAGAAAGCCGTTTTGCACGCGACTTCGTCGAGATCGCCGAACGCCTGATCGGCACACCTTATCTGTGGGGCGGGTCGTCGCGCCTTGGCATCGATTGTTCCGGCCTAGTTCAGATGGCCCTGCTGGCAACAGGCGTATCAGCCCCACGCGACAGCGACATGCAGCAAGATGCGCTCGGCAGCACGGTTCTGATCCCGGAAGATCTGGAGGGCCTGCAACGAGGAGATCTGGTATTCTGGCCAGGTCATGTCGGTATCATGAGTGATGGCATTATGATCGTGCATGCCAATGCCCACCACATGTCGGTCACGGTCGAAACTCTGCCCGAGGTTGCAAGCCGTGTTGCGCGCCACGACGGCCCGAGCATTACAGCCATTAAGCGCATGTCGCCTGCGGCCTAATCAAAGCCGCGCTTCACGTAAATGCGTGCCCGGGCCAGCAGCCGTTCGCCGTCATCCCGGAAGATCGACGGCTGCCCCTTTCACGGTGAGATCGAATGCGGCGGCCAGCAAGGCCTTTGTGTAAGGGTTTTCCGGTGCGGTGAAAATCCGTTCGGCAGGTCCCTCTTCGACGACTTTCCCATTCCGCATCACGATCACGTAGTTGCACAGCGCCCGCACGACCTTCAAGTCGTGGCTGATGAACAGATAAGCCAGATCACGGCGCATTTGCAGGTCGCGCAAGAGATCGACGATCTGCGCCTGAACACTCATGTCGAGCGCGCTTGTCGGCTCATCGAGCATCACAAAACGGGGCTGCAGAACCATCGCGCGCGCAATCGCGATGCGCTGACGTTGCCCGCCGGAAAACTCATGCGGATAGCGGTCCTGCGTTTCGCCCGGCAGGCCCACCTCTTCAAGAGCATCGCTGACGCGTGCCCGCCGGTCATCATAACCCATACCCGGCGACTGGATGAGCAGACCCTCTTCGATGATTTGACCAACAGAAAGCCGGGGGCTGAGCGCGCCGTAGGGGTCTTGGAAAACAATCTGCATCTCCCGGCGCAGCGAACGCATCTGCTTGCTTGAATGGCCATCGATCCGGTTGCCCAGATAAACGATTGGCCCTTTCGAGGAAATCAGCCGCAACAGAGCGAGCCCAAGCGTCGTCTTTCCAGACCCGGATTCTCCAACGACACCAAGGGTCTGACCCTCGCGCAATTTCAGCGAGACCCCGTCGACCGCCTTCACGTGATCGACAGTTGATCGCAAGAGCCCCTTCTTGATGGGAAACCAGACTTTCAGGTCCTCGGTTTCCATGACGACTGGCGTGTCAGCGGAAAACACCGGTGGATCGCCCTTGGGCTCAGCGCTTAACAGGTGCTGTGTGTAGGGATGCTCCGGCGCATTGAACACGCGCTCAGCAGCGCCCTCCTCCACCACTTTTCCAGCCTGCATGACGTAGACGCGTTCAGCCATTTTCCGCACAATCCCAAGGTCGTGCGTGATGAGCAGCATGGCCATGCCCATCTCTTTTTGAAGGTCCTTCAAAAGCTCCAGGATCTGCGCCTGGATCGTAACGTCCAAAGCCGTTGTCGGCTCATCGGCAATCAGCAGATCAGGTTCGTTTGCAAGCGCCATGGCGATCATAACGCGTTGACGCTGACCGCCGGACAATTGATGCGGATAAGACTGTAGCCGTTTTTCAGGTTCACGAATGCCAACCTTCTCCAACAAAGACAAAACGCGTTCGCGAACTTCATCGCCCTTAAGACCGCGGTGGATGCGCAGCACTTCACCAACCTGTTTCTCGATCGAGTGCAGCGGGTTAAGCGACGTCATGGGCTCCTGGAAAATAATCGAGATTTTGCGTCCGCGGATTTCGCGCATCGCATCTTCGGGAACGCCGAGCAGGTTCCGCCCCTGGAAGAAAATTTCGCCGGTCGGATGAGACGCGGACGGATAGGGTAATAGGCGCAAGATCGACAAGGCTGAGACCGTTTTACCGGACCCGGATTCACCCACGATCGCAACGGTTTCACCACGGCCGATGGTGAAGGAGACGCGATTGACGGCAATCGTTTTCTCGCCACCCTGTTGGAACGCCACCGAAAGGTTGCGTACCTTCACGAGCGTTTCGGTTGGGCGCGCTACCGCTTTTTTCTTCTTTTCGATCACCGCGCCCGTCATACAAAGGTCTTCCGTGGGTCAAGGGCATCACGCACGGCTTCACCGATGAAGATCAGCAGTGACAGCATGATGGCCAACGTGAAAAAGCCTGTCAGCCCCAGCCATGGCGCTTCGAGGTGGGTTTTGCCCTGCAACAGCAATTCACCCAGCGACGCTGATCCGGGTGGCAGCCCAAGCCCCAGGAAATCGAGCGCCGTCAATGCCGAAATCGACCCGGAAAGCTGGAACGGCAGAAACGTCAATGTTGCCACCATCGCGTTAGGCAACAGATGCTTCCACATGATCTTGTAGTCCGACAGCCCGAGCGCGCGCGACGCCGTGATGTATTCGAAGTTGCGCCCTCGCAAGAATTCGGCACGGACCACCCCCACGAGCGACACCCATTGGAAGAACAAAAGCGTGAATAGCAGCGTCCAAAAACCAGGGATGAGGACGGACGAAATAATCAGCAGCACATAGAGGGACGGAATGGACGACCAGATCTCCAAGATGCGCTGGAAAATCAGATCGACCCACCCGCCGAAATAGCCTTGCACGGCACCCGCGGCGATGCCGATGATCGAAGACAGGATGGTCAGCAAAATTCCAAAGATGACCGAAACCCGAAACCCATAAATGACGCGTGCGAGAACATCGCGCCCTTGGTTATCCAGCCCCAGCCAGTTGGTATTGCCCCACTCCTGATAACGGTCCATTTGGTCCGGCGTCGTTTCACAAAGCGGCCTGTCCGTCGCCCAAGGCGGCGGGGACGGGAAGCCAAGACAAAGCCCGCTTTCTGATCTCCGTCTTGGATAGTCCTTGTTCACGGTGGTGTAGGAATAGCGGATTGGCGGCCACAGCATCCAACCGTTCGCCTCAATCTCTTCGATATTTACCGGGTCCCGATAGTCGGTCACCGCGAGGAAGCCGCCGAACTTCTCTTCCGGGTAATCCACGAATACCGGGAAGAGGATCTCACCCTTGTAGCTGACCATGATCGGACGATCATTGGCGATGAATTCGGCAAACAACGACGCACCGAATAGGGCGAGAAACAGCCACAAGCTCCAATAGCCCCGCCGGTTCGCTTTGAAGTTCTGCCAGCGCCGTCGGTTGACAGGCGACAACGTCAAAGCGCTGCGCACTGCGCCGATCATGCCGGTCACGCCGCCCCGCGAGGCGGATTTGCGGTTGGCACCTGTCAGGTTCAGGAGATCGGTTTTTGCATCCATAACCTAGACCTCCCGGCTTTCGAAATCGATACGCGGGTCGACGAGCGTATAAACGAAATCAGAGATTAGGTTTACGACCAGCCCCAGCAGGGCAAAGATATAAAGCGTTGCGAAGACCACCGGGTAGTCACGTTTGTCGATCGATTCGAACGCCAGCAATCCAAGCCCGTCGAGCGAGAAGATGGTCTCGATCAAAAGCGTGCCGGTAAAAAATGCTGAGATGAATGCGCCTGGGAAACCGGCGATGATCAGCAACATCGCGTTTCGGAACACGTGCCCGTAAAGCACCTCGCCCTCGTTGAGGCCCTTTGCCCGAGCCGTCAACACGTACTGTTTGCGGATTTCATCCAGGAAAGAGTTCTTGGTCAGAAACGCCATGGTCGTAAACGCCCCGAGCGCCAGCGCAATCAAGGGCAGCGTCAGGTGCCAGAAATAGTCGGCAACGCACCGGGCTGAAAATGTGCACTGCCAAAAAGTGGAGTTTTGAAACTCTTCAGATGCCAGCCCGCGCGATGGGAACCACTGAAAGAAAGACGACCCGGCAAACATGACAAGCAGGAACACTGCAACCAGAAATCCAGGGACCGCATACCCGATCACCAACAGCCCCGAGGTCCAGACATCGAACCGTTCGCCATCGGTCACGGCCTTGCGAATGCCAAGAGGGATCGAAATCAGATAGGTCAGGAGCGTCATCCAAAGGCCGAGCGAAATCGACACCGGCAGCTTTTCTGCGATCAGATCGATCACGGCCACATCACGGAAATAGCTCTCGCCGAAATCAAACGTCAGATAGTTCCCCATCATCAAGAGGAACCGCTCATGGGCTGGCTTGTCGAAGCCGAACTGTTTTTCGAGGCTTTTGATGAATTCAGGATCAAGGCCCTGCGCGCCGCGATAGTTGGAGCTGGAGCCTGCATCTCCGCCGGCTTGGCCGGTCTGGGCACTCCCGCTGCTCGAAAGCCCGTCACCACCGCCACCGGAAATCCGTGAGGTCAGCGAAACATCCGTCCCTTGGAGCTGCGCAATGACGCGCTCGACGGGGCCGCCCGGTGCGAACTGGACGATAATAAAGCTGATCAGCATGATGCCGATCATGGTGGGCAGGATCAGCAAAACCCGTTTCAGAAGATAGGCGGCCATAGACGGTAATCCCGTTCCCGCTTTGTGCAAATGCCGTTAGCAGAAGTGACGTTGCAGATCCTCAAGTGCCGCATCTAGCTGTGATGCGGTGCCAGATGGCAAGTCCGGCGACCATTCCATGCCTATCGTTCAACCGTGTGGCCGTCGCCCGGCACCAACATCACTGAGTGAGCTTTGCGGCCTTTGCCTCATCATACCACCAAGTTTCAATGATCCCGCGATCGTAATTCGGCTTGATCTCAGGCCAGGAAAACTTGTCCCAGTGCGCTACATTGTGTTCAGCCTTGTACCAGTGCGGCACCCAGTAATGCCCCGCTCGCAAGACCCGATCAAGCGCGCGCGCCGCGACCTGAAGTTCTGCACGCGTTTCAGCAGCCATGATCGTGTCGATCAGCGCGTCGATCGTCGGGTCCGAAATGCCGGCCAAGTTGTTGCTCCCGTTGGTTTTCGCACTTGTCGAACCCCAATAGTTCTCCATCTCAGCACCCGGCGTGAGCGACAGCGCGTACCGTTGCGTTGTGATGTCGAAATCGAAGGATTTCACCCGGCGTTGATATTGAGATGGGTCCACGAGGCGCACCGACGCGTCGATACCTAACAGTTTGAGGTTGTTCACGTACGGTTCGATGACGCGGACAAAGGGTTGGGAGAACAGCAAAAACTCAATTGTCAAAGGTTCGCCGCTTGCATTGACGCGGCGACGGTCTTTCAGTGTCCAACCAGCTTCGGTCAGCAGCTTTGAGGCCTCGCGCAACAGCCTGCGGTCAGAACCGGACCCATCGGTCACAGGCGGTGAATAGGGGACACCAAAAACCTCCGCTGGCAGCTTGTCGCGAAACGGTTCGAGCAGCGCCAGCTCTTCTGGTGTCGGCGGCCCAACGGCCTCCAGCGGGGAGTTCTCAAAGTAGCTGGAGGTGCGTTTGTAAAGCCCATAGAAAAGGTTCTTGTTCGACCACTCGAAGTCGAACGCATAATCCAGTGCTTTGCGCACGCGCGGATCGGAAAACTTTTCCCGTCGCGTGTTGATAAAAAAGCCCTGCGCACCCGAAGGTCTCTCATCTTTGAGCGTTGCGCGGATCAGCCGGCCGTCTTTAACGGCGTCAATATTGTAAGCCGTCGCCCAGTCAACGCTTGTGAATTCTTCCCGAAGATCGATCGAGCCGTTTTTCAGGTTTTCAAGCTCCGGTGTGCGATCTCGGAAATACTCGTATTTCAACTCGCCGAAATTGAACCGCCCGCGATTTACAGCAAGATCTTTTGCCCAATAGTCTTCCCGGCGTTTGAACGTCACCGACCGTCCCGGTTTGATATCTTCAATAATATACGGCCCCGATCCTAACGGCGGGTCCAATGTGGTTTCGGCAAACGGCTGATTGGCGTGATAGGCCTTGGAGAAAATCGGCAACGTCCCAACAATCAACGGCAGGTCGCGAATAAGTTCGCCTTTAAATGTGTAGCGAACCGTCAGGTCATCAATCGCTTCAGCTTTTTCGACATCCCGCAGCACCGTGCGGTAAACCGGATGGCCGTCTTTCTTCAACGTTTCAAACGTAAAGACGACGTCTTCGGCACGGACCGGCGTTCCGTCAGAAAATTGGGCCGCTTCCCGCATTTTGAAGATGACGGATTTTCTGTCATCCGCAAGTTCGGCGGTTTCGGCAACCAAACCGTAAACGGCGTCTGGCTCGTCATAGGCGCGGACCATGAGACTGTCGAAAAGGTAGGCCAACCCCTGGGCAGGGTCCCCCTTCAGAATGAAGCCGTTAAGGCTGTCGAACGTGACGCGGCCTTCGGGACCGATCATGGAAATCCGACCGCCCTTTGGGGCATCAGGGTTCACGTAATCAAAGTGCTTGAAGTCCGCCGGGTACTTCAATTCCCCGAAAGCAGACAAGCCATGACTGGGCGCCGCCAGAGTTGAGGCTGCGGTGAAACCGACAGCGGCAGCCGTGAAAGCGAAAGCGGCGGCACCGCGCAAGGCAGCGATGCTTCGCGAACGCCAAAAAGCCCATCCGCGTGGGCCGGAGTTGCCCACGCTGGTTGTCATACGAGCAATCATTCAGCCCTACATCCCCATCTGATCTTTGAGTTTCGCCTCTTTGTCAGGCTCAACCCACCAAGTCCGCAAGACGCCAGCCGTCTGTGATGGCAGGTTCTCTGGCCGACCGAACTTGTCCCAATAGGCGTAGCGTTCGTAGGGGTAATGCCATTGTGGCACGACATGATGGCCCCACAGCAAGACACGGTCCAATGCCCGCGTGGCTGCAACCAGCTCTTCACGGTCCTTCGCAAAGACAATCCGGTCAATCAGTTTGTCGACAGCAGGGTCTTTGATGCCTGCCGCATTCAGGCTGCCATTGCGGTCAGCCGCTTCAGAGCCCCAAAACCCACGTTGCTCATTCCCCGGCGAATGCGACTGACCGAAGTTCCCCACGATAATGTCGTAGTCAAATTCATCCGTCAGTCGCTTGTACTGCGCCGTATCAACAACGCGGACATCTGCCTTGATGCCGATCTTTTTCAGATCTTCGACATACGGCATCACGACCCGCTTAAAGTTTGGCTGCTGAATTAAAAACGTCGCCTGAAATTCACGGCCCCGGTCATCTGTGAGCACACCGGTGTTCTGTTTCCAGCCGGCTTCACGGAGCAGCTTGACGGCTTCGCGCATGTTATCGCGATGCGCAAGACGTGTTTCTGCAACCGGGTTTTTCCATTCCGTCGTGAAGACTTCAGGCGGCACCAGGTCACGCACGCTTTCAAGGATTTCCAATTCCTGCCCGGTTGGCAGACCCGATGATTTCAATTCGGAGTTATCAAAGAAGCTGCCAACCCGGATGTACTGCTCATAGAAGAGAGATTTGTTTGCTGCCTCAAAATTGAAGACGAGATTGAACGCGCGCCTAACTCTGGGATCTTGAAACTGAACGCGACGTTGATTGATCACAAACGCCTGCATGGGCGCCACGCGTTTGTGAGGGATCGGTTCTTTGATGAGCAGTCCCTTTTCAACGGCTGGAATGTCATATTGAGTGGCCCAGGCATTTGCACTGTTTTCAGCCCAGATATCGAGCTTACCGGTTTTAAATTCTTCAAAAACGCCTGTGCGTTCGCGAGAATAAATGAATTCAATCTGGTCGAAGTTATATTGCCCCTTCATCACCGGAAGGTCTTTCGCCCAATAATCTTCGACGCGGTCATAGCGAATAGAACGGCCAGCTTTCATTTCCCCGACCCTGTAGGGACCCGACGCGACTGGGGCCGACATGGTCGACTTCATCAAATCGCGGACCTCGCCTTTGTCGTCTTCGGCCGTCCAATAATGCTTCGGCAGGATACGCAGCTGGCCCACAATCTGCGGCAGTTCACGGTTCCCTTTGACATCGAAAGAAAACGTGACTTCACGCTCGCCGGTCTTTTCGGCCTTCACGACATTCTTGTAGTAAAACGCGTACTGTGGATGGGCTTTCTTCAAAGCACCGAGCGTGAAGACGACATCTTCGGCAGTGATTGGTTTGCCATCGTGGAAGCGGGCTTCTTCCCTGAGTTTGAACGTCACTGAACTATAATCTGATGGATAGTTGACCCATTCACAAATCAGACAATACTCGGTTGACGGCTCGTCTAGGCTTCCTGCCATCAAAGGGTCGTAGGTAAGGGTTGCCAGACCCGCAGCAGACTCGCCCTTGACGGTGAACGGATTGAGGGAGTCGAATGAGCCAAGCACCCATTGGCGGATGGAGC
>JBCBRH010000042.1:0-25777 GCA_039819785.1 Pseudomonadota bacterium | reverse complement strand
TGGAATCCAATTGGTGCCAGCCAACGGAATACGGGCCATGGCAGCCGCCTCCATTGTTAGGGCCACAAGGTCTTCGGGTTCCAAGTTGCGTACATCACTTTTGCCGCAAGCCCTGGCGATGGTCTGAGTCTCAAGCGTCAGGACCGAGAGATAGTTCGCCAGTCGACGGCCAGCGATTATGGGATCAAGGCGGGCAGCCAGCTCAGGGTCCTGAGTGGTGATCCCGGCGGGGTCTCTGCCTTCGTGCCAGTCGTCATAGCAGCCAGCCGTCGTGCCGAGCTTTTGGTACTCTTCCTCAAGGTGAGGCGCGTTATCGCCCAAAGCGATCAAGGCTGCTGAACCGATTGAAACGGCGTCGGCCCCCAAAGCCAGTGCCTTTGCGACGTCAGCGCCGTTGCGGATGCCGCCTGATACGATCAATTGCACTTTGCGGTGCATCCCCAGTTCTTGAAGGGCTTGGACGGCTGGAGGGATGGCTGCGAGAATTGGAATACCGATGTGCTCGATAAAAACATCCTGCGTTGCAGCGGTCCCGCCCTGCATGCCGTCCAGGACCACGACGTCCGCACCGGATTTCACGGCGAGGGCTATATCGTAGTAGGGCCGTGCGGCACCGACCTTGATGTAGATTGGAACTTGCCAGTCCGTGATTTCGCGCAGTTCACCAATCTTGATTTCGAGATCGTCCGGTCCGGTCCAGTCGGGGTGCCGGCAGGCGGAGCGTTGATCGATGCCTTCGGGTAGCGTGCGCATCTGTGCCACACGCGGGCCGATCTTTTGGCCGAGCAACATGCCGCCGCCGCCGGGTTTTGCGCCTTGTCCGATGACGATTTCGATTGCATCGGCTTTGCGCAGATCATTCGGGTTCATGCCATAGCGCGACGGCAGGATTTGATAGACGAGCATGGACGAGTGCCCGCGTTCTTCCTCTGTCATGCCGCCATCGCCGGTGGTCGTGGAGGTGCCCGCAGCGGTTGCGCCGCGGCCAAGCGCCTCTTTCGCGGTTCCAGACAGCGAACCGAAACTCATGCCGGCTATGGTAATTGGGATTTTTAACTCGATCGGCTTTTTTGCGAAACGCGTGCCGAGTGTGACGCTCGTATTGCATTTCTCACGGTAGCCCTCGAGGGGGTACCGGCTCATGGAGGCGCCGAGAAACAGCAGGTCATCGAAATGCGGCACACGCCGTTTGGCACCGGCACCGCGGATATCATAAATTCCGGTGGCGGCCGCGCGCTGGATTTCCGCGATCGCATGTTCATCGAACGTTGCCGAGCGCCGTGGCGGTGTCGTCGGCCTTGGGGGCGGCTGCGGTTGGCCTGGCTTCATGACGTTCATCCGTACGCCTCGAGGTTATCAATCTGGAAATTGTAGAGCCGGCGCGCGGACCCGTAGCGTTTGAACTCGGCGACGTCCACTTCACCAGCCAGTCCGGCCAAGTCCAGAAGCTTTGCCAGATGTTGTTTTTGCGGATCGTTCAGTGGCTTTTCGATGCAATCCGTGCCGAGGCTTCTCACGGTTCCCCGAACAAACAGCTGAGCTTCGTAGATTGAGTCACCAAGTGCGTCTCCGGCATCTCCCAGTACGGTGAGCGTGCCGGCCTGCGCCATGAACGCGGACATATGCCCGATCGAACCTTTGACGACGATGTTGAGCCCACGGTTTGAAATGCCGCAACGAGCTGACGCGTTGCCGTCGATGACGAGCATACCGCCACAGCCGGTTGCCCCTGCCGATTGGGATGCGTCGCCTTTAACATGCACATGGCCGGACATCATGTTTTCAGCGACACCGACGCCTGCGCGGCCATCGATCGTGACGGAGGCAAGCTGGTTCATACCGGCGCAGTAGTAGCCGACGTTGCCATCAATGTTGACGTTCAACGCTGCGTTCAGGCCGGCGGCGATGGAATGCTGCCCGCGCGGGTTTGCGACGTTCCATTCTTCGATGACATGGTCGGCGGATGCCTGGTCATGGAGCATCTGGTTGAGATCGCGCAAGGATGTGACGTCAAGGTCAACGGTCTTCATTGGGATCGCTCCCAGAAATAGACGGTGCCGGGCTCAGGCTCCCAGACCTTTGCACTGTCAATTCCAGGAAGCCCGGCAAGTGCTCGATATTCCGACCCGAACGCCACGTATTCGTCAGTTTCGGCCATGACCGCGGGCTTGCACGCAATGGGATCGCGGAGCACGCCGAAGCCGTCTCGCGTGCCGACCACAAAGGTGTAAAAGCCATCGAGATCGTCCAAGGCCTGCTCCAGCGCTTCGCCAAGGCTGGCCCCATGATTCATGCGTTGGGTGAGGTAGCCAGCGGCGACTTCTGAATCGTTTTCAGTTTCGAATGTCATGCCGTCCTGGCGTAAAGCACGGCGCAGGGCGTTGTGGTTCGACAATGACCCGTTATGGACCAGGCATTGGTCGCGCCCGGTTGAGAAGGGATGCGCGCCATTTGTTGTCACGGCGGACTCGGTGGCCATGCGGGTGTGCGCGATCCCGTGGGACCCTGACATTTTTGAAAGTTCAAATCGCGCGGCCACGTCGTCTGGGCGACCGATTTCCTTATAGATCTCCATTCGGGTTCCGGACCCGACGAAATCGACATCATCTGTTTTGCTGGTCAGTATGGTGCGCGTCTGGGTTTCAAGATTTTCCGGCACCGTAAGCACAGCGTGCGTGCCGTGAATGGAGATGGGGATGTCCGCGCCGACCTCGCCTGACAGAGTGGTGCGAAGCGCATCAAAATCGAAATCCGGATTATCCGCGCGGATTGTGAGTTTCACGGTTCCGGCTGCGCCATTGCTGTAGACTGCAAAGCCCGCACTATCTGGTCCGCGCTCGCACATCGTTCCGAGCATGTTGGTCATCAGCGCGCCGAGCTCAGGCTCCATCGCAGGGGTCTTAATGAACAGTCCAACAATTCCACACACGTGGGCTTTGCTCACTCTTGTTGATCGCGAGCCTTCACCTTAATGACGCGCTATCCACTGTCAACTATCAGGAATAGATTTTTCCTATCAAGAAAATATGTGTTGGCCGACGCGTATCAGCCGCGCGGATAGATGATGATTGAAAGATAGGTCATGGGCAGTTTGGTCAAGACCTCTGGTCCATGCAGGGCCGCAGCGTCAAAGAACAATGAGTCGCCGGGTTCCAGGGGATAGGCCTTGTCCGCGTGCCGGTAGAGGACCTTGCCACTAATCATGTAGATGAACTCGACGCCGGCGTGTTGAAACATGGTGTAGGGCTTGGCCTCTTTGGTCAGGGTAATCAGGTAAGGCTCCACCACGATGTCGCCAGACACGGAGTGTCCAAGCAGGTGATATTGATGACCGGCCTTGGTCCCGCGCCGCTCGATCATCACCCCATGCCCCGCTGGCACATGGGAGCAGTCTCGCTTCTCTTCGTAGCTGGCAAAGAATGTCGTCAGGGGGACGTTCAGTGCGCGGGACAAAGCGTCCAGGCTGTCGATCGACGCCGATACGGTTCCATTTTCAATCTTTGACAGCATCCCAGCAGACAGCCCCGCCTGCTCGGCGAGTTCCACTCCGGTCAAGTCCAGCTTGCGCCGAAGGTTTCTGACCTGTGTCCCGATGGCCGTGGCTATCGAGACTGTTCTGCTCTGCTGTGGCGCGTTCGATCCGGTTTTCAGGTCGCTGCTTTTGGGGCCGGGCTTTCCCGATTTCGCCTTTGCCGGGGCGATCTTCCGTTTCGTGTCTTTTTTGATTGCGATCGCCTTTCCTGAAGGGTTTCCGGGAGCCGCAGTATGTCAGATGGAGTGGCTTGGTACAGCTGTGTTTTCAAGGGCCTTTTCAGGGATGGGGACGTCTGCGCTATTTCCTGCACTCGTTACTGAAAAATGTAGTGAGGTGATAAAAAATTTCCTGATAGGCACTTTGATGGATATCATCGAGACGTCACGTCAATTGCGAGAAGGAGTGAACCGCACCATGTCAAAGACGGTCGATCAACTGCATGGGGAGCTTCAGGCGCGTGGCGTGAAGTTCTTGATGGCAAGCTTCTCCGACATGCACGGCATCTCGAAAACAAAGATGGTTCCGATGGCTCACATGGGTCAGATGATGGCGGGGTCGGAGCTGTTTACCGGGGCAGCACTTGATGGCGTTCCGCAGGATGTGAGCGATGAAGAGGTCTCGGCCCGTCCTGATCCTGGGTCGTGCATCGTCTTGCCCTGGCAGCCTGACGTGGCTTGGTTTGCGAGCAATCTGTGGTGCGAGGGTAAACCGTTTGAAGCCTGCAGCCGCAATATCCTGTCGCGCGTTGCCCAAAGTGCTGCGGACCTTGGCTATACTCTCAACCTGGGGCTTGAGGCTGAGTTTTACGTTTTTAAGGATAGCGCCGATGGGCCGGTTCCGGTCTCGGACCGGGATAATCTCGCCAAGCCCTGCTATGACGGGTATGGCGTGCTCGATAATCTCCCGTGGCTTTCCGAGTTGGTCGAGGCCATGGATGACCTTGGTTGGGATGTCTATTCGTTCGACCATGAAGACGGCAACGGACAATTTGAGGTCGATTTCAAGTACGCCGATGCCATGACAATGGCCGATCGCTTTGTGTTCTTGAGGTTTATGACCAACGCCATCGCACGGAAGCATGGCTATTTCGCATCGTGGATGCCAAAACCATTTGCCGACAAGACCGGTTCTGGTGCGCATTACAATATGTCGCTGGCGTCCAGCGATACCGGGGCCAATTTGTTTTCGGATGAGGCTGACCCGCGCGGGTGCGGTCTTTCAAAGCTCGGCTATCAGTTCATCGCGGGCGTGCTGCGGCATCTTCCAGCGATATCCGCCGTCGTCTCGCCAACGGTCAACAGCTACAAGCGGTTGATCAAACAGGGATCCATGTCGGGGTCCACCTGGGCGCCCGTCTTCGTCTGTTATGGCAACAACAACCGCACCAATGCACTGCGTATTCCACTAGGTGGCGGACGAGTGGAGCTGCGGGCGGCGGACTCAGCCAACAACCCCTATCTCGGAGCGGCCATGATTCTCGCCGCGGGCCTTGAAGGTATTCGTGAGGGGCTCGATCCGGGCGAACCGCATCGCGAGAATATGTATCACAAGACCGATGATGAGCTGATGACGCTGGGCGTTACGCGTCTGCCAAGGAACCTTGAGGCTGCCATTGAAGCGTTCGAAGCGGATCCACTGTCGGCGCAGGTGATGGGGCAGGACATGTTCCAGGCCTATGCGAAATTCCGGCGTGATGAGTGGGAAAGTTATCACAATGCCGTCTCCGATTGGGAGCGCGAACGGTATTTGAAGTTTTTCTAAAGCACTCCTGCGTGGCACTGGGCGTTTCTACAGATGCAACGATTTTAGGCAGCTTTGCGTGTCAGCCCGCGTTGAATTTTGCGGAGCGTTTTTACCGAAGTGGTGCGGGTGTCATGCGTGTCGGATCGCATGCGCAAACCGGGCAAACCCTCGTGTCTGCCCAATGCGACCTGCCTGCTGCAGGGCGTCGCAGGCTTTTGTCCGGGTGTACTGGCCGGGCCTGTCAAATGGGCAGGTTGGGTGCAAAATGATCATAGCTTTTTGGGCTGTTGCCGGGCGTCTTTTTCGGATGCCCGCGTGGTGAATTGCAGAATACTCAAGGTCACGCTGAGTAAATTTTCTTGCCTGACAGGAAATCTTGCGTTTAGTCTAGCCAACTTGACGTACGAGTTTTCCCGCACGGGCGCGTGCAATTCACGGGAGTGATTGAATGGAAGAGAAGCTTGCGGAATTGACGGCCAAGGTCGCAGAGTTAGAGCAGACCGCCACGATGCTGGGGACGGTCGACGTTGAAATTTTCTATTGGTGGTGCACCGCTTTGATGGTGTGTATCCACGCTGGGTTCCTGGCCTATGAGATGGGTGCCTCGCGGTCCAAAAACGTTCTTGCATCGGGTGTGAAAAACATCCTGGCCTTTGCCTTTATTGTTCCGACTTTCTACTTCTTCGGCTGGTGGATTTATCTCGCATTTCCAAGCGGTTTCATTCCGTCAGAAGCCGGAAACGCCGGTTTGCCTTGGGATATGGCGATGGGTCCGAACCTTGCCGACAATGCGAGTGGCGTTTTCTGGGCGGCCTTCGTGTTGTTCGCAGCCACAACCGCATCGATCTTTTCCGGTGCGGTGATCGAACGGATCCGCGTTCCGGGCTTCATCATTCTGGCCATCTTGTTGGGCTCCGTTTCCTGGATCCTGGCTGCCTCTTGGGGTTGGCATCCAGACGGTTGGCTCCTCAAGGAATGGGGCTATCATGACGTCGGGTGTGCTGGTCTGATCCACGTTGTGGCTGGCTTCTTCGCTCTGGGTGTTCTGATCAACCTGGGGCCCCGCGTTGGCAAGTATAACGCCGATGGCACCGCCAACGACTTGAGCCCTCACAACATCCCGATGGTGCTGATCGGCTTGATGTTGATCATCGTCGGCTTCTTCGGCTTCCTGGGTGCGTGTTTGCTGTTCAACTCCGGTGCGCAGTGGACGAACATCTACGGTCAACCCGCGACGCTCTCAGCTTATGGCTTCAACACGCTGATGTGCTTCTCCGGCGGGATCATCGGAGCCTGGATGACCACACGTGATCCGTTCTGGATGATGTCGGGCGCACTGGCCGGTATCTTTGTCGCCGCTGCAGGTCTCGACGTCTGGTATCCGCCACTGGCCTTCTGCCTTGGCTTCCTTGGCGGTGTCGTCATCAAACCCGTAAACGACTGGCTCACCGGTCTGGGGATTGATGACTCCGTCGGCGCGGTTGCCGTGCACGGGTTCTGCGGCGCGCTGGGTGTGATGGCCGTTGGCATCTTCGCAACCGGCTACCCGAACGTTGGCGGTGCGCCACCAACGTCCTTCATGGGCCAGTTCGTCGGGCTGATCGTCATGATCCTGGTTGGGTTCATTCCCGGCTACGTGGGATCGCTGATCTTGAAATCTCTGGGCATGTTGCGGGTTCCTGACGATGCTCAAGAGCTTGGTCTTGACCTCGCGGAAATTCCATCAAAGGCCTACCCGGAAGCTGGGGTTGGAAGCCGCAGCGGTGGGTTGGCAGTTCAGCCGGCTGAGTAAACCTCAACGACGTTTCATTCTGATCTGGAAGGAGAATTCAAATGGGTAGTCCGGTGACAGACTGGGAAGGTGTGGAGGCTTACTTCACCTTTGCCGATAATCCGACGGTGATGTTTGCCATTCTGATCCTGTCCGTCGTTCTCACTATTCTCGCGATCGTCAAAGGCGGGATTCATGAAAGCGAGTCCTACAAGAAAATCAAGAATGGCGACTAAGACTGACACGACCTGACACCACATGACCTCATCCGCCGCATTGGCGGGTGAGGTTTTCATTTTCCAAGGAGGGTGAGACCGGTGGTCTTGCCGCATGAGCCAGAGTGAAAACGTCAATGGGATCGTGTTGGGCTTCGGCTTCAAATGAAGCGAGCCACTCGATTCCAGAACTTTTCACGGAAGACACGTTCATTAACGAGAGGGCTGACGACACATGGTTCAAACGACCGCCGACGAGATTGCAGTCCTGAAAAAATCGCTTAAGGCCAAGAACGTAAAGTACCTCATGGCGAGCTTTTCGGACATGCATGGCGTGTCAAAGACCAAAATGGTTCCGCTCGGCCACATTGCCCAGATGATGTCCGGTTCTGAGCTTTTTACCGGCGCAGCACTCGACGGTGTGCCGCAAGACGTCAGCGACGAAGAAGTGTCCGCGCACCCCGATCCGCAATCCCATATCGTTTTGCCATGGCAACCCGACGTGGCCTGGTTTGCCAGCGATTTGTGGTGTGCTCAAAAACCGTTTGAAGCGTGCTCCAGGAATATCCTCAACCGACAGCTCGCGACCGCCACACAAGCGGGCTACGCGATGAAGCTCGGGATCGAGGCGGAATTCTTCGTTTTCAAAGACGATGCAAGCGAAGACAGAATGCCGGTTTCGACGCTTCCGCACCTGGATAAGCCTGCCTATGACGCTACGCGCCTGTTGGATAACCTGCCTTGGATTTCCGAACTGGTTGATGCCATGAACGACCTTGGGTGGGGTGTCTATTCCTTCGACCATGAAGATGGCATCGGGCAGTTTGAAATTGATTTCGACTATGCGGATGCACTGACGATGGCGGACAGATTTGTGTTCTTCCGTTTCATGGCGAATTCCATCGCGCGGCGGCACGGTGCTTACGCGACGTTTATGCCGAAGCCGCTAGGCGATCGTGCCGGATCAGGTGCACACTTCAATGTTTCTTTGGCCGACCCGGTGAGGGGTCAAAGCCTCTTTGCCAGCGCGGATGATGCCCGTGGCAACAAACTGTCCCCGCTCGGGTATCAGTTCCTGGCTGGTGTTCTCAAACACGTCCATGCGATCTGTGCCGTCTGTTCACCGACGGTGAATAGCTATAAGCGGCTGATCAAACAGGGCAGCATGTCCGGATTTACCTGGGCACCGGTGTTTGCCTGCTATGGCAACAACAACCGCACAAATTCATTGCGTATTCCGCTGTCGGGTGGACGGGTCGAACTGCGTCCGGCGGATAGTTCATGCAACCCATATCTTGGTGCCGCACTGGTTCTCGCCGCCGGGCTTGAGGGCATCCGGGATGGCCTTGATCCCGGTGAACCTTATCGCGACAACATGTATGAGAAATCGCAGCAGGAGCTGGACGAGCTTGGCGTTGGTGTGCTCCCCCGGACGCTCGAAGAGGCGGTTGATGCGTTTGAGGCAGATCCGCTGACAGAACAGGTTTTCGGTCCGGACATGCACGCGGCTTGGATTGCATTCAAGCGTGAGGAATGGTCGAGCTATCACAACCATGTTTCCGATTGGGAACGGGACCGGTATCTGAAATTCTTCTGAGGGTGCTACTTGTGGCCGCTAACCTACTTTGCCTTCCAAGGGAGAGCCGCTGCAGGTTCCTCCGTTTTGCGCATCATCCAAGCAGCTGCCCATGACTGAGCTGAACACCTTTGAGACCGACCTGACGTTGCTATCGGGGCAGGTGTTGCCGGCAGCACGACTGGTCTATCAGACATTCGGGACCCTCAACTCGGATGGTTCGAACGCCATTCTATTTCCGACCCGCTTTGGTGGCACCCATGACCAGAACGCATTTTTGATCAACCCAGGCATGGCGCTCGATCCGGAACGATATTTTATCATTGTGCCGAACATGCTGGGGAATGGTGTCTCGTCATCGCCTTCGAATACAGATGCACCGTTTTCAGCAGGCGATTTTCCAGGCGTATCGATCTACGACAATGTCACGATCCAACACCAGCTCATTGAAGATGTGTTCGACATTGAACGGTTTGTGATGGTGGTTGGGTGGTCAATGGGAGCACAGCAGGCATTTCAATGGGCTTCACGCTATCCGGCCATGGTCCCAAAACTTGCCTGCCTTTGCGGAACCGCGAAGACCACCGAACACAACCGGGTTTTTCTTGAAAGTCTCCGGGCCGCAATTGTTGCCGATCAGAGCTTTCAGGGTGGTCACTATGACAGCGGCCCAAGTGCCGGCCTGCGGGCAACGGGACGCATTTATGCGGGATGGGCGTATTCCCAAGCCTGGTACCGGGCGCGTCTATATCGTGAGTTGGGATACGACACGCTGGATGCGTTTCTGGTTGAGTATTGGGATGCGCTGTTTGAAAAGCGTGATGCCAACAACATCATGTCGATGACATGGACGTGGATCCAAAACGACATCAGCGCCAATGACACATTCAAGGGTGATTTTGCAGCAGCACTGCGCGCGATCGAAGCTGAAACGCTGCTGATGCCGTGTGCGACGGACCTATATTTCTGTACAGCGGATTCCGAGGCTGAACTGGCGCACTTGAAGCGGGGGCGGCTGGTTGAGATCGCGTCGGATTGGGGACACATGGCGGGGGCCGGTCAACATGTCCCGGACACGGAGTTCATTGATCGCAATCTGAAGATCTTGCTGGAAGCCTAGCCCGGTCCGGTTGTGCTGATGCGCGGCCCGACCGGGTGTTTCGGTGTTGTGTGCTGGAAGGCGCGGCGCCCGACACCCTATTGCTTGTTTGACACGAATGGAGATCGGTCATGCGCCTTCTCGTATTGCAGCACCTTGAATGTGAACACCCCGCTCAACTGCGAACGTTCCTTCGTGCTGATGGCATTGACTGGCATGCGGTTGAGTTGGATGAAGGCGAGCCAATCCCAACGCTGGACGACTATGACGCCCTTTGGGTGATGGGTGGCCCGATGGATGTCTGGGATGTGGTTGAGCATCCCTGGCTGGTCGAGGAAAAACGTGCAATCCGACGTTTTGTAAATGACCTCGGTCGACCCTTTCTTGGTCTTTGCCTTGGTCATCAGCTTCTTGCCGATGCGCTTGGTGGGACATGCGGACCGCAAAACCCGCCCGAGATCGGTATCATGGATATTGAACTGACAGACGCCGGTGTTGAAGACCCGATTTTCCGCGGCCTTCCAAGACAACAAAAGGTTTTGCAATGGCATTCCGTAGCCGTCGCGCAGCCACCAGAGGGCGCGGTCGTCCTGGCGCGCTCGGCGGTTTGTCCGGTGCAGGCCATGCGATGTGGTCCGCATGCCTGGTCGATGCAGTACCATGTCGAGGTTGAAGCGGACACGGTCGACAATTGGGCCGCCATTCCGGCTTACCGCCAAGCTCTGGAAAACAGTCTTGGGCCGGATGCCGTTGATCAGATCCGCACTGACACGACTGCTGCGATGGAGGACTTTCTGTTCGTGTCTGAAAAGATTTATCGCAACTTCATGGCCGTTGCCCGAACTGTCTGACCTCTGGGAAGCGCGGGCATATCGGGAAGAATATTCGGCTGGTTCCGTGTCTGGGTAGGCTGGCACTTTCGGAAGCCGATTGGGACGCTGAGCCGACAGTTGAATTCGGCTGAATTCGGCATCCAGTGCTTTATGAAACGGTTTCGGCTGCGTCGATGAGGTCTCCCCAACGGCTGCGCTTCGGATTGGTGTCCGAGACTGCAGGGCATATCTCGTCGGGCATCATGACCTTCTTTGCCATGATGCAGCCGCAGGCTTTGCAGACCCGATTGTCTGCCGATGACAGCGTCTTGGCCATCTGGTAGGCGACACGGTCAGGGGCCGCCACGAGGTTGGGACATGCTTCGCACGCCGCGGTCCTTGCTTCGATCACCCAAGGTTCTGCCGTCTTGAAACCAGATGCGCCCCAGCGGAGCAGTGCCTTACTGCTTTTCCGTACGAGTGCAATGGTGGATGGCACGGTCAGTTGATCATCGCCATCGGAGCCGTTGGTTGATCCGTGATCCGTGCTGTCTTGAGGGATTTCGAAGGCTTTGTTCATGGGATCAGCCAAAAGCTTTTGGCGCCAGTCGGGAAACATGCGGACTGCAGCAAGGGTCTCGGCAAATTTGGCGTCGGCCAGAACTCGCGCAGTCACGGACTGTGGTGCCGGGCCGGACAAAAACAAAACTGCGCCGAGTTTTTCGCGCGCTTCTTTCAGCGTTTCAGCTCTGAACACATCGTCCAAGGGCTTTAGCACTTCTAAGCGCTTGGCGTGTTCGCGACCCATGCCAATCTCCTAACTCACAAGCGTTACAACTTCCCAGACGACCCGAAAAGAAAGTTATCCTTGGGCAGTGTCCTTTCAAGACCGGCTACCAGATGATGACCGATGTCAGAACCCGGTATTGGCTCCATAAGCGCGAAGTCGATGCGTCCGATACGCATAACGCCTCGCGTTCCTTTTGGTAAGAAGACCACGCCAAACCACTGCGTTTGTTGGAACATATTGCCCTGTTGCGCATGTTGAAGCAATCAAAGTCTTCGACCAGGTCTTCCCCGTGTTGTGGCGACACCGATGTCATCTGTTCGCTTAGGTTTGCGCCATCACGTGTGCCCCGTCGGCGCTTTCTTGCATCCCCATCAGCGGCAGAGCCATCGGGTCCTCTTGCGATGTTGGGGACTTTATTATGGCCGACATTACACTTGCTGATTTCGCCAATGAAACAGTGATCGAGATTGGGCTTTCGGCCCCCATTGCGCTTTCAACACCGCTGAACATTCCCCGGTGCTGGACGACCTGAACGAAACCTACGGCACGGGTGCGGAAGGCATTGCCTAGATGTGTGCCTCGAGAGGTTGTTGCTGGTCCATCCGTGGCGGATGGACATGATCCCGGCTGGAGTGACACAGCTCAAAAAACGGAAGTACAGACAGGAGGTCTGCTGGTTAGAGCCGACGTCCTGGGACCGACAAATGCCTAACAAAGTGTGAAGGTGCAACGTTGAAAATGTACTAATTTCAATGTGTTGCACGCAATCCACGAGCTGAGCATTTTGTTCGATAGGTTGCGATTCTGCGCACGATAAAGCTTGCGCGAATCACTATCGTTCAGCCTGAGCGATCGGGAAGACCATCTCAAACTTTGCAGACTCGTCACCTGATCGGGCGGCGCAAACTCAGAAAATCTGCAATTTCTCTGAGGACTTCTGCTCGCCTGCGTTCTGGTTCTGCGTCCGTAAAGAATTCCGACCAAGACGCTGCGAGGCCGGTGAAGGCTGAGTGGTTTTTGGATGCCAAACCGCAAGGACCGATTCACATGCCAGTTCGCGACCGTCGCGCCTTCCAATGCTCGTTTTCGATCGAACAAGCGCTTGGAGCTTGCAGTTCCAATAAAGGTATTGCGCCAGTCTCGCGAGTCTTGATTGCCGCACTGTTGGCATCGACATCGACAGTCGGCCTTGCCGCGTTGACCCCGGCGCACGCGACGGCGAACTGCGTGGGCGCTACGACAGTCACCTGTAGTGGCAACCTCTCCGGCGGTGTGTCGAGCGGCGGAGATTTCAGCGATTCAACCACCGAAATACTCAATGTCAGCGGATTAACGAGTGACCTCACTGTTGGAGCGGCGAGTGACGCAATCGTTTATCAGGGAACCGGTGTTGCCTTCACGGTGAATGTCGATACAGGCACGTTTTCTATCATTGCAACGGATGGCTCGGGGATTGTTGCCGAACACTCGAACAATGCCAACGTTACTGTTTCTACAAGCGGAACCATCTCCACGTCGGCCAGTGCCTTGATCGGCAGAACGATTGGGACGGCCGGAACTGCGGGGACCGACGGAGCACGCGGACCGGACCAGGCCGGTTATGTGTCTGGCGACCCAAGTCAGGGCGGGCCCGGCACTGATGGAGGCTTGGGCAATGCCGCCGGAAGCATCGGTATAACGAATTTCGCCACCATCAATACGTCAGCTCTGCTTGCTTCCGGTATTGTGGCCCAGAGCATTGGTGGTGTTGGCGGCAATGGCGGCACTGGCGGCACCGGAGGCGATGGGTTGCCCAATCCAGGGCCCGGCGCGCCGGGTGTAAAGGGACTTGGTGGCGACGGAGGGGCCGGAGGTCTTAGCGGCTCATCTGGGCCCATCACGATCGACAACACCGGTGCGATTACGACATTGGGAAACTCAGCCAATGGGATTTCTGCTGAAACCAGAGGCGGAGATGGTGGAACCGGTGGCTCAGGCGGCATTGGGTCGCTCGTTGGAATTGGATCGCAGAGGTCTGGTATTCCCGGCCTTGGAGGGGCCGGTGGGAATTCGTCAACGATTGCCATCAACAATGGGGGCGATATTGCGACCAGCGGCACGTCCTCAAATGGTATTTCAGTTGTCAGTATTGCTGGCAATGCCGGTGCTGCTGGGTTGCCTTTGGTCGGTGCTGGTACGATCCAGGCAGAGGATTCGCGATCAGTTGAAGGTGGTGGCAACGTTCTCAGCATTGCGATCGACAACAGCGGATCGATTTCGCTAGGGAACACTGGGTCGGCTGGTATCCGCGTCGAGGCCAGGGCTGGCAAGGGGGCAAGTGGAGACCCTGCAGGTACGGGCCAAATCATTGGCACGGCTGGTTCAGGCGGTACAGTTGCCAATGTTGAGATCGCAAACAGCGGCATCCTCAGGTCATCAAATGCAAATTCCGAGGGGATTGTGGTCGCCATAGAAGGTGGCGCGGGAGGCTTTGGTGCCGCCTCGGCCAACGATGACGGCCAGTCGGGCGGTGCCGGCGGGATAGGTGGTGACACTGGAAGCCTAACGATTGAAAACTCAAACTTGATTGAGACACAAGGCACTGCCTCGCACGGCATCCGAGCAAAACTAACCGGCGGGTTGGGTGGCGACGGAGGGGATGCCGCAACAGGTCGTGTGGGCGGCGGAACAGGCTTCTATTATAATGATGGTTCTGGTTCGCCAGGCGGCACAGGTGGTTTAGGCGGCAGTGGTGGCGCTGCAGGGTCCCTGATCGTTGACAACCAAGGCAACGTCGTCACAACCGGTGCCACTGCGCATGGTGTTTATGCGGTCAACCAAGGCGGGAGTGGTGGCGCTGGTGGTACCGGCGGCGACGGCGGTGTTGGGGCACCGGTTTTGTCTGCTCCAAATACGATCGGTGGCGACGGCGGCGATGGTGGTGGTGGTGGCCAAGGAGGCAATACCGGCACGACAAACATCGCAAACGCTGGAAGCATAAGCGTCTCTGGGGCTGACGCACATGGTGTCTATGCTGTAGCCAGGGGCGGCGATGGCGGATCCGGCGGCGCATCTGGCATTGGCGGCTTGGGTGCAAACGCCCAGCCTGATGGAAACGTTGGCACGGTCAGCTTGGATGGCGCCAGCGGAATTGCCGGACAGGTCACCGTGACCAACGCTGATACAGGCACGATCCAAGGTGGTTTGGGCCTAGGTGTCGGTGTGAAAATTGAAACAACTGGAACTGGTGTATTCGACAACGTTGGCGGCGTCAGTGCATTGTCTGGCAACGCCATCGACATCTCAGCGGGAACAGCGGTCGTCAATAACTCCGGCACGGTCACCGGGAATACGACCCTTCTTGGCCAGGTCGCGGCAACATTCAACAACCTTGTGGGCGGACTGTTTGCATCGGGTCCGACGGTGGATCTCGGAGGTGGAACGCTCAACAACTCCGGCCGTGTTTCGCCCGGCGGCACAGGCACTGTTCGCACGACGAATGTAACCGGTGGCTTCACCCAAACTGCAACTGGTCAGTTGGTTGTGGATGCTGATTGGGAAAACAATACCTCAGATCAGGTCAGAGTCAGTGGGGCGGCAAACCTTAACGGCACTGTGGTCGTCAATCCGATTAGCTTTCCGGATCTGACCGATGAGAATAACGAAGGGCTTACGAACCAGTGGACCGTTCTGACTGCCACCGGCGGTGTCACTGACGACGGTCTGACGGCGACGGACACAGCGGCTGTCGATTACTCGCTGCTCTACCCCGATGCCAACACGGTCGACGTGAAGGCTGTTATCGACCTCACACCAGCCGGCCTCGACTCGAGCGGCCTCAACACCAATCAGTCTTCTGTCGGACAGTCGTTGAACAATCTCGTTGGCGGCGGAAACTTACTTGGCTTTGTTCCTGATCTTTTGGCCATTGAAGCGGTGTCAGACTTGGGTTCGGCACTTAACCAACTCACACCAACCGGTGATGGCGGGTCGAACGCATCGGCCCTGGGAACAGGAGCCACGTTTGCCGGTCATCTGTTGAGTTGCCGCATTACCGGCGAAGGTGATGCAAACGCCATCATCCGTGAAGGCCAGTGTTTGTGGGCACGCGGCAATGTTCGCAGGTTAACCAACGATGGTGGAAACAGCGGCGTTGGCTACGATGAAGATTCTTACTTCGTGTCTGGCGGTGCTCAGTTTGACATCGGGGGGCCTTGGCGGATCGGCTTCGGGCTCGGGTATGAGGACCTCAAACTTGTGACGGACAGCCGAGCCGAAACCGAAGGTGAGCGCGCGCACTTTGGCGGCGTCTTGAAATATAATCCGGGGCCGCTGTTGTTAGCTGCCAGCATTACTGGTGGCTTTGGATCATTCGACAACACGCGCTACGTCTCGTTTGGGACTTTCGGGTCAACGGCCACCTCGGATTACGACTCGGCCTTTGTGACGGGGCGATTGACGGCTGCCTATCAGCTCAACGTGGGGCGCGGCGTTTATCTCAAGCCTCAAATCAACGGAGCGGTGACCCACTTGTCACGGGACGGCTATACCGAAACGGGTTTGGGCGGCATCGCACTTCGTGTCGAGGACAGCGACGACACAGTCTTTACGGTTTCCCCATCCGTGGAAGTCGGCTCGGAAGTCCGTATGGCGCGCGGGGTTGCCCGCCCTTACCTGCGCGGTGGTTTGACGTGGCGCAGCGAAGACACGTTCCAGACGACCGCGGGTTTGCTTCGGCACCTGTTGGCGTTGCGCCATTCACAGTCACATCTGGGATCGACGAAACCGTTGCCGATGTTGCGGCTGGCGTCGACTTTATCTCACCTGAGGACCGCGTCCTGCGCCTGGAATACGGCGGGCAGTTCGGTGAGGAAACCAAGCAGCACACAGGATCGCTCAAGGTTTCACTGCCGTTCTAATGGCGGACGAATGGTGTTTTCTGTGTCGCACGTCAACGGCAGCAACGGCAGCGACCGGTACATGTCGCCGAGGTGGCGTGGGCTCTCGGCGGCCAGACGCGCTGTGCATCTACGCGACTGCAAAGCCCGCCACGCTGTCTACATTCGCTTTGCCCCCCACCCCAGACCCACGATCAGCTGAAGCCAACCGCGTGCGCCATTGGGCACCCCCTTCAATGATTGACCCACCGACGGGCCGAGGGACCTTGTCAGTCCGGTTGGTGTGGCTACACTGATAACGGATGATTTCGCGAATGGTTGCGTAGTGCATCGGGGGGTGCAGATGGCGGACGTCGAAGATGTTGCAGGGATGAATATGGCAACTATTGAGGGGGTGCGGTCGTCTCCACCAACACAACCTGACGACGCCATCACCGCTCGCCTCACCGCCCCGGGGCCTAAGCGTATGCTTGCGCTTGATGGTGGCGGTGTAAAAGGGATCGTGACGCTCGCTTTCCTTGAACAACTCGAAAAAGAACTGCAGGCCGAATTGGGCCGTGGGGATGATTTCGTGCTGTCGGATTATTTCGATATGATTGGTGGCACGTCTGTCGGCGCGATTATTGCGACATTCCTCGCCCTCGGATGGCGTGTCGAAAAGATGAAAGAGCGCTTCGACAGTATGGCCAGGAAGATCTTTCGTCCGCGCCTGCTTGGCTCCTTTTCCGGTGGCTTGCTGCTCCCGCACTATGACACGCGCATCCTGCGCGACTGCCTGTTCCGCGAGCTGTTCTACATGACGCTTGGCAGCCCGGACCTCAAGACCGGCCTGTGCATTCTTGCCAAGCGCATTGATACCGGTAGCGTCTGGGTGTTGAACAACAACCGCAATGGGCGGCACCACAATTATACAGGTGGGTTCCGTCTCGTCGATATCCTGGAGGCCAGTGCCGCTGCTCCAACTTACTTCTCGCCGAAGCACATTCGATTTTTCGAGACGGCGCTGAGTCATCAATTGCCGGAAGAAGACGGTCAGAAAGCCACCTTTGTCGATGGCGCCATCTCACCGCATAATAATCCCGCCCTCCAGCTTTTGATGATGGCGGGGATCAGAGGCTATAACCTCAATTGGCCACTCGGCGCGTCTAACCTGTCGCTTGTCTCCATCGGCACAGGCAGCTTTGCCCACACGGTGAAAACCAAACATGGGTTTGGCCTGGGGCCGATCAATGCTTTGCAAGGCATGGTGACGGATGGCCAGGATCTGGCTCTGACCCTGCTGCAATGGATGTCTGACACTGAGCAGACGAAGACATGGCACATTGACCGAGCGATGGGCCGGCTGGAAGGCGATGTCCTTGGTCAGGACTGTGGACTGGAAGAACCGCTTCTGTCGTTCAGACGGTATGACGTACGCCTGGAGGACGACTGGCTCATGGACCATGTGGGCTTGACGTATCAGCACTCCGTTATGCAGGTGCTGAGGGACTTTACTGATCCCGATGCGATCAACATGCTCCATGACATCGCCTCGCGCGCAGCCCGCAAGCATGTTTCCGCGGGCGATATTCCGGAGCGGTTTCATGAAACGGTTTGGCAAGGCACTGAAGTTGTGTGAATGGCGCGCGGCGCTTAAGTGCCATGTGTCCTACCGGTTCCTGAACCCCCGGCTGATAAAGTAAACGGTTGGAAGTGGCGGGGCGCATCAATGGCTGTAACAGCCACCTCCTCAGGCCGGAGCTTCAAATCAGGGTATAGGTGTGTGCCGGTCTCAGGAGCGACGCTTATGAGTGTGATCCGTCGGCAGCGTCGTGAATGGTAAAATGGCTGATGAACCCGCCCTCAAATAACAAGGTGGCACGTGCGTGTTTGCTTTCGACAATACCTTTTCTCGCTGCCCTGACCGTTTTTTTGCCCGCGTGGGGCCCACTCCTGTTGCAGACCCTGCGCTCATCAAGCTGAACACAGGTCTTGCTCGGCAGCTCGGGCTTAATCCGGATATGCTTTCAGGCGCGGCGGGTGTGTCCGTGTTGTCCGGTAATGACGTGCCGGACGGGGCTGCTCCCATCGCGATGGCCTATGCCGGGCATCAATTCGGTCACTTCAATCCCGCACTCGGCGACGGCCGGGCCATCGTGCTCGGCGAGATTATTGACCACGACGGCTTGCGCCGTGACATTCAGCTCAAAGGGTCTGGGCCGACACCGTTTTCGCGCCGTGGTGATGGCCGCGCAGCCGTGGGCCCGGTGCTGCGTGAATACATCATCAGTGAGGCGATGGCGGCGCTTGGAATTCCAACAACGCGCGCTTTGGCAGCGGTCTTGACGGGTGAACCGGTTTACAGAGAGCGGGTCGAGCCCGGAGCCGTGCTGACCCGCGTTGCCAACGGGCTTGTACGCGTCGGGACGTTCGAATTTTTTGCAGCGCGTCGGGATACGGACGCCATCCGCTGTCTTGCCGACTATGTCATTGCCCGGCACTACCCCGATGCGACCGAGACCGACACCCCTTATCGCGCGTTGCTTGAAGCGGTCATCAATGCGCAGGCTCAATTGATTGCGCGGTGGATGGGCGTCGGCTTCATCCATGGCGTCATGAACACGGACAACATGTCCGTCGCAGGCGAGACCATTGACTATGGCCCTTGCGCGTTCATGGACACCTTTGATCCGTCGACCGTCTACAGCTCCATCGACTACGCTGGCCGCTACGCATACGGCAATCAGCCCCGAATCGCACAGTGGAACCTCGCACGGTTTGCACAGTCGCTGCTTCCGGTTCTGGCCGACGACGAGGAGGTTGCCATCGGGATCGCGCAGGATGCCATCAATGCGTTTCCCGATCTGTATCAGGCGGCATGGCACGAAATCTTGCGCGCGAAGCTCGGGCTGTTTGAAGCGCGCGATGGTGATGATGCGTTGGCAGATGGCCTGCTCAAGATGATGCATGATGACCGTCTTGATTTCACGAACACGTTTTGCCAGCTGTGCGACATGGCTCAGTCCGATGAGGATACGGCGGGCGGGCTTGAGGCGGCACGATCGGTTGAATTCAACGCGTGGCTTTCGCAATGGCGTACCCGGTTGGGCGAAGAACCGGCAACGCCAGATGATCGTGCCTTGGCCATGCGGCATGCAAACCCGGCCTATATCCCGCGCAATCATCGTGTCGAAGAGGTGATTTCAGCGGCGGTGTCCGAGGGGGACTTCGCGCCGTTTGAGCGTTTGCTGGCTGTGCTGTCGCGGCCCTTCGAGGACCAGCCAGAGAACGCTATCTTTGCTGATCCACCGAAACCGGATGAAGTCGTAAAGGCGACGTTTTGCGGAACGTGACGCTGGCGTTTCGCGGCTGAGGACCAACGCGGGCTCGCTCGACTCAGCCCGATCGACTTGGGATTTATGGATAAGCCGAGCGTGTGTGTATGCGTGCAGTCATCCGCAGATGTATGTCGACCCGGATGGGTGAATCGCTGCACATCTCGGCGGCTGTCTGTGCTGACTGGAAGAACTACACGCGGCGATAGGACTTTGGGGCTTACTAGACCTGATGGATAACGTATTGATACTTTACCTCGCCGCGTTAAAGAGTTTACTCCAGTCCGCGACCCGAGAGCTCCCAAAGGTACGCTGAAATGTGATCGTTCTATTCTCGGCTCGAAGGGTAAAGAAATACTCCTTACAACTCAAGAGTCGACCTTTTGTACTGGTTGAAAAGACGAGCAAGAGAACCCACCTTTTTGAGAGCCGCAAGTACGGCGTTGTTCTGGCGTTTTCTGATTTAGAAACAGCTGACAGATTTGACGATTTCATTTCGGAAAGATATTACGTTTTATCACAAGTCGGGCGACGAATGAGGGGTGTGCAATTCTTTTTTGGTCAGGCAGCTTCGATAGAAAGAGTGGAAAAGCTATTAAGCGCATTCAAGAAAGAGGAATGTGGCGACTAACTTGTGGTGGTACGCGCGTTTCCAATTCTGGAAGAAAATCAGGCGCTATTCTAATGAGTGGAAATCAAGTTGGCAGCAGATGATAGACATCGAAAACGTCAAGACTGTCATTCTGGAAGATGCAGATGAAGATTATCTCGGTTTATATGAGGTTGTCTGGTCACTACGGTCGCTCTATCCAAGAGCAAATGATGAAGTGCTAATTGGCGCCGCCCAGGAAGCGGCACTAGTACTGCTCGAATTAGGTTTGATCCAGGTGCTTGTGTTCCAACAGGAAAAAGCACCGTCCAAATTGAACTTGGCGGACGCAAAACGAATACTTAGAGACATGAAGTCATGGTGGTCTGCGCCAGGTGCAGCCTTCAAACATGTACTTTCTACGGCCGATCGTGGTGTGGTCATGCAAAGTTTCTGAGAAGTGGAGGTGCGTCCACACACGAGCCTTTGCGGGCTTACATCGAGCGAGTTTGCAACGCGGTCCAACAAAGATCGAAATCCGAACAGACTTTGGTTATGTACCAGAACACCGAGGGGCAGGGTCAATGGCTTTTGATCCAGACAGACACTTCCATACTACAGTTCGTCCAAAAGATACAAATGGGCATCCAATGGCAAGTAATTTTTCGTCAAAGATGTTTTAGGGTGGAGCAAGCAAATTATCAAAGAGAATGCCTAACCGCTTACTAGAGGCCAGATTGCTGCATTTGCACTCCGGTGTCATAGGAGCAGGCAATAACCCGCAACATCCGATACCGTGATTGAGATATCCGTCAAATCGAGCCATAAGCCCAAGCTTGGAAGTGCGCTCTAACCCGCTGATGCTGTTGCTGTGCCAAAATCTGGGTCGGCTCTCGCTAATGGTTGAAGTGCTCTCTAGTCGTATTCGGAATAACATGCGGTCGACGAGTGAGACTGATGCCGGAATGTAACACAAAAAGGCGGGCAGACAGGCTTCTTAGAGCAAAAGACTATGCCAAAGCTGCTCTGCTTTATAAGCAGTTGGCGCGCCAAGGGGATCCGTCTGCCAACTCTGCCCTGGGCTATCTCCATGAATTCGGGAAAGGTGTTCCCTTAGACCTAAGCAAAGCTGAGAGACTTTACAGGGAAGCCTTAGAGAGTGATTTTGCAACCGCCGGACTTTATTTGTCAGCCTTGTTGCGACGCGCAGGCAGAGAGAAGGAAGCCTTTGAGCTTGTTGAAGGGCTAGCCCATAAAGGGAATTTGAGTTTAATTAGCGAATTAGGCTCTTACTGGGATAGGGGAATTGGTTGCGAGAAAAACTCTGATATCGCTAAGCATTACTATGAGCAAGCGGCCGAAAATGGAAGCCTCTTTGCAAAAAGATGGTTTCAGGCGAAGCGAATCGAGGCCCACGCATCATACATGGATATATTTTCCGGATTTCTTTTGGTTTTATATTATAGTCTCGTGATGCGACTTTGGGGCGACAGAACTTAGGTTATTAAGGAATTGCTAGGCGTTGCTCTGAGCCCCGGGTTCCAACTATTTGCAGTGGTGACCGCTCTAAGTGCGGAGTCTTCCCCATCATGCCAGTAACCAACATGCAGGGATCGTGACGGCTTGGCGGCTTTGTTGCTACACTTGGTCACTCAGCAATGGAGGACGCCATGTTTATGAAACCCAGTGGTGGCTTAGTCGTCGTCGCGTTGGCTGCCTTGGTCCCAAACAGCCCCGCAGATGCATCGCCAAAAGGTTGGGACTGCCAATACAGCATAACCGACCCCTTGGACCGGCGACGGGGCCGCGTCGATTACTCCTGCTATGGCACCAGCCTTCCCGAGACGCGCGAGCGAATGAAAGCCCGATGCCGATCGCTTGATACATACGATTGTCTTGCAGGTGCCTGCCTGCCACTTCAATTCGCACCGCGAAAGTTTTGTGAGAGATAGAGGTCTGTGGCCGTGAACGTGCCACAGATGCTTTGGGGTTTTGGCGACAGCGTTTTGGATGTTAGCGGTCGTTGAACTGGGCGACGCTTGGGGTTCCGCGATGATGTGGGACCAGTTTCAAGTTCTGGTTTCAAGTTCTGGGGAAGCCGGAATTTTAATCTCCGGCTAACCATCATCGCCACGGTGCCAAGAAAAGGTCGCCGATCTTCGCTATAGCAGCGCGATGCCACGAAGAGAACAGTTGCCCAGTCCTAGGGCGCCAAGCCATGGGACACCGTCTTGGGATCTGGACCGAAGTCATCGCGTGGCCAGTAGGCCTTCGAGGAACGTGCGAGACTCGATCGACAAATCCCGTTTCGATGGTGCTTGACTGAGCGCGGCCTCAATCGCACTACGCACTTCGGGGGGCATCTTTTCATTCGGCGAGCCAACGGAAAACGGCGTTGCATACTTGTTTGGTTCAGCAGCTGCGGAGAACAAATCCCAGAAGACTTCCGGGTCATCGACATCGCCTTGGACGCGGAGCGGAATGGGCAAGTGTATTGGTGGTGGCTGAAGGCTCAGCAACAGACGTTGATCGAGCCAACGGGAGACAAGCCCATATGAGCCTCGCGCTGTCACGTCGACGTCAGGACCTGTCAGACGGAGGTCTTCCGTACTGCGCAACACACCCGTACGAACAGACACGTTTGCTTTCAGTCGACTGAAACGTGTCTTGCGAGCAGGGTCGTAGGGCTGTGATGCGCCAAAGCTCAGAATAGCACGACGAAGATCATATCCAATGATTGCGCCTTGGTTGGCATTTACTGCAGCCGTTCCGTCAAGCGAGCCGACAAGTTCGCGCATACTGCCGCCTTTACCGTCTACCGAGACATCCAAATCTCCCGTTCCAGATAGAAGGCGCCGCTGCAGTAGCTCTGCAACGAGTGGATCAAAACCGAGCTGTTTGAAATTGAGCCTCAGACCCGTCTTGAGTGGGCCCTCTGCAAGATCAAAGTCTGCGCGCCCTTTCACGCTCCCCTCATAGAGCTCAAGCGTGTCCAGCGAAATCTCAATTCGTTTGGGGTTTGACCTTAGGCCAAGTTGCCCATTCTTGAGAAGGAGCTGTCCGTAGTTGATTTCGTCTGCCTTGATCGCCAGATCGACATCCAGATCGGGGAACTCTTTCAGGGTGAACGGTTCTGAACTCCATCGGCCCGTGGGAACTCTTGCTGCGCCAAGTGCATTGGTACGAAGAGCAGAGCGCGGTCCTTGCAGCTCTTGCATCAGGCTGTCCCAAGGCGTTGGCAATCTCACACCTGTGGCGCTTGCACCCTCTATCGCGAAACCGCTGGGGCGGGATGCTTCAGGCAAGAGCGTGTTGATATCGAGTTTGCTGGTGGCGAAGGATCCTTTAATTGCCGGACGGGTCTCATCCAGCGAGACTTCGCCAGTGACCACGCCTTCTAACGATTCAAGTGTGATAGTGGCTGGAAGGAGTGAGAACCGGTTGAGCGATCCATTGACCTTTCCTCTTAGGGCGGCTGTGTCTCCAAGGTTGACCTGTCCAGGATCGACGCTTGCCAATGCCATCAACTGTGGAAGCTCTTCCGTCTTAACGTCTACATCGCCATTGAATTTTCCGATTGGCTGCGTGGCAAGTGACCCATTCACACGCCCGGCAATGACCGGTGCGTCAAACATTACTGCAATGGCGGTGTCATTGCCGTTTGCCAGCGCATAGATGTCATCAATCGACCCGTCGACAGTAGCTTTCTGGTCATGAGCCACAAGTTCACCGTCGAATGACAGACCTTGACCGCTCGAGGTGCGTGTCACAAGACCGGTCACCTGTTCAACACGGATTGTCTCCGAGGTTGTTTCGCTCACAAAGGCAATGACTCCGCCTTTGAGTGTCGTTTCTTGAGGAATCCCACCGACATTGATCTTGCCTTCGGCCAGTCGGACAAGAAGTGGATCGCGTGGCGTAATCCGGAAAACGGGTCGAACGAGACTCATGGCTGGAACCTCGAATTGCCAGTTCCACAAATCGACCACTTGGACGTCGGTCTCCAATTGATCGGTCGAGAAGATCGGCTCGCCGTCTTCGCCGGCATGACCCGAAAGCGTCACCTCCTCCATCGACAATCGAATACTCGGTCGCAGCGTGAGCTCGGTTTTGCCCCCGATGGTCAGCGTCCGACCAGTCTCCTGCTCAACGGCACGAATGATGAGATCTCTTGCCATCCAACCTGGTGGATAGAAAAAGAGATAAGCAGCGAAACACGCCATCAAGAGGATGAACCCGGCGAGCACAAGGGCCAAAAAACGCAGTATGGAGAATCGGGTCTTCCGTCGTTCTGCGGGGTGGTCAGCGATTGGGCGGTCCAACATGGCGAGACGATGATCCTGGGCTAGCGAGAATGGATTTCACGCATATTGCCTCTGGATGAATTCAATAGCTTTGATTTCGCTCAGTCGCATTCGGTTGCATGGTGTGGCGCGTGCGATGGACGGGAACTGAATGAGACAGGCGACTCAAATACGAAATTTCTCAGCATTGATCGCCATCATTTTTTGCACCGTCGCTCTAGCCTATTTGACAACAGTGTCCGATTGTTCCGGGGAGGCCTCAATGAGTGAATCGGAATTCCTAGACCGTCGTCGTTTCCTTAGTGCCGCGGGTGCGGCACTGGCTGCTCCGATGACAGCAGCGCTAGGTTCGTCACGTGTACTGGCCCAGTCTACGTTACTCAGCCTTGACCCATTTCAGTCCTGGAAACAGCTCAGCCAGCTCACGGCCAAGGCGATTGAGCTTGGCATTTCAGTGCCGCGGCTCTCCAATCGTATCAACGTTACGGATCAGAATGACTTCGCGCAGCTCATGCCAGCGGTCGTTGAGTACATGATCAGTCTGGAACGAGCATCTCCGAGGGCCGACCTCCCCGCTGGGCAGGTTGAGACCCTTCTGGACGAGGCGGACGAGCTTTTGCGTAAGGTTCACCAAGCTGAGAGGAACCTGCCTGACGATCGTGAGACAGGTATGACCCTGTCAACGCGGCCGGGCCGTCCATCTTTCGACAGTATCAAGGACGGGTATCGGGAACTATTCGAGAACTGCCGTGTCCGCGACGCCCACGCTTCGTCGGTCAAGTGGTACATGTCAAAAATCCTTGAAGACGACTTTCAACCGCGCTGGTACCGCGTTGCGCAGGAGGTCTGTTGTCCATGGTACTTCGTGGCAATCATCCATGCCATGGAGGCTTCGTTCAGCTTCCGATCCCATCTTCACAATGGTGACTCGCTACGTCGTAGGACTGTTCACGTACCGCGCGGGCGCCCGGATGTCTGGAACCCGCCTAACGATTGGGAGACAAGCGCAATTGTCAACGCCGGATAGAATGTAGGCCAGTGCACCGGAGTAAGAGTAGGCCACCGTTAACGTCGGCATTTCAAGCAAGAAGGCCCCGCGCGCGGGGCCTTCTTGCTTTCGTGCTTCTTGTCCGACGTCAGGCGGAGCGGCGC
>JBCBRH010000041.1:0-30597 GCA_039819785.1 Pseudomonadota bacterium | reverse complement strand
TCGCAGCACGCTCCAGGCACACCAGCCGTCAAGCAGTGCTTCCGCAAGAACGGTTCGAACCTCTCACACACATGCGTTAAGGCACTCGTCAAAGCCGGCCTCACAAACTCCAAAGCCGCCCGCCAGATCGCAGGAAAGTAAAATCTAGGCTTGGACGGCGCGTCTCCGACATGAGTTTCTTTTTGCATGTCTCCGACCGGTCTTTACCTTGCTTGTCTTCGACATGGCCCCTTCTCCCATCAAACATGGGGCGGGGGCTTTTTTTCATTTGATCGCACGCAAATCTTCTCCGTTGTTTCACATGAATCAATTGTGGATGGGAGAGATCACAGGTTGACTCTGAGGGTTGCGGGATTGAGCCAAGGGCACTCTCCTGACTTCGGGCTTGCGTCAGGCGAGGTTTCGACTACGTCTTTGGCGATGGATACATCGACTTCAAAAACTACGTTTGACGTGATCGTCGTGGGTGGTGGGCATGCTGGCACGGAGGCTGCCGCGGCTGCTGCACGCATGGGTGCGCGGACCGCGCTGGTCACCCACAAGGCGGCCACCATTGGAGAGATGTCTTGCAATCCCGCCATTGGTGGCTTGGGGAAAGGGCATCTCGTTCGCGAGATTGATGCGCTCGATGGCTTGATGGCGCGGGTGGGTGATCGGGCTGGCATTCAATTCAGGTTGCTCAATCGGTCAAAAGGGCCGGCGGTTCAGGGGCCGCGTGCTCAGGCTGACCGGAAGCTTTACCGCGAGGCGATGCAGCGCGAGATCGCCGCACAGGATGGTTTGTGCGTCGTGGAAGCAGGCGTCGAGGATCTGCTTGTCGAGGACAGCCGCTGCGTTGGTGTCATTTGCGCAGATGGGCGCGTCCTTCGGAGCGGAGCCGTGGTTCTGACGACCGGGACGTTCCTTAATGGTCTGATCCATATCGGAGAGAAAAAGGTCTCGGCAGGCCGGGCAGGGGAAGCGCCTGCTTTGAAGTTGTCTGAGCGGCTCTATGGTCTCGGGTTGCCGATGGGGCGGCTAAAGACCGGTACGCCCGCGCGCCTTGATGGGCGAACAATCAAATGGGACGTGCTTGAGATGCAGGCGGCGGATGACCCGCCCGTCCCGTTCTCGTTTCTCACCGACAGCATCACTGTCCACCAGATCTCATGTGGGATCACGCATACCACCGATCAGACGCACGCCATTATTCGTGAGAATCTGTCGCGGGCGCCCATGTATTCGGGTGACATCGACAGTGTTGGACCGAGGTATTGCCCGTCGATTGAAGACAAAGTGGTGCGGTTTGCTGATCGCAGTTCGCATCAGATCTTCCTGGAGCCTGAAGGCCTCGACGATCCGACCGTCTACCCCAACGGTATTTCGACATCGCTTCCCGAGGATGTCCAAGCACTGATGATCCGTACCATCCCAGGTTTGGAGCGGGTGGATATCATGCGGCCTGGGTATGCCATTGAGTATGACTACGTTGATCCGCGCGCGCTGACGCCTGCGCTCGAAGTGGAAAGCCTGCCCGGACTGTTTCTGGCTGGTCAGATCAATGGGACCACGGGCTACGAAGAGGCGGGTGCGCAGGGTCTCATTGCCGGGATCAATGCTGTGCGTGCGGCTGATGTGCCTGCCGGTTCCGGCGGCAGATTTGAGCCATTTGTCGTGTCGCGGGCGGATGGGTACGTCGGCGTCATGATTGATGACCTGACGACGCGCGGGGTGAGCGAGCCCTACCGGATGTTTACGTCGCGGGCGGAGTATCGCTTGAAACTGCGGGCGGACAACGCAGACCAGCGTCTTACACCGTTGGGGATGGCACTTGGATGTATCGGTGCCGACCGTGCAGCTTCCTTTGGGGCGAAAACGGCGGAACTTGCCGCGGGTCGCGACCTGTTTGGTCAGTGTTCGTTGTCGCCGCAGGAAGCTGAAAAGCACGGGCTGAAACTGAACAAGGATGGCCGCAAACGGGACGTGTTGGACCTGTTGGCAATGCCTGGCGTGAGCCTCTCGCAGCTCATCGGCATCTGGCCGGAGCTTGAAAGCGTGCCCAAACCCATCGCGGACCAGCTCGCGATTGATGCAAGATATGCTGCGTATGTGGCCCGACAGGAACAGGACGTCGTTCAATTGCGCCGTGATGAGGCTGTTCGTATCCCGGCGGATTTTGACTATTCAGCCATTCCGGGGTTGTCGACAGAGGTCAGCCAGAAGCTCACGCAGCATCGTCCGGCAACTCTGGCGCAGGCGGCCCGGATTGAAGGGCTGACGCCTGCAGCGCTGACGCTGATTGCCATTCGGGTCAAGAAATCAGATATCAAAGTGTCTGCTTGAGGCGCGCTCTTCAACTGGAATTTGAGTATTGGATCGCACTCAATTTATCGAATACTTTGGCGTTTCACGTGAAACGATTGAGCGTCTTGATATTTATGCTGATACGCTTCTGCAATGGCAGAGGAAAATCAATTTAATCTCCCCGAAGTCCGTTGATGACTTGTGGTACCGGCATTTTGCTGACAGCGCTCAGGTCGTAGGCATGGTGCCGGAGACGACAGTTTGTCTCGTGGATCTGGGGTCAGGGGCTGGATTTCCGGGTCTCGTGATCGCGATCCTGCGTGCCGGGGCAACCCGCTCCGGCGGCGGAGATAAAGTCCACCTCGTTGAGTCTGACCAGCGTAAAGCGGCTTTCCTTAGAGAAGTTTCTCGGAAGGTTGACGTACCTGTGGACATTGACGTCGCGCGAATCGAGTACCATGCAAATCAGAGTAGTTTCGAAACCGTCAACATTGTTACCGCACGTGCGTTGGCGCCTATGCACAAGTTGCTGGGATACGCCGAACCCTATTTCTCTCCGCAGACGACGGCACTGTTTCTCAAGGGCCGTGACGTGGAAGTGGAGATTAAAGAGGCGGAACATGACTTTGCGTTTGAGTTTGACCTGGTGCCGAGTGTGACCGATCCCGAGGGGCGGATCGTTGTCGTGACGTCCTTGGCGGTTAGGTGACAGTGCTCGGAGTGGCGCAAAGCGTCTGGTGTTTTTGAAACGTATTGGGCGTGCTTTTGATCTGGGGACTGTTGTGTGCGTCGGCAGAAGCACTTTAGGGGGATCAACCCGTGAACGGGGCACAGAACGGGGCCATTGGCTGGCCCGGAGGACCGCGCGTCCTCGCTATCACGAACCAGAAGGGCGGCGTTGGGAAGACAACGACTGCCATTAATCTGTCGACAGCGCTGGCTGCTGTCGGTGAGCGGGTTTTGGTGATCGACCTGGACCCACAGGGCAATGCGTCGACCGGCCTCGGAGTTGATGCCGGCGCGCGCGAGCTGACGACATATGATGCGATTGTTGGTGGGGCCACGTTCCAATCGGCGAGCCAAAAAACCGCAATCCCAAATCTGCATATTGTCCCGGCGAACGGCGATCTTGTCGGCCTGCAGCAGGAGCTTGAGCAGCGCGAAGATAAGTTCTTTGCGATGCGGGGCGCGATGGAGCGCCTGCTCGCGGATGTGCGGACTTGGCCGGCCGGAGAGCAATATACCTACATTCTCGTCGATTGTCCTCCTTCGCTGAGTCTGCTGACGATCAATGCCTTAACGGCGTCACAGGGCGTTCTGGTGCCTGTGCAATGCGAGTTTTTCGCGCTGGAGGGGATTTCGCAGCTTCGCGAATCCATCGAGCAGATCAGAGCGTCTCTTCATCCAACGCTGGAGATCCAGGGCGTGGTGCTCACCATGCATGATGCTCGTACGACGTTGTCCAAAGAGGTTGCTGAAAACGTTCGGTCATTCTTTGGCTCAAAGGTCTATGCGACGGTTATTCCACGCAATACCAGGGTTGCGGAAGCGCCATCGCACGGCAAGCCGTTGCTGCTTTATGATTATGAGTGCGCTGGTAGCCAAGCCTATATCGAGTTGGCGACGGAGATTATTGAGCGGGAACGGCATTACAAGGCGGCCTGAAACGTGGGCGGCCTGAAACGTGGGCGGCCTGATACGATGCGCTGTGCTTGGTCATGGGGATGACTGCAGCGCACTTGCTGGGGTGTCGGAGCAGGTCCGGGTCATCGTCCAGTGGTCGTGCTTAAGGACGGAAATAAGGGGCATTGAAGTTAAATGGGTGAACCGGCACAGCGCAGTCGACTTGGGCGTGGACTTGCTTCTTTGATTGGCGAGGTGAAACCGAGCGCGGCCGGGAATGGATCGGCACCGCCTGCCTTTTCGAAAGTGCCTGGCAACGATACGCTCAAGGTTGCGCCCGATGATCAGACGGGTGCAAGGCAACCAGCGGGGCTCGGCGTGTCCACGATCAATGGATCGACGAAGACTATGGCGCAGGGGTCCGATATGTCGCGCGCAACGCCTCAGGTGGTCTCCAACAAGGGGCCGCTGCCGCCCGAAGGCCGTCAGGAATTGGTCGATGTCGATTTGTTGCGGGGCGGAAAGTTTAACCCTCGCAAGGTGTTTCCCGAGGATGATCTGGCCGAACTGGCTGATTCCATTCGTGCCAAGGGGCTGGTTCAGCCGATTGTCGCCCGGCCGGATCCCATGCATCCGGGGCACTTTGAGATTGTAGCAGGGGAGCGACGGTGGCGGGCTGCTCAAAAAGCCGGTTTGCATAAGGTCCCCGTTATCGTCCGGGAGTTGGACGATAAGGAAGTTCTGGAGCTGGCGATCATCGAGAACGTCCAGCGTGCCGATTTAAACTCGATCGAAGAAGCGGCTGGCTATCGCGAGCTGATCGAACGGTTTGATTACAGTCAGGAAAAGCTGTCAGAGATTATCGGCAAGAGCCGCTCGCATGTCGCAAATACGCTGCGATTGCTGCGGCTTCCGGAGGGTGTTCAGGCGCTTGTCCAGTCGGGCGATTTGACGGCGGGTCATGCTCGCGCGCTGATCGGTCGTGCCGATGCGGATATTCTTGCAGACCGGATCATTAAGGATGATCTGAACGTTCGGGCCGTCGAGGCCCTCGTTCAGTCTGGCGGGTTGGGGGCTGGGCCAGGGTCGACCGTTCGGCGCACCCGCGAGAAAGATGCCGATACACGGGCATTTGAGAAGGAGCTGACTGACGCGCTCGGGCTCAAGGTCGAAATTAAACGGGGCTCAGGCGAAAGCGGGACGCTTGTCGTCAAATATGGCAATTTTGACCAGCTGGATTGGATTCGTGCCAGGCTCCAGGGCGGGAAACCCAGCTAGACCATAGAGGGTGGCACGCGCTAGGCTTTACTTGTCGTGAACTGGTTTTAGGCGTGTCAAAACTCAGCCTAGGACCTGTTAAGAGAGCAGTTGCTTCACACCGATTTATATTTAGACCTGTGGCCTGCTTGACCCGGGGCGTGCGAATTGCTGGATTGCGACATTGCGCGCACGACACGAGACGCTTGTCGCCGTTGCGTCTTGCATCCAGTTAAAAGGTCCCCTCATGGGTGAGACGACACTTTTCGATCTTGCTGCAACGATCAAGTCGCGGCGAACCTCCAGCGGGGATACTTCCTATACGCGCCAGTTGCTTGATGGCGGTGTGGAACGTTGCGCCAAGAAACTGGGTGAGGAAGCCGTCGAGACGGTGATCGCCGGCGTTGGACAGTCCGATGCGGCGCTGCGCTCTGAATCCGCTGATCTGTTGTTTCATCTGCTCGTCCTTTTGGAGGCACGCGGGATTGCCATTGGCGATGTCTTGGCCGTTCTGGAAGGGCGTATGGGCCAATCCGGACTGGATGAGAAAGCTGCAAGGGGCGCATCTGCGGCAAAAGCATGAGCGTGTTATCTAAGCCAATTCCAGGCCCGACGTTGGCGTCGGCCAACAGTTCCGATGGTGTGGCATCGTTTTCACCCTACCGTCGGTTCAGTCGTGCTGAATGGGCCAAACTGCGTGCCGATACGCCGATGACACTGGTTCCCCGCGAGCTGGATGAGCTATCGGGGTTGATCGAAAACCTGTCCATGGCAGAGGTCGAGGAGATCTATCTGCCGATGTCCCGGCTGCTCAACCTCTACGTGGCTGCGTCACAGGAATTGCATGCGGTTTCGGCTAGGTTTCTTGGTCATCGCGATTTCAAGGTGCCCTTTATTATCGGGATTGCAGGGTCCGTGGCCGTGGGTAAAAGCACGACGGCCCGCGTGCTGAAGGCATTGCTGGCGCGTTGGCCCGACCATCCCAGGGTTGATCTCGTAACGACCGATGGTTTTCTCTATCCTAACAGTGAATTGAAGCGCATGGGCCTGATGGGCCGAAAGGGGTTTCCCGAAAGTTTTGACGCACAACGTTTGCGGCGGTTCCTGGCCGATATCAAATCAGGTTGTGAGCAAGTCGAGGCGCCGCTCTACTCGCATTTTCTCTATGACATTGTTGAGGGCGAAAAGGTTGTAATCGAGCGGCCGGACATACTGATTGTTGAGGGCTTGAATGTTCTGCAGCCGGCACGGCTGCCAAAGAATGGTGAAACGATCCCGTTTATATCGGACTTCTTTGATTTCACGATTTATCTGGATGCTGATCCGGAGTTGATCGAGAAATGGTACGTGGACCGTTTTATGAAATTGCGGGAAACAGCTTTTCGTGACCCGGAGGCCTATTTTCACCAGTATGCGTATTTGAGTGATGCCCATGCCCGGTCGCGGGCATTGCAGATCTGGCGGTCGATTAACTTGAAAAACCTCACTGACAATATTGTCCCGAGCCGTACCAGGGCGCGCCTTGTTCTGCGGAAGGGCTCTGATCACACCATTGAAACGGTTGAATTGCGCAAGCTCTGATCCGCTGAGCGGATGCCTACGAAAATCCATTGATGGAGATAAAAAAACCCGCCAGCTTTTTGGGGAAGCTGGCGGGTTTTCTTTTCTTTGGGAGAAGAAATCATGAGTGTCGGCGCTGGGTGAATTCGTTCCCTTCGCCGTTCATGGCTCTTGGGGCAGTTGCGATTTGCCCCTCGACGTCTTGTGCGTCAGCGTTGCGGCTGAGATGCCCATAATTGGGCGGATTGTTGAAAGAAGCCGCGGTGCGGCAGGCCCGACAGCATCATCTTGGACAAGGCGAGTTGCTGCTGGATCATAAACTGTGTCGTGGGGCTGTTGACCCAATGGGTCATGAATTGCTGCTGGAGGATCGAAAGCTCCTGGTAACTCCGTAACCCCTCCTGCCAGGCAGTGAGCGCTGCTGTGAATGGTGTGAAGGCGTCACGTGGGTAGTGCGTGGCATCAGGGATCGCGAAGTCCGGCTTGCGCCTGGCGCGTTTGGCCTCGTGGGCATGGGCTGGCTTCTGGCTGTCTGTGGCAGCTTGGCCCTCTGCATGAGTTGCTGGCCGTTTCTCATCGTTGTCGTTAGCGGTTGCTCTTTTTGCCGTTGTCGAAGTTTCCGGCTCGCGCGGCGTCGCTGGCGCTACCGGCTGGGCTGAGATGGGTTCGGTGCGTTTTTTGTCCCGACCGTTCTGCAGTGCGGCAGATCGGGCTTCCGTCGGGTGTGATGAGGTGAACGGCGAATGTGAACTGGATAGCTGTTTCGGCTTTGCCCCAGCATGCAATTCCCGGCGTTCCCAGGATTTGTATTTGTCACGAAGCCGTCTGATGGTGGATGGGTCAGAATAGCCAAGGGCCTTAATTGCCGTAGTCGGTTTCATATCGGTATTGGTGGCAATCAGGCTGGCGATGTCCTGCAGGATGGCAGCGTCGTTGATGCCTGATCCTTTTGGTCTTCCCCTTTTTTTATTGGGAACGGACATTGAGAGCGCCTCTGCGTTGAAAATTGGATGTGCTTGATATGATTATGAAACTTGGTCTGCGCCAAGGAGAATAATTCAATTTGGGACAAAATCTGTCATGCCGCATCTACAATTGTTGCGGAAATGTCCTGATTTAATCAGCGTCGGAAATATTTGGTTTACACTCGAAGATGCAACTTGGCATATTTTTGGATGAATAGATGTCTGAGACGTATCTGACGCAAGATGCGGGTCAAAAAAATTGATTCGGTTATTTCGGTGTAGTGGCCATCAGGTGAAGAAGACCGGGCTGGAACGTGGGACATGGTGTTCCAGCCCTTTGAATGGATATGTCGGAGTTACGACAAAAGACCTTTTGATTTCGCCAACTCGGAGAGTTGCGTTTCTGGACGGGCGCCCATATGGGAAATGATCTCAGCTGCCGCCAGACTGCCAAGGCGGCCTGCTTTTTCCAAACCCAGCCCATGCGTATGGCCGAATAGGAAGCCGGCTGCATACAGATCGCCTGCCCCGGTGCTGTCGACAACGGTACTGACCGGTTCGACGGGGATTTCGAGAGACTGGCCATCACTCAAGATGAGAGAGCCTTTCGAAGACCGTGTGAGGGCAGCCAGTGTTGTGTCCTGTTTTGTATGGCGAACGGCGGTATCGAAGTCTTCTGTTTGATAGAGAGACAGGATTTCGGCTTCGTTGGCGAAAAGGATGTCGACGCTGTCTTTGATGAGGGCCAGGAATTCGTCACGGTGACGGTCGACGCAGAAGCCGTCGGAAAGTGTCAGCGCAACCTGGGTGTTTTCCCCATTGGCAATTTTGGTGGCCTCACGGAATGCCGCTTTGGCTTCGGGGCGGTCAAAAAGATAGCCTTCCAAATAAACGACTTTCGCCTTTGCTATTTCGGAGGCTTCAATTTCCCCGTTATCGAGATCACTGGAAATACCCAGTGATGTATTCATGGTGCGCTCGCCGTCAGGGGTCACCAGGATAAGTGAGCGGGCGGTGGGTTCGGAGCCAGATACCGGTTTCGTGTTGAAGGTGACGCCTGCGGCGCGAATGTCGTGTGCGAAGATGCGGCCAAGTTCATCATCGGCGATCTTTCCAATGAAGGCTGCGGTCCCACCAAATGACGTTAAACCCACCATCGTGTTGGATGCCGAGCCGCCTGATGCCTCAATGGCTGGGCCCATGTCTTTGTAGAGCGCGTCCATGGTTTGTGAATCGATCAGCCTCATGTGGCTTTTCGGGGCTCCGTGGCGCTCCAAGAAGGCATCGTCGCAACGTGCAATGATATCGACGATGGCGTTGCCGACGCCGATCACGTCGTAAGTCTTCCCGTCCATGTTGGTCCTTTCGGGTGTTTTTGTCTGGATATCGTCGGATGCTTGGGTGGTTGGGGCGGAATGCTTTTGGCTGCCGGCTTTTTCTTTTGCGGCTTGGTTTTCTTTTACGGTTTGTTTTATAGGCCGCAGGGCTTGCCTGGCCACGTGCAGCCTCGTCTGAGGGCGATGGGCGCCGAAAAGCGGAGGTTTAAGAGGGTTCCGTCAACCGTAGTTATACTACCGGGCTGGTCAAGAACAACCGATGTCCCCGGTTGCGGCCATCTGCCGGGGCTGTTCCCAGTCCCGGAGCTGGCGGGTGGAAAGAGGCTGCTAGGAAGCGCGGCGTGGTGAGGCCATTTGGGCCAGGATCATAATCAATCGCTCGGCATGGGTGGTTTCAAGCGATGATTGACGGCGTGCTTTGGCCGCTGTCGTGGAAATTGCGGTCAGCGCACGGTTCGCCTTGGCGGCGCTCCATAGGCGCAATTGGGCGTTGAACGCATCACGTTCCTTGAAATGCAGGGGCGGTCTCAAGGACTTCAGCGCGTCTGCTGCGCTCTTCCCGTTATTCATGTCATGGAGCACGCGGTGAAGGCGGATGAAGTGGCGTTGGAGCGCCAGAATAATCCCTTGAGGGCTTTCGCCCGCTGACGTTGCGCGCGCCAGCTCGCTGGTGGCAGCTTGTCCATCTCCGCCGGCGGTGGCGCGAACAATGCGGTTGATGGCCATCTCCGATGCGTCTCCGACGATCTGTTCGACATCATCAACGGTGATTTCGGGACGCCCAAGGCAGTAGAGGGTCAGCTTTTCGACTTCGCCACGGCTCAACGCCCGGTCAGCGCCTAAGCGGCTGACCAACATGTCTTCGGCATCGAGTGACATCTTGAGGCCTGCTTTGGCGACGTCCTGGCGGATCATGCTGGCCAAGTCGCGGTCTTCATCCGGGAAGCAGGCAATGGCAGCGGCGTGCTTGGCAGTTTCACAGGCTTTTCGAAGCGCATCGGTTGGCTTCAGGTTGCCTGCTTCGATGATCAACGTCGCAGCCAGGGCTCCATCTTCAATCAACGGTTTCAAGACGTTGGCGTTGATCCGTGGGCTTTGCGCCGTTCGGATGACCTTCCGGCCCCCAAACATGGGCATGGTGCGCAGTTCCACTGCGAGCCTGTCGCGGTCTTCGTCCAGGTCGGTGTCGCCCAGGCGAAGGACCTCACCGGGTGGATCATCCAGTTTTGCCCAGGCCTCGGCTGCGGAGCGGGCGCGTTCACCGACCAACCCGACATCGGTGCCATATACCAGCACGACAGAGACGGCTGAGTCTGGCTTTGAGAGAAACCGCTCTGCTTGGTGGGTCTTAATGGCGACCATGGTTGCGATGCTTCAATCAGTAAAACGTGGTCGAGTTGGAATGCTTGCTGCGGTGGGCGGGTTCAGCGCCGGGAGGACTCCGCACTCCGTTATACAGGGCCTATCAACGGTTGGGTTGAAGCGTGGCCGCAGTTAAGCGGGGCGCGTCGCCAAAAAGGCTTCGAGGCGTGTCTTTAGCTCATTACCAACGGTTTTCGCGGCTCGGTTTTCAGCATCGCGCTGGGCGCGAACGTTGGTGAAAACCGAGTTGAACCGCTCATAGGGCGCACGGCCATAGCTCGTGCCGGTCAGGATGACTTCCTGGCTTTTGATATCGATCAACCTAAAGGACGCATCCAGGGTGTATGTCCGGCCAGCGGCGTTGGCGTCTTCGCCCACAAGGGTGCTCTGAAACGATTCCCGAACCGCAACTTCCAGCCGGTACGCGGGTTCAGCCGGCCGATCGCCCCCGGTGGTCTGATACAACAGTTCGTTTCGAATTTGCTGGCCGACGCGACCTGGTATTGGAGCAACGGACACCTGGGCCAACCGTTCGGACACGCCGGAACCGGTTGCGTAGAGCGGTGTGAAGCCAGATGTACCGCAGCCAGCCAGGCCTAAAACGAGGCTGCCTGCCAGGATCATAGGAATTGAGCGCGTTGTTGGTTTGAAGCGCATGGCAAGGGATCTCGCTGGTCCGATCACTGATCTTGAACCTGTGCCGTCCCTACGCGCTTTAGGCCACAACATTGACGATCCTCTTTGGGACGACGATGACTTTCTTCACCGGCTTGCCGTCCAGGGCCTTTATCACGGGTTCCAAGGCCAGAGCCGCCGCTTCAATATCGGACTTGGACGCATCAACCCCAATGGTCAACTCATCACGGCGCTTCCCATTGACCTGTACGGCAATGGTCATTTCATCGTCAACGAGCAAGGCCTTTTCGGCTGCCGGCCAGGGCTGATTGGCGAGAAGGGTGTTGTAACCGAGCCGCGCCCAGCATTCTTCTCCTAAGTGCGGCATCATCGGGGCGATCATGTGGGTCATGAGCTCGCCGGCCTCGCGAAGCGCCCATTTTAGGTCGTCTGGGCTGTTTTCATCCGCTTTTTGCAGTGCTGAGCCAAACTGGTTGGCAAAGTCATAGAGTGTCGCCACCGCCACGTTGAACCGCAGTCCCTCGATGTGTCGTCCCACTGCCTCGAGTGCCTTATGGGTGGCTTTGCGCAGGATTACGGCTTCGGAGCCGATTTTTTCGGGCTTTGCGGAGCCTTGGGGTGCGGCTTTGTCTGCTGCGTCATCGATCAGCCGCCAGACGCGCTGGACGTAGCGGCGCGCGCCCTCCACGCCGACGTCTGTATACAGAACATCGCGCTCCGGCGGGCTGTCGGAGAGGACGAACCAGCGGGCGGTGTCGGCGCCGTAATTGTTGATGAAATCATCCAAGTCGATGACGTTCTTCTTGGATTTCGACATCTTTTCGATGCCAGCGATTTCGACCGCTTCGCCTGTTTCAGCTAACACGGCCTTTCTGTCTTTGCCGTCGCCCTCAACACGGACCTTGGTTGGTTCGATCCAGTTTGGCTTGCCGCCCGCAGGATTGGGCTGGAAGTAGGCTTCATGGGTGACCATGCCTTGGGTAAACAGCGCTGCGAAGGGCTCGCGGAGGTTTTTGCCACCTGCGGGACCTTGACCGGCGTCGGAGATGGCGCGGAAGAAAAAGCGCGAGTACAGCAGGTGGAGGATCGCGTGCTCGATGCCGCCGATGTATTGATCGACCGGGAGCCAATATGCGGCTTGTTCGCCATCCACGGGTTTGTCGGCGTGGGGGGCGGTGAAGCGGACATAATACCAGGATGAGTCCACGAACGTGTCCATGGTGTCGGTTTCACGGCGGGCTGGTTTTTGGCAACTGGGGCAGGCGACGTCTTTCCAGGTCGGATGACGGTCAAGCGGGTTGCCGGGTGTTTCGAAATCGATGTGATCGTCAGGCAGTTTGACGGGAAGATCAGCCGATGGGACGGGGACAGACCCGCAATCCTCACAGTGGATGATCGGGATTGGGCAGCCCCAGTAGCGCTGGCGCGAGATGCCCCAGTCGCGCAGGCGGTAGTTGGTTTGGCGGATGGCGACAGGTTTTCCGTCGAGGTGCAGGCTGGCGAGCTTGTCGGCGGCCAACTGGAACGCATCTGTTGTTGTCAGGCCATCAAGGAACCCTGAGTTGATCATGGTTCCATCGCCGTCAAATGCTTCGTCAGAAATCTCGAACGTGTCGGCGCTTTCGCCCTTCGGGAGAATGACGGGTTTGACGGGCAGATCGTACTTGCGGGCAAAATCGAGGTCACGCTGGTCGCCGGCCGGACACGCGAAAATGGCCCCGGTGCCGTAGTCCATCAGCACGAAGTTTGCGACCCAAACGGGTAGTTCCCATTCAGGATCGAAAGGGTGACGGGCTTTAATGCCGGTATCAAAGCCTTTTTTCTCCGCTGTTTCGATGTCGGCGACGGACGTACCCATGCGGCGGCATTCGTCGCAAAACGCTTTGAGGTCGGGATTGTTTTTTGCAGCGGCAATGGCAAGCGGGTGGTCGGCGGCGACAGCCAGAAACGACGCACCGAACAGCGTGTCGGGCCGCGTCGTGTAGACTTCCAGTTCGCTATGGTCCGTGGGCGCGGTGTCGGAGTTCAAAGCCCATCGGATGGCCACGCCTTGTGAGCGGCCGATCCAGTTGGCCTGCATCAGGCGGACTTTCTCCGGCCATTTACCCAGTGTGTCGAGGGCATCGAGAAGTTCGTCTGAATACTTCGAAATGCGGAAGAACCACTGTGTCAGTTCCTTGGTTTCAACTGGTGCGCCAGATCGCCAACCGCAGCCGTCGATGACCTGTTCGTTGGCCAACACGGTTTGGTCCACGGGGTCCCAGTTGACCTTGGATGATTTGCGGTAGGCGAGATCTTCCGCCAGGAGGTCAAGAAACAGTTGTTGCTGGTGGGCGTAGTAGGTCACGTCGCAGGTTGCGAATTCCCGATCCCAATCGATCGAAAAGCCCATGGCCTTAAGCTGTTCGCGCATGGCGGCGATGTTGTCATGGGTCCAGCTACCGGGATGAACCTTGCGCTCCATGGCGGCATTTTCAGCTGGCATGCCAAATGCGTCCCAGCCCATTGGATGCAGCACGTTGAAGCCTTTGGCGCGCTTGTACCGCGCGAAGACATCGCCCATCGTGTAATTGCGTGAGTGGCCAACGTGGATGCGCCCGGATGGGTAGGGAAACATTTCCAGGACGTAGCACTTGGGCAGGCTGGTATCGGCCTTTGCAGCATCGACATTTGAGTCGCGCCAGGCTTGCTGCCAGTGGGCTTCACGGGCAGGTGCATTATAGCGTTCGGTGGCCATGGTGTTCCGGAGTTCGTGTTGAGCGTGGGTCTCGTGACCGCCACGGGTTGGGTTTTCGCCGGTAATGAGCGTTAAAGCCCGCGCTGGGTCAAGGTGGGTCGTTTGCGCGTGGAGGAAATGATGGAAACAGGTGCAGTTGATGAAACGGCGGTGACACGTCTCGAAGCCGTGAAAGATGCGATCTCAAAGGCTGAAGCCGCGCAGGTGCCGCGCGGGGGGCCGGTGACGTTGGTTGCTGTGTCCAAAGTTTTCGGTGCCGATGTGATCGAGCCTGTTATCGCAGCCGGTCAGCGTGTCTTCGGCGAAAACCGGGTGCAGGAAGCGCAAGGCAAGTGGCCCGCTTTGAAGTCGGCATATCCCGACGTCGTTCTTCATTTGATTGGGCCGCTGCAATCGAACAAGGCAGCTGATGCCGTGGCGCTGTTTGATGTCATCCAGACGGTTGACCGTCCGAAGATCGCGCGTGCTCTTGCCAATGAGATCAAAAAGCAGGGACGTCAGGTTTCGCTTTTTGTTCAGGTCAATACCGGTGAGGAACCGCAGAAGGCCGGTGTGGCGCCTGCCGACACGGTTGAGTTTGTCGCGATGTGCCGGAATGAGCTGGGCTTGAACATTGCGGGGCTGATGTGCATTCCGCCGGTCGATGAAGAAGCTGCGATCCATTTCAAACTGCTTGACAAGCTGGCCACTGACTGCGGGGTAACGGGCCGAAGCATGGGCATGAGTGGCGACTATGAAACGGCGATCGCGTTTGGGGCGACGCATGTTCGCGTCGGATCGGCGATTTTCGGGGCGCGGCCCTGAGGCTGTTTCGAAATTCCGGTTCTGCCGTGTTAATCTTTTTTTAGTGATTCGGTGTTGGTGCGCGTCTAGACCCTTTTTTGGAGCGAACCATGATCGACGGCACAGGACGCACTTTGGACCAGGAAGCCAACGCGGCTGCAAACGATGCCGCCAGAGATGCCCGCGAAGAGGTGTTTGCGCGCGCCAAGAAGACCGGCAAGAAGGCTTCAAAAAAATCAGATGATGGGATTTCGAAAGTCGCTAAACGGGCGTCGAAGTCCAAAGACGGCTGGAAGAGCTTTGTCGTTGACGTCTGGTTGACCGATCTCAACCCAACGGAGTTCGGTGTCTACAAGCGTCAGCGCAACCGCGCCAAGTCGCGGCAGTTCACCACCGACATGGATATCTACGCCGAGATCATCGAAGAGGGCAAGCGCACCGGCCTGTTGGGCTTCCGCAAAGATTTGTGGAACGATAACAAAGGCATGGACCGCCGCTTGGTGTTCAAGATGTTTTCCGACAAGCTCAACTGGCGCGCCACGATGGACTTGATGATCGGCCGCTCGTTGCAGTTGACGATGGGTGCGCGCGGGTTGCCAGCTACGGCGTACGCAATCAACACGGCGCATGATGACTATATTATTTATCTTGAGCGCTCGGCCAACAAATGGCCGTTTCTGCCCGAGCACTTCTCATTCTTCCTGATGAAGGATGGAAAGCCAGAATTTTTCCGATTGAAGCGCGCGCTGATCAATCTCGGCGGTGACTACACGCTCTATAACCAGCGCAACGAAATTATCGGGTACGTCGATGGCAAGCTGCTGTCACTGGCCGGTAAGTGGCGGGGAACGGTCAAAGAAGAGTATGCCGACACGAAGATGATGGCGACCATGAAGATGTTTGCCGGATTGATCATTTTCAACCGGGCAACGCGCTGGCACATGTGGCGGCTTTGGCATGATGTCGTGGATGGCCGTCTTGAGCCATCGCTCGAACGGCATGAGGGCGACCTTTACATGAACCCGCGCCGGGTCCGGTGAAGATCGAGCTTAACATCAAGCTGGCGATCAAGGCGTTGATCCAGACCCGACTTCGCGGCGCAGCCCTGTGGTTTGCGCCGCAAGCTTTTGGAAGGCTACAGCGCCAGAAATTCCGAGGCCTGGAACAGTGACGTGAAGGTAAGGCCTTCTTTTTCGTAGAGTTCCGTTGCGCCTTGTTGTCTGTCCAATATCGACACTACCAAAACGATTTCGGCACCGGCCTCCTTCAAGACCGAGATGGCTTTGAGGGCTGAATTGCCAGTCGTTGTTACATCCTCAACGATGACGATGCGTTTGCCGGCCACGTCTTCCACGCCTTCTATGAGGCGCTGGGTTCCATGGCCTTTGGCTGCTTTGCGCACAAACATGCCTGCGATCGACCGCTTACGGTCCAGGCTCTTGAGTGCGATCGGCCCGATCAGGGGAACGGCTCCCATCTCCAGCCCGCCGACGAAATCGACCTCCATATCGCCGATCAAATCGAGGATCAGCTCCGCCAGGCAGAGGGCGCCGACCGGATCGAGCATCGATGGCTTCATGTCGAAGTAGTGGTCGCTTTCCTGACCCGACGCCAGGATGACCTTCTTGCGCACAAATGACTTTGTTCGGATAATCTCGAATGCCTGCGCACGTCTGCCGTCTGCTGACGTCACGATCTGTACTCCCCCGCTTTTTAAATCGTTCGGCAGCGCCGCCCCAAGTCGTGGGCGATCGCCATACGTCAGCGGTGCAAATAGACCACGGCGTGTACAGCGACAACCTGCGCGGCCGCTTTGTGCACGAATTAATTGCACAAAAGGCAAAAATTGCGTATTTTAGTGCGATGGCGGATGTTAACCTCAAACGTGCCCTGGAAGCCTTTGGCATCAAGCAGTCAGAGTTCGCGCAGCTCGTGGATGTGTCTTTGCGGACGGTGTCGCTTTGGGCGTCGGGTGAAAAGCCGCTTCCCGGACCCGTGCAAGGCTATCTCCGGCTCTTGGCACTGCTTCCTCCCGAAACTCGCGTGCGGGAGTTTCAGCGTATCAAAGGACGAACTAACATGCTCGACGACGGCGTTTATTCACTTGACTATCGCGGCGAGAACGCCGGTCAGGCAGAGGCTGGGGATGCGCTGGCTGTTTTGCGCAATGGGCGCATTTTGGGATCTGACCGGTGGGGTGGCACATTCACCGGATCGTATGACTTCGATGCGGGCGCTCAATCCAACACGTTGCACGTTCGCTTGGCCGTCCCACCTGGTGGGATGCTCGTAAACGGCTTTTCGGCTGGACCTGATGGCGCGACCATCGAAATCGTCGGGCAGTTCGACCGCGCCGCACCGGTATCCAAGACGTCCGTTAAAATCGGCGGTAAACCTATCGATCTGCAGCTGACATATATTGGGCCGCTCCCGAACTGAATGATGACCAAGAAACCGACAACGCCCTCCACTTTGCCCGCCCGAGGCGACGCCTCCGACACCGACCGTGAGGTATTGATGGGGTACATCGCTTCAGCGCATGGTATTCGCGGCGAAGTCGTCATCAAGTCGTTCACCGATGAACCTGCAAACATTGCGACGTATGACCCAATCATTGCCCGGGAGAAGCGCACGGGCCAACGCCGCTCGGTCTCGATCAAGCGGTGCCGGGAAACCGGTAAGGGCCTTGTTGCGCAGCTAGCCGGTGTTGCAGACCGCAATGCTGCCGAAGCGCTCAGGGGTTATGAGCTTTGGGTGGCGCGCGCGAACTTGCCTGAACCTGAAGACGGCGCATTCTATTACGAAGACCTGATCGGTATGACGGCCGTGGCCGCTGATGGTACGCCGTTTGGGCATGTTACCGCCGTCGAAAACTACGGTGCCGGTGATCTCCTGGACATTGATCTCATGGATCAACCAGGTTCGGAACTCGTGCCCTTTACCCATGCGCACGTGCCAGATGTCCGGCTGAGTGATCGGACTGTTGTTGTGAACTGGCCATTGGCGTTTGAGATTGCTGCTGAGCCTGATGCTGGTTCTGCTGACTGAACCGGCGTAACTAGACCATCTCGCCGCGCAAAAGTTTCGGCACGTCGCCTGTCAGGCCCGAGGCTTCATTGACGAAGGCCTGCTTGAGAAATGGAACACGGTCGACGAGAGATAGCCCGGTTTCGCGAACAGATCGCATGAGCGCCCAGTCATTGGAAAACAGACCATTCAATCGGTCAAAGGCTGCCGTCGACATGGCTGAATCAAACCTGCGCCAGCGCTCGTATCTCGCCAACGGTTCGGCGGCGCCAGGGTCCAGCCCCAGCCTGCAGGCGTCGACAACCACTTCGCTGAGGGCTGCCACATCCCGCAACCCCAGGTTCATCCCCTGGCCAGCGATGGGGTGAACGCCGCGTGCCGCGTCAGCAATGATCACGACGCGCGTATCGACGAACCTGCGAGCCAGATGCATTTTCAACGGCCAAGTCTTGGGCGCCGTCTCAAGCGTGATGGCGCCATATTTTCCGCCGATCCGCTCGATGAGGGCATGCTCGAAAGCTTGCTGGTCGCCATCACGCAAGTCCTGCATCAGCTGGTCGGCCACGTCGCGGTTTTCGCTCCATGTGATGCAGGCCTTGCGCCCCTGGAGAGGTAGGATGGCGAACGGGCCGCCGGGAAGGAAATGTTGGACGGCCGTGGCATCATGGTCTTTTTCGAAGGCGACCCGGACGCAGATGCCTGTCTGCCGATAGTCGCGTTCCAAAGTTGGAATACCAGCGCGCTTGCGCGTTGGGGACGACCGTCCTTCGGCTCCGACCAGGAGCGCTGCGTCCACCTCAGTTCCATCATCCATCGTGATGTGGATGAATGACCGGCCTGGGCTTGCGGTTTGCCTTGTGATGCGTTTTTCAGCGATCCATGTCACGCCGGGTGCCGAAGTGGCCGCATCAAACAGCGCGTTTTCCAGAATGGGGTCGGGCACGATGTAAGATGCAGGATCGCCGCCCTCGGTCAGGTTGTCGTAACTGAGGGCTGTGACCCGGACACCAGCTTTGAGTTCGGAATCCGTGATCTCAATCCGCGTCACCGGTTGTGCTTGATCTTCGACACTGCCCCACACGCCGAGTGCGTCGAGGAGGTTTCGCGAGGCGGCTGCAACGGCAAAGGCACGGGGGTTATCGTTAGAGCTCCTGGCCTGGCGCGCTCCATCGGCATCGATCAATCCAACACGCAGGTCTCCGCGACTGGCCCGGCTCAACGCGACGCACAGCGCGAGACCGGCGAAGCTACCGCCTGAGATCAAAACATCGTACCGTTCGACCATGATGCCTCCTCGAAAAATGCGTTCCGATCGCCTTTGACCTGCGAATGCGCGGGCGATTGCGCCGCGCTGCGAGGTGATCGGGCGTCCAACATAACCTCACGAGTGCACGAATGTCCGAAGACGCAGCCCACGGCGACAAAAAACTCCACCTGGACAGGCAGGCGCTTAAATTCGTCCTCGCCGCGCTGGATTTGGAAAAGCTGGAAGAAAACCTGTTCCGCGGCCCGTCGATCCATACTGATTGGCGGCGCGTTTTCGGTGGTCAGGTCCTCGGTCAGGCTCTGAGTGCAGCCATCAAGACGGTTGAAGCGGACCGCCATGCCCACTCGCTCCACGCCTATTTCCTGCTCCCAGGCGATCCCCAAGCACCGATTGTCTATGAAGTGGAGAACCTGCGTGATGGGGGAAGTTTTTCGACCCGGCGGGTCAAGGCGATCCAACATGGCAAAGTGATCTTTGTCATGAGCGTCTCGCTGCAAGTGCGCGAAGAGGGTTTAACCCACACGGCGCGCGCGCCTGAGGTCCCGCCACCCGAGGACCTTACCGGTATCCGCGAATTGGCGTTGGCTCATGAAGGTGAACTGCCGCCAGCACTTGTGAAGTACCTGACTGGCCCACAGCCGATTGACGTCCGCCCGATTGACCTGTCGCGATATACACAGCGCACCCCGCGGGAGCCGGTGGAGCATATGTGGCTGCGCGCTCGCGACCGATTGCCGGATACGGATGCGGTTCATGCCAGCCTCCTGGCCTATGTGTCCGACTTCACCTTGTTGCAGACGGCCCTGCTTGGTCACGGGCGTCTCATGACCGACCCTGAAATCCAATTGGCCAGTTTGGACCATGCCATGTGGTTCCATCGACCGTTTCGGGCGGATGAATGGATCCTCTATTCGATGGACAGTCCCAATGCTGGCGGGGCGCGCGGCTTCAGTCGCGGGCAGTTTTTCACAAAAGATGGGCTGTTGATTGCCTCAACCGCGCAGGAAGGCCTAATGCGTGTGCGAAGACCCCGTGATTCGCCACAGAGCAAGCGGAACTGATCTGCTTATTTTCTGTGCAAAATGCATAAAATGCCTATATTTTGATCTAAAATATGGCCAGAAGATGGACTGGCCGTTTGGCTGCTTGTTTTTTTTGCATTGGTTATCAAAAGGTTACTTCAAACGTATGCTGTTGGCACGCTCCTTGGAAGGTGCATGCGCACCGGGTGTGTTCTGCATCTTGGCAACAGCAATCACGTCTCAGCCACATGGTGTGATCAATGAGACGCAATTCGGGGGTGAGTAAATGAAACTCCTCACGGCTATCATTAAGCCGTTCAAACTAGAAGAAGTTAGATCAGCGCTGACGGACCTTGGTCTGCAGGGCATGACGGTCACCGAGGTCAAAGGGTATGGCCGCCAGAAGGGGCACACTGAAATATATCGGGGGGCCGAATATGCAGTGAGCTTCCTTCCGAAAATCAAGATCGAAGTCGTTGTTCCATCCGCCCAGGTGGATCAGGCCATCGAAGCCGTCGCTTCGGCAGCCAAAACCGGCCAGATCGGTGACGGCAAGATCTTTATTTCCAGCATAGACCACACGGTTCGGGTTCGGACCGGGGAAACCGACGAAACAGCACTCTGAAACAGGCGGAGGACTAACTTAAATGTTCGATTCGAAAATGCGAATCGGGACCGGCTTGACACTTATCGGCCTTCTCGCAGTCGCAGCGACACCAGCAATGGCGCAAGAGGTGAAAATCACCGACGCGACCACACCTAACGTCGACTACGTACTCAATACGCTGCTCTTCTTGATGGGTGGCTTCCTCGTGATGTGGATGGCAGCGGGTTTTGCCATGCTAGAGGCCGGACTTGTCCGGACCAAAAACGTTGCAATGCAGTGCACGAAGAACGTCGCACTGTATTCCATCGCTGGTCTGATGTTCTGGCTGATGGGCTACAACCTGATGTACCCAGGTGATGCCTGGATCATTCCTGACATGGTGGGCACGCCATCGGCGCTTTCGCTTCCAGAACCGGGTGCTGATACCGCCAACTCGTACTCGACAGGGTCCGACTGGTTCTTCCAGATGGTGTTCTGTGCGACAACCGCGTCGATCGTATCCGGCACTCTTGCCGAGCGGATTAAACTTTGGCCGTTCCTGATTTTCGTCGTTCTTTTGACCGGCGTTATCTACCCAATCCAGGGTTCCTGGGAATGGGGTGCCGGCTTCCTTGACGACATGGGCTTCTCCGATTTCGCTGGTTCGACACTCGTTCACTCGACCGGTGGCTGGGCGGCTCTCGCAGGTGCGATCATTCTTGGTGCACGTCACGGCAAATTCGGTCCGAATGGTCAGGTCAATCCGATGCCGGGTTCGTCCATGCCGCTCGCGACTTTGGGTATGTTCATCCTTTGGCTCGGCTGGTTCGGGTTCAACGGTGGCTCGCAGCTGGCTCTCGGCTCGTTGGAAAACGCTTCGGCTGTTTCAAAAATCTTCGTCAACACCAACTTGGCTGCTGCTTCCGGCGTGCTGGTCGCAATCGTGATGACGCAGGTCATCTACGGCAAAGTTGATCTGACGATGGCATTGAACGGCGCGCTTGGTGGTCTGGTCGCAATTACGGCTGAACCTCTGACGCCCGCTATCTGGCAGGCTGTCGTAATCGGCGGCGTTGGTGGTGTGATCGTCGTGATCACCGTTCCACTGCTCGATAAAATGCGGATCGACGACGTTGTTGGCGCCATTCCGGTCCACTTGTTTGCCGGTATCTGGGGCACGCTGATCGTTGCTTGGACGAACTCTGACGCGAACGTTGTCACGCAGGCCATCGGTGTTGGTGCTGTTGGTGCCTTCGTCTTCGTCGCGAGTTTGCTGATCTGGATCATCTTGCGCTTCACGATTGGTCTACGCCCATCGCTTGAAGACGAGATGGAAGGTTTGGACAAAACCGAAATCGGTATCGAAGCCTACCCAGAATTCGGTATAGGCAGCCAGCGCATCTAACTGGCTGACCGCAAATCAACACCGTGACCGGGTTTCGATCCGGTCACGGACAAGCACCCAATCACCTCCCGAGCGCTGCTTCCCGTCTCACCCAATATGGCAAGCACCTCACACCTCCACCCGGTACCTTTGCGTACCGGGTTTTTTATTGCCGGAACTCGTGCTGCGGAAGGCCGGCGCGAGGTTCAATCAATCGACATGCTTCTGGTCGTTTGGTCGTCGGCTACGTCACTATCGTGAGGTAACACCGCGGGCCGGCTTTACGTAGAAGCCAATTTAGATCCGCTGGCTTCAGGGCGACACATCCTTCGGTTGGTTCAAAGTCGCCTCTCGCCACGTGGACGAAAACGGCGCTACCCCGCCACCGGACGCGCGGTCGCTGATTATGACTGGTCACAAGAATGAGGTCATAGAGTTCGTCGGTCCGCCATAGTCTTTCAGCGGATGCTCTATAGGGGTGAGATACAAATCGATTGTAGTTGGTGTCCATCGGCGCATCGCACCATCCGTCGCTTTTTCGGATCGCGCGTGCCGGCAGCGCAGTTACCGGCCGGGTCCGTCGATCCTTGCGGAAATAGACGTTTACCAACTTAAACCGACCGATCGGCGATGCGCCGTCGCCTTCGCGCTTCCAGGCGCTCATTCCGCTTCGGCCGATGGCGCATTGCAATGTTTTGGAGCCAAACCGTGCAACACCGCGGCGGGGCGATCCTTCAAACCGACCCCGCCAGGGCAACATGGTCACGACGATGTCAGTTGAACGTTTTGGACGAACCATGGCTAAGAGCGTGCTCAGATTAGATTGAAGCGTCGGGCCGAACTACTATTTCCAGATCAACATAAGTGATACAACTTCAGGACATCGTGAAGTGGTGACGGAGCCTCGAAGAATGAGCACGGCAAGAAAGATTTTGATCGTTGATGACGATGATGATCTCAGAGATAGCCTCAAAGACCAACTCGCACTCCATGAAGAGTTCGACGTCACTATCGCAGACACGGCCACGACAGGGGTCGAAGCTGCCAAAGGCGATCACTTCGATCTTGTGTTGTTTGACGTGGGCTTGCCGGATATGGACGGGCGCGAAGCGGTCAAGATGCTGCGGAAATCGGGCTTCAAGAGCCCCATTCTTATGCTGACCGGGAACGACTCCGATGCTGACCAAATTCTCGGTCTGGATGCCGGCGCGAACGATTACATCACGAAGCCGTTCAAATTCGCCGTATTGCTCGCCCGGATCCGCGCGCAGCTTCGCCAGCATGAGCAGAGCGAAGACGCGGTATTCACTATCGGCCATTACACCTTCAAGCCTGCCTCAAAATTGCTTGTGACAGACGCTGGATCGAAAATTCGTCTCACAGAGAAAGAGACGTCGATCCTGAAGTACTTGTACCGTTCGGGAGAGAAAGTCGTGACGCGCGATGTCCTTCTTCACGAGGTCTGGGGCTACAACGCGGGCGTGACCACGCACACGCTTGAAACCCACATCTATCGGCTGCGTCAGAAAATTGAGCGCGACCCGTCGAATGCGGAATTACTCGTTACTGAGACCGGTGGGTACAAGCTGGTGCCTTAAGCGAGTCTTGAGGGTGCATTGGCTCATCGACTGCAGAAGTCCGACTTGGAACGCGAGGTTTGAGGCCGTGGGGTCTGCATCCCGCCTAGACATGGAACATCTGGTCCGAAGGGCTGGAAGCTCTGGATAAAGGTCCACGAATCGCGACAGGCTTTATGAAACAACTTTGTTTCATGGAGCGCCTACGTGGCTATCAATTCACTCGTCCAGCCTCTCCGCAGCATCGGGATTTTTCAGGGCTTGAGCCCCTTACAGATCACGGAAATTGCTAGGCGGTCTGAACGCATCGTCTATCGCGCGGGGCAGACCATCATCAAGGAAGATGAAATTGGTGATGCCGCCATTCTGGTGGTTGCCGGTGATGCGGTTCGGACAACAGGACCTCTGGACGGCGACCTGGTTGAAATCGTCGTTCCCGGATCGATTGTCGGCGAGCTCGCAATGCTGGTTGAGATTCAGCATTCATCGACGGTGACGGCCCGCGGGCAGGTTCGTGCTTTGCGGATTACGCGTGAAGAAATGCATCGGCAAATGCAAGATGACCCCGCCGTTGCGGAACACTTCCTTGCAAAGCTGTCGCATCGTTTGCATTCGGTCGCGGCTCAATACCGGGAGCTCGATGAGCGCCTGCACAAATCAATAGAGCATCTTGCCGGACGATAATGCTTGAAACAGGCCGACTAATGCGGCGGTCGCGCAGTTCATAGATGCTGGATATTATTTGTTAGCCAGGAAAGTGAAACGCCCAACCCCGGGGGGAGGGGTTGGGCGCATTCTGCGCATTGAGCGCATGGGGTCGGGAGGGAAACCGACCACCTTCAGAGTGCATCTTCGGCGAGACGGGGGGCACTGCCGAATACAGGGTGACGCCTCTGACTAAAGGTTATGTAGACCCAATGAAGACACTTTCAACAGTCACAACCGTACGAATTCACGAATTTGTGATCGATTTCCAGTCAAGTGGTCAATTGTTAAGCATTGCTCAGTCTCTAATCTGACACACGAATCAGGTGGGCGCCTTGATTTTATTGATTAAATGGCTGCGACACTGATTTTATGACGAAATTATCAGGAGCGATGGCTTCGTCCTTTTTAAGATTGCCAATCTGGACCCGGGTATCTAAGCCCTGTGCGTCGGTCGTGACCCACTCTTCAAGTGACAATTTTTCGTCTACGTCCAAGACGAGCTTGATCAGGCCCGGTGCATCCGGGCTCTTGTCCCTTAGCGCCAGCAGGATTTTTTCATCAGATTCCTGAACTTCGACGATCAAAGCATCGCGGAGCAGGTCGACATCTTCTCGGAGGAGGATGCGAAAGGGTGTTTGGTCCAAGGCGACTCGGTCTTCGTTCGAAAGGTCTAAGTCCTGAATGGCCAAGTATTCGCCATCGGAAATAATGATTTGTCGTGATGGACGTGAGTAATCGAAGCGAAACCGACCAGGTTGCTGCATCTTGAACTTGCCGCGCATGACGGTGTTGTCGGCTGCGGTCTGGATGAAGTCTCCTTGGAGGCTCTTAAGATCATTAAAGTACTTGCTGACTTTACGTACGGTGTCGGCTTGCTTGGCATCAAGACTTAAGCCAGTCGTCCCGTTTGGTGCGACCTGGGCGCTCCATCCGCTGCCGACAGCTTTTTCTGTCTGTGCCTCCGCTTGAGCGACGATGCTCAGCATACATGCTGCCACCCCTGTCAAAGCCAGTGTGAACTTCGTCGTCGTTTTTGAGTTGAACATTCGTTTTCCCTGCCCCCGCGATGCACTTGGCCAGCTCCGCTCACACGGCGTCATGAGCCGGGACTGTCCAATGGTGTTGCTTGGATAATGATTGCGACAACAACTAGGCGCACGCAATGGGCATGAGCCGTTCCCACACAATGAAACCGATAATGGCGGTGAAACAGGAACAGGGGGCTGGAATATCAACGGCTGGGGAGACGTGAGGCTTGGCGGTGTTTAGGCCGCCTCGTCATCGTCATTGGCTGGGGCAGCGAATGGTGGTTGGGCAGCTGCTGATTCGACTTTGATGGCCCCGTCCACAGCGTCGGCTGCTGCAGTGGTGGCTAATGCTGTCTGCAAGACCTTGCGCCGTCCGCTGCCGTCCGGTGCAGAAACGATGCCTTCGTCAAACAAGCGGTCCACGAGGTTGGCCGCACGGTTGTAGCCGATCGACAACCGGCGCTGCAGGTAGCTCGTCGACACGCGCTGGTCGCGAACGACAATTGCAACGGCCTCATCGAACAGGTCATGGCTTTTGGATGCGTTTGCACCTTGATTTGCCTCGTCTGCCATCGGGAGTGTGAGGTCCACATATTGTGGCGAACCGCCTGCCCGCAGAGCGTTGGCAATCGCCTCGACCTCGTCATCAGCCACATAAGGGCCGTGCAGCCGGCGCACGGACCCGCCGCCTGCTGAGAACAGCATGTCGCCTTGGCCGAGCAGCTGTTCCGCGCCCTGCTCGTTCAGGATCGTACGGCTATCGATCTTTGAGGCGACCTTGAAGCTCATTCGCGTTGGGAAGTTTGCTTTGATCGTGCCCGTGATTACATCGACCGATGGCCGCTGGGTGGACATGATAAGATGAATTCCGGCTGCGCGCGCCATTTGAGCGAGCCGTTGCACGTGACCTTCAACCTCTTTGCCCGCGACCATCATCAGGTCGGCGAACTCATCGATCACCACGACGATGCGCGGCATCAAATCCATGTCGAGCGGTTGTTTTTCAAACACCGGCTGGCCTGTCCCAGTGTCGAAACCTGTCTGGACCATCCGTGCAATGGTTTCGCCGCGCTTCTTCGCGTTGCGGACACGATTGTTGAAGACGTCGATGTTGCGGACAGACAGTTGCGACATGCGCTTGTAGCGCTCTTCCATCTCGTTCACGACCCAGGCAAGTACATCCACGGCCTTTTCAGGTTCGGTCACGACGGGGGCTAGTAGATGCGGGATATCATTATAGACGCTGAGTTCCAGCATCTTTGGATCGATCATCAAGAAGCGCAGCTGGTCAGGGCCGAAGCGGTAGAGAAGCGATAGGATCATCGCGTTGACACCGACGGATTTGCCGGATCCGGTCGTGCCCGCCACCAGCAGATGAGGCATGCTTGCCAGATCTTCCACGACGGGGTCACCACCGATGCTTTTTCCCAGAACCAAGGGCAGGCCGCCTTCAACCGTGCGGTAGGCTTCCGCCTCCATCAGATCGCGAAGCAATACGACCTGGCGCTGGGAATTCGGCAGCTCAATGCCGATCAGGTTTCTGCCTGGAATAACGGCCACACGCGCTGACAGGGCACTCATGGAGCGGGCGATATCGTCGGCCAAACCAATCACGCGCGACGACTTGATCCCGCGTGCAGGCTCGAATTCGTAAAGGGTTACGACGGGCCCGGGCGCGATGCCGCGAACCTCACCCTTAACGCCAAAGTCGTTGAGGACCTGTGTCAGGAGTTCGGCGTTTGCCTTCAGATCAGGATCGGTGATCTGCCCTTTCGCGCCACGGGCTAAGCCTTGCGTCAACAGGTTGAGTGATGGGCGTTGGTAGCCACGTTTGGCCTTGAACTTCATGCCGCGCAGCAGCGTGGATTTCATGGCGGCGGGCGCTGGGCCAACCTCAGACCGGTGCTCAGTGATGGGGTTATCGATGGGCTCGACGACCGATGGCTGCGAGCTGGCGTCCGGCCTGCCGAAGGCTGCACCTGCCGTCGCTGGCTTTGGCAGTGACACAGAACGTTGATCGGCTGTTTTGCGCCGTTCAGGTCTTGACGACGGCGCCGGTGCTGCAGCTCGCAGCAGGGCGGTGTCGTCTTGTGGGTCATGGTCGTCTTCTAAAACGCGTGCTGGCGCAAACCGCCGTGCGATTGCGAGGCTTGCTGCATCGGTGTCGCGGTCGAACGCATTGTCTTCCACCATCGGGTCCAGTGGATCATCGGTGTGGACGTCATGCTCGGGCCTCCCTCGTGCTGCTGGATCACCGGATGATGCTTGGGTCGCTCCGGAAACGGGCTTTGTCGAGCGTGGCCAATTGCTGGGTTGCCAGTTTGCCGACTGCATGGCGACCAACGTGGAGTGGCTGTGCTGCGCGAGGCTATCTTTCAAGCTTTGAAAGCGAGGCTTGAGTTTTGGTGCCGGTTCGGGGTGCTGAGTGCGTGGTGCGGGTTTCTGTGTTGCCGGTGCTTCTGCCGGTGTCCCCATAGGTGCGTGCAGGCCTGGCCGCGGCAGTGGTGGCTGCGGTCGAAACGCTGGCTGGGGTTGCGCTGTTGGCCGCGCCTGAAGCGTGGCCTGAGGCTGGAAAGTGTGCTGGGCCTGTGGCCGACCTTGAGTCGGGAAATGTGCCGCTCCCCGAAGTACCGGGTTCTCGCGAGCGTGTGGATGCGGCCGCTGCCACTGGGCACGGCTTGTGACCGGTGTTTGAGGCCGCAACATCGGCTGACCCATGGGATTGTCTGCCTGGATCCGTGCGTGCGGGTCAGCTGCTGGCACGGTGTGCGCCCGTGGGCGAAGCAAAGGCTGATCGTCAACCGAAGGGTTCGGTGGTCGCTGAGCCGGCGTCGGGTCTGGCTGCTGGTCAGGGCTGGCCGCTGGAACGGGTTCAAGAACGCGCGATTGCGCGGGCTCGTCCCGGTCAAATGCTCGTGCGCCATGGTCCGCATAACGACCTGGCTTGTGAGCAGGTGCATCCACGGGGAATGGCTCTGGTTCGTCCTCGATGTCATCTAGGTCGTTGATGTCATCGTCGAACTCATCGTCGACTGGATCAAGCCATCGGCGAGGGACTTCACCGCCCAGGTTCAATTCCGGCCGCTCATCACGATAATCTCTGGGACCGGCATCAGTGTCTCTATTTGAGAAGGCGTCGGAGGCTGGATCAGACTGACCTGACCGCGAAAATCCTGAGACGAAGTCACGCCACTCCATTCCGATTGCTGTTGCAACGCTAAAGAAGCCGAAGGCGAACAGGATAAGTCCGGTGGCCCAGGCTGCGTTTTCGCTGACGAGCATGGCGGCGATGCTGGACGTCAGGCGGTAAACGACGTCGCCGATAATGCCGCCGAACCCGTGGTGCAACGGCCAACCCGCAGCACCAGCCGTGGGCAGCGACGACATCGCGCCAGCCAAGACCAATAGTGCAAATGGAAAATAGGTGACCTTGGACCCGAGGTTGACGATCGTGCGGCCCATGGCCATCTCGAGTGCCCAAAAGGTGGGAACCAGAAGCAGAACCACACACGCGACCCCGAAGGATTGCAGCATGAGGTCGGAGATGACGGCTCCGGGGAACCCCAGCATGTTGAGGGCTGGTTCGGATGTTGTGTGTGTCAGGCTTGGGTCGGTTGAAGACCAGGTCAGCAGGCTGAGCCATGTCGCTGCGATTGCCGCAAGTACACACAACCCGCCCAGGCGGGTGGCGAAACCCATCAGGCGATCGTGGAGCGGTTCAGGGAGGAACCGATCGTGATGTGTATCTTGGTACTCAAACGACATTGACGACGCTTTTCGCGAAACGTGGGGTTAAAAGACTTCGACCATCCTTTTCAAAGCCGTTTCAATCACTTCCGGGGTGTCGACCAACGCCATTCGGATGTAGTCGTCACCAGGATTGACGCCGTTTGTTCCCGTCATCGACAGAAAGGCTCCAGGCAACACCCTGACACCACAGCGTTTCCATAGGGTTACCGTCGCGTCGATGCCCCCACCAAAATGGGCCATGTTAAGCCACAAAAAGAACCCGCCGGCGGGCCGTTGGTAACCATAACGGCCCTGAAGTACGGCATCGCAGATATCGAACTTTTTCCTGTAGGCTGCCCGGGTGACCTCGACATGGGCTTCATCGGACCAAATCGCCACCGATGCGGCCTGTGTTGGTAATGGCACCTGTGGTCCGATGAGATTGCGGACGCCAGCAAGGGCATTCAGAAAATCAGGGTCGCCGGCACAAAAGCCTGACCGCAATCCCGGCAGGTTCGAGCGTTTGGATAACGAGTTGAAAACCAACAGGTTTTTGAACCTTTCAGGGGTTTCAACTGCAACTTCCAGTCCGCCAACGGGTTTGTCCTGATCGTAAATCTCCGAGTAGCATTCATCGAAGAACAGCATGAAATCGTGCTTGCGGGCGAGGTCCAGGGCCCGGCGTGTATAGGCGGGGGTTGCCAGTACCCCTTGGGGGTTGGCGGGAGAACAGATGTAGAGGAGGGCTGCGCGATCCAGGAGCTCGGGTTGAGCGGCCAGTTCATCCAGGTCTGGCAGGAAACTGGTGTCGGGCGTGCCGTTCAGGTAAACTGGTTCGGCATTGGTTGCGAAGGCTGACCCAATATAAGCGGCATAATAGGGGTTGGCCATCAGGACCGCAGGACGGGCCACTCTCCCTGCCTTACGTCCGACGGCTGGCAGGCTCGCGAAAAAAAGCGCTTCGCGCGAACCGTTGGTCGGCAGGATTTCGGTTTCTGGATCAACGCGTTTTGGCCCGGTGAGCCCATATCGCCGTCCCAGCCAGTCAGAGATGGTGTTGCGCAATTCATCGGTGCCACGAATGGGCGGATACTTTGCGTAGAGCGCCTGCGTCTCGGCCAGTTTCTCGACGACGAAGTCCGGCATCGGTTCGCGCGGCTCGCCCAGTGTCAGATTAATCTCCGGCTCAATCCCCGGTGGCGTTCCCTCCAGCAGGTCCCGCACCCGCTGAAAAGGATACGGCATCTTGCCTTCGTAGAGTGCTTCAAGTCCGTGGGGTTGAGGTTCGGTTTCGATCGCTTGACCTGCCATGCGCATTAATCTCCGTCCGCAAAAAAGGCGGGGCCCGCGTCCCGCGTTCACTTACTTGCCGACAGGGTGGTCGAAAGGCAATCATATCCCAAAGCCTGCGCGTTCAGGTTTGGGAGAGGAGGGAGCCAGTGATCCCATATCCCAGTGGCTTGAGGCGCTTTTTCTCCCCGTTCTCATCGCGTTCGATTTGGGGAGAGGTGTGACGGGCCCTTCGTTCGGACCCGTTGCTGGACGTGGGGCGTCCAGCGTTCCAGATAATCTCGCCTGAAACAGGCAGAATATTGAAATCTTTTACTTTCCTGCGATCTGGCGGGCGGCTTTGGAGTTTGTGAGGCCGGCTTTGACGAGTGCCTTAACGCATGTGTGTGAGAGGTTCGAACCGTTCTTGCGGAAGCACTGCTTGACGGCTGGTGTG
>JBCBRH010000040.1:0-34758 GCA_039819785.1 Pseudomonadota bacterium | reverse complement strand
TCGCTCGATGCCATAAGCGAACGCCTCGCACACCTTGTGCCAACGCTGTCACCGCAGGAATGCCGAAACTACATCGACAACTGCGGATACGGTTCCAACTAAATCGGAAATGCTCTAGAGCATGTTCAGGAAAAGTGTCCGCGGTTTTCCGCCCGGAACATGCTCCAACTCAAGACCACACCATGATCAACCGCGCCCACGGTAGGGGGCCACACCTTGGTCCGGCAGCCATACGCCATCCGGCACGCTGCCATGCTGCCAGAAAACGTCGATCGGAATACCGCCGCGCGGGTACCAATAGCCGCCAATCCGCATGAAGTGGGGATCAAGCAGACCGGCCAATCGCTTGCCGATCCCGACGGTGCAATCCTCGTGAAATGCACCATGGTCGCGAAACGAAGTCAGATACAACTTCAATGACTTTGATTCGACAAGCCAGTCCTTGGGAACATAGTCGATGACCAGATGCGCAAAGTCCGGCTGGCTGGTCACCGGGCAGATGGACGTGAATTCAGGGGCCACGAACCGCGCCACGTAAAAGCTGTCCGGATGCGGGTTGGGAACCCGATCCAGGACCGCTTCCTTGGGCGATTTCGGTATTGCGCTGTCCTGGCCAAGCAGCTGAACGTCGGGTGTGTTCGGCATCTCATCTGCGCCCATCTTGTCTGCGGATATCTTCATTGCGCCGAGGGGAGGGGAAACTACTCAGCAGCCAAAGCGCGTGTCGCGGGTGGGCCATCATAGACGCAACCCTCATGGCAACTGTCGCGAGACACCTCGATCCTGGCCAGCCCCGGAATGCGGTTTGAAAGGCGGTTCCAAAGCCAGGCGGTAATGGTTTCCAGCGTCGGAGTTGCAAGCCCATCGATGTCATTGAGAAAGCGATGATCCAGCGCCTCGCGACTATCCTGGATGGCAGCGCTCAGGTCATCGAAGTGGAACACCAGACCCGTTTCAAGGTCCGGTTCGCCCTCAACCCAGACACGCGCACGGAATGAATGCCCGTGAATACGGGAATTCGGATGGCCTTCCGGCGCACCGGGGAGGCGATGGGCGGCCTCGAATGTAAAGTCCTTGTAGATGCGCATCGGTTCGCGGGATCTTCAAATTGTGAAAGCTGGCCATTTTGGCGGTCTTAATCGGAGCGGCGCAACCTAATCCAACTCAGCTGGCAATGCCAGGGGCAGCGCTGCCCCACCCAGCCGCCGCCATTATGGGACACGGTTGCCCGTCCGGACACTTTGAGCCCGTGAACCCTTCAAGGAATGCCAATTGCCTTATGCGTCTGGAAGGAGAGCCGCCATTCAGGGTGCCTTTGGCAATAGGCCACGGCAGCCTTGGTATTGGCTTCACGGGCTGGCCCATCCATTGGCTGAAGCAATTTGAACCCAAACGTGAGATCGGCCACGGCATCAGGCAACAGGTCGTCTTGCGGGTAAACCAGCTTGAGCTCGTGTCCGGAACGCTGAACGAGAGGCGCCCCGGCTTTCGGACTGACGCAGATCCAGTCGATGGCGGTCGGAACCGCCAACGTCCCGTTGGTCTCGATAGCGATCTCGAAACCTTGCGCGTGGACTGCATCAATCAAAGCATCATCGACCTGGAGCATCGGTTCCCCACCGGTCAAAACGACAAATCGATTGGTTCTGTCCGCGCTGGGCCAGCGATCCGCGATGGCCTCTGCCAATCTCTCTGCGGTCTCAAACCGGGCTCCGTTGACCCCATCCGTGCCGACAAAGTCAGTATCGCAGAATTGGCAGACGGCGGAGGCCCGGTCCTGCTCACGGCCTGACCAAAGATTGCAGCCAGCAAACCTGCAAAATACTGCCGTCCGGCCGACATTGGCCCCTTCGCCTTGCAGAGTGAGGAAGATTTCTTTGACTTGATACATCTCAAACGAGTGCAGTGAAGGCGCAGCGATTGTCAATATTCCAGCGACGTCGGTCACGCTCCAACGTCGTCATCCAGCGGCTCATACCCAATTGGTCGTGCCCAGCTCTCATTTCCCTCCAACTCATAGGCCATCCAACTTACAGTTCCCAAAGTCCCGGCACCGCTGGCTGTTTATCGACGTGGCGCAACCGCGAAGGTCTTGATGCTCGAATGACCCAAACCCAAGCCCCTGCCTCAACACCGCCGAGCGATCGCCAGCAATCATCTGAACCTAATCCGCGCTACTTCGAATTCGTCATGGTGGCGTTTGTGGTCACCCTGGTGTGTGCCAACCTCATCGGCCCAGCAAAGATCGCCCAGGTGGACTTGCCGCTCTGGGGACCGTTCGTGTTTGGGGCGGGCGTTTTGTTTTTTCCCATCTCGTATGTGTTCGGTGACATCCTGACGGAGGTCTACGGGTACGCCAGAGCCAGACGCGTCATATGGACGGGCTTTGCCGCACTGATCTTCGCATCGATCATGGCGACCGTTGTCGTGGCATTGCCGCCAGCACCGTTCTGGGAGCATCAGGCCGCCTACGAGGTGGCGTTCGGCAACACGTGGCGCATCGTCATTGCATCGATGATTGCTTATTTCTGTGGTGAGTTCGTCAATTCCTATGTGATGGCTAAAATGAAAGTCTGGCAGCAGGGCCGCCAGCTTTGGATGCGCACCATCGGTTCGACGATGTTCGGGGAGGCTGTCGATTCAGCGTTGTTTTATCCGCTGGCATTCTACAACTCGGACATCATTCCCAACGAAGCTCTTTTGACCGTCATGATTGCCCAATTCATCACCAAGACGCTGGTTGAAGTTGCCTTTACGCCAATGACCTACGCCATCGTAGGTTTCCTGAAGCGTAAGGAGGGCATCGATCACTACGATCGCAACACCGACTTCTCCCCCTTCAAGTTGGACGACTGACTCGAACACAATGGTAGACCGCCTCCGGGTTTGACCACACGACAAACCATGACGGCAAGAATGCAACGAACGGTCATCTGGTCAGTGCTGGTGATCTAACGTCTGGCGCAAGTGTAACAGCTGTCCCTGCGGGTCCGTATTCGGCCAGCTCATCTGCCCGGCTTGGCGGTACCAATACATCGCGTTGGCCTTGTCGCCCTTGAGGCGATGTAGGATCGCATGAATCCAGCAGGCATTGCTGTCAGCCTCATAGGCCTGAACAATCGCATGGGCCTCGTCCCAGTGACCTGACAACGCATGATCGATGGCCTGAATTAATTTGCGGCGGCTTGGTTTGGTTGCCATGCCTTAACTCCCAGTGCCTTAACTCCCAGTGCGCCAACTCCCGGTGCCTGGCTTCGAGTGCCCTCGCTCACGTGCGTTGCCTCACATTGCCAGACTAACCCAGCGTTGACCGTCTCGCGCCAATGTGGAGGCTGCAACGCCCAAAGCCGAGGCCACAATCTGCAAGCAGCCTTCAACCCACGTGTTGAGCCTGCCACGCCTGCCATCCCTTCGCCCTCAAGTCACAGGCCGGGCAAGTGCCACACCCATACCCCCAAGGATGCCGATTGTTGCGGTTGCCAAGATAACACGTGTGGCTGTCTTCAAGGATCAGCGCGACAAGCTCATCACCTCCCAGCGCATGGGCCATCCCCCACGTCTGTGCTTTGTCGGCCTGCATGAGCGGCGTCGCAATCGAAACCGGCCGATCCATTCCAAGGCTGATAGCCGACTGTAAAGCATCCAAAGTGGCCCTCCGGCAATCGGGATACCCTGAAAAGTCGGTCTCACACATCCCACCTACCAGCGTGCGAATGGCCCGCCGATAGGACAGGGCGCCGGCGTAGGTCAAAAAGAGCAGGTTGCGCCCGGGAACGAACGTCGATGGCAAGCCGGCGTCGTTCAGTGTGATCTCTGCATCCCGAGTGAGAGCGGTGTCACTGATTTGGGCAAGGGCATCCAGCTTCAAGAGATGATCATGACCGATCCGCGCCGCCCACGTGTCTTTCACGTCACCGATCTTGCCCAGGATGGCCGTTCGGGCCTCAAGCTCGACGGCGTGGCGCTGGCCATAGTCAAACCCGATGGTTTCGACATGATCAAAGCGCTCCAGCGCCCACGCGAGGCAGACGGTGGAATCCTGCCCACCGGAAAACAAAACAAGTGCTGAGTTCAATTGGGTCATGGATGAGGTTTAGCATGCTGCAGACGCGCTTCCATACTGCCATCCAGACGAAAGCAGGGCACAGGCGCATCAGCCCCCCCCCCCGCCATGAGAACGACAAACAGCATGCCTGAAAGCCATCACGGCGTACCCCCGAATGCGGTCGACACAAACAAAAAAGAACCGCTTCCTTGGGGAAAGCGGTTCTTCCTGTAGCTGATCGGGGGAGATCCTCTACATGTCCGATGCAGACTGCATCAGAACTTAATGCGTGCACCCGAGACGACGACATCGAAGTCGGCTTCGTTCAGGTCGCCACCAAGGCCACCAACGCCACCGTCTTCAAGGTCATAGTGACGATAGCTGATGAACAGCTCCATGGCAGCCGAGTCGATTTGTTGGACCAGACCAGCACCGTAGTAATAGGCGCTGTCGTTGTCCCGGTCTTGATACTCACCGACCATGCCGAAGATTGTGGTTTTACCGAACGGGATGAATTTCTGCTCGATGCCAGAGTTCACGAACCAGAAGCTCTCATCATCAGTGAAGCCATCGCTCGTGCGCTGACCAGCCGAACCGGTCGCATACAAGCCTGTCGTCGTTTCCATGATCGACAAGGTTCCGTTGACGACTTCCTGCCGGGGGTCATTGACCTGACCGAAGACGCTGCTGCCGTCGGAGTTCTCACCGTATGCGATGCCGCCAGCAATCTTGAACGTGCCAATCTCTCCGGCATAACGCAGAGCCACGTCCCAGATGTCATCTTCACCGTAGGCTGCCGACATGATGAACCCGCCAAAAACGGGGCTATCATAGCGGACAACGTTCAAGCGGTTGAACTCGAAGTTCGAACCAAGCGACACACCATCATTTCCAGCCGTTGCCGGGTCACCATCACCAAACGCATCGCCAAGGATGGCAGTGCCAGCTTGCGACGACGACATACCATCGGCAATATTGGCTTTTGACAGGTTGATTTCGGCGATACCCGAGTTAGCCGTGTCAGCCAAACCCACGCGAATTTTCCCGTATGTCTGGCTCTGGATGAACCAGTGTGCCTGACGGAATTCCAGGATGTTATCAGCAACAGACTCGTCACTGTTCGTGGTAACCTGGGTCGCGTCCGCGGACTGATACTGAAACTCGAGGTGATAACCGGCAGAGTAATCTGGCGTAATCTTCGCCTTGCCCTTGAAACCAAAGCGGGTGCCCGATGTCTGAGGATCAACGACGTAGACGTTGTCTTCAGTCACGCCACCCGAATTTTCGAAATCCCAGAACATCACACCTGAGGTGACTTGGCCGTAGATTTGAAGGCTAACTTTGCGGTTCCCTTTCCGCGCGGTCGTTGCTTCAAGCTCTGCGACCCGCTCTTCAAGGTCTGCGCAGCAATCTCCACCGAAATCCGCAGCAGATACTGTAGGCGCACCCAACATGAGTGTGGAGCCTGCGCCCAATGCCATACAAGCCGTAAACCGGCTCAACCAACTTGACTGATAACGCATACGCGAAATCCCCCTCAACAAAGTCACAAACTGAGACTGTGATCGTTTTCACCAACGCCATCAGTACTTACGTCTGTCACAATTGTAACGCCTTCAACTCCGGCAAGGAAACTGAATCTGTTCGGCTTTCCCCACTAAACGAATCAAACGGTGCAAAATCGCAACGCTGAACTGATGTCAATTGTCACGTTTCTGAGTGAAACCACGCACAATAATGCAGCAATGACGGCGACATGTGCCTGACCTGAAAACCAAACCACGAACGTCGGCCTGCACCGAGCAAATGTCCCGGATTTGATGTTCTCCGCGGTGAAAGCACCGGAGGACGCAAGCATTGGCCCGTTCGCACGCGGCGGCGTTGGCAGTGCTGGCCACACCGATCAGCTTAAGCTAAACGATGCGCGTCAGCGGGTAAGTCCCCCGATCCACCTCTCCGCTCGGCCTCACCACACAAACCAAGATCAATAATCAGGAGATCAGCATGACTGCGATCGTCGACATCATCGGCCGTGAAATACTCGACAGCCGGGGCAATCCCACCGTCGAAGTCGACGTCGTCTTGGAAGACGGTGCCGAGGGGCGCGCCGGTGTGCCATCTGGTGCCTCTACAGGCGCTCACGAGGCCGTCGAACTGCGTGACGGCGATGAAACACGTTACCTCGGCAAAGGCGTGACCAAGGCCGTCGATGCGGTCAACAATGATATTTTTGAAGCCCTCGTTGGGATGGATGCCGAAGATCAGCGCGGTATTGACGCCGCGCTCATAGAACTCGACGGCACGCCGAATAAGGCGCGCCTTGGCGCGAACGCCATCCTCGGTGTCTCGCTCGCCACCGCCCATGCCGCAGCAGGAAGTTCGGGTTTGCCACTGTACCGGTACGTCGGGGGAACAGCAGCGCACGTTTTGCCGGTCCCCATGATGAACATCGTCAACGGTGGGGCGCACGCCGATAACCCAATCGACATCCAGGAATTCATGATCATGCCGGTGTCGGCGACATCATGTGCGGAAGCGATCCGCACAGGCGCCGAAGTGTTCCATACCTTAAAGAAAGCCCTGAAGGCAGAAGGTCATAACACCAATGTGGGCGACGAAGGCGGGTTTGCACCAAATCTCAAAAGCGCTGAGCACGCGCTCGATTTCATCATGAAGGCGATCGAAACCGCCGGTTACAAGCCAGGCGGCGATATAATGCTGGCATTGGATTGTGCAGCCACAGAGTATTTCAAAGATGGAAAATACCACCTTGCCGGCGAAGGCAAGACGTTGGATACCTCAGGAATGGTGGATTACCTGGGAAAACTTGTGGACAGTTATCCGATCATCTCCATTGAAGACGGGATGGATGAAGATGACTGGGAGGGCTGGAAGGCGCTCACTGATAAAATAGGTGACCGCTGCCAGCTCGTCGGCGACGATTTGTTCGTAACGAACACCAAACGCTTATCGGACGGCATCGAAAAAGGCGTCGCAAATTCGATCCTGGTCAAAGTCAATCAAATCGGAACCTTGAGCGAAACGCTTGATGCGGTCTCAATGGCGCAGCGCGCTGGATACACAGCCGTCATTTCCCACCGGTCCGGTGAAACGGAAGATGCCACCATCGCAGATCTGGCAGTTGCAACGAACGCCGGTCAAATCAAGACCGGTTCGCTTTGCCGCTCTGACCGGCTTGCCAAGTACAATCAGCTCATTCGCATCGAAGACGAACTGGATGATGTGGCCCATTACGCCGGGATGGCGGTGGTTCCCAAGGGCCGGCAACTCGCCTGACCGGGCATTGTGGGCCGACACGCACACGCTGCAAAAAGCCTATGCAGAACATCCGTTTACCGGTATTTAAGCTCAGTCGGCTAGGGTGGCCATGGTCCCATATTGTCCCTGCGTTAAATTGAGAAAACCCCGGTGTTGCGTAGTCTGACCAGAAATTGGCAGGCCAAATCCGGACAGATCGCCGTTCTGCTTATCTGTCTCGGTTTGTTTGCCTATTTCGCATTTCATATCCGACATGGACGGCACGGCTGGGAAGCTCAATCCAGACTGATGGCGCACTCAACACTGCTTGAGTTCGAAATCAGGAGCCTTCAGGCCGTGTCGGACCGTCTTCATAAAGACGTCAAGGCGCTTCAGCACAATCCCCCTCATCCCGATATCGTCGAAGAGTTTGGCCGCCGGACTTTGGGTTTTGCCCGGCCCGGCGAACAACTCTACCGCGTGGTGCAGTAACACGGATTTTTGCGCACCATAGTGCAGAGCAATGGCACCGTCAGGCAGGACACCGTAAGGGCATGCCAAACAAGAAAAAATGCTGAATGGCCAATAATATGCACAGGCGCTGGTTTTGCGCTCTGGCAATTGCCGTCTCCCTCATCTACGACTAAGGTGCTGAGCTGCATTGCGGCCCTACAATCAGGCGTGCGAACGCCGGTCATATCGAGGACCCTGACACCTACTGGACCAACACTGGGTCAGTCCGAACGCCCGCCTAGGGACTGTTAAGGGCCTCAGCAGACTGACATGACGAGCGCCCAATAAAGACGCGAACCAAAGGTCCTCTGACCGAAAAAGGGGATGGAATGCCTGTTCCGCCAGTCAATAAGACTGAAACGACATCCCCAAGGGCAGCCGAAGGGGACTCAGGCGCGGCGGGTGCGCAACAAACAGGCTCTGCATCCAAGGCGTCGAAACCAAGCCCTCCGATTGCCGAGCCGCCCGGAAAAGCCAAGCTCTCGTCGAACCATCCAGAACCCAACGGACAGAGTATGGATGATGCGCTTGAGGCGTACCGGCTCATGCTCCGTATCCGACGGTTCGAGGAAAAAGCCGGACAGCTCTACGGCATGGGAGATATCGCAGGCTTCTGTCATCTATACATCGGACAGGAGGCGATCGCAGCGGGGCTGAGCAAGGTCCGTCAGCCGGGTGACCGGTTAATCACCGCCTACCGCAACCATGGACACGCATTGGCATCAGGAGCGGATGTAACCGCGATGATGTCAGAACTCTGCGGTCGGGCCAGCGGCCTGTCGGAGGGGAAGGCCGGCTCGGTCCATTTGTTTTGGCCGGACGGCGGCTTTTATGGCGGTAACGGCATCGTCGGCGGCAATGTCCCGATCGGCGCGGGCCTTGCGTTTGCAGACCGCTACAACGGGAACACATCGATCACGTGGTGCATCATTGGCGATGCCGCCATGGCGCAAGGTCAGGTCTTTGAGGCCATGCAACTTGCGGCGAGCCTCAGCCTGCCAATTGTCTTCGTAATAGAAAGTAACAACCCGCCACTTGAGACTGACCCAGCAGATGCCAACCATGCTCTCGCCGAACGCGGCTTGGCCTTTGGTCTTAAAGGCGTGCAGGTGGACGGGATGGACGTCGAGGCCGTCGCAACCGCTGCGATCGCCGCGGCTGAGTCCATAAGAGCCGGCGGCCAACCATGTGTCATTGAATGCAAGACAAAACAGTACCGGGGCCACTCAATGGCAGATCCTGGCAAGTACCAGGCGGCCGCTCCCACGTCGTCTCAACACGCAGCACAAGACCCCATCTCGCGCATGAGCGAAAAGCTTCTGCGAAACGGCGTCTTGGAAGATGTCCTGCGCAACATTGACCGCGCCATTCGCGATGAAATCAACGCCGCCACCGCCTTCGCCAAATCAGACGGTGAACCCTCTGAAGAACAACTGGTCTCTGACATTCGCGCCAAGGGGCGCGCCGGACAGACAGCCTACCGCCGCGTCCATGGTGAACCCTCCACCGACACATTGGCGAACGCCGCATTGAAGCGTCAAGGCGCGTCTGGAGGACGGGCATGACGCAACCGCGCCTTGAAACCCATGACATGACATCCGCTAGCCAGGATGCGACGGCGTCCAGCGCGGAGATTACACATGAAGTGCAGATGCCCCAATTGCTCCAGGGTGAAACGTCCGGTCGCATCACGCGCTGGCATGTGAGCGAAGGCCAAGAGATCGCACCAGGCGACATCATCGCCGATATCTCGACGGCGCGAACGACCATGGAGGTCGAAGCCGAAGATCCCGGCCGCATTATTCAAATCCTGGTCCGCGAGGGGGCTGACAATGTCAAAAGCGGAACACCGATCGCCGTGGTTGCAGCGCAGCTAGCAACCGCGCCAGCGCCCGCACCAGCGCCTGAACTGGCCACTCGACCCGCCAAGGCTCCTGCCGCGCCAACGGTCTCAACGCTGTCAGCACCTGAGCCATCTTCTCCGCACCCCGCAGCTGAACCCTCTGCAAAGCTTGAGGACGAAACCGAGACACTGCAGAAAAGCATAACCGTTCGCGTGGCGCTTCGTGAGGCTTTGAGCGAGGAGATGGAGCGCGACGATCGTGTTTTCATTCTCGGTGAAGACGTTGGCGATGAAGAGAGCACGTTCAAAGTCACTTACGGTTTGAAAAGCCGCTTTGGCGCCAAGCGCATCATAGATATGCCCGTGACGCCAGCGGGCTTTTCCGGGCTGGCCCTCGGCGCAGGTCTGGCAGGTCTCAGACCCGTCGTCGAATTCCAGCACTGGAGCTTCGCGCTCCAGGCCATCGACCAGATCGTGAATACAGCCGCCAAGATGAGGTATGTATCCGCCGGGCGCCTCAATATCCCAGTGGTGTTTCGCGGACCCAATGGCGCGGCCTCCCGGGTTGGCGCGCAACAAGGACAGAACTTCGCGCCATGGCTCACCAGCATTCCTGGTCTGGTGGTCGCAGCGCCGGCAACGGCAAGCGACGCGAAAGGCTTGCTGAAGCAGGCGATCCGTTCAAATGACCCTGTGATCATTCTGGAGACCGAACGCCTTTATGGACGTGTCGGCCCGGTTCCCGACGTAACAGACCACTTGTGCCCATTTGGGTCAGCATCGATCGTGAAATCAGGTTCAACGGTGACACTCGTGAGTTACTCAGGCGGCGTCGCCTTGTGCCTGGAAGCAGCAAACCGGTTGGGCGGTGAGGGTATCGATGCCGAAGTGATCGATCTACGGTCACTGCGCCCACTGGATGAGGAAACCATCTACGCGAGTGTGAGAAAGACCAAACGCCTTGTGACCGTGGAAGAAGCATGGCCGTGCTGTTCGATTGGCTCTGAGATCGCAGCCCGTGTGATGACCGCCTGCTTTGACGATCTGGATGCACCGCCCACGCGTGTGACGGGTGCAGATATCCCACTGCCCTATGCAGCGAATCTGGAAAGACTAGCCTTGCCGTCCGCCAACGACATCGTGTCAGCCGCAAAGAAGGTCTGCTACCTATGACAAATGCACTTCGACTTCTTGCGGCAAGCTTTATCCTCCTGGGGTCGGGTGCTGTTCAGGCCCAACCTGTTCTGATGCCGGCTGCGCAGGCTATCGCCCCAGATGGAGGGCTGGCAGGCAGCGACCCCGCCAAGTCCGGCTCAGGGAACATCAAGGCAGACCTGAGCATCAACACGGGGGCGAAAAGCAACAAACCGGGGCTTCAACGCCGTTGCCGCCTGGACAAACCGTTATTCGGGGCTTCCCCCACCAGCTTAAAATGCTATGCGCTTGCAGCATACGAGCCGACCCCGCTGAAGTCTCTGGACGAAAGCGCAATGCTTGGAGAGCCAAAGATGGACCATGATGACGAACTGCTCGAGGACCTGGACGTCCCCGATGGCGTGCGGGACGCCGAAGATGCCGTAGAGGTCATGCGCGCCTGGGTGGCGGACGGAGCATTGCATGTGATTTTCGACCCGGAAACGTTTCGGCACGATGTGTCTGAATGGGGCCGCCTGCTCGGCGATGTTGCCCAGCACATCGCCAACGCCGTCGAATTGGATGGCCAGATGTCTCGCCAAGAGGCGCTGAACCAAATCCACGAAGCCATCGACGTCAGCGTCAGTGCAAATGCGGTCACGATGGAAGGCAAGATCAAGGGCCGCACGGAGCACTGATCCGTTAGCCGGACTGAGTTGTCTCGATGAGCCGAATGACGATTCTATACGCCTTCCAAATTGGCGGATGAAGTATTGCCCGAACTGAAAACATCGCCAGGCCGTTCTGAGCGCAAATATCCAAATGCCCGCGCCGACCGCAAAGGCGTGGTGTGCGCATCACCAGCAGCCCGGCATCACGCCGCGCGTCTGGGGGTGGATTTAACCCCACTCAAAGGCAGCGGACCAAACGGACGCATCATTCTTCGCGATATTGACGATCACGCGGATCTGCTTCGGTCTGCAGGAGTTTCACCGGGGCCATCGTCTGCAAATCCCAGCCAAAGTGCAGGGCGGCGCGGTATCTCTCAGGTCATACAGGCCTGGCCGACCCGCCCGGTCCTGGCACAGGCCAACCTGACCGCTAAATGCCGGCTGGATGAACTGCTGGAAGCTCGCAGGCAGCATAACCTGGGCCAGCTATCGCCACAGCAAAGTTCATCGGCAGCACGCAGCGGAGTGAAAACGATCTCGCTGTCATCGCTGTTCGTGAAAGCCCTGGCCAAGGCGCTTGCCGAGGTGCCCGCAGCCAATGTGGTGCTGTCGGGAGATCGATTAATCCAGCAGAACCATTGCGATATCGCCTTCGCCCGCAGCAGCATGAACGGCCGTGTGGATTTTCCAACCATCACCGATGCCGACCAAAAGACGCCTTGGGACATTTCAAAAGAGTTAGATGCCATACAGACAGGTGGCCGAACTGTTCGAGGCGAGGAAGATGGCCCAGAAGCATCGGTGAACCAAGGCCGACAACCCACTGCCGCGATTGCCAACCTAGGGCGTGGGGCGGTCTCAGGCTATCAGACGCCGCTGTCGCCCTCCCACGCGACAGTCATCGCAATCCCAGCCGCGACCCCCCGTTTGGTCCCACCTGCGTCGTTCACGGCTGGATCTGGAAAATTGCCGCCAGCTGAATCATGGACGTGTGTCATGAGCCTGGAAATCACACTGGGCTGTGACACCCGGATGCTGAGCGGGGTGATCGCTGCGGATCTGCTTGAAACCTTCATCGCCCATCTCGAAAATCCGAAGACGCTCATTCCGTCAACGTAGGCTTATCGGCAGCGCCGCATCCAAGGCAGGCCTGGGATCAGTCCGTCCGAATCATGGGCCATCACCGCCCGCGATTCGCACACGTTTTTACTGCGAAAACGCACACCATGTGCCTGCGATCCATGTGGCCGGGAAAACACGGGCTCGGGCTATCCCCGCATTAATGACGACTTTGCAGGCGCTTAACGGGCCCTTGTGATGCCATGACTTGCAGACACGCGACGCACGATGCTTGAACAAGAGCACGAAGAGCCCGTTCACAAGGGTTCAAACATTTTCAGACGGGGCAAAGATGATGACCAGAACAACACTGATCCCAGCCATGATCATGGGCGCTGCAATGCTTTCCGGCTGTGCAGCCGACGGTGGATTGAACCTTGCAACCGGCTCACTGGGGACATTGGACGCTGGCGCGTCGCAAAAAGTCGCCGCTGCACCGGCAATTGATCCAGCCTGTATTGAACTGACCGCGAAAATCGATGCGCTTCGCAAAGAAGGAACACCTGAGCGACTTGCAAAAGTGGCTGCCGGTAAAACAAACACCGCCAGCGTCAAACGATCTGCATTGGCGCGGATGACTGAACTGGATGCCGCCAACCAGCAATTCCAGGCGAAATGCTCCAATATGGCCGCAAGCGCAAAGCCAGCTGCGTCTGCCGCGCTTACAACCAGCGCCGTCAATGCGGCATCTCAGGCAGCGACGGCAGCAGCACCAAGCGTTGCAGCGACCGTGGCTCCAAAGGCTTCAGCAACGATCGCCAAGGCAAATGCAGCGGCTGCAAGGGCCCAACAAGCCGCATCGGCCGCAAACGCTGCTGCTACACTGGCGAACACAGCAACGGCCAATTGATCTGCTAACGGCCCATCTGGTGCCGCAAGCCTGCGCTAGGCGGGGTTCAGAAGGCTCTGCATAGGGAATATAGCCGCTTAAAACGCAGTTTCCGTTGCAGCAAACAGGTCACACCTGCGACCCAGCGCTTGCACCGAATACAACGCTATGGTGTGACACGGTACACGTCACTTTGTTGGAGACGATCGAATGGTTCGGGACGCAATCTCGTCGGGTTGCAGAGTTGGCATCGCCGCAGTCATGGCCGTCATGCTGGCTGCGTGTGCAAGCGATGGTGGCGGCGGCGGCGGTGGTCCGTATGCCAAACCGCTGGCATCCGGCCAAAGCTGTGGTGCCATTCGATCTGAACTGCGCCGGCTGGACAATCGCGGTGTGCCATCAAAGGTCGAACGGCTGAACGCGGGCAAATCGTTGTCATCCAAGGATCGGCAGCTGGCCCAGCGCTACAACAAGCTGTTGAACGATTACCTGGGCGCACGTTGCCACGTCTAATGGCCTGGGGCCCCGCAAAAGGCTGAGCGCTTGACGCGGCACGACCAAGCTGTCGCCCGCCACAATGGGCCGCGGCAAACCACAGGAAGAGAGCCAATGGATCCGAAGACACGAACGATTGTGATGTTTCTTGTGATCGGCCTCGTCGCCGGGTTCCTCGCCTCCATCATCGTCGGCGGCGGCGGATTATTTCGGTATCTTCTAACAGGTGTCGCAGGGGCTTTTGTCGGCGGCTACCTGCTTGGCGCACTGAACATCAATCTCGGCATCAAGAACGCACTCGTCTCACAGATCGTCACCGCAACGATCGGTGCCATCGTCGTGGTTTTGCTCGCTCGGCTGATTGCCTGACGTACCGCACCTACAACCTCTTGCGCGTGACCAGCAGAACGGCCAAGGAGCCTCTGTCCCATGCTAGCCGACATTCTCCCACCCGAGTATCAGCCTTACCTTCCTTGGATTATCATGGCCATCAACGGGCTTATCGCAGGCTGGCTTGCCGGCCTGTTGCTCGGCGGTGGTGGTCTTTTGAGGAACCTGTTTGTCGGCGTGATCGGAGCGTTTATCGGTTTTGCGCTCGTCCAGGCCGGACTGCTGAACCTTCCGTTTGATCTCGGCCCATGGGGCAACCAGATCGCCGTATCCACTGTCGGGGCCATTTTGGTTGTCATCCTGGCGCGCATCATTGCGCGCTAGAATGCCGAAGCAACCCACAGCCCCATAAAGCTCGACGTAGGCTGCCCATGATCCTGCCATTCATGATCCGCCACCCTTGGCACGGGAACAGCGTCGGAGTGGCTGAGCCCAAGCATGCGCGTCGAATGGATGGGTTGTATTCAATAACAAGCCATCACACTTTGATAGTCAGAATTGGCGGAAACACCACGCTCAAACGCACTTCAAACTGGGCATTTAAATCCACAAAGTAGGGCAATGGTCACAGTCATTGACAAGACACCAGCATTGACTGGCGCGCATCATGACACGCGCGCCGTGCGCCACCCTGAAAAGGCCCATCGGCCTGATACCCCCGTCCTGAAGAAACCAAGCTGGATCCGGGTCAAGGCCCCCACCTCACCCATTTATCAAGAAACGCGTCAGATCATTGAAACCCACAAACTGACGACGGTTTGTGAGGAAGCGGGCTGCCCAAATCTTGGTGAATGCTGGTCCAAGCGTCACGCCACCATGATGATCATGGGCGACACGTGCACACGGGCCTGCGCGTTCTGTAACGTCCGAACCGGCCGGCCTGAATCGCTGGACGCGACCGAGCCAGACCGCGTTGCTGACGCTGTTGCCAAGCTCGGGCTCAACCATGTCGTCATCACCTCCGTCGACCGCGACGATCTGGATGACGGTGGTGCGCAGCACTTCGCCGATGTGATCTCAGCGATCCGCGCAAGCGCTCCCGATACGACGATCGAAATCCTCACACCTGACTTCCTGCGCAAGGACGGTGCACTAGAGGTCGTCGTGGCGGCCAAGCCCGATGTGTTTAACCATAACCTGGAAACCGTTCCAGGCCTTTACCTGAACATCAGGCCGGGCGCGCGCTACTTCCATTCTTTGCGACTTCTCCAACGTATCAAAGAGCTCGACCCGACGATGTTTACCAAATCCGGCATCATGGTCGGCCTCGGCGAACGGCGCGATGAAGTTCAACAGGTCATGGACGACCTGCGCTCAGCCAACGTCGATTTTCTGACCATCGGTCAGTACCTGCAACCCACGCGCAAACATGCCGAAGTTAAGCGCTTTGTGTCGCCTGAGGAGTTCAGCGCCTATGAAACCACGGCGTACGCGAAGGGGTTTTCGCTGGTATCGGCAAGTCCACTCACCCGTTCAAGTCACCACGCTGGCGAAGATTTTGCACGACTCAAGGCAGCACGGCTTTCAGGACAACAGACGACCAGAAGCTCACAAGTTTGACCTTACCTTTGGACAGCCTGTCTCAGTGACCATGCGCCACTTTCAGTCACAAAATCAGCTCGATAGTGTCTCGATGTGCTATAGTTCTTAAGCGTTTCCTAACAACACCAACCAAGACCCGTGACCACCATGCCCACTTACACAACCCGCCGGAAGATGCGCTTCTCACCAGAGCAGATGTATGACTTGGTCGCCGATGTCGACGCCTACCCCCAGTTCCTTCCACTCTGCGAAAGCCTGAATGTAACCTCACGCTCAAAAGAGGCGGACCGGACGGTTCTGGTGGCCACCATGGGCGTAGGCTACAAAGCAATCCGGGAGCGTTTCACGACGCGGGTGACGCTTTTCGAAGACGAAAACAAGATCTTGGTGGAGTATCTCGACGGTCCGTTCCGTCATCTGGAAAACCGTTGGCGCTTCCTGCCAGCCCAAGGCGGCTGCGAAGTGGATTTTTACATTAGCTACGAATTCCGCTCGCGCATGCTCGGGCTGCTCATGGGCGCGATGTTCGACAAGGCATTCCGTAAGTTCGCCGACGCGTTCGAAGCGAGGGCAGGCGTCATTTATGGTCGGCGTTCAGCTGGTGGATCACCATCGAAGATTGGCGGTCCGGCACGAGCCTAAGCTGCCGGACGAGGCGCGAATGATCCGAGCTACTCTTCCAGGTGATCGAGCATCTGAGCGAACGAAGCCAACACAGTATCTCGGCGAATACCATCCCGCGTTGGTGTGCTGAAGATATGTCGGTTGCATTTGGCACTGTCGGCCCTAGCTGTTGCGATGTAGACCAATCCAACAGGTTTTTCCGCAGTCCCGCCCCCTGGCCCGGCCACACCGGTGACCGCAACGCTGATATGGGCATCTGACCGCGCGAGACTTCCCGCCGCCATCTGAAGCGCAACGGTTTCACTGACAGCACCATGTGCGTCAAGGGCGTCTGTTTGAACGCCCAGCAGGGCAACCTTTGCGCCATTTGAATACGTGATAAAGCCACGGTCGACGACATCAGACGATCCTGGAATGGCCGTAAGAACGGCACCGATCAATCCGCCGGTACAACTTTCAGCCGTAACCAATTTGCAGTCCATCTTGCGGCAGCATTCCAGCACCATCCGTGCATGGGTCAGAAGATCATCATCAAACACAGCCGCCGTCCTCCAATACGAAAAACGGCCCGCCTATTTGACGGACCGTCTGAAGAAATATCATGGAACAGTTGCGTGTGTCAGCCGATCGCCGCGCAAGCAAACCAGTTAGACAACAGCAAGCTTCTCAGCATTCCCGAGGAGTGAATCGAGCGTCTCACGGCTGCCCGTCCCCATAACCTGCATGGCGCGCGACTGCGCATCCTGCCAAATGGGATAAGCCTGCCGAAGCGTCGCCTGCCCACGTGGCGTCAGGTGAAGACCGCGGCCGCGACGACCTGCTGGTGGGTCCATGATGATCATGTCCAGCGCCAACAGCCGCTTCAAGTTCCGCGACAAGGTCGATTTCTCGATGTCCAGTTCCTGGCCAATCTCAACAGCCGTAATGCCGTCGCGAGACGCCAACTGGGCAAGCAACGTGTATTGGCTCGCCGTAATACCCAGCGGGCGCATCGCGTCATCATAAACGCGCGTAATAATCCGAGACAGCTGACGCACACGCGTCGCCAGGCAAGAGCTGGATGTCTGCTCGGCAATGTCCGACATGGGAGCGACCGCCTCTGGAACTCCTTCAACGCTCTTCGCCATTAAATTCATTGAGTTTTCCTCTCGCGTCGGATCGTGGCCATACAACCGCTTGGCTCAAGTAGCCGCGATTCTCAATGGCCGGTCAACGCGTGGAGAGCCCCAACAGCGCACTTCCCTGACGACGCGGCTAAACCGGCAACGCCACCGAGACAACCGCCATGGCTGCGATACCTTCGCGGCGCCCGGTGAACCCCAGCCCCTCCGTCGTCGTCGCCTTCACCCCGACCCGGGCGATATCGATCGCCAGAATATCGCAAACCCTCCGGCGCATCGCATCACGCAGCGGTCCAATCTTTGGTTCTTCACACATCAAGGTCACGTCGACGTTCACGATCCGCCCTTGCAAAGTGCGGACCCGGTCGGCAGCAAAGGCCAGAAATTGGTCGGACGCAGCGCCTTTCCATTGGGGATCTGATGGCGGGAAATGGGCCCCGATGTCGCCATCCCCGATAGCCCCGAAAATCGCATCTGTGAGGGCATGCAGTCCGACGTCGGCATCAGAGTGGCCAAGCAGAGTTTGAGTATGGGGCACCTCGATCCCACACAGCCAGACGCTGTCTCCGGGGCCGAACTTATGGACGTCAAACCCCGTCCCCATGCGTGTTTCCATACCGGTGTTGAGCCTTTCGTTAGCCAGCGCCATGTCTTCGCTGGTTGTTAATTTGATATTTTCAGCATTGCCCAACACGACGTGCATCTGAACACCGGCCCACTCGGCCACAGCGGCATCGTCGGTAAAGTCAGTTCGCCCGGCGGCTGCGGCCCGATCGTGAGCTTTCAGGATATCGTCAAACATAAAGCCCTGAGGGGTTTGGGCCCGCCAGAGCCCGTCGCGCGAAACCGTATCAAGAATCCGATTGTCGCCATCTGCACGCTTGAGCGTATCAAATACCGGCAGCCCGGCGATGGCCCCGCAGCCGGACTGGACCTTGGCGATGACCCGTTCGATCGCCTCCACCGTCACAAAAGGGCGCGCCCCATCATGGATCAACACAACGTCGGGCGGTTGGCTTGAATTGGCCAACTCCAAGAGCCCCGCACGAACAGAAGCCTGTCGCGTCGCCCCGCCCATGACGGCACCACCCCATGCGTCCAACCGTGCGCGTTCAGCGCCCTGGACCTCGACCAGCGTCTCATCCAGTAACCCGCCGTCATCTGCATGAATAACGGCATGAACGGTGTTGACCAATGGGTGGTTGAGAAATGCCCGCAGTGTTCGCGCCAAGACGCGCTGGCCACCAATCAGGGCATATTGCTTGGGACAGTCGTCAAAGGATTTGGCCCGTGATCCGCGGCCAGCAGCCACAATGAGTACGGCAATTCGGGTCAAACCAGCCTCTTTTTCGCGACGTTGGGGAGGGACTTTAGGGGAGTCTTTGCCTGAGGAATTGCGATCAGGCACGAAATGCCCATTGTGGCCATGGCCAAGAACGACTTTGGATACACTATGATTCATAATCTCAGTTTTTGGCCGAACTGCCTTATCTTTTTGTACACATGAGCACCATCAGCAGCTTGCCAAGGCCCGGTAACCCGCATAGCCTGCCCAATCGACAGGCATTTTATTTGACCGCCCAAAAGATGGGCACCGCGCAAAGAACCGTAGAAGATGGAAGAGACCAGTCAGAGACAGGCTCTACAGATTGCTGGCATATCTCTGGACAACCCCGTGATGTTGGCACCGATGTCAGGTGTCACGGACCTGCCGTTCCGCAGGCTGGCACTAAGCTTCGGTGCAGGTGCCGTAGTGTCTGAAATGGTTGCCAGCAAAGATCTGGTGTCCCAGCGCCCGCACGTTCTTCGTCGCATCCATATCCCCGACGATGCCCCCCTGTCGAGCGGGCCGAATATCGTCCAATTGGCTGGGTCTGAGGCCCACTGGATGGCCGAGGGCGCGCGTCAGGCAGAAGCGCTGGGGGCTGGCGTGATCGACATCAACATGGGGTGTCCGGCGCGCGAAGTGACAGGCAAGCAATCCGGAAGCGCGTTAATGCGCGATGTGGACCACGCCAGCACCCTCATCAAGGCGGTGGTTGAGGCCTCAAAAGTACCGGTAACGCTTAAAATGCGGCTGGGATGGGATGACCGGACGCGTAATGCCCCAGAACTCGCAAAGCGGGCTGAAGACCTTGGTGTAAGTCTCATCACTGTTCACGGTCGCACCCGGTGTCAGTTCTTCAAGGACAAAGCCAATTGGCGGGATATCGCGGATGTGAAGGCCGCCGTCTCCCTTCCAGTTGTCGCCAACGGGGACATCAACTCGCCAGCAGATGCGCAGTTGGCGCTGATCGAAAGCGGCGCTGACGGTGTCATGGTCGGGCGCGGTGCCTATGGTGCGCCCTGGCTGCCGGGCCGGATAGCGGAGACATTGAGGACCGGGGTGGACCCAGGCTCGCCGTCTCTCGACGTTCAAGAGCAAACCGCTTGCAGCCATGTCCAAGCGATGCTCGCTCACTATGGCTCCTTCCTCGGCTTGCGCAACGCCCGTAAGCATATTGGCTGGTATTTGGAGAGCGCTGGCTGTGAGGGCGCAGACCTTAAGTCTTGGCGACGGCGCCTGTGCACTGCGGTCGATCCCAATGCTGTCCTCGACGGGCTCGCAGCATTTTACGCGTTGCGGCGCGGTCAAGCCACACACCATGCGTCCGGTCACGGCACATCGCCATATCGTGAGTATGCCGCATGACGACAGCACCCAAATTACGGTCAGTGGCGCGCGCACCAAAGAGCGCTGAGGACGAGAATACCGTTGCGTCTGCTAAAGCCGCGCCGGTGCCAAAGCAGAGGGACAAACCCAACATTCAACTTGTCAAATCAACATCATCCAGCGTTCAGCCGTCAAACCACGCAGCGGATCAGGCGATGACAACGGCCCGGCCCGTCAAAACAACCAAGCCGAACCGTAAAGCGAAGTCGAAAACGAAAAGCCGCATGAAGCGCAAACCAGTGGTGGAAGCCGTTGCAAAGCAATCAACCATCATATCACCGTTTGACACGTTGACGCCCTCACCACTCGATTATGAATCGCTCCTTAATGCGCTCCCCCATCCGGTTGCGGTTCTCAGACCTGACAACACAATCGATTATGCGAACGGGGCTGCTGAACAGTTCTTTTCGACCAGTTTGGCGGTTATGCGCCGCAAGCAATTGCAAGACGTTGTGGCCTTCGGCTGCCCTCTTCTATCGCTCCTGTCGCAGGTGCGTGAGCAGTCCTCGACCGTCAACGAGTATGGTGTGGAGATCGCCTCTCCAAAGTTCTCACATCCCAAACTTGTCGACGTCTTTGCCGGGCCATTCCCGGATGCGCCGGCCAAAACGGTCATGATGCTGCAACAGCGAGATATGGCCCACATGATCGAGCGTCAGCTGACCCACCGCGCGGCCGCCCGCTCGGTGTCCGGAATGGCCGGAATACTCGCCCACGAAATCAAAAACCCGCTTTCCGGGATCCGTGGCGCGGCCCAATTGCTGGAGCAAAACCTGCTCGACGAGGACCGGTCGCTTACTCAGTTGATCTGCGCTGAGACCGACCGCATTCGCGATCTGGTCGACGACCTGGAGGTGTTTGGAGATGAACGCCCAATCCCCAAGTCGCCCGTGAATGTGCACGACGTTCTCGATCACGTCGCGACACTATTAAGATCAGGTCAGGGCAAAAACATCCGCTTCGTCACCGACTACGACCCATCGCTGCCCCCAGTCTCAGGTAGCCGCGATCAATTAATCCAGGCCTTCTTGAATCTGATCAAAAATGCGGTCGAAGCCATCCCCCCGGATAGCGACACCGGCCGTGTCGTGATCACCACCGGCTTCCGGCCCGGGCTGCGATTATCGCTGCCAGGCGCAGAAAGCCGGGTGTCGTTGCCGCTGATGATCCAGATCGAAGATAACGGGGTTGGGGTCCCAATACATCTTCGGCAGCATCTGTTCGATGCCTTCGTCACAACAAAACCAAGCGGGTCCGGATTAGGCCTGGCGCTGGTCGCCAAAATCATCGGCGACCACGGCGGTCTGGTCGAATTCGATACCGAGGCAACCCGAACGATTTTCCGGGTTCTGCTTCCGCTTCAAGACCACAGCAGACTGAAGACGACACGCAACCTTTGATGGCTCGCATTGCGCTGAACGCGCGGAGAACTTGATGGCTCGAGGCACAATTCTGATCGCAGACGACGATACGGCGATCCGCACGGTATTGAATCAGGCTTTGGCCCGCGCTGGGTATGCGCCCAGGGCGACGGGCAATGCAGCCACCCTTTGGCGCTGGGTCACCCAGGGCGAGGGCGATGCGATTATTACCGATGTGGTGATGCCCGATGAAAATGCGTTCGATCTCATCCCGCGGATCAAGAAGCTGAGACCGGACCTCCCGATCATCGTCATGAGCGCGCAAAACACCTTGATGACGGCTCTGACTGCAGCTGAAAAAGGCGCTTTCGAATATTTGCCCAAGCCGTTCGATCTGAACGAGGTTGTCGCCGTCGTGGGGCGAGCACTGTCTGATCCCGGCCGCAAAGCCGCCCGCGCAGTCCCAACCGATCCCGACAGCGAAGAGCTGCCGCTCATCGGCCGTTCCGCTGCCATGCAGGAAATCTACCGCGTTCTGGCGCGGCTCACACAAACCGACCTGACCGTCATGATCAACGGTGAAAGCGGCACCGGTAAAGAGCTGGTCGCCCGCGTTCTCCATGACTATGGGAAGCGTCGGCATGGGCCTTTCGTGGCGTTGAACATGGCCGCCATCCCGCGCGAATTGATCGAAAGCGAACTGTTCGGACATGAGAAGGGCGCCTTCACCGGTGCCCAGACCCGTACCCAGGGGCGGTTTGAACAGGCCGAAGGCGGCACGCTGTTCCTCGACGAAATCGGCGATATGCCACTGGAAGCACAAACGCGGCTTCTGCGCGTTTTGCAACAGGGCGAATACACGACCGTCGGCGGTCGAACACCCATTAAGACCAACGTGCGCATCATCGCTGCAACGCACCGGGACCTGAGGTTCCAGATCGAGCAGGGGCTGTTCCGCGAAGACCTGTATTACCGCCTCAACGTCGTCCCTCTGCGTATCCCACCGCTCAGAGAGCGCCTCGAAGACGTCGGCGATCTCGTCCGGCACTTTTTACGCGTTGCAGCCCGCGAAGGGATGGGCGAGCGCACAATCGAAATGAGCGCGATCGAACGCCTTAAAACACATACTTGGCCCGGCAACGTTCGCGAATTGGAAAACTTCGTGCGCCGGCTTGCCGCGCTCTACCCTCAGGATACGTTGAACGTAGACATGGTAGGCCAGGAGCTTGAAGAAAACGCGAAGGTCACCGCCATCCAGACCGAGCAGGACCCTAAAAACCTATCGGAACTGGTCGAGCATTACCTGTCTGATCATTTCGCCGCCTACGGCACGTCACTTCCACCGCCCGGGCTGCACGAGCGGATCATACGGGATGTCGAAAGGCCGTTGCTGACGGCGGCTTTGGCTGCGACACGCGGCAACCAGATCCGGGCCGCCGAACTCCTGGGCCTGAACCGAAACACGCTGCGATCCAGGATCAAGTCGCTGGATATTTCAGTGTTTAAGGGACCTCAGGGCTGAGGTTTCACACGTGACTTTCACGCAACCCCGGTGTGACCCGTGACTGCGTCGAAATCCCGCTTCCGGTTAAGCGGCGCGAGATGGTCACAAACACGTGTGTGCACAACCATGCTGGGATAACCAGATTTCGCACTTGAAACTGCGACTCACACGGCACAAAATGTCGCGAAAATGTCACAGTTTTGCCGCTACGTAAGACAGCTGCAGCCGTGCCAGAAAGATACCACTGCCTGTGGCCTTTCAACACGACCGCATTCTGAGTAGAGGCCGCGCCACAACACCGCTTCAAGGTCGAGACCAATCCAAGTTGGGGCGGGTCCACTTGTCGCAAAGATGGCAGCAAAGTGAGTGATCGCATGAGCGCTGTCGACCTATTGGTGCATCAGAGCGGGCAGATCGAGGATGAGCGACACCCCTCGCTCGAGCCGAGCGACCGCATGTTCAAAATCGGGCTGGCAACCGTTGTCGCCGCCCTGATCTCTGCGTTCGCCACCTTCATGATCCTGACGGGGCTGACGCCAATACTGCCGCGCAACGACGTTGTGTTCGTAGCCCTGCTGGCCAACGTGGTCTTGATCATCGCAATGGTCGTCGTGATTGCCCAGCAGGTGGTGGGCCTATATGCGGCATGGCGGCAAAAACTGGCTGGCGCGAGACTCCACGTTCGCATCGTCGCGCTCTTTTCCATCATCGCCGCCCTGCCGGCCATCTTGCTGGCGGTTGGTGCAACGGTGAGTTTCTCACGGTCACTGGACAGCTGGTTTTCCGACCGCATCCGAACCATCATCGAAAAATCGGTGGATGTAGCCAGAACCTACGTCGACGAACACGGCCGGGTCATCAGGACCGACGCGGTCAACATGGCGCGTGACCTTGCAGCCGCGGTCAAAGCCGATAACCGTCCCGTGTCCCAGATGCGCGGACTGATACTATCCCAGGCCGGCCTACGCGAACTGCCCGCAGCCTACGTCATCGATGGCAAAGGCGCGCCCGTCCTTCGCGCCCTGGAAGACCGACGCCTCCCCTTCAAGCAGCCGACCATGGCGGCCATGGACGAAGCACGCGACGGTTTAATCCCGCTGTCGCTTTCTCAGGAAGACAACCGCATCTCCGCGATCGCCAGATTGGAAACGCCTGAAGAGCGCTACATCTATGTCAGCCGACCGCTTGATCCACTCGTCATCCGTCACCTCCAAAGAACCGAGCAGAACGCAGCCGAATACACGCTCCTGCGGCGCACCCGCGGCGGGCTGAAATGGGCCCATGGTCTGATGTACCTGACCATATCGATGACGGGACTTCTGGCCGCCATCTGGGCGGGGATGTGGTTCGCCGGGCGTTTCGTTGCGCCCATCCGGCGGCTGATCGGGGCGGCCCAGGAAGTCTCGCGCGGCAACTTAAACATCTCACTGCCTGAAAAGCGGGGAGAAGGCGACCTGCGCCGTCTGTCGCAAACATTCAACACCATGACCGTGGAACTAGAGAGCCAACGCAAGACACTGATGTCGGCGAACGAACTGCTTCAGGAACGACGGCGCTTCATGGAAGCCGTTTTGTCAGGCGTGACCGCCGGTGTCATAGGCCTCGATGCGGATGACAAGATCACGCTGGTCTCACGGGCAGCGACACAGCTTTTGGGGCTTGAAGAGGCAGCCCTTGTGGGTCAGCCCATATCCGACGTCTTGCCTGAGTTCAAAGGCATCCTCGATGATAGTGCCAACACGCCGTTGAAACAGCGCCAGCAATTGGAGTTAACCCGCACGGTCAACGAAGAGGAACGGACATTTGCCGTCCGGGTCACGCGCGAAGCCGCGTCAGAGGGTGAGGTGGGTTCCGTCGTAACCTTCGACGATATCACCGAGCTCGTGACTGCTCAGCGCACAAGCGCATGGGCAGACGTCGCCCAGCGCATCGCCCACGAAATCAAAAACCCGCTCACGCCCATACAACTTTCAGCAGAACGTATCCGGCGCAAGTACGGCAAAGTGATCGTCGATGACCGCGAAACATTCGACAAACTCACTGAAACCATCGAGAGACAGGCAGGGCACATCAAGGGCATGGTAGATGAGTTTGCATCGTTTGCGCGCATGCCTAAACCGGAAATGTCCATGAGCGATTTGCGCGATGCGGTGTCCGAACCCGTCGTGTTATTCCGGGAGGCACATCCGAAGGTGACGTTCGCCCTCGACATTCCATCACAGGTGGTGAAATCGTCTTTTGACAGACGCTTGATTTCCCAGGCTCTGACGAACCTCGTAAAGAACGCAACGGAATCTGTTGAGACCGCCGCCGCAGAAAAAGGCCTCAAGCCGGAGGGGTTCAAAGGCAAAGTCACAACACGCATGCAAGTTGAAGACAACTGCGTCTCGATCGAAGTGATCGACAACGGGCTTGGCTTACCAAAGCAGCAACGCGCGAGGCTGTTGGAACCCTACGTCACAACCAAGGGCAATAAAGGAACAGGTCTCGGCCTCGCCATGGTCCAGAAGATCACCGAGCAACATGGCGGCACGCTCAGCCTCGAAGATGCACCGCAAACGAGCGACCCGACCGACGGCAACGGCGCGCTGATGCGGATAAAACTACCGCTTACAGGACCAACCCCGCCTGCGCATGTCGCCGACGGTGGGAATGCACGCACCGACGACAAGACCAGAAAAGAGCAGCCAGCCTCCGCGATTGCCATGTCGGCAGCGGCGGCAAGCGGCTCGAACACCTAATTCAAAGCATTTCGTATTTATAGGCTTCGGCATCGACCGGAAGCCAGAGACAATCCAGGGAGCTCACAACATGGCAGCAGATATTCTGATCGTTGATGACGAGGCCGACATTCGCGACTTGGTCGCGGGCATCCTGGAAGACGAGGGCCACGCAACGCGGCTGGCACGCGACAGCGACGAAGCGCTCCAATCGATTGAAGAACGCCGCCCGCATCTTGTCATCCTTGATATCTGGCTCCAGGGCAGCCGGTTGGACGGACTGGAAGTGCTGACCGTCATCAAACGCGCGTACCCGGAACTGCCAGTTGTCATCATCTCCGGTCACGGCAATATTGAAACGGCCGTCACGGCGATCAAACGCGGCGCATACGACTATATCGAAAAGCCGTTCAACGCCGACCGGTTGATCCTGGTCACATTGCGCGCACTCGAAGCCTCCCAGCTGCGCCGCGAAAACCGTGAGCTTCGCGAACGCTCCACCGTTTCGGCTGACATGATCGGCAAGTCGGTTGCCATCAACCAGCTTCGTGGCCAGATCGAGCGCGTTGCCCCAACCAACAGCCGCATTCTGATCCGGGGCGCATCGGGCACCGGTAAGGAACTGGCCGCGCGCGTGCTCCACACGAAATCACAGCGTGCCGACGGCCCGTTCGTTGTCCTTGGGGCAGCAGCGATGGCACCCGACCGCGTCGAAGAAGAACTGTTTGGCACCGAAGACCGGGCAGGCGGGGCGCGCAAGGTCGGCGCACTGGAAGAAGCCCACAGCGGCACGCTTTACATTGATGAAGTCGCCGACATGCCCCTGGAAACCCAGGGCAAGATTTTGCGCGTGCTGGTGGCGCAGGAGTTCACGCGGGTCGAAGGCGTCCAGAAGGTAAAGGTCGACGTCCGCATCGTTTCATCCACCAGTCGCGAACTGGAGCGCGACATGGCTGAAGGACGCTTCCGCGAAGACCTCTACCACCGCTTGAACGTGGTGCCTTTACGGGTCCCGAGCCTCGCAGAGCGGCGCGATGATATTCCAGACCTCATCGAGTTCTTCATCGGTCAGTTGTCCAACGCGTCAGGTCTGTCCCCGCGAACGATCGGCGAGGACGCCGTCGCCGTCCTACAGGCCCACGATTGGCCAGGAAACGTTCGTGAACTGCGCAACAACATCGAACGCCTGATGATCTTAGCAGGGGGTGATGCTGGCACCATCATCACAGCTGACATGTTGCCCGAAGAAATCGGCTCCAACGTACCACTCCCCGTCAACGGCGGCGCAGAACATCTGATGTCCCTGCCGCTGCGGGAGGCGCGCGAAATCTTTGAGCGTGAATATCTCTTGGCCCAGATCAACCGGTTTGGCGGGAACATCTCGCGGACGGCTGAGTTCGTCGGCATGGAGCGCTCCGCGCTGCACAGAAAACTGCGGGCGCTGGGTGTTTCATCGGAACATCGCGCCAGCGGTGGCACGAGCAACCCTTCGGGTACGTCGGCAAATGGTAATGGGGAAGCCCGTCAAGCCTGATGAGATGGTGCCTTGCGATCCGCTGATGCAACCTGACCGATAGGCCAGTTAACCTGTTGGGTGCGAATTCGAAGTATTGTCTGCCTGAGCAGGCAGCTCGGGCTGCTTTCAACCTGCCGCGTCTGGGGTCCTTTGACACTGCTGAGCAACAGCGCAGGCTCATTTTCAGGTGCGGATAAAGACAAAAGGGAGCGAGACGGCCTTTATCACAGGATCTGCAACGACCGGTGCAAGACAACCGGACTGCGGCTTCGAGGCCGGCGCATAAGGGCCATCCATGAAGGTGATCATTTGCGGCGCCGGTCAGGTTGGAACCGGCATTGCCGAACGCTTGTCGGCCGAAGGCAACGACGTATCCATCATCGACGCGAGCCCCGCGCTGGTGCAACGCGCCAACGACGTTTTGGAAGTCCGCGCGGTCGAAGGTAATGCAGCCCACCCAGATGTCTTGGCGCAGGCCGGTTTGTCCGAAGCCGACATGCTCATCGCTGTCACGCTCCACGATGAAGTCAACATGGTCGCATGTCAGGTCGCTCACACGCTTTTCAATGTGCCAACAAAGATTGCCCGCATCCGCGCCCAGAGTTACCTGGCAGCCGAATGGGCCAAACTCTTCCACCGCGAAAACATGGCCATCGACTACGTCATCTCTCCTGAGATCGAAGTCGGCAACATGATCTTGCGCCGGCTGCAACTGCCCGGTGCTTTCGATGCTGTACCCTTCGCCGATGGGCGCATCACCTTGTTGGGGATCAACTGCGGACCCGATTGCCCGGTTCTGGATACGCCCATCCGGCAACTGACGGAGTTGTTCCCAGACCTCCCAGCCATCGCCGTTTCAGTGATCCGCAAAGGCAAGCTGCAGATTTTGCACGCCGATGACCGGCTGCAGGACGGCGACGACGTCTATGTCATCACACCGACCGAGCAGGTCACTCGCACCTTGCAAATCTTTGGGCACGAAGAAGTCAAGGCTCGACGCATTGTGATCGCAGGCGGCGGCAACATCGGGCTGTATCTTGCCCGGACGCTTGAAGAGCGCGAACCCAGCGTTCGCATCAAGATGATCGAGAATAAGAAGAAGCGCGCCGAAGAGGTCGCTGAACTCCTTGGCCGCACCATCGTCCTGCATGGATCAGCCTTGAACGAAGATGTTCTTCGCGAAGCTGATATCACAGCCGCTGAAACGCTTGTGGCGGTCACAAACGATGACCAGGTCAACCTGCTCACATCGGCTCTGGCCAAGCAGCTTGGCTGTCCATCAAGCCTGTGCCTGATCAACAGTCCCAACTATGCCGGAATGGTTCGCTCGCTCGATATCGATGCGCAGATCAATCCCCGCGCGATCACCGTCAGCCGCATCCTTCAACACGTCCGCCGGGGCCGGGTGCGCGGTGTCCATTCCGTTCTCAACGGCGTCGGGGAAGTGATCGAACTGGAAGCTCTGGAGACGGCGGCAATCCTGTCAAAGCCTTTGCGCACTCTGAAGTTTGCAGACGGCATTCGGTTTGGTGCGATCCTGCGCGACGGTGAAATCCTGACACCCAACGGCGATACCGAGATCCAGGTTCGCGACCGCGCGGTGGTTTTTGCGCGCACGGATTACGTCCGGGAATTGGAGCAGATCTTCAGGGTCAGCCCGGACTTTTTTGGATGACACAGGCAGTGCTTGAAGATCAGATTGAGCAATCGATTTGCCTGATCAAGGAGAACGCCAATGAGCCGTTTCGTGTATGTGAATGGCCGCTACCAGCGTTACGGCGATGCACACATCCACGTTGAGGATCGGGGCTTCCAATTCGCAGATGCCGTCTACGAGGTTATTGAAATCCGTGACAGTGCCCTTGTTGATCAAGACCGTCATGATCAGCGCCTGCGCTGGTCGCTGAAGCAACTTGGCATCGCTGAGCCAATGGGCGCCGCGGCGTTATCCATCGTGATTGCGAAGGTGGTTCGCTTGAACCGTGTCAGGAATGGCATTGTCTATTTGCAGGTCAGTCGCGGACACGCCCGGCGCGACTTTGTTATTTCAAACATCGATGCAGCACCCTCGCTGGTCATCCTGGCGCGTCCACTTGTACCATCACGCCCCTCACCACTGGCCGAAAAATCACACGCCCCGTCCGAAACGCAGACGCAGGCAGTGACGCCGCCCAACACCCCCCCCAGTATACTGCCGGGTATTGCCGTAATCACCCGGCCTGATCCGCGCTGGGCGCGCTGCGATATCAAAACCGTCATGCTTCTGCCCGCCAGTCTGGAAAAGACAGAGGCGCTTCACAGGCATGGCGCAAAGGAAGTCTGGTTCGTTGACGAGGACGAAACGATCATTGAGGGCGGGTCGTCGACCTCCTGGATTGTGGACGCTTCAGGGACGTTGAGAACCCGCACGCTGTCGCAAAAACTCCTGCCCGGCGTCACGCGCTCGACCATGGTCGACGTCATCGCCGATCTCGGACTGCCATTCGCGCAGCAAGCGTTCACGATTGCGGAAGCGAAAGCAGCCTCGGAAGCCTTCAACACCGCCGCGAGCAGCACAATCACCCCTGTCGTCCAGATCGACGGGCACCGTATCGGGACAGGCACACCTGGTCCCGTGACGCTGAAACTCAAGGCAATGTTTCACGAGATTGCTGCAAGAACCAGCAGAGCACCGATGTTTTTTGCGCCAGTTACAGGTGGCAAGTCCTGATCGCTCGGGCATACGTCCAATGGCGATCATCTGCTCAACGCGATAGTGTGTGGTGCGCTGCAACACGGTCTGCGATCTAACTTCTCCTCAGCATCGTTTTTACACGGCGAGGTTCACGTCACGCACCGTGGCCGTGGATGTAAACCAACGGCTTCCGGGTAAAGACCGCAATCTGGCGGCTAACAAGAGACGATGCTGTCCCACAAACAGCCAATCACCACGCCGTCCCTGACGGCCAACTAACATGGGCAAAAAAAGACCCAATAAGAGGCGAAAAATGCCAAACGAAAAAACACCGAGCCTTCAAGATCGTTTTCTCAACTACGTCCGCAAAGAAAAGACCCCGCTGACCATTTTCCTCATCAACGGGGTGAAGCTCCAGGGAATCGTCACCTGGTTCGATAACTTCTGCGTTCTGTTGCGCCGTGACGGCCACTCACAGCTGGTCTATAAACACGCAATCTCCACCATCATGCCAGGCCAGCCTGTGCATCTGATGGATACGGATCAAAACGACGACACCAACACCTGATGGAATCATAAGGCATTGGGACGTAGGTGGACGTCGCGTTGACGTCCGCCTCCCACGGCAGTCTCCGTTTTTTTGGCTGCCCTTACCCAGGACCCATGACCATAGATAAACGTGTCGACGATCAGCCAGATGGCCTTAAATCATCCGGTCGGCAAAAAGCACAAGCCAAAACCAAATCTTTGGATGCCACCGGTCGGCCACCTCAAGAAGAAGCCAAACGCGATCACGTCCAGCGCGCGGTCAGCACGCAATCGCTCACTGCGCGCGGAGATGAAACCGCCACAAAGGCCGGTGCAAAGGCGCTTGTCCTTGTTCCAGTCCTGTCGCGGGCCCAGACGGAAGCGTCGACAGCGCCAATGGCCAGAGGCCGGCGAACCACCGCTGTCGCGCACAATTCTGGAGCTAAACTCGAAGAAGCCGTCGGCCTCGCCGAAGCCATCGGGCTGGATGTTGTCTCAGCGCTCATCGTCCCAATCCCGAACCCGAAAGCTGGCACACTTTTCGGTTCCGGCAAGCAAGACCAACTTGCCGATATGGTCCAGGACCTGGACATAGAACTCGTCATAATTGATCACGCCGTCACGCCTGTTCAACAACGCAACCTTGAAAAAGCCTGGCAGGCCAAGGTGATGGATAGGACCGGCCTGATCCTGGAGATCTTTGGCGCCAGAGCACGTACCCGCGAGGGGCGTCTACAAGTCGAACTCGCCCACCTGAGCTATCAGAACGGACGCCTGGTGCGTGCATGGACCCACTTGGAAAGACAGCGCGGCGGTGGCGGTTTCCTCGGCGGCCCAGGTGAAGCACAGATCGAGCTTGACCGGCGCATGCTGCAATCGCGTATCGATGCCATCAGGAAGGAGCTGCAACAGGTCATTCAGACCCGTGAACTCCACCGTGCGGGTAGACGTAAGGTGCCGTATCCGATCGTCGCGCTCGTCGGCTATACGAACGCAGGTAAGTCGACGCTCTTCAATGCGCTCACCGGGGCAGACGTCCATGCCGAGGACCAGGTGTTTGCAACCCTTGATCCGACCATGCGTGAAGTGCGTCTGCCAAGCGGCCGGAAAATCATTCTGTCTGACACAGTCGGATTTATTTCAGAACTCCCAACGACATTGGTTGCTGCCTTCAAGGCGACCCTCGAAGAGGTCATCGAAGCCGATCTGATCCTCCACGTCCGCGATATTGCGCACGACGAAACCGACGCGCAGGCAGCCGACGTCATATCAATCCTGGAGGAACTCGACGTCGACACATCGGCGGGTTCAGAGCTCATCATCGAAGCCTGGAACAAGATCGACTTGCTGGATGAAGCAAGACGCAACGAACGCAGCCTTGCTGCCTCAAAGCTGGAGGGCAACGCCGCACCCGCAATCTTGTCAGCCACGACAGGAGAGGGAATTCCTGCACTGTTGGATCGCATCGATGCCCGGCTTGGACGCTCAGATGTCTACGCCTACGTGACGGTGCCGGCGGGCGATGGAAAGCTGTGGCATTGGCTCCATGAGCACGCCGACATCATTGACCGTGAAGAGCTTGAGACGGGCGACAGCCGGTTTCAAGTGCGCATGGCGTCCGATACGCGCGGTCGACTTGAGTCTCAATTCAATGTGACGCTGAGTGACGCTCGCCCGGCAGCGTAGGGCACCTGGCGATGTTGGACGATGCGAGGCGGCAGCGGGAACCAACATGCTCAGCAGGCAAAAAGGCTCACGCGTCGTCGCATGGCAAAAGTCAGCCCTTGTGTTCTGCCCTTTTCGCCCGGTCCCACAACGCATCAAGTTCGCTGAGACTGCACTCAGCCGCCTGACGCCCCTCCGCCGCCAGCCAACGCTCCATCATCTGGAACCGGCGCGTAAACTTCGCATTCGTCGACCGCAACGCATTTTCTGGATCCAGCTTAAGATGCCGTGCGACGTTCGCCATCACAAACAGCAGGTCGCCAAACTCATCGCTGACTTTGGCCGCATCAACATCTTGCGCCGTCAGTTCGGCTTCGAGTTCGTCCAGCTCTTCACGCATCTTTGCCAGCACGGGCTTCAAGTCCGGCCAGTCAAATCCAACTTTCGCAGCTTTTTGCTGCAACTTAACAGCACGGACCAAGGCCGGCAGCGCGGCAGGCACATCATCTAGCTGGGAGGGAAGTGCAGTTTGGTCCGACGCTGCCTCTGCACAAATGGAGGCACCATCAGAGCCTCCGCCGCAGTCAGCACCAGTGTCACCTAGCACACCGCTGTTTCTTACCCGGAGCGCAGCCTTCTCCGCCTTTTCTCTCTTTTCTTCAGCCTTGATCCGGTCCCACATTCCAGGGACGGCTCCCTGCCGCCGTTCTTCGTCTGAGCCGAAAACATGGGGATGCCGTCGCACCATCTTTTTGGTGATCCCGTCGGCCACATCGCCGAACGAAAACGCTCCGGCTTCTTCGGCCATTCGCGCATGATAAACCACCTGCAACAGCAGATCGCCCAGCTCTTCTTCCAGGTCGATAACATCCCCGCGCGCGATCGCATCGGCGACCTCGTAGGCTTCTTCAAGCGTGTAGGGGACAATGCTCTCAAACGTCTGCTTTACGTCCCACGCACAACCAGTAGCGGGGTCTCGCAAGGCCGCCATCACGTCGAGCAGTGGCTGAATGGTGCCGTTTGGTTTTGGAGGATTGGTCACAGGGCTCTAAAGTCGCTTATGTTTGGGGCCGGGATAAGCGCGGGGGCGCGGAACAAGACCGTTCGGGGGAAGCCTATGATCGTCCTACGTGTGATCGTCAACGCCTTGATCATGGCGCTTGAACTGGCCGGCGTTGTCGCGGCGGCCTGGCTCGGCATTCATCACCCGTTCGTGTTCGCGTGTCTGACGGCCGCCCTGGCTTTCCTCATCGGGCTTTATCTAGACTATGCCCGGCTGCGCCACGAGTTCCCGTTCTATTTCAATGCACAACAGCCGCGCTTCGTCTTTGGGCTCAGATTGGTGGCCTTTCTTGATTCAGCCCTCAAAGGCATCGCCGCCGGTCTGATTGCGCTCCTCACATTCTCAGGCACGGATACCGACCGCACCTTTTTGATCGCAATCGTGTTCGGTGTGGCTACGTACTTCGGTGTGAGCGTTCTCAGACGGCTGTCGCTCAGCTTAGGGGCACGCCCAGAGCGCTGGGGCTTCTTCCGGCTCGCTGTCCCGATGGGCTTGGTCTACTCCTGCGGCGTAGCAATGTTGGCTGCGCTGGGACATATCAAAGTGCCCACGCTCTATGATCTTGGCAAACAGATCGTGTTCGAGACACCTCAACAGCCAGGCATCGATGCCCTCAGCGATCTCCTGTTCAATCTCAAGCAGTACGTCGACAGCATGATTGCCACGTTGCTCAACAGCTTCTTATCAGCCGAGACAGCGCAAATTGTCAGCCTGATCATCTCGGTCAATGTGCTCACGGGTTTCGTGATCACTGTCTATGCCGTCGCCATCACACTGGTTGTCCAAGCCATCGAAAAAGCGCGGCCATTCTGATGGATGCCACAGGCTCAGGTACGAGGCCTTCGGTGGCACGCGCATCATTGGGCGGACGAAAAATTGTCCAGCAGCACCACGAGAGTTCACGGATTGAGCTTGTCCGAGGAGACACCGCGTCGGCTTTGGCCTTTTGATGGCGTCTGGCGCGTCGGCAAATTGTCCTGCCAAGCAAGACGCAAAATTCCGCTCAGAACCCCGATCACGGGACATTCCCAGGACCTCACTCTCTGTTCGCATAATATATATTATGGAAAATCGTAGCGTGGCAAAGCTCAACAACACATGCTAAAGCAACGCAAAATCTGGGTGTTCCCAAAGACTTGCACATCCAATGTACCTCCCGTCTCTCCATCTAGAGCATTTCCGATTTAGTTGGAACCGTATCCGCAGTTGTCGATGTAGTTTCGGCATTCCTGCGGTGACAGCGTTGGCACAAGGTGTGCGAGGCGTTCGCTTATGGCATCGAGCGAGCGGGCCTCGGCGATCCGCATCCAGTGTTTGATCTTTGAGAACACCTGCTCGATTGGATTGAGGTCGGGCGAGTACGCCGGCAGGAACGCGAGCCGTGCACCGGCGCCTGTAATCGCGTCCCGGACACCGCGCCCGCGATGGCT
>JBCBRH010000039.1:0-35578 GCA_039819785.1 Pseudomonadota bacterium | reverse complement strand
GTCGCAGGGATGTGACCGGACTGGCTAGCGCTGCAACGCGCACCAGATCAAATTGTGCTCGGTTTCTGGGAGTGGTTGACCAACTGATCGGCATGCGTCAGAACCGAAAAGGCGCTTAACAACGTGTACCCATGAAATCGACCGATTGGCCCCTTGCTCGAACCCCGAGCGTCCAGCAAACTATGCTCTCATCGCGATTTCTGTTTTGTCGACACCTGGGACCCGGCCATGGAACGGCAGTTGATTACCGGCCAACTCGCCTGGATCAGCGACCTCATTGTGGAGGTAAGTCTTTGAGTATTTTTATAAGCTATCGCCGTGACGATACGGTTTGGGCGGCGCAATCGCTGTACGAGGGTCTTTGTGGGAAATTTGGAAAAAGAAACATCTTTCTCGACCAGCGCAACATTGGTGGTGGTGATAAGTTTGAAAGCCTTATTGAGGACCAGATCAGCAAGTCGCGCGTCATGGTTTCCATTATTGGTCCTGAATGGACATCTCGATTAGTAAGTTCTGGCGTTAGCAGATCGGCTGAAAAGAGCTTTTGGGGGTTGTTCAAAAGAAGATCAGATCACCCTCGTTTCACCCCGCAGAAAAGAGATTATGTGGCCGTCGAGATCTTAGCGGCTCTTAAGCACGATGTGCCAATAGTGCCCGTATTGATAGAGGACACCCCTCTGCCTGACGCGAGTAAGTTGCCGAGCGAATTTCGTCCAGTGCTAAATCATAACGCAATTAGGGTGTGGAGCGCAGGACTTGATCAACATATCGTGGAAGTCGCAAAAGCTATACGTAAGCATCGTAAACCTTGGTACGAGAAACATCTTCACAGGGCCACTCGTTGGATAAACCCTTTCTGGTCACTCGAATGGAGCAGCTATAGGACCGCTTCTATTGTCGCCTCGCTAGCGCTCACAATTGGTTTGGCAATTTTTTCATATCAGTCGCACTCAGATGCAGAAGACTTAAGGCAACAATTACGTGCGGAGCAGCAGAAAGCGGAGGGGGCTGCTGCAGGGGCAGCAACCACAGCAGCTATTGCAACGGGGTGCCTACTGCTAGGACCAGTTATGTGGTTGAAGTGCGCTGTCGTTGCCGCAGCCGCTGGTGCTGCAACAGGCACTGCCGTAAGCTCGACCAATAAATGACGCCCCGCATTTCAAGGCATTCTACTGGCGACGTCTCGGCTGCTCGCCCGGTGTGACCGGAGAGCGGGTGCGAGATCGCTAGACGTCCAGATTTTCGATTGAGAGTGCGTTATCCTGGATGAACTCCCGGCGTGGTTCAACCACGTCGCCCATGAGCCGTGAGAAGATATCGTCGGCGTCGGAGACATCGTCCACCTTCACTTGCAGAAGTGTGCGGCTGTCCTTCTGCAGGGTGGTTTCGGCCAGCTGATCGGCATTCATTTCGCCGAGGCCTTTGTAGCGCTGCAAGCTGATACCCTTCCGGCCGGCTTCGTAGACTGCGGCCAAAACATCGCGTGGGCCGTAGATCTCACGCGTGCCGGTTTTCAGGTTGAGCTTGCCTGGTTTGTCGTAAACTTCCTTGAGGTGCGGATAGCGCTCATGCAGGCGTTTGGCGTCGAGTGAGCCGAGCAGGGCCATATCAAGCGCGTGCGCCTCCGTAACGCCACGCACTTCACGCTGGTAGAGATACCCGTCGTTGCCGAACCGGCCCGACCAGCCTTTCTCGGTTTCCTCAGCGACTTCATCAAGACGCTTGGCGACATCCTCTGCGACCGCGGTGGCGGCGGCTGCCGAGTTCAGCAACGAGGTATCGAAGGCCCCGCCGATTGCCGATTGCTCGACGATGAAGCGGGCATAGCGCGAGTGCAGGTCCTCTATCAGGAACGACACGCGGCGGGCTTCATCGACGATGTCGCGCAGGTCTGCACCGGCACGAGTGACGCCGGAGCCCGTTTGCAGGCTGGCTTCCTCGATGCCTGAGTCGATCAGGTAGTCTTCCAGTGCGCGCTGGTCCTTCAGGTAGGTTTCGGACTTGCCCTTAGACACTTTGAACAGCGGCGGCTGGGCGATGTAAAGGTAACCACCTTCGATGAGTTCGGGCATCTGGCGGTAGAAGAATGTCAGCAGCAGCGTGCGGATGTGAGCGCCGTCGACGTCGGCATCCGTCATGATGATAATTTTGTGGTAGCGCAGTTTTTCGATGTTGAATTCTTCGCGGCCAATGCCAGTGCCGAGTGCCGTAATCAGCGTGCCGATTTCCTGGCTGGAGAGCATCCGGTCAAACCGTGCGCGCTCCACGTTGAGGATTTTACCTCGGATGGGAAGGACAGCCTGGAACTCGCGTTCGCGCGCCTGTTTCGCGGAGCCACCGGCCGAGTCGCCCTCGACGATGAACATTTCAGTGTTCGCAGGATTGCGGTCCTGACATTCGGCCAGCTTACCGGGCAGGTTGGCCATATCCAACGCGCCTTTGCGCCGGGTGAGTTCGCGCGCGCGCTTGGCCGCCTCACGGGCGGCGGCGGCTTCGGCCACTTTGGTGACAATCAGCCGGGCTTCCTTGGGGTGTTCTTCGAACCATTGGCCAAGCGTGTCGTAGACGGCACTTTCGACGACGGGACGGACTTCCGATGAGACCAGCTTGTCCTTGGTTTGGCTTGAAAATTTCGGGTCTGGGACCTTGACGGAGAGAACGCAGGTCATCCCCTCGCGGGCGTCATCGCCGGTCATGGAGACCTTTTCTTTTTTGGCAATGCCGCTGGTTTCGGCATACTTGTTGATCACCCGCGTGAGCGCGCCACGGAACCCGGCCAAGTGCGTGCCGCCATCGCGTTGAGGGATGTTGTTGGTGAAGCAGAGCATGTTCTCGTGGTAGCTGTTGTTCCACCACAACGCGACTTCCACCGTGATGCCGTCGCGTTCGGAGCGGACCATAATTGGCGCTTCGAGGATGCCGGTCTTGTTGCGATCCAGGTATTGGACGAACGCGGCCGTGCCGCCATCGTAGTTCAGCTCGACAAGCCTATCGTCGGCGTGGCGTTTGTCGTGTAGGACGATTTTGGCGCCAGAGTTCAAGAATGCCAGTTCACGCAGGCGGTGTTCCAGCGTTGCGAAGTCGAACTCAACCTGGGTGAACGTTTCGGTGGACGGAAGGAACGACACCTCGGTGCCCTTACGGTCGGGATCGGCTGCGGGCTTGATTTCAAGCGGACCGTCGGTGATGCCGTGTGCAAATGCGATTGTATGCTCTTTGCCTTCGCGCCAGACCGTGCAGCGGAGCCATTTGGAGAGCGCGTTGACGACGGACACGCCAACGCCATGCAGGCCGCCCGACACTTTGTAGGCGTTCTGGTTGAACTTGCCGCCTGCGTGCAGTTCGGTGAACACGATTTCAAGCGCTGAGCGAGGCGGTTCATGGTCGTCGTCGTGCTTGATACCGGTGGGGATTCCGCGGCCGTCGTCGCTTACGGTGCACGATCCATCCGGGTTTAGCGTTACGCGGCATTCCGTCGCATAATCGGCGAGAACTTCGTCGACGGCGTTGTCGACGACTTCGTAGACCATGTGATGAAGGCCGGAGCCGTCGTCGGTGTCGCCGATGTACATGCCCGGCCGCTTGCGTACGGCTTCTAACCCCTTGAGCATCTTGATGGAATCAGCATCGTAATCCTGAGTCACGGGGAGGTCTTCAGCTGGGCTCTCGGTCATGCGGTTTTTGTCCTCGCATTGTTTTCTTATCAAGGCGCGAGTTTAGCAGATCGGTGCTGAAAAAGCGCGCTTTCGCGTGACATTTCCCACGGTGCCGTTGGGTGGCAAATCGGCCCGTTTTTGAGCGTGTTAATGGGTTTTTGGGGGCATTATCCATGGGACTGTTCAGTCGCTTAAGGACGTGATCTGACCGTCTGCGACCTGGTAGATATTCGCACGGCCCTTGAGGGCTTCAAAGGCGACCAGATCAGTACCTGTCATCCAGGCTTGCGCACGCAGGCGCAGGATCTCTTCAAACAAGGCGGCACGGCGGTGTTCGTCTAGGTGCGCGGTGATCTCGTCCAGCAAGATGAGTGGGGCTGCGCCGTCGTGCCTGCGCGCGATCAATTCGGCCTCGGCCAGCGTGAGGCCGAGAAGAAGCGATTTTTGCTCACCGGTGGAACACAGGCGCGCAGGCGTCGATTTGGGGCCGTGGGTGACATTCAGGTCCGTTCGGTGCGGACCCTCCAGTGTTCGGCTGGCGGCGCGGTCGCGCTCCCGGTTTGCCCCCAGGCGGCTGAGGTAGGCATCCTCGACATCGATGGCAGGAGCACGGGTGAGTTCGTTTTCCAGTGTTCCGTCCAGCAACACGGTCGACCAGGGGAAGGGGGAGGCTGAATTGCGGATGCGACGGGCTTCGATGGTGGCTGCAAGCGCTGTGACGGTTTCGTTGCGGGCCGCTGCGATGGCGGTTGCCGTTTCGGCCATGACGCGCTCGAAGGCTTCGAACTGGGCCGGCGACGTCACACCGTCCGACAGCAACCGGTTGCGCGCCTGCCTGGCCCGCTCGAACCGGCCAGGCAAGGCTCTGAAAGCTGGATCGAAGCACAACACAAGCCGGTCCAGAAAGCGGCGGCGGTCGGCTGCTGGGCCGGTAAACAGACCATCCATGGCCGGTGTGACCCAGACGGTGTCGACGTAGTCTGCAAGGACCCCCGACCCGCGGTGGGTTTCGCCATCTATCCGGACCGTGCGCCCCGTCCTGCCATCGCGCGGGCGGCCGGATGCGGGTTCCGCCAGACCGGTTCCAAGACGCGATACTCCCGGCCTTGCGTGGACGAGACCGGCGACGGCCCAGCGGCCATCTCCGCCCGCTCGGGCAAGGTCAGGGAAGGCTGCACGGCGCAGCCCCTGGCCGGGGGAGAGAAGAGAGACCGCTTCGAGGAGATTTGTTTTTCCAGCGCCGTTCTGGCCGACGAGGATGACTGGGTCAGGACCGGCTTCCAGGGTCGCGCTCAGGTAGTTTCGGAAGTTGGTCAGCGACAGGCGTTCCACCCACAGTCGCTGGCCGTCTTCGGACCGCAGATTGTCGAGCGGTTCGGCGCGCTGTGGGGCATCTGGCGGGGAAGCTGATCGCGGTGGTTCGCTCATGTGAGCGTGTCTTAGAGCGTTTCAGCTCCAGATGGAAATCATTCCGTTCCGCCCGGGCCCCAACCGCTTTATTCAGCTGGGACAATCGGCGTGTTCAGGTCTGAAGCCGGCTTGTCAGCTGCTGAAGCCGCAGCTGTTTTGGGTGCCGGCCGGAGGTGGCGGAAGGCGCGGACAAAGGGGTCGACGAGGCTGTGCATGATCGTGTGGGGATCGACGTCAGCGTGTTCCTGCTCGACGCCAAAGGTGATCTTTTCACGCTCCTTGGAGGGCACGTAGAGTGTGCCGAACATCCAATCGAAAACGCACAGGCAGCTGCCCATATTCGTGTCGTAGTGTTTCGGGTTGAGTGAATGATGGATTTGATGGTGGGCCGGGCTCATGAAAATGTGGCCCCAGACACCGGTGAAGGGGATCCAGACATGCGAGTGCTGCAGCTGCACGACCAGCAGGATCCCGACCATCAGAATTGCGTTGATGCCATAGATCGTCATGTCGCTGGCTTCATAGCCGAAGCCATAGGTGAGCATGCCGCTGGCGCTCCCGATGACTACGGCCATCACATTTGAGAAAAACAGCGAATCCACCGGATGGACACGGATGTTCGTCATCGGGGTCAGCACTTCGGCTTCGTGGTGCACGCGATGAAACTCCCACAAAAATGGGATGCGGTGGCAGAGCCAATGGTCCAGCCAGTAGGCGAATTCATATGCGATGTAGAGGGCGACGGTCATGATGGCCGTGACCAGCCATGGGTCCAATGTCGTGGGCGAGGATGGGCCAAGCGCTGCTGCCATCGCCCCATTCACGGACTGGTGGATGTAGTGGAACGAGACCACCATCCAAACGAGTGCCAGGCCGATCAGCTTGTGGTTGATGAAGAACATCATGAAGTCGATGAGGTTCGACTTGTGGCCGATCAGGCGTCGTGGAAATACGAATGAGAGGAGCTTGCGGACACTCGCCGGGCGGCCGCGCCGCTTTTTGTAGATGTAGCTGAAGTAGCAGATCGCAATCACGAAGGCGATGAACAGCGCCCCGAAGGAGAGCGCTTGGTTTGGCCGCGACGCCAGGAATTGCAGAGTGGATTCGTAGTCGATCGCTACAAAGGCTGGGGTCATGGATGTTCGCCATTCAAACCGTATGGGTCGGTCGGCGAAACACGCCTCGACGCAGGATTGCGGAACGATGTTAGGCGAAAAAGCTTAAATAATCGGTAAGCTGCGGCCTCTTGCTGGGCCCGCGATCGGCCGCTGTTCTCACCCATGGACAGTGGCCGATCGCGGCGCGGAAGGCCCATGGGCGGGACAGCCGCTACTGTCCGGTTTCATGTGGTTAGCTCAACAGGGATCAGACCCGCATCGGCATCAAGACATAGAGCGCTGTCTGATCTGCTGCGTCACGGACCATTGTTGGTGAGCCAGGATCAGCCAGCATGAAGCGGGCCTCCTCGCCTTCCAACTGTCCGGCAATGTCGAGGAGGTAGCGCGCGTTGAAACCGATCTCGAGCGGGTCTGAGACATAGTCCACGCCCAGTTCCTCGGTCGCGCTGCCACCTTCGGGGTTGTTGACGGAAAGCACCAGCTTTTCAGCGCCGATGTTCAGCTTCACGGCTCTGCCGCGCTCTGAGGCAATCGTTGAAACCCGGTCGACCGCACTCATGAATTCGGCGTTTGATACCTTCAGCTCTTTGTCGTTTCCTTGCGGGATGACACGTGCATAGTCCGGGAAGGCGCCGTCGATCAGTTTGGAGGTCAGTGTCACCGTCCCGATCTCGAAGCGCACCTTGGTGTCACTCACGCCGACGCGCACGCTTCCAGCCGAGGCTTCCAGCAAGCGGTGGAGTTCGTGCACGGTCTTGCGCGGGACAATTACGCCGGGCATTTCGCCAGCGCCTTCCGGCATGGGAAACTCGACCTGCGCCAGGCGATGTCCATCGGTTGCGACCGCGCGCAACATGGGCGCTCCATCCGCGGATTGGGCCGGGTGTAGATAGATGCCGTTCAGATAGTAGCGCGTCTCTTCATTCGAGATGGCGAACTTGGTTTTATCGATGAGCCGCTTCAATTCGCTGGCGCTGATTTCGAACGTGTTGGGGAGTTCCCCAATTGCAAGATCTGGAAAGTCATCTGCCGGCAGGGTTTGCAAGGCGAACAGCGACTGCCCGGCCCGGATTGTGATCCGGTCTTTTTCTGGATCGCGCGTCATCTCGATTTGCGCGCCGTCCGGCAGCTTGCGTACGATGTCGTGGAGCATATGCGCTGGAACAGTGAGCTTGCCCGCCGTCTCGACACTCGCAGGCGCTGCTTCAATGACTTCGCGTTCAAGGTCGGTGGCCTTGAACGACAGCTCGTCACCCTCGGCACGAAGGAGCACATTTGAGAGGATGGGGATTGTCGTGCGCCGCTCGACGACGCTCGTGACGTGACTGAGTGCGCGTAGGAGTTCGCCGCGTTCAATGACTAGCCGCATATCTATCCCTTGGGGCCTCGTCCGGTTCGGTTGAAGCGGCCTTTGACCCTGGTCCTTTGTTTTGTCGTGCGCCCGTCCGAACACCCAAGTGTATGTGTTTTCGGAAGCAGTTGCGCCGACCGCCGTGACGTCCTTGCCCTCAACGTGGAGTGTCGATCTTGAGCCTTTAGAGCACGGTTCAGAGATCTAGTTGGTGTTCTACGAGCCGTATTGTTTGCGTTTGCTTCAAGCACATGGCCCGATAGGCAGCAAGAACATCGAAGGAGGCAGGCGCGAAGTCGCGACATGCGATTCACGTGGAGCGCCAATAGACCCAATTGCCGCGTGTTTTTCAAGACTTTGTCTTCGCTCTGCAACGATTGCAGCGGGATGTGGACAAGTTTCAGGGTTCACGTGAGAAAAAAGCGGGACGCGGTGTTGCCACCGGCCCGCTCTTTCCTCGCGCTTTCGCCCCCTCCAGCGCAAACTTGTCGAGAGTGTTCTCCGTACAATCGTTCGACGACTTAATGGGAGATCATCTTCCGCAACTCATCGATTTCCTCGTTCAGGCTCTGATTCTTGGCCAATTCGCCTTCAATCTTCCGAATAGCGTGCAGAACCGTGGTGTGGTCCCGGCCACCGAACCTACGCCCGATTTCAGGAAGTGAGCGCGACGTCATTTGCTTTGCCAGGTACATGCCGATTTGGCGTGGCCAGACGACTGAGCGATGACGCCGCTGGGACAGCAAGTCACTTTTTGAGACGCCAAAGTGGCGCGAAACGTACCGCAAAATGTCTTCGATTTTGATGCGGCGTGGCTCAAGACCTTGAACGAGGTCACGGATGACTGTCTCAGCGATGTCCATTGTGATTGGTGTGCGCATGTAGTGCCAGTTGGCGAACAGCCGGGTGATGGCGCCTTCCAATTCGCGGCCATTCTCGGTCAACTGGTTGGCCAGCAGACCCATGACGTCGTCGCCGAGTTTGAACGTGGGGTCCATCTGGCGTTTTTCGTCCAGACGCTTGCGGAGGACCTCCATCCGCAGTTCTTCATCAAGGCTGCCGATTTCGGTTACGAGGCCACGCTGAAGACGTGAACGCATCCGTTCGTTCATGCGTTCGATGTGTGCGGGCGGACGGGCCGAGGCCACGACGACCTGACGGCCACCATCCAAAAGGGCGTTAATAATATGATCAAATTCCTGCTCTGTTTTTTCGCCCTGCATGAATTCCAAATCGTCGATCAATAGGATGTCGACCTGACGGAAATTCTCTTTGAATGCCAGTGGATCCTGGCTGCGGAGCGCTTCAACGAAGCGGTAACGGAAACCTTCTGCCGTCAGATAGAGGACTTGCGCCTGGGGTTTGCGCTGCTTAACCTCCCAAGCGATAGCGTGAAGCAGGTGTGTCTTACCGTGGCCGACGGCTGCATGCATGAAGAGCGGGTTGAAGCCGGCGCTTTCGCCCAGAACTGCTTCGGCAACGCGTGTTGCTGCTGCGTGGGCAATCCGGTTTGATGATCCCACGACGAAACTTGAAAATGTGTACCGTGGATCAAGCGGCGAACCCTCGAAGCCGCCGACCTGGGTGCGGCCGAAGTTCGGATTAGATGGGCCGCGTTCAAAAGGATGTGTCGATGGCGATGCCCCATTGTGCTGGCTGGAAAATGAGGATGGCTGACGCCCCAAACCGTGCAACGTTGGCTTCCCGTTTCCGTCGTTCAAAGCACCTGGGTTGTTGGCTTGTTGTTCGCTCGTGCGGGCCACCGGCTTGCCGGGTTCCCTGAGCACGACTTCAACTGATTTCACGCCTTCGAATTCGGCTTTACAGCACTCTAGAATGGTCTCGACGTAGTGCGTTGCGATCCAGTTCCTTAGGAATTTCTGCGGCACAGAAACCTGTGCGCGTGTGCCGTCGAAGCTATCGAACTCCAACGCGTTGAACCAGCTTGTGAAAACCTCTTCGCCAAGGTTTGCGCGCAGGAGTTTGCGCACCTTTGAGCCTGGCTTGTCGACGGCTTCAGACGACGACCCGGCCCGTGCGACGGCACCTCTTCCGGACGGACGCCGTGCCGCGGTGCCGCTTGCGCCGCGCGTAACCGTGTCAGTTGGGTTCACTGCTGAATTTGTGGTGTCGGTCTCGTTGGAAGACCGTGCTTTTGCGTCTTTGGCTTTCGTAAGTCCCTGCTTTTGAAGCTCTTGTATTGATTGCATGCTGTCCCCGCACTTGTTGTTCAATCCATCGCCCAATGGATGTTGCATCGCTTGATCGGATGACCGGTCTCACAGTTGAGAAGGCTGGTGAAAACGCCCACTTGATCTTGCGACTGATGTGTTCTGGTGATCGACGCTAAGTCTGATTTGAAGGCTGGATACTAAGCGCCCGGTTTGGTGATTGGATTAGGGGGTGGTTCCGCTATTTCCCCGACCCCTGAACCCTCATCCTTGCACCCAGGGCAGACCGGTCTTTTTCCAGCCTGCGATGGTGCCTCGATGGCGGTCGGGGTCCAAAGGACCTTCAAATCCATCCGCCACATTTACGCAGTTCGCGAAGCCCGCCTGCTTCATTGCTTCGGCTGCCATGCGAGAGCGTCCACCAGATCGACAAATGAAGAAGAGCTTGTCATTTCTCCCTACGCCGCTCGTCTCCAAGTGTTGTGACAGCCGGTCGGCAAAGTCGGGATCGAGCCGATTATCTGGGAACGTCTGCCATTCGATGGTGACGACCTGCTTGTCCAATGCCGACAAATCAGGTAGCCCGACGAAAGCCCACTCTGATCGTGTCCGCACATCGATCAGAACAGTTGCAGCGTCTTGTTGAAGTGCCTGCCAAGTTTCCTGGCTCGACACATCAGGCACACGTTCCAAATCAACTGACCCCACTCAACTTCTCCGCTGTCAGAACCTTGTCTTCAATCACCCTCGATCTCAGGCTGGTGGTACCCGACATCGTCGAAGACGCAGTTTCCCCGCGCTTGCCAAACCTGTAATTTGGCAAGTTGAACGTCCTGATCAAGTCTTTGACACAACTCTCGAGCGAAGAACGTGCTCGACACAACCATTGCGGTTCAGTTTGAAACATTCAGATCAACGGTGAAGACCGTCGCGGTGATCAGATATCTAGACCTTCCGAAATGTTTATTCAAGGGGTTCGTTGGAGGTGGCTTGCAGCCGCAATTCGCTTGAAAACGCAGCAAAAATCGAAGGTTGCGAGTCTGGTGCTGCAGCGCATTCACCTTCTGGAAGCTATTGAATCCACAGGCGTTTCAGAACATTTCCACACGTTGCAGCATAAAAAAACGGCCCCAAAAATATTTGGGGCCGCCATGACATGAAAGTGTCGTTTTCCTACCTCGGAGAGCCCCGAGGCGAGCTCGCAAGACGGCCTGAAATCGATTCTTGAGCGCCGTTAAATCCCCAAACCATAATGGTTAACGGCTGCTCACGTTTGGGGCACTCACCACATGAAAGATGGTACTATTGTGCCACAATCAATGGCACCGAATGTGGTATCCCCGGACACTCCACCACACTAAAGTATAATGCAGACTGTTTAAGATCAGGCTTGGGGTGCCGACAACGCCTTCACCCGTGCTGATAATCTGGCGATCTTGCGTGACGCTGTGTTGCGATGAATGACACCGGCTTGTCCGACACGCGCGATCACAGGTTGTGCGGTCCGCAGGGCCTTGGTTGCGGCCTCGGCATTGCCAGATGCGATAGCCTCTTCGACTTCCCGAACATGCGACCGGAGCTGCGTGCGGCGGGTTTTGTTGATTTCAGTACGTTTGGCGATCTGACGTACGGCTTTCTTAGCCGATTTCGTGTTGGCCATTTTGGCTCCGTTTTGGCTGATGCGGGGCTCATGCAGGTGCTGGCACCGCCCCTGGTACAAACTTTGCTCTGTTAAGAGCTTGGCTGATGGCAGCGGAGAAAGCCGTCATGTGACTGTCTTTGATGATTGGAACGAGGATTTGGCCAGTGTGGATGAATCACTCTTTTCCAGCCTTGGAGCCAGCCCATATCGGGTCCGCCATAAAACACAGACCGCCCGAAGCAAACTTCGAGCGGTCAATGCCAAAGCTATAGTTTGTCTGCCGGTTTTGGTCAACGATTGCGCCGTTGTGGACTGCAGCGGCTGAGAGCAAACGCTTCGCCCACCGGGCAAGAGGAGATGCACGGAAATGGCAAAGAAGAACAGGGCAAGGGTGATTGGGGCCAATTTGTTTTCCAGAAGTGACGATCAGCAGGCGCGACGCACTGCCCATCATGAAACGATCATCGACGATAAAGGACCCATGCCATCGGACAAATCGACGGGGACTGTTTTCGCCGTCGTGTTTCTCATCTTGGCGATAGTGTTTCGAAATGACGCCGCATGGGCTTGGACGATGATCGCCATATCGGGTGTGTTTGCGGCGTTAACGGTTTTTGCAGCTTCCTGGTTGGCGCCGCTCAACCGCGCGTGGTTTGCGCTTGCGCTGATTTTGAACCGTGTGGTGAGCCCCGTCATCATGTTCGTGATTTATGCGATTGCGATCATTCCGTTTGGCCTTGCTTTGCAATTGCGCGCAGATCCGTTGCGTCGACGCAAACCAACAGGCAGCGTATCCTATTGGATTGACCGGGCTGGCGCAGACCCAACGAACATGCGGGATCAATTCTGACCCTTGCCCGTCTTTTTGCGGCAGCGACGCCCAGTCTGCCTTGCCCATGCTGAGGTACGGCGTTGTCCATGGTGTAGAACCGATATCGCAAACGCGTTCTTGCCGATGGCACCTTAATTGCAGCTCCAGATTGCTCAATCGCATCGTTTCATTGGTCCTGGAGCCGTTATGCTTTCGCTCGCTTCTGAATTAGGTCGTTACATGAGTGCCCGCCAGAAATGGTGGCTGTTTCCGGTCATCGCCATTTTGGTGCTGGTGGGCGGACTGCTTGTCCTGGCCAAAGGGTCGGCTGTGGCGCCGTTCATCTACACGGTCTTTTAAAGCGCCTCGCGCGCTGACCAAAGGTGTTGCCACTTTGCGGTGAAGATCAAGACACGGCGTCATGTGTCTAACACCTTTCCCTCTTCCCCTTTCTCCTTCTCCACGCCCAAACCGAATTGAAAATGGGACTTGTTTGTCATGCGTATTCTTGGGATCTCGGCTTACTATCACGACAGCGCGGCGGCCTTGCTGATCGATGGGCGTCCGGTTGCTGCGGCTCAAGAAGAACGGTTTACGAGGATCAAACATGACGCGGCGTTTCCCGAACGGGCTATTTCGTATTGCCTGCGCGAAGGCGGCTTGGACATCGACGATCTCGACCACATCGTTTTTTTTGAAAAGCCGCTGATTAAATTCGAGCGCCTACTGGAAACCTATCTCGCATCCGCACCATCGGGATTTTCGTCCTTCAAGACGGCGATGCCGGTCTGGATCAAGGATAAGCTGTTTCAGAAGTCAAACCTGATGCGGTCGCTGGCTGACATTGGCAGTAAGGTTTCAACGATCGAACCGAAAATGCTGTTTGCCGACCATCACCAGAGCCATGCCGCAAGTGCGTTTTACCCATCGCCATTTGAAGAGGCGGTGGTTTTGACGATGGACGGTGTTGGCGAGTGGGCAACGACGTCGGTTTCCATCGGGCGTGGGTCGCAGCTGGACCTGGTGAAGGAATTACAATGGCCACATTCGCTGGGGCTGCTGTACTCGGCCTTTACCTATTACACCGGATTCAAGGTGAATTCGGGCGAATATAAAGTCATGGGTCTTGCCCCGTACGGCGAGCCGAAATATCTCAATAAGATTTTGAACCACCTGATCGACGTCAAGGATGATGGGTCTTTCTGGATTGACCAGAGCTACTTCAACTACGTCACCGGACTGACGATGACGTCTGATAGGTTTCACGACCTCTTCGGTGGCCCGCCACGCGATCCCGAAACACCATTGACGCAGCGCCATATGGATCTGGCAGCCTCGGTTCAGGCCGCAACCGAGCACATCATGTTGCTGATGACGCGTCGTCTTGCGCAGTCTACCGGCATCGAAAACCTCTGCCTTGCTGGCGGGGTGGCACTTAACTGCGTGGCCAACGGCAAGGTTCTCCGTGATGACGCGTTCAAACGGATTTTCGTGCAACCGGCTGCTGGCGATGCGGGTGGTGCGCTCGGCGCGGCCTATGCCGCACATTGTCTTCACGCCAAGAAGATCAGGGTTTTGCCTGATTTTGATTGTGGGTTGACCGGCGGCGATGGCATGTCGGGGGCCTACCTTGGACCGCAATACGATCAGGGCGAGATCGAAGGTCGATTAGCGGCGCAAGGAGCGCGCTACCGGCGGGTCAATGATGAGGGCTTGTTCGATGCGACGTCTGAAAGCCTGGAACGCGGTGATGCCGTTGGCTGGTTCCAAGGCCGGATGGAGTTTGGCCCTCGCGCGCTTGGAGGCCGATCGATCTTGGGGGACCCGCGCAACCCCGATATGCAGCGCAACCTGAACTTGAAGATCAAATACCGGGAGAGCTTCAGGCCGTTTGCGCCGTCTGTGCTGGCGGAAGATGTCGCCGACTACTTCGAATTGGACGAAGCCAGCCCCTACATGCTGATGGTTGGCGATGTGAAGCGGAACCGCCGGCGGCATGGTGCCGATGATGCACGTGAGCTGTTTGGAATTGACCAGCTCAACGTGGTGCGGTCCGACATTCCCGCTGTGACGCACGTGGACTATTCTGCCCGGATCCAGACCGTGCACGCGGAAACGAACCCGCGCTACCACGGCCTGCTTTCACGCTTCAAGGCGCGGACGGGGTGCAGCGTTCTCATCAACACCAGTTTCAATGTACGGGGCGAGCCAATTGTGGAGTCGCCCGAAGATGCGTTTCGTTGCTTCATGGGCACGGAGATGGAGACGCTGGCGATTGGAAACTGCGTGCTGCGCAAACAAGACCAGAACCCTGATCTGGCTCAGGACTACAAAGACACTTTCGAACTCGATTGATCGCGTTGAAGGTCGGCCGTTGTCGCATGAGCCCGTGCGTTCAGACGCCTAGGGGGGCGGAGCTGGTCGACCAAAACCACCACCATATAACAGCGGCCAAGGCCAGCCATGTTGCCACCACGAGTATGATGGCTACGCTTTTGAAGCCGCGGGGCAACTCAGCGTTGCCAGCCAAGGCTCGATCCCGATGGCGCTGCATCAGTTCATCCGGCATCAAAAGCGCTACCATTTTGATGCCCAGTGGCAGGAGGATCAGTTCGTCCAGAAAGCCGATCACCGGGATGAAGTCGGGGATCAGATCGAGCGGAGAAACGGCATAGGCGACCACCACAAACATCAAAATGCAGGGTGCCCATGGGGTCTGCGGATCAAACAGGGCAGCGATCAACCCGTTGATTTCGGCCATCAGATGTCTTGCCCAACGCATCAAGGCGATGACGAGCTTCGTGGCGAGGCGTTTTAGTCGCGTCATCTTGGTCATGGGTCAGCGGGTCCGCATCGCGGAACCGGGCCGTGGTGGGGCCGTGCGATGGCCGTTGCGGTTGGGCCGGACTTCAGGTCTGAAGCGATAGGCTGCCAACACCTGATGGTTTTCCAATGATTGCAAGCGGGTGTTTTGCCGATTTCGCAACGCAAGCGGATTTGGCAATTCAGCCTTTTGATTCTTGGACGCCTGATGACTATTCGCCTGATGACTGGCCGCTCGATGGCTGGCAGATGGCGGCATTCATGCCCAGCGATGCAATGGGCTGTGGAAAAGGGCATAGCTTCTGGACAACCTCATGGGACAAAACAGCTAAACGTTGCCCGAATGCATTCGATACAGCGCTGCATTCAAGTCTGGCCTGGGTCGGGTTTGTGTTGTAGTTCGCTTTTGCGCATGTTCCCGGTCAGCTCTCCGCACTCTTCATAGTCATTGCTTTGCGGTTCGCGAACAATCGGGTTTTTGACATTCAGGGGGCCTAGATGACTGCATCACTTTTCATTTGGATGGTTACAATCGCCGTTTCGGTCAGCACCGTTGTGATCGCTGCTGCGGCCAGGGCGACCGAGTATCATGCCTATGCGACGGGTATCGTCAGCCTCGCCATTGCCCTGATCGCCATCTTCGAGCACCGCCAGTTGCGCGCAAAGGATGCGAGCGAACGTGCCATTGCTGCATCAACGGCACGAAACATGGGCTTTGTCTGGACCTGGGCCGCCTTGAGCCTGTTTGCGACCTATCAGCCGATGTTTGAAATTCTTCGTTGGCCGGAGTGGGGAGCCTTTACGCTGGCCGCTGTGGCATTGGCAGCTTTGTGCCTTGTGTTCGCCGGTGTGCTGCAGCGAGAGGCCGACAGCGGGTCTGATGATGATACGTTCCTCAACCTCGCCCGTTATCTTTCGATTGGTCAGCTGGTGGGCATGTTTCTCGCCATCATCGGGCTTGCGCTCGATGGTAAGTTTCCAGCACCGGTCAAGCCCAACATGGATTGGCAGGATTGGGCAGCCAACAACGTCTTCTTCTTCGGGGCATTTGCATTGTTGATCATTACAGCGAATGCGTTGTTGTCAGAACGGCGCAGCAACGCCGAGGTCTAACATCGGCTGGCCGCTTGCCCCCCGTCTCGCCACTTGGAGGCGGTGATGCCGTTGCGCCACGGCGCTGGCATGCCACGGGCCCGGACGGATCGAACCACAGTTGATCACGAGGTGTTTTGCCACCAATTTGTTGGGGCCTGATCGCGTCGGACGCCTGAACCGGGATCGATGGTCCCGGATCCGTTAGGGCTTTCGCCCTTGTGTGGTCTGTTTCGCCTATGCATGGCAGCATTGCCCTGAGTGATTGTTTTCGAGGTGCCCATGTCGCTCCACGCCTACCTGCCGATTATGATGCTGGCATTGTTGATGAGCGTGGTCGCGATGATCTGGTCCGTTGGCGCAGATGCACGTGACCTGACACTGATGATCGGGCTGATGTTTCCCGCCTGCGTGATCCTTGTGGCCATCGCCATCAACCGTCGGCCGTTTGAACATACCGCGTGGACGCATTCTGGTTCAGAGGCGCAGGCTTTGCCTGTTGCGGTATCCCTATCGCAGACCAATGCACGGCTGATGGCGCTGGTTTACGCCTGGGGTGGCGCGGCTATGCTGGGTTGTTACACGCTGACACGGCTTTGGTGGTGGCACAGCTGGCAATACGGTTTGGGGATGCTGGCGATCGCAGCCGGTCTTTCTGTATATGCGTGGACTTTAGGCCGTGGTGGGTCGCGCCTTGGATCTCCATCCTACCTAAACGCTACCGCGTGGATGTCTGTCGGACAGGCTGTTGCCGCCGTGGCCGGATTGGCATTTCTCATGAGCAGCGGAAAGGTTGAAGCCGGTCGTGCTGACTGGGCTGCAAACACGATCTTTTTGACGGGCGGCTTAGGCATCGCCTGCCTTTCAGTTCTGGCTGCGTTCACGCATTGGCGGATCAGCCGCGCGCGACCCGCCCCGCTTATCGGTGCTTGAAGTCTGGTTTGCGCTTTTCGATGAACGCGGCCATGCCCTCTTTTTGATCCTCAGTTGCGAACATAGCGTGGAACACGCGCCGTTCAAAAACAATGCCTTCGGAAAGCGTTGTTTCGAACGCGCGGTTCAAGGTTTCCTTCGTCATCATGACGGCTGGGAGTGAATAGCTCGCGATTTTCGCAGCGGTTTTTTTCGCATCGGCGATCAGGTCGTCGGCTGGCACGACGCGGGTGACGAGGCCACTGGCTTCGGCCTCGGTCGCATCCATCATGCGGCCCGTCAAACATAGCTCCATGGCCTTTGCTTTGCCGATGGCGCGGATCAGGCGCTGCGTTCCGCCAATGCCGGGCATAATACCGAGTGTGATTTCAGGCTGACCAAACTTGGCGGTGTCAGCTGCCAGGATGATGTCACATTGCATGGCCAATTCGCAGCCACCACCCAGCGCGAAACCGGCCACCGCTGCGATTGTTGGTTTGCGGCAATGGGCAGCCGCATCCCAGGTTTTTGCGAAGTCGCCCATGAAGGCATCACGGTAGGAGAGTTTCGACATCTCCTTGATGTCGGCACCAGCGGCAAACGCTTTGGGTGAGCCCGTGATGATGATGGCACCGATGTCGTCATTTGCTTCAAACCCAAGCAGTGCGCAGGCCACTTCGCCGATCAGTGCTGAATTCAAGGCGTTCAAGGCGTCTGGACGGTGAAGCGTGATCATGCCGACGCGGCCGTCTGTCTCGACGATGATGTGGTCGTAGCTCATGTGGAGGTCCTTTTGCGGCATATCGGAATGGGGCCGTTCGCGGGGCAGATCGCCTCGACGTCGGTTAGCGCTGACATTTGGGACAATAGAAGGTGGATCGCCCGGATTGGACAACCCTTCGGATGGTGCCAGTGCAGTCTTTTGTGCGGCAGGGTTCGCCTTCGCGGCCATAGACGGCAAAGGCGTGTTGAAAATAGCCGAGTGATCCGTCGGCATGCGCGTAGTCGCGCAGCGTGGAGCCGCCGGCCGCGATCGCTTCCGTCAGGACGGTTTTGATGGATGCTGCCAGACGCTCGGCCCGCTTGGTCGGAGACAGGTTTTTCGTCGACAGGCTGAATGCGCGACGCAACGGCGACAGCCCCGACCGGTGCAAGGCTTCACAGACGTAGATGTTGCCGAGGCCAGCAACGTTTCGTTGATCAAGAAGAAATGCCTTCAGGTCGACGCGGCGGCCATGTGCCCTTTTGGCGAGATGATGCGCGGAAAAGCCATTGCCCAAGGGTTCAGGCCCGAGGCCGCTGAAAAGCTTATGGGTTTCGCGCTCTGATTCTTCGACAAGCACCATATACCCGAAGCGGCGCGGGTCATTGTAGGTGACCGTATTACCAGACTGCGTGGTGAAGACGACATGATCATGGGTCGGGTCGGTTGCATTTACGTGCGTGAACGCCGCTTTTGCGACCTGGCCGTTGCTGCTCGCGGGGTCTGCTGTTTGATCTTCAAAATGCTGGATGGAGAACCTGCCGCTCATGCCCAAGTGCATGACGAGTGCTTCGCCAGTGTCGAGTTCCGCCACAAGGTATTTGGCGCGCCGCCCGAGTGTTACAATGCGGTGGCCTTCGATGCGGGTTGCGAAACGTTCTGGCAGGGGAAAACGCAAGTCCGGGCGGCGGCAGTCCAATTTTGTTATGATTGCGCCCGCCAGGACGGGTTCCAGTCCACGGCGTACGGTTTCGACCTCTGGGAGTTCGGGCATGTGCTAGCCTTCAATCTTCCGCGCTCACTCACGCCATTCCAAGTGTCAGGCTCCCGTATGCGGCGTCAGTCCGGCTTGTTCAATGCCATGGCAGGCTGCCGTTTCGTCGTTGTCGGAGGTGTCCCCTGAAATGCCCACGGCACCGATGATCTGCCCGCCGTCATCCAAGATCAAAACGCCACCGGCCACCGGCACCAGCTTGCCGCCGCAGATATGGGACGCTGCCGCGACAAAGTACGCCTGCTTTTCGGCCCGCTCGCCCAGTGCGCGCGATGACACGCCCATGGAGATGGCTCCATAGGCTTTCCCGATGGCGACATCAGCACGGTGGAGGCTGGTTCCGTCCTGTGAAATCATGGCACGGACAGCGCCACGGTTGTCCAAAACGGCAATGGCCAAGGGCTTGAGCCCCATCTCCTGGGCTTTGGCGCGACTGGCGGCTAGGATCATTTCTGCGGTCTGAAGTTGCATGCCAGTCGTTCCCTCCGGGTCATCTCCGTCTTCGCGCTTTGTTTGGGCTGACGGCTTCTTTGGCCAACCGTGTCTAACCAGCGCGCGGTATGAAGGCAAACTGTCCTGGGAGAGATGGCGCGGGCGGCCTTAGTGCGGTAAACAAAACCGATGAGCGAAAACACAACAGAACTGAGCACGTCGACCACATTTGGCTTCCGGTCCGTGGCCGAGAATGAACGCCAGGGTCTCGTCAATGGGGTCTTTTCAAGCGTTGCCGAACGCTATGATATCATGAATGACTTGATGTCTGGTGGCTTGCACCGCGTCTGGAAGGCAGACATGATTTCATGGCTGGGACCTCCTCGGGCCAACAAACCCTACCGGCTAATTGATGTTGCCGGCGGGACCGGCGATATCGCACTGCGTTATGCTCGCGCCACTGATGATGAGGCGACAGCCGTCATTTGTGACATTAGCCCGGAGATGCTTGATGTCGGACGTCGGCGGGTCACTGAAAAGGGCTTTGATCACCGCATTGAGCTGATCGAAGGCAATGCCGAGGCACTGCCGTTTCCCGACAAGTCGTTTGACGCCTACACCATCGCGTTTGGCATTCGCAACGTCACGCACATCGACCAGGCGTTACGAGAGGCTTTTCGCGTCCTGAAAACCGGCGGGCGCTTTTTGTGCCTGGAGTTTTCGAAGGTGGAAGCTCCGGTTTTGGACCGGTTGTACGATCTCCACTCCTTTGAGGTGATCCCGAGGATCGGGCAGCAGATCACGGGAGATGGAGACAGCTATCGTTATCTCGTTGAATCCATCCGCAATTTTCCTCCTCAGGAGCTTTTCGCCGACATGGTTCGCGATTCTGGGTTCGACAACGTGAAGTATCGCAATCTCACAGGTGGGATCGCTGCCCTGCATTCGGGCTGGAAGCTGTAACTCGTTTCAGCGCGCGGCTGTCTTGTCGAGCACGCAGTTGTCATTTTCAGAGTTGGGATTGTCTGGGCGAGGTTCACCCAAACCGGTCGCGCGCGGCGATGGCACGGGCATGGGCAGGGCGGGCACGGACGCGGTCGGCGTAGTCCTTTACCGCTCCATCGGGCAGGTTCCATTTCGCCCCGTCTTCAGCCCAACTTGCGCAGTGGCCCAACACCACGTCAGGGACCGTAAAGTCGTCGCCCATGACATAGGTCTGACTGCCAAGCCTTGCTTCGAGAACCTTCATCGTGCGATCAAAGTCGTATTTGCAGGCCGCCTTGGCCGTGTCCGAGCGTAAGCGTTCCGGCAGAATGAACGTGTTCTTGGCGTTGAACCAGAGCGTCGATTCCAAATCGTCGACAACAAACTGCGTCCAGCTGTCCTGTTTGGCGCGCGCAATCGTTCCGGCGGCATAGGTCAATTCACCATGCTTATCAGCGAGATACTGACAAATAGCGACTGAGTCGGAAATCATGTCTTCGCCATCCACCAGAACCGGGACTTTGCCCGATGGATTGAATTTTCTTGCCTCATCACTGCGGGGTGCGACCGGATTGATTTCATAGGCCTCACCCAATTCTTCGAGCATCCAGATGACGCGAAAAGCCCGTGTTTTTGGAAAGCCGATGACCTTGTACACGTCTCATCCCTTCATGTTTTTTGGATTTGAAGCCAGTCGCCGTTGCTCAGGCGCGCGTGTCAACCCGTGGTTACCTCACGTGTGTTGAGTTGATCAACGTCACATGGTTCTTGACCCGGGGCCACCAAACGCCAAAGTGCGCGCAACTGAAGCGACTGCACAGTGGTTCGTCGCTTGTTGTTTGCGATCGTCCATCTCATTTGATCGGTTTTCGTCAGCCCGTTCTCTTACCTCCCGGATCTTAAGTCTCCTCCATGGCATCCACGCTGACCAATATCTTCCGGCTTGCGCGCGCGGGCCTCGTGATGGCCCAACACGGCGTGAGATTTGTGCCAAACACAATGAAAGTTCCGCTCGTTTTGCGGATGGCGCAGTGGGCCGCATGGCCGATTACCGTGATCACGTGGCCAATGCGGGCTGGACGGCCGCGCAATCAGCGCATCTCGGACGCGCTCGCCCGGCTGGGTCCATCGTACATCAAGCTGGGGCAGTTCATGGCGACGCGGGCCGATGTGATCGGTCCGAAGCTTGCGAGCGAACTGTCATTCCTGCGCGACAAGCTCCCACCTTTCTCAGACAAAGAAAGCCGGCGGGCAATCGAAGACTCGTTGGGTCAAAAGCGTGAGGCGTTGTTCACGGAATTCAGTCCACCGGTTGCGGCTGCTTCCATTGCGCAAGTTCATAAAGCGGTGGCAATGACCGATGGCCAACCGCGCGATGTGGCCGTAAAAATTCTGCGGCCCGGCGTCGAACGACGTTTCAAGGCTGATCTTGACAGCTATTACTTCGTGGCCCGGCAGGTGGAAAAGTGGCATCCACCATCCCGACGGCTGAGGCCAATTGCGGTTGTCGATACGTTGCGGCGTACGACCGAGCTTGAGATGGACCTGCGGCTCGAGGCCGCTGCCATTTCCGAGATGTCCGAAAACATCATCAATGACGAAGGCTTTCGAGTGCCAACGGTCGACTGGGTCCGGACGTCCAAGCGGGTGCTGACACTTGAATGGATCGACGGCATCAAGATGGCCGACCTCGACGCGCTGGAGGCGGCAGGGTTCGATCTTAAAGAACTGGGGCTGACGGTTATCAGATCGTTCTTGCGCCACGCCATGCGTGATGGGTTTTTCCACGCAGACATGCACCAGGGCAACCTCTTCGTTGATCCAAAAGGCGATATTGTCGCCGTCGATTTTGGGATCATGGGGCGGCTGGGCCTGCGCGAGCAGCGGTTCCTCGCAGAAATCCTTCATGGTCTGATCACCCGCGATTACAGACGGGCCGCGGCGATCCATTTCGAGGCCGGCTATGTGCCGCCGCACCATTCGATCGAGACCTTTGCGCAGGCTATGCGGGCCATTGGCGAGCCGATCCATGGCCGGACAGCGTCGGAAATCTCCATGGCGGACCTACTTGGCCAATTGTTTGCCTACACGGAAGTCTTCGATATGGAGACGCGGCCCGAACTGATCATGCTGCAAAAATCCATGGTGATCGTCGAAGGCGTTGCGCGGTCACTCAATCCAGATCTCAATATGTGGACGGCCGCTGAGCCCGTTGCCAAGGAGTGGATTGACAACAACCTGAGTGTTGCTGGCCGGTTGCGCGAAGCTGGTGATGGCGCTGAAGAAATCGGACGCGTTCTTCTCCACGTTCCATCGCTGATGACCCAGGCGCAGGAAACCGCGTCGTCGTTAAACGAGATGACCAAGAACGGCGTCCGCCTCGACAACGCCACCATCAAGCGGCTGGCAACAGAAGAAAACAAAGGTGCGTGGATCGCTCGTGCAGCACTCTGGCTCGGCGCGATCAGCCTGGCCGCGCTGGCGTTCTTTCAGTGGGTCGCGCTGGTGCGGTGACGAGCTGCAATCGCACCCTTAATCAATAACCACGCGTGCCGAGGCGGCGGTGGGTGAAGAGGCCGGGCGCAATGGCAACGGTCCAGGGGCGTGAACGCCACCAGTGATCGTTCAATTCAATCTCAAGATTCTTAAAGCCGTTGACGGTGCGCCGACCGGTTACGTTTTCAGCGCGCGCAATGATGTTATCGAGAAAAAAACGGCGGTCGATCATGATGGATTGGTTTGTCCATGTGATTGCGTCGGTGGGGGCGAGGTAAAAGCCACTGCCCGCGTCGGTGATCGTTCCTGGAAATTTTTGCGCCGGCTCAGCCTCCACATAAACGGATGTGCCGATGAGCTTCCTGGCTTTGCCTGGGCGGAGCCGTCGCAAGACACCCGCCTTGAGCTGGTCGATACCATGTGCAGTCGTGGGCGGGTAAAGGCGCATGTATTTGTCGGCTGTATCAAAGGCTTCACCTGGATCGCGGCGTGAGCGCAGACGGACGACCTGGGCTGATCCATTTTCGATTAGGTGCTGAGCCGTGGCGATCTGTTTGGCGGCTTCTTCGCAGCTTTCAATCAACGGGCAGTCGTTCTCCACCATCACGACGGTGTCGCTTTGCATGGCGTTTGCGAGCCCCCGAAAGCCGTCCATGATGCCTTTGTTTTGCGGTTGGCCTTTGGCCTCAAAGCCGAAGCGGGCAGCCAGTACACAGCCCTGATCCGTGATTTCGGGGAAGAAGATGACACGCTCGTCGAACAGATCGAGGAAGCCTGAGGCCGGGTAGGTTTTTAGCGATGCTTCGAGTGTCTCATAGCCATGCCAGGACAGGACGCCCAGGCCGAGACGGTTTCCGCGCGTGGTCGCTGTCATCGCCAGTGGTCCGCGATCCATGGGGTTGGCCGGACATGCTTATAGAGTTTTTGCCGCAACGAACGGCCTGGCCATTCGCCGATCAGGGCGTCGTCCGCGTCGGGCTTGCCGGTGAATGCCACGATCCGTGCATCGGCCGACAGGTCTGGCGATTTGAAAAAATTGAGCGGCCATCTGGGGAGCAGGGAATGCTTGAAGCTCACGCACCAGGGCTGTGGCCAGAACATCATTTTGTCGATGGTATCGGAGATGTATTGCTGTTCGATGCGCCATTTGCCCAGGACCGCTTCCGGGTCGGCGACGAAGGTCTCGTAGATGTGCGCATATTTGCCAGCGGGGAAGCGGAACACGGATGTGTTGCCGACGCCTTGACCGGGTTGAGTCCAGTTGTCGATGGCTACATAAGCGCCGGGCTCATAGTCAAAGAAGTCATCCAGCGGCCCTGTCAGCACCAGATCGAGATCCAGGAAAAGCACATCACCTTGAAGGTCTGCCAGGGGGTGCTGCCAAACGGACAGTTTGCGCCAGGGCGTCCAGGCGACACGGTCAGGGATATTGATGCTGGGAAGCGGATGGACCTCAATGCCATCGTTGACCTTGCTTGTATCCTCAGTGAAGCAGACGAAACGTGTTGGCCGGGTTGTGTTTCGGGCCACCATCGACGCCAGCCGATTGACGAATTCCGGGCCGTATCTCGTGCCCCATTTCATACAGATGACTGTTTGCTGCCGCATCGATTGTCTGGTTTTTCCTGTAAGTCTTTGGTTGTCTGGCGACGCACGATTGGCGACTGGCGATTGCAGACTGGGGCCTGTGGTTGCTGCTGATGGTGGTCGTGGTTAGCTTTTGCGCATGGCCGCTCACCGGACGCCACCTGCTGGATCTGCGCCGCTTATACTGAAGCTTTAAGGATGCGGCATCGCTCTGCCAAGGCTGGTGTGCGTGGTGATGGGCGGCACGTGATCTCGAACCTTGGATAAAACCCACACGTCAGGATCGTCGTAGATGGGCGTTCAAATGTTGACAGCCTGTTGAAAAACCATCACTTATCTCACATTAGCTGTACTTAGTTCAGTTGCATTCATTGCTGGGAATGTGACACCGAAGCTTTGCTCGGTCCAATTGGTTTGCCGGCAAAACGCACGTGTTTGTTGTTTTGGGGGATGGGGCTGCCCTCCATTTTGGCCACGCGTCGTCTTGAGTGCTGACGCGTCGAGTTTGTAGGATTGTTTTGATGTTTGGATTTGGAAAGCCTCGAGCGCAGCCCGCTCAAAAGTCCATTAGTGCGGTTGGTTCAAACCATCACGTGACTGCACATGACCGGCCCGTTGTTGTCTCGGCACCGGATATTGAAGACCAATCCCTTAGGAGCCGGCTGGCTGCGACCGCTCCGCAAGAGGAGCACGGCGGACAACCCGTCAGGCCCGAGGTGCCTCAAGACCTAGAGGTGATCGAAGTTTCGGATGATGAAGGGCGCGTCTTCATTGGCCCAGGAACGAAATTGGTTGGCGAAGTCAGCAACTGCTCCAAGGTCCAGGTTGAGGGCCATCTTGATGGAACACTTGTGGCTGATCACGTGATCATCAGCAAAGGCGGGTCTGTCAGTGGTGGCTTGCACGCCGGACATGCCGAGGTGTTGGGTGCCGTCGAAGGCAACGTTCACATTGAGGGCCTGTTGGATGTTCACGCGACAGGCCGCATCAAAGGTCAATTGACTTATGGCCGCTTGTCGGTGGCAGATGGCGGCGATATCTCGGGAGAGATTCACGGTCCGGAACGGGGCCCTGAACTCAATGCAGGCGCGCCAAACTCAAATGCTGCAGGCTACCACCACCGGGCGGCAGACGTTCCCGAACACCATATAAGGTCAGCAGCGGCAGCCGATCCGATGCGCGGTGCGCACCCGGCAGGTTCTCAAGATGATGGTTTGAATGGACAGCAGGCTACCTTCGCACGTGGACCGCGGCCCCCGATTCCAGACGCACACCCGACAAAATGATCAAAAAAAGCCGCCCGCGAGCTTGGTGTCAGGGGGCGGCTTGGCTGTTGTCTGACGCAATGCGCTATCTCAGTCTCAGTCTCATTCTCATTCTCAGGCGATGCGTTGTCTTGGTCTCGCGCTGTGGTTTTTCAGGCTGGAGCCGTCGTCAACGGCCTTACGCTGCCTGGATATTTCCAACGGCCAGCTTGCCGGAGCGGCGGTCCGTTTCGACATCGAATTGAACCTTCTGGCCTTCGACGAGCGGCTGCATGCCGGCACGTTCCAAAGCTGTTGCGTGGACGAATACGTCATTGCCGCCGTCGTCTGGTTGGATAAAGCCGTAGCCCTTCTGGGTGTTGTAGAATTTCACGACACCTGTGTTCATGGTGTCCTCCTCTTCAAGTTCCGGTAGGCGCAAATTCAGGTCGCCCGCGACATGCGAAAACCCGTCTGCTGTCGAAGTTTGGGGGAAGCCTAAACGTGCGCTCCAATGCTTGGAAAGGGGCGGTGCAGCCTGGTCGTCCGGCCAAGTTCGATGACTTTTGGTTATCAAATTGGCGATGGTCTGGGAAGTCAAACATGCCCCAACACAGCGATTTTTGATCGCTGTTCGTCGCCCAATTGGGTTTGGTCGCCGAGCCGTGAAACACCGGGCTGACTAGGCCTTGTCAGCTCACTGCCATGTCGCCTTTTTCGCCTGTGCGGATGCGGATGACCTCTCCCAAAGGATGCACGAAGATCTTCCCATCCCCGGTTTTGCCGGTGCCCGCGATGGACTGGATGGTCTCCAGCACCCTGTTCAAGAGTTCGGTGGGCACGACGATATCCAGGCGAAGCTTGGGCACTTCGTGAGTCTGATACTCCGCGCCGCGGTAAATCTCCGTCTGCCCGCGCTGGCGACCGAAGCCAGAGACCTGGGTAACCGTGATGCCCTCGACCCCGACTTTTACCAGCTCTTCGCGCAGTGCCTCGTATTTGTGGGGCCGGATGACCGCAATAATCATCTGCATCGGAAACTCCTGTTCGTAGCGCAGACCCTGCTGGACGAGGCGACGGATTGCTTCTGACCGTGACGGCAGATCAGATTGGCCGCGCCGCCAATCATCAATGGTCTGGGAGAATTCGGACGACGCGACGAGTTGTATGCGTTGGTCGAGCTTTTCCATGCTCACTTTCAGCGCCAGAGGCGCGCTCCAATCTTTTTTTCTCGTGTTCTGGCCCGGTTTTGGGGGCCGAAGGCCACTTTGTGAAGTGTAACACACTCAAATCATTAAGGAACACAGCATGTGGAGCTGGGCAACATAAGCGGGTTGACAAACTTACACACCTTGCGTAAGTTGTGTTCATCAGACGACGGGAGCGCGGCGCTCCCAAATGACAACCAACCCAAAACGGAGGCTACCATGACCAAACTTATTTACCGCGGCCAGCAGCATGATGGCCAAAGCAACGTCAGCGAAAACCAGAACGGCATGTTCATCGGTGGCCGCCCGCAGTTGGTCTATCGCGGAGTTGCTCACAACGGCATTCGCCCAACCGAAAACACTGGCACACGGGTCAATCCAACGGCGCTTATCTATCGCGGCTTCCGCACAGCGTAACGACCCCTTTCAGCATTTCCTACGAGACAGACGGGCGTCGCCGCTGAGGCGGTAGACGCCCTCATAGAACACGACAGGAGTTTTTTCATGAGCAAAATGATTTATCGCGGCCTCGCCAATGACGTCACCAAACTTGCATCTGCCAATGTGGCTGGAACAGGCTCGCATGGCGCGAAATCGGATTTGGCCTATCGCGGCGTCAAGCATTCTGGAGAAAAGGTGGGTGGCACCCGAGCTTCTTCGCAGACTGCCGCATTGATTTATCGCGGGGCGCGTCTTGGTTGAATACGGTTCCTGACTTGAACACGTTTTCCAAGACGTCACGATAATCAGGTTCGATTAAAACGAGCCGACATTCGCGAAAGCGAACACCTCAAAGAACCATCTGCTTTTCGCAGGTGGTTTTTTTGTGTTCCGAAGGGAACTTCGTCAGTCCTGCTCATAGGTTAGGTTCAGTTTCATCACAACAGCAATGAATGCAGAAGTCTTTTAAGCCAAATGGAGTGACGCTATGAACAAAAAGATCCTGACTGCCCTTGTTGCCGCTTTCGCCGTTCTTGGCCCCGTTTCTCAGGCACAAGCCCAATGGATTTGTACAGCACAGGCCAAGGCGTTGTTTGGACATGGCCCAAAACTCGGGCAGACCCGCGGATACGGTGAGGGTTGGACACGCCGCGAAGCATGCGCGATGGCAAAGGACGAGTGCCGCTACCGCCTCGACATCAAGCGGGACAATGACGGCTTTGGATATCCAGCTGCGAAGTGCAAGCGCGTCAACGCCCGGCACGCTCAGTATTAGTCTAACCGTGATCGCGGTGGCGGTCGGCGCCGGTGAACTTCAGATTGGAATAAAATTAAAAAAAGCCCACTGCAATACAGCGGGCTTTTTTTGTATTCCGTTTGAAGTGAAAGGGATGGGCGGTGCTTAAATTTCGCCTTTCAATCCTTTTTCGAAATATTTATGAACAATCTTGTCCTGGTTTTCTAAAAGCCAATCAATAGAGGGCTCAAAGTTCATCGCCTTATTGATCGCCTGGGTGGTGGCTTTGCGGTGAATGTCAAACAGGATCTGGTGGTCCAGATTGTCGTCCGTTGCGACGGATGGGTTCAACCAGACTGAAACGATAATCCCCAAGTCGTTGACTTTGTCTTTTGGGATGTCACCGGCGCGCACGGCGTCAAGCACGCCCATCGAGGTTGCATACTGGACCGTGCCCATCAAAATATTGGTGTAACGGACATCCTCGACGGTCACTTTGGACACGCAGATCGTTGGTGGACGCACCATGACGTCGGTGTTCATGATTGCGAGTACCCGAGAGTGCCCTTTGACCTGGTCGCCGAGGAGGTTGGCGAAGGCCGAACCGAAGGGGCCGTCCATCTCGCCGATGACGACTTCTGGTTCTGCTGCTGTTCCTGGGGGGCCACCGCCAACGAGGCTTTCGCCGACGCGCATGATGATGCGTTCGCTCATGATTTAAATCCTTTTTGATGGAAGCGTAGGTGAAGAGGTCATAATCGGGCGGGACTATTGCCGTGGTCGGGCAGAAAGGGCAAGTGTCTGCTTCAAGGTTCGGGGCGAGCGGCGCGCTGACCTCGACCATCGTGCGGGCTCGTATTTGAAGGCGGGACACGGGTGAACGACATCATCACGGTTTCAGGCTTGGACAAGACCTATGCGTCGGGATTTCAAGCCCTTAAGGGCATCCATCTGTCCATCGAGCGCGGCGAGATTTTTGCGCTGCTTGGGCCTAATGGGGCCGGCAAAACGACGCTGATCAGCACGATCTGCGGGATTGTCACGCCAACGGCTGGCACGGTGACCGTCGACGGGCACGATATTGTCGACGACTATCGAACGGTGCGGGCCATGATCGGTCTGGTGCCGCAAGAGCTTTCGACGGACATGTTTGAGACCGTCTTGTCCACGGTGTCGTTCAGCCGGGGGCTGTTTGGTAAGGCTTCCAATCCCGTGTATGTCGAAAACGTCCTTCGCCAGTTGTCGCTTTATGACAAGCGCAACGACAAGATCCTGACGCTGTCTGGGGGTATGAAGCGGCGCGTCCTGATTGCCAAGGCGCTGGCTCATGAACCAAAGATCCTGTTTCTGGACGAGCCGACCGCCGGTGTCGACGTCGCTCTGCGGCGTGACATGTGGGATATCGTCCGCAACATGCGCGCATCGGGCGTGACGATCATTTTGACGACGCACTACATTGAGGAAGCCGAGGAGATGGCAGACCGCATCGGTGTCATCAGCAAGGGTGAAATCGTTGTGGTCGAACAAAAAGACGAACTGATGCGCAAGCTGGGCAAGAAACAGCTCCAAGTGCATCTGTCCGCGCCTTTGGAGGCCCTGCCAGACGAGCTTGCCACGCATCAATTGACGTTGGACAACGACGGGAAAACACTGATTTACACCTATGACACGCGGGCGGAGCGCACCGGGATCACCTCACTCTTGAGCGATCTGCGGGCTGCGGAAATTCATTTTTCAGACCTCAGTACGACGCAGAGTTCGCTTGAAGACATTTTCGTCGACATCGTAAAGGACGCACCATGAATTTCACGGCGGTCCGGGCGATCTACATGTTTGAAATGTCGCGTTGGGGCCGGACGCTTCTGCAAAGCGTGGCGTCACCTGTGCTGTCGACGTCACTTTATTTTATCGTGTTCGGCGCTGCGATCGGGTCGCGCATCGAAAGTATCGATGGAGTGAGCTACGGGGCATTTATCGTCCCGGGCCTGATCATGCTGCTGTTGCTGAACGAGAGCACGTCCAATGCGGCGTTCGGCATCTACTTCCCGCGCTTCACGGGTACGATTTACGAAATTCTCTCGGCGCCGATTTCACCGTTTGAAGTCGTTTTGGGATACGTCGGCGCGGCTGCAACAAAGTCGATTGTTCTCGGCCTGCTGATTTTGTTCACGGCCAGCTTCTTTGTCGACCTTCGCATTGACCATCCATTTGTCATGCTGCTGTTTTTGGTCCTCACCGCGGTGTCGTTCAGCTTGTTTGGCTTCATCATCGGGGTTTGGGCTGACGGCTTTGAAAAGCTACAGGTGATCCCGCTTCTTGTGCTGACACCGCTGACCTTTCTGGGCGGGACGTTTTACTCCATCAGCATGTTGCCACCGTTCTGGCAGACCGTGACGCTGTTCAACCCGATCGTCTATCTGATCAGCGGGTTTCGCTGGAGCTTTTACGGCATTTCCGACCTGCCGGTGCTTGTGTCGCTCGGCATGACATTCGTGTTTCTGCTCGTTTGCGTCGCGATCATCTGGTGGATCTTCAAAACCGGCTATCGGCTGAAGGCCTAACGATCAGGCGTCCGCTTTCCTTCCCAGTCTTGGGCACCGCTCGAAAATGGATGCATTGGGGCAAAACTCCGGCGGTTTTTCCGCGTGACTTCCACTGGCAGACGGCCAACTGAGGCATTCGGCGGCCAACGCGCACTTCAGACATTTTGCCCTTGCCTCGGCATAGGCATCGCCACGGTCCAGCCGCGCAAACGCTGCAGGGTTCAGGTCGAGATGGAGCATCATATCGTGAAGCCGTGTCGCACGATTTTCCACATGTGTTACGGACGGTGTTCGCAACGCTTCCTCCCAGAGTTCGTGCTGACTTTGCAGCTATTGTTGATGTGAGTATTCGCCTTTGGTCCTAGCAGAGCATTGATTGGCATCAATCTCTCTGTCGTTGGCAGCACCTTTAATTGCGCCACGTGCTGACAGTCGGCCGCTCGCGCCTAACTTCTCCAAGGACACCGCGTTCCTGGGACCTCGCGCCGGCCCCTCCGCACGACGCATCCAGCTTCCTTAAGAGCAAGGAATTCGCATGACCTACCTCAAGAGCATCCTCCCGAGTGTCGCCATCCTCATTGGACTGTGTGTCCCAGGACTGGCGGATGACAAGAAAGACTGGGCTGCCGACGCGGCGCGGGGGCAGGTTCTGGCCGAACGGCTTTGCGCGACATGTCATGTCGTTGGCCCCACGCAGACGGGAGCAGCTACTGCTGGACCGCCGACGTTTGCATCGATTGCCAATCGGCCAGGACAGACGCGCGAGCGCATCCTAAACGTTTTGATTGCCCCCCATCCCCCCATGCCCAACGTGCAAATGACTTTGCATGAAATTGACGACATCATCGCGTATCTCGACACCATGCGATCGCCCCAATCGAAAGAACCGCTGCTGCCGGTCAAGCCAAACCAAGGACTGAAGCCCGTTTATCCCGAGCCGTCGTAAACGGTTCAGGTGCGTACTGGTTGCTGCTGAGATCGACGCCATACTCATCACCGACTGGGTCGGTCATGGCGTTTGCACAGGCTTTTTGCTGCGCTTCACCCAGCACCGTCGTATTGATCAGGCCCGCCAGCGCCTGGAGTGCCGATCATGCCTCATCTGCCATCTCTGCCCACTGATGCGACACTGATTGACATCTTCCAGATGTATCCCGAATTTGCGCGCACATCGCTGGCGTTGACCGATGTGATCATGCGCGGACCTTCGCCGTTTTCCGTGGCTGAGCGGGAGGCGATCGCTGCTTATGTCTCAAGCATCAATGCCTGTGCCTATTGTGAAGGTGTTCATAGCAGCGCGGCTGTCGGGCTGGGCATGGAGTCAAGGGACGTCCAAGCTGTCTGCGAACTTCCGGATGCGACCGCGAACCCCAAACTCATGCCAGTGCTCACCTACGTTGCAAAGCTGACGCGGGCACCGGCCACCGTCACGGCTGATGATACGCAGCGGATTCTCGATGCGGGGTGGGACACAACGGCCATTTCGCATGCCGCCTTCGTGGCGGGGCTTTTTGCGATGATGAACCGGGTCGTCGAAGGCCATGGCATCAAAGGCGATGCGGCATACTACCGGGAGGGCGGTGAGAGATTGGCCAAGATCGGATATGCCGGGCTGGCTGCAATGCTCAACGGCAATCCCGCGAAATAGATCGTTCTGGGAACTGGAATGGTTTGTCCGCGTAACTGGCCACCTCAATAGAGCGTGCCATCCTTGTGTTGGAAAACCCACTTTCCCTGCTTGTCCTGGACGGCTTTCAGGTCATCGTTTGGATACGTGCCTTCGTCACCAGCAGAGCGATCTCCGATCTCAAGATAGACAACATCCGACGTCGTTCGATTGACGAGGTGATGCGCAACCCCACCGGCAGGGAAGCCCGCACACATGCCCGGATCGAGTTCTGTTTCACCACGATCCGTGATCAGCGTCGGGTGGCCTGCAAGAATATAGATGAATTCATCCTGCGTCTTATGGCGATGCAGGAGAGCTGATTCCGCACCTGGTTTGAGGGTCGTGCGGTTCACGCCGAAGTTTGTCAGGCCGAAAAGATCACCGAGAGGCTGTTTGATCCGATCCCGCACCCGGGCGGCGAAAGGTTCTGGATAATTCGAAGCCTTGACGCGGGGCGGGCACGCTTCGGCGCGCCTTACAATAGGGTGGTCTTTCACCTGTCTTCCTTACTCAAACGACCAGCTCAGGCTTTCAGGCATAACTTGGATGGTTGGTGTGTCGGGCAACTGGTTCGCGCTGACAATCATGGTCGAGGTGCCGGACCGGATGATCTCAAAGTCTGACGCCATCCGGCCGAGAAACCGTTCAAGCGTGATTTGGCCGAAGGCGTGCATCGGAATAACCAGCCGGGCTTTCAAGAGCTTCAAGACATTGACCATGCTGTCGTGGTCCAAGGTATAGGACCCGTCGACCGGGGCCATGACAATATCCAGCTGGCCGATCACGCCGAGGTCGGCGGGCGCCAGTTCGTGATGCAGGTGGCCTAAGTGGCCAATGCACAAACCGGCGACCTCGAAGATGAAGATCGAATTGCCGTCCGGCTCACTGCCGCCACCCCAGTTTCGGATGTCGGTCGGGACGTTGCGTATGAAGACGTCGCCGATATTGAGTTCGTGGTTTGCGGGACCGCCATTCGGGTTCCAGCCTCTCAGCACATGTGAAATGCGCGGGTCCGGCGTGTCGGTCCAGTGGGTTTCATGGGCGTGGTTCATGGTCACCACGTCGGGCGGACGACCTTCGCCGGCGATGCCCGAATAGTCTGTCACCATCGCGATGCCGCCTTGCGTTTCAATGCGAAACGAAGCGTGCGTGACATACGTGATGCGGACTTCACCTACGTTGAGGGCTGTGGGAACAAGGGTTGCTGGCTGGTGGGCGATCTGGTGGATAAGAGAGGGGGCGCGAAACGGGGATGCTCCGGCTGAGCGGATTGATGGCGCTTGCGCCTGATTGGTTGATGGCGCCTGCGCCTGATTGGTTGATGGCGCCTGCGCCTCCTTGGTTGATGGCGCTTGCGCCTCCTTGGTTGATGGCGCTTGCGCCATGGCAATACACTTGCTGCCGGACACGGCAAACGCAGGTGTGGTCACGCTGAATCCCAAAAGCGAGGCACACGCACTGAGCAGGCAAAGCATAACGCGGCGGGATCGAGATCTCTCGGGCATCGAAGCCTCCATCAGCCTTCCCCTGCCAAGCACTGCAACACGATCAAGGGCGCGCGGGCAAGTGCCGTTTGGGCCAAGACCGTGCCCTGGTGCCACGCGGCAAGTCCGCGGTCCGTATTGGTGTTCGCAGGCGCGGATGTTTTTTTCGGCCTAGCTCTAACCGACCGAGGTGTTGTCCTCGCCCCACTTTTTGAGGGCCAGCAAAATCGGGCCCAATTCATCGCCCTTGTCGGTGAGGTGATACTCGGCTCGTGGGGGATGCTCGTCGTAAAAACTGCGCTTCAGGATGCCGCTCGCCTCGAGTTTCTTTAGTCTGTCCGACAGCGTATTCGGGCTGATGCCCGTCAGACGGTCGGCGAAGTCCTGGAAGCGTCGCGGGCCAAATAAAAAGAGTTCGCGCAAGATCAGAATGGTCCACTTTTCGCCAATCACATCCAGCGTGCGGGCAACGGGACAGTGCTGATCAAATTGCTTTTTCACGGTTTTTTCGTTCGGCGGTTCACATGCGAAAAATGTGCTGTCGAAGGGATTTGTTTGCTTCCCCAGGCATTCGAACCTGCCTGCCGGACGACCGTAAACCAGGCGAGGAGAGGCAGCCATCAAGGCAACGCAAAGGCCTTGATGCTTTCAACCAATTCACCGGGTTTGTCCAGCGATAGGAAATGACCCGCATTGTCGATCACCTCGACTTTGACGTCTGGAATACGCGTTTCCGTTTCCCTCCGGTCGGCAGGCGGTGCCCAGTCTTCGTCGCCGTATATCAGAAGCACCGGCACCTTGATGTCAGCATATGCGGTTCGCGCGGTCTGCCATTTCTGGCTCTCGCGCAAAAGGCTGATGAACCCTCTCATCTGACCTGGACGGTTGCCAACGCTTGAGACTTCCGCAAATAGCGGGTCCGTCCAAGCCTTGTTATCCGCCACACCTCCCTCCAGAATCATGCGCTCCATCCATTGCATACGAAGCCGCATGAACATCTCACCGAGAAATGGTATTTCGACGGCGGTGTGAACGACTTTGGCCCAGAACGAACTGCCTTTCAGGCCGGAAGCGTACGTGATCTTGTAGTCATAGGGATTGATCGCGATGGCTTTTGCGATGCGAGGATTGCCACGGCCTGCAAGAACAAGTGGGATTGTCCCGCCAATGGAAGTGCCAGCCAGTGTCGCGTTTTCGATGCCGGTAACCTCCAGGAATGTCTCGACCCAGGTGTAGAAAATGTCGGGTTCGTATGTGACGTCCGGGATGTCGGACCAGCCGTGTCCAGGGTAGTCCATGGCCGTAACGGTGAATGTTTCGGCGAGTGCTGGAAGCATGTCTTGATAGATGTCCAACTGCGTGCGCAGCGTGTGCAAAAGCACCAGGTTTGGGCCAGAACCGCCCTGAATGTAGCGCACCTTCAGGCCATCGATCCTGGCCGTTTTCACCTCGAAATCATCCGGCAACCAGGTCAGCGATTCTGGCTCTGATGGGACGGGTCGCAAGGCGTCGATGACGAAGGACCCGAGCCACGTGATGGCGCCGATGGCCAGGCCGACTACGAGGACATTCATCATCGACTTCATGCCTCAACTCGTCTTGTTCGATTTCTATTCCATAAGCTTTTATTTTTGTAGTCACTATTTTTCACATAGTCAATATCAACGAATGCGATTGCATGAGGCGGGAGGCCACTCTTGGCGTGATTTCAGGTCTGGCTTGGGATCGGGAAAGGTCGGGGCCGCCTCGCTTGTCGTCCGAACGGCAAAGGCCCCAGACTGGGTTGCAGCTGGGGCCTTCGAGGCGTTCAATTCGCAGGCTTATCAGTTTGCAGGCGTTCTCTGACTGCCTGACACATTTATGTCCGCCAGGGGTGCTCGGGCAGATCGCAAAGACCGATGACCTTGACGCCTGCATCTGCCACGGCATCGTCGTTTTCGACGGAGCTGCCGCTGACACCCATTGCGCCGATGAGGACGCCTTCTTCATCAACGATGGGAACGCCTCCGGG
>JBCBRH010000038.1:0-37598 GCA_039819785.1 Pseudomonadota bacterium | reverse complement strand
GGTGATCTCAACGGCCACGGCGGTTCCTCATTGGGTCAACTGAGCTATTTTGGGTTCAACCAAACTATGACCGGCACGCTAACACATTGGGTGCCAGACGGTGAGCGGTCTGGGATTAACGGCCGCGCCTGCCTCTGCGCTCGCCGCCAGGTCTTGAACGTCCGCGCCGGGCGACTTTCAGGAACTGCATGGCCTTGACGGCTGACATATTCATTTTGCGGGGCTCGCTCAGCATTTCAAATCTCAATGCGCCAGCGCTTGGGATCGCCTCGACCAGTTTGACATCCACCGCGTCTCCTAATGTATGGGCAAGGCCGGAGCGCTCACCTAGAAGGGCGTGGGCTTCTTCCAGGTGGTGGAAAAAATCGTCGCCCAGGCTCGATATCGGGATGAACCCATCGGCACCGGTTTCCGTCAGTTTCACGAAAAGGCCTGATCTGGTGACGCCTGCGATGCGGGCTTTGAACTTGGCTCCCACGTGGTCAGCCAGGTGGGCCGAGATAAGCCGGTCCGTCGTTTCGCGTTCGGCGGCCATGGCGCGACGCTCAGCTTCCGAGATCGATTTTGCGACCTTCGCCAGATCTGTTTTGATCTCGACGGCCGCTGTTGAGCTTGGATCGATATCCATTCCGTCGGTGCCAAAATTCAATCCGGTGATCAATGCGCGGTGCACAAGCAAGTCGGCGTAACGGCGGATGGGTGAGGTGAAGTGCGCATAGCGGCGCAAGTTCAGCCCGAAGTGGCCGATGTTTTCTGGCGTGTATTCAGCCTGCGATTGCGAGCGCAGGATCACTTCGTTGATCAACTCGGGCGCAGGAAGGCTTTTTGCTTTCTCCAGGATGACGTTAAAGGCTTTTGGCTTGAGCTGGCCTTCAGGCGGAACCTGAAGATCAAGTGTCTGCAGGAACTCGCGCAGGCTCTTCAGTTTTTCTTTCGAAGGCTTGTCGTGTACGCGGTAGACGAGTGGTGTGTTTCGTTTTTCCAGCTCTTCGGCTGCGGCCACGTTGGCCTGGATCATGAACTCTTCGATGAGTTTGTGGGCATCCAGGCGTTCGGGAATGTAGACATCGGCAACCCGGCCATCATCGCCGAGGCGGAGTTTACGTTCCGGCAGATTGAGGTCTAGCGGTGCGCGGGCATCGCGGGCTTTCTTGAGCAGACGGTAGGCGTGCCACAACGGCATGAGCGCTGTGTCGTGAACGGGCATACAGATGGGGTCGGGGTTGCCGTCGAAGGCTGTTTGAGCCTCGGCATACGACAGCTTGGTGGCCGAGCGCATCATGGCGCGCATGAACGTGTGGCTGAGTTTTACGCCGTCGCAGTCATAGACCATCCGGACGGCCAGGCACGGACGGTCCTCGCCTTCTTTCAACGAACACAGGTTGTTTGAAATGCGCTCTGGCAGCATTGGGACAACGCGGTCTGGAAAATAGATCGAGTTGCCGCGCTTTTCCGCTTCACGGTCAAGCTTGGTGCCCGGGCGCACGTAATGGGCGACGTCGGCGATGGCCACGATGATGGCGAAGCCGTTAGGGTTTTTTGGGTCGTCGTCCAGTTCTGCATATACGGCGTCGTCGTGATCTCTGGCATCGGGTGGGTCGATGGTGATCAGCGGGATGCCGGTCAGGTCGGTGCGGTCTTTGTGTGTGGGCGCCTCAAGCGTTTCGACCTCGTTCAAGACGCTTTCTGGAAATTCGTCGGGCAGGCCGTGCGTGTGAATTGCGATGAGGCTGATTTGGCGTTGATCGTCAGGATTTCCGAGGGCCTGAAGGATTTTGGCCTGGGGGACGTGCTGGCGGCCGGATTTGGCCAACTCGAAACGGACCAGGTCGCCATCCACGGCTCCGCCAAGGTCTGATTTCTGGACGGCGTACTCGCGCAGGTTCTTGCGATCAACCGGTTCGATTGTGCCGCCGGGGCGGTCATGGTGGGCGCGGTAGACGCCGAGGAGGGTCCGTGCTTCGCGCGACAGGCGGCGGATTGCTTCGCCCAGAAATGTTACGGTTGATCGCTGTGAAGAGGTGGGTGAGGCGACGGCAGGGGACGCGGTGGTGACGGCGATATCGGCAGGTATGCCGGCGGTTTCGTCGCTGGGTGGTGCAACGTTGGAACTTTCCGCTTGGCTGGTCGCTGCGGCTGGCTCTGATTCTTCCACGGTGATGCGGGCCAGCACGCGGTCGCCGACGCCAAATTTTGCAGTGCGTTCCCGGTTGGGACGGTTGGCGTCACTGACGACCATTCGCACGGTTGGGCGTTCGCCGTCGCTGTCTTTCCATACGGCCGGACGTGCCAGCAGGTCGCCTTCATCATCGATGTCGAACACGTCCAACACGGTGACGGGGGGCAGCCCGCCTTTGCGGCGCAAGTCCTTTGGCGTGCCGGCAAGCAATCCATCGTCTGCCATGTCGGCAAGAACGCGTTTGAGGGCGATGCGTGCGCCACCTTTCAGGCCGAAGGCCCGTGAAATCTCACGCTTGCCAACTTTGCCGGTGGCTTGCGAAATGAATCGGACGATCTGTTCACGCGTCGGCAAGGTGCCGTCGGGTTTGCGTTCATTCGGGCCCAGCCCTGCGCCTCGGCCAGCCTTTGCGGCGGGCGGTGCATCTTTACTGGATGCGCCTGCGCGGGATTTTGCGTTTGAGGCTTTGTTTGGTTTGCGGGGCACGATCATTGCCCTGGACTAGGCATCAGCATCGCTCGTCTCGCTGGCTGCTTTTTTCGATGCGGATTTCTTTGCTGCCGCCTTCTTCGTAGGTTTTTTGGCTGCTGCTTTCTTTGCAGGCTTCTTGGCGGCGGTCTTTTTCGCGGCTGCTTTCTTTGCCGGTTTTTTCTTGCCGCCTTTGGCCGCGCGTTCAGCCAGTAAGGCGACGGCCTCTTCAACTGTTACGTCCGTTGGTTCCTTACCCTTCGGGATCGTCGCGTTGATTTTGTTGTGGCTGACATACGGGCCGTAGCGCCCTTCCAGAACTTCCATCTTTCCGCCGCCGTCGGGATGTTCGCCGAGGTCTTTGAGAACGGTTGCCTTCGGCCTTCCGAAGCGGCCCTTGCCGCCGCCTGCCAGTTTTTCCGCAATGACGGTGACCGCACGGTTGATGCCGATTGTGAAGACATCTTCGATGCTCTCGACGTTGGCATATGTGCCATCATGCAGGACGAACGGTCCGTAACGGCCCAAGCCGGCCGTGATGGTTTTACCGGTTTCCGGGTGGACGCCGACTTCACGCGGCAAAGAGAGAAGTTTGAGCGCGTACTCGAGATCGACGTTTCCAGCGTCGATCCCTTTTGGAATGCTCGAACGCTTGGGCTTTTCGTCTTTGGAGCCTTCGCCGATTTGCAAGTAAGTGCCAAATCTGCCGGTGCGAAGCGTGACAGGTTCACCACTTTCTGGGTCAGTGCCGAGCACCGTGCCGTCCGTTCCGCCCGCCAAAGCTTCGGCGTCCGATTGGGACAGTTGTCTTGTAAAGCGGCATTCGGGGTAGTTTCCACAGCCGATGAATGCGCCAAACTTTCCGGAAATCTTGAGGGACAATTGCCCTTTCTTGCAGGCCGGACAGCTGCGGGCATCCGTACCATCTTCACGTGGTGGGAAGACGTGCGGACCCAAGATTTCGTTCAAGGCGTCGAGCACCTCGCCGACGCGCAGATCCTTGATCTCGTCGACCGCGCCGGTGAAGTCGCGCCAGAATTCGCGCAAGACGTCTTTCCATTCCAGTTTGTTGTCTGAGATCAGGTCCAGCTTATCTTCCAAGCCGGCGGTGAAGTCGTACTCCACATAACGATTGAAGAAGCTTTCCAGGAAGGCAATGACGAGCCGGCCTTTATCCTCAGGAACGAGCTGTTTTTTATCGGCGACGACATACTCACGATCGCGCAGAACGGCCAGCGTTGCGGCATAGGTCGATGGGCGGCCGATGCCGAGCTCTTCCATGCGTTTTACCAGGGTCGCCTCTGTGTAGCGGGGCGGTGGTTGCGTGAAGTGCTGGTTGGCTTCGACGCCGTGGTCTTTCATGACGTCGCCGGCGGTCAGCGGAGGCAAGCGGCGGGTATCATCATCTTCCTCGTCGTCCTTGCCCTCTTCGTAGAGTTTCAAAAACCCTTCGAATGTCACGACGGTTCCATTCGCGCGAACGCTGTAGGTTTTGCTGTCTTTGCCGGGAACGTCGATTTCTGCTGCGGTTTGCTCCAATTCGGCGGAGGCCATCTGGCTGGCGAGTGTCCGCTTCCAGATCAGGCTGTAGAGGGCCGCTTGATCCCTATCGAGCTTTTTGTAGAGGTCCTGGGGGCGGCGCGAAATGTCTGTGGGGCGGACAGCTTCGTGGGCTTCCTGCGCATTTTTTGCTTTTGTTTTATATTCGCGGACAAAGGGTGCGACGTAGTTGACGTCATATTCCCGCACGATCTGGCTGCGGACTTCTTTCACGGCTTCGGGGACGATCTGGACGCCGTCGGTCCGCATGTAGGTGATGAGGCCGACGGTTTCGCCGCCGATGTCGACGCCTTCGTAAAGCCGTTGGGCCACGTTCATCGTCTGCTTCGCGGAGAAGTTCAGTTTGCGTGAGGCTTCCTGTTGCAACGTCGATGTTGTGAAGGGTGCAAACGGGTTTCGTTTGGTGGCTTTTTTGTCCACCGATCTGATCGTGTAGGTGCCGCCTTCGATCGCAGCCTTGATCGCTTTCGCAGACGTTTCGTCTTTGATGTCCAACTTTTGGAGCTTCTTGCCGTCGATGGCGACAAGGCGCGTTTTGATGTCGTCTCCGCCAGCCGTTTTCAGTGCAGCTTCGATTGACCAGTATTCGTCTGTTTTGAACCGCTCGATTTCAGATTCGCGGTCGCAGATCAGGCGAAGGGCGACGGATTGGACGCGTCCGGCTGACCGCGCCCCTGGAAGCTTGCGCCAGAGAACCGGAGAGAGCGTGAAGCCCACCAGATAATCAAGTGCGCGGCGTGCCAGATAAGCGGAGACAAGAGGGCGATCGATCTCACGGGGTTTTGAGAGCGCAGATAGAATGGCCTGTTTGGTGACGGCATTGAATGCCACCCGCTCGATGGACGTGCCCTTTTTGATGGCCCGGCGTTTTTCGAGGACCTGCAGGATATGCCATGAGATGGCTTCACCCTCGCGGTCAGGGTCGGTGGCGAGGATCAGCTTATCGGCACCCTTTACGGCGTCGGTGATTTCTTTGAGCACCTTTTGGGATTTTGTGTCGGTGTCCCAGTGCATTTCGAAATCATTGTCCGGTTCTACCGACCCATTTTTCGAGGGGAGGTCGCGGACGTGGCCATAGGATGCAAGAACCTTGTAACCGGAGCCCAGGTACTTGTTGATTGTCTTCGCCTTAGCGGCGGATTCCACGATGACGACGTTCATTTCCGTCTTTCAATGTCATGTTGCTGTGTCACGGCTGATGGGCAAACACGTCGCAGCCATCTCTAGCCCCGTTCCACTTCGTATACGGGGACGGGGGTTGCTAAGATTTTTATGGCGACTGATCGGTGGCCTGCCGTCGTGACATGCCGTTCGAAAACACTGGTGCAGGTTTTGGCACCGCTCTGATTACGATGATGCTTTCCCTCTCGAAGGCGGCATTTTGAGCCGACCGGAGCGGCAACGGGGTCCCTCTTCGTCTCAACGAACGATGGCGCTGAAGTTCGCCGACGGCGTTTGTCGAAAACATGGTGGATTGGCTGACCGGTGTCAAACGAGCTGTGTGTATCGCCTGTTGCAGGGCGAAATAACGTAGACTTACAATTTAAGGTAGAATATGTTTGTCGTGCGCAACCATATTGATTTTGAAAGGTGGCCTTTGTGGAGTGTGACGGGGGTTCTTTCTAAATGACAGATATCGAAAACAATGACGGCGACAGCGTTTGTGTGGTGGATGGCCAGTCTTGCGACCAGCTCAACTATATTTTGGACCTGACATTGGAGCTTCATCGCATGGCAGCCAAAGCCGGTTATGCCGAGTTGGCGGGGCTGCTCATGCAAGCCTATGAGAACGGCCGCCGTGACGAAGATGTGCCGTCCAGCGTCGATCGACGGTTTGGCTGAGCGGTTTTAGACCCTGGTTGAGACAAGGTTTGATCCGTGGTGCTCTATTGCGCCGGCGAGATCCAGTTCGAGGATGATGGTGCGCACTTGGCGTGCGGGCAGCCCGGTGCTGCGAATGATGTCGTCAATCTCAACTGGAGCAGGCCCAATGGCCTGTTCGACTGCTGCTATGGCGGCCTCTTCAGACATGCCGACCGACGCGACTGATACGACTGGCGAGGCGCTGGCCTGACCGGAGCGGGTGGTGGCGACGGATGGCGCATCCATTTCCGGATCAGTCGGTGACGGTTCATCCGTTGAACCGCCGCTGGTGGTTGATGGCGACGGTGTGGTCTGTGGGTAAGCCATCATGGCAGGCGGCTCATTAAAGCTGCCATGCGCGTGATCGGTCATCGGGGCCAGAGCATCTATGATGTCGCTCGCTTCCGTCACGAGGGTGGCGCCATTCTTGATCAGAAGGTTTGTGCCTTCGGCCCTCGGGTCAAGCGGGTTGCCTGGAATGGCGAAGACGGAGCGTCCTTGCTCACCGGCCATGCGGGCCGTGGAAAGCGTACCGGAGCGACGGGCGGCCTCGATGACCAGAACCCCTAATGAGGCTGCGGAGATCAAACGGTTGCGTCTTGGAAAGTCCTTGCCACGTGGTCTGAAGCCGCACGGCATCTCGCTGATGATGCAGCCCTGCTCGGCGATCTGGGCGTGCAGTTTATCGTGTTCTGGCGGATAGATGACATCCACTCCGCCCGCCACGACCGCGATGGTGCCGGTCTCCACGCTGGCGATGTGGGCTGCACCATCGATGCCGCGGGCTAACCCGGAGACCACAATCAGACCGGCCTTGCCGAGTTCCAAGGCAAAGGTCCGGCTTAGTTTTTGCCCGGCTGCTGAGCACTGGCGCGCGCCGACAATGGCGACCGAGGGCTGGTTGAGGAGATCAAGGCGCCCTTTTGCGTAGAGCATTGGGGGCGGGACGTCGGTCAGTGCGATGCGACGCGGATAACCGGGTTCGATCGTGAAGATGGGTGTCGCGCCGCATCGTGATGCGGCTTCCAGTTCGGCAATGGCAGCTTCGCGCGAGCAAATACGCAAGGCGCGCTTCCGGCCGGATCGGCTTGCGATTTCCGGCAAGGCTTCCAGCGCTTCGGCTGCGCCACCGTAGTGGTTGATCAGCTGCCGGAATGTGACAGGGCCGACATTGTCTGAGCGGATGAGACGCAGACAGGCGATCCGTTGGGTGTCGTCCAATTCGGCAACGGGCAGGGGGGGAGAGGCGAACAGGTCGGGTGCCTGGTCGGTCGTGAGGTCGTCAGCGGGGTTGCGGTCCGCGGTGCCCGCGTCGCCGGGGTCAGGTTTTGGCACCGATTTTCGGCTCCTGACCGTTCATGAGACGCTGGATGTTGGTGTGGTGTTTTGCAATCAGCAGCGCTGACAACAGGGCGGATGCGACGACCATAGGCATTGGTGCTGCGCGCGCGACCATGACAAGGGGTGTGCAGGCGGCTGCCACCAGGGCGGAAAGCGAGGAAAACCGGCTGAGAAATGCGGTTGCAAGCCAGATCAGACAGAAGGCCAGCGCGGCTGGCCAGAGCCAACCCAGCAGGACGCCGATGTAGGTTGCGACACCCTTGCCGCCTTTGAAGCCGAGCCAGGCTGGAAAGCAATGCCCAATGAAGGCCCCGACGCCAGCTGCTGCAATGGTTTGGCTGGCGATGGGGTCAGCACCGCTGTTGGCTGCGACGGTGCCGATGAGCGCGACCGTGATGGCAATCGGCAACCAGCCTTTAAAGATGTCGAGCGCCAGCGTGGCGACTGCGAGCGGCTTATTGCCAGTGCGCAGAACGTTGGTTGCGCCAATGTTGCCTGACCCGATGGCACGAATGTCACCGAGGCCCGCAAGCTTCGTGAGTATGAGCCCGAAGGGGATCGAGCCAATGAGATAGCCGAATGCAAAGGCTGCAACGGTTATCAAGGCTGGTTGTTCGGTGAGCGTCATATCGTCAACTTTGCTCGTCTGACACCACTTGAAGGGTGCTGATTTGACGGACGGCGTTGGCCGTTGCCGTCATCTTTCGGGGCGGTGCAGGAGCCGTTATTTTAGTAGTTATAGACCTGTTCGCCATCAACCAATGTGCGCAGGACACGGCCTTGCAGGCGGGCCTCATCAAACGGTGAGTTCTTGGAGCGCGATTGCAGAATGTCTTTGTTCAATACCCATGGTGGGTTGGGATCGAGCTGGACGATGTCGGCGATGGCGCCTTTTTGCAGCCTCCCGGATGGCAGACCCAAGAGGTTGGCGGCGTTGATCGTCAGTGGTTTGAGGATATCAATCAGGCTCAGGCCGTTGCTGTGATGCAAACGTAAAAGGACGGGAAGCAGGGTTTCCAAGCCGGCTGCGCCGTCTGCCGCCTCGGCGAATGGGCGGCGCTTGGTGTCGGCATCCTGTGGATCGTGGCTTGAGACCACAACGTCGATGTCACCGCTGAGCACGCCTTCGATCATGGCGAGGCGATCGTCTTCACTGCGCAACGGCGGGCGCAGCTTGAAGAATGTGCGGTAAGGCCCAATGTCGGTTTCGTTCAATGTCAGATGGTTGATCGATACGCCGCAAGTGACGGGAAGCCCACGCTTTTTTGCGCGCCGGATGACGTCCAGGCTTTCGGCACATGAGATGGTCGCGGCGTGATAGCGCCCTCCGGTCAGCTCAACGAGGCGCACGTCGCGTTCCAGGACAATGGTTTCTGCCGCTTTCGACACCCCGCGCAGGCCGAGCCTCGTCGCGATCTCGCCGGAATTCATCGCTGCGCCGTCGGACAGGTAGGTGTCTTCGCAATGATGGACGATGAGTGCGTTGAAGTCTTTTGCGTAGTTGAGGGCGTTGCGCATAACACGCGTGTTCTGGACTGTATTCTTGCCGTTGGAAAAAGCGATTGCGCCCGCGCGCTTAAGGAGGCCGATTTCGGTCATCTCCTTGCCTTCGAGATTACGGGTCATGGCCGCCATGGTGTGGACGTGAACCTTGGCGTTGTCGCGCGCCCGGCGTTGGATATAGTCGACGAGGGCCACCTGATCGATAACCGGGTTGGTGTCTGGCATGACGACCATTGTTGTCACGCCACCGGCCGCAGCGGCGAGGCTTGCGGTCTTCAAGGTCTCACGGTGTTCTGCACCAGGTTCGCCTGTGAAGACCTGGCAATCGATGAGACCTGGACACAAAATGGTCTGACCACAATCAATGACGTCGGCGTTTTCCGGTGCATTGCGGCGCAGGTGCGGGCCAATGTCTGCGATCAGCCCGTTTTCGATCAACAGACCGCCGGGTTCATCGCGGTTGGTGTCGGGATCGATAAGCCGCGCGTTGAGGAAAGCCGTTGGCTTTTCGGACGCCTTGCGCATCAGCTTGCTGGCCGCGCGTGGATCGCGTGGATCGTTGTTGGGTTCACCGGGTGACAGCGTCGTGGTGTTGGTTTCGATCACGGGTGATGCCTCACGCTGTGCCAGGTTCTGCGGCCAAGGCTTCAAGCACGGCCATGCGGACGGCAACGCCCATTTCAACTTGATCGCGGATGACGCTGCGGGAGTGGTCGGCGATGGTCGAGGCGATTTCGATGCCGCGGTTCATTGGACCGGGGTGCATGATCAAGGCGTCCGGCTTGGCGCGGCTGAGTTTTTCCTGGTCGAGACCGAAGAAGTGATAGAATTCGCGGCTGGAGGGGACGTAGGACCCCTGCATGCGTTCCCGCTGGAGGCGCAGCATCATGACGACGTCTGCGTCCTTCAGTCCCTGCCACATGTCAGTGAAAACAGCCGCACCCAATCTGTCTGGCTGCGAGGGCAGCAAGGTGGATGGAGCGATGATCCTGACGTTTGCACCTAGTGCGTTCAGCACATTGATGTTTGAGCGCGCCACGCGGGAATGCAGGATGTCTCCGCAGATCGCGACCGTCAGCCCGCCGATCCGGTTTTTCTCCCGGCGGATGGTTAGCGCGTCCAGGAGAGCTTGTGTGGGGTGCTGGTGCGCGCCATCACCAGCGTTGACGACGCAGCAATCGACCTTTTGAGCCAGCAATTCCACGGCACCGGCAGCGTAGTGCCGGACGACAATGATGTCTGGGCGCATGGCGTTGAGCGTGCTGGCCGTGTCGATCAGTGTTTCGCCTTTTTGCACCGATGACGTGGCGACGTTCATGTTCATGACGTCTGCACCCAGACGCTTTCCAGCCAGTTCAAAGGAGGCCTGGGTTCTGGTGGAGGCCTCGAAGAACAGGTTGATCAACGTCTGACCGGCAAGAGTTTCGGTCTTCTTGTTCCGGCTTTTATTCCGGTCGGCCGCCTTGTCGGCGAGGTCCAGCAGGAAATTGATTTCCGGCGCCTTCAGTCTCTCACAAGACAGCAGGCTTCTATGCGGGAATGGGTCGATGGGCATGCGCGCTGGACTGGTCATTAAAGACAACCGTGTAAGCTGTTGTCGGGTCCGCGGCAACAGATGTTCGCAGGTAAAGAGAATTTACGCGACGATGAGGAGTTCGTGCTCCAACGGGCCGGGACCGTTTGTTAGAGATGACCGTGACAATTCGTCAGTGGTGCTGTGAGCGCGGATCATGAGCTGGAGAATACCGTGACTCGGTTAGACAGGCCAAGCCTGTCGGAAACATCGGAACGCGACGGGTCCATGGTCAGCAGAAATGTTGTTTCACCCAAAAAAAATAAAAAAGGCCCCCCAACCTTTCTCACGTGCGTTGCTTGTCATCTCTCCCGCCTGTTTCGACAGTTTCGATAATTCGCGATAGGGCGACGACGAAGTCTTGTTGGTTCAATTCAGCCAGTGCAGAAAGCAGCCGCTGGTTGGTCGCTTCAACAGCTGGGCCAGCCTTTTGCAGGGCCATCCGGCCACCATCTGTCAGCGAGACGGCATAACGGCGGGCATCATTGCGAGTGCGGCTGCGCTGAAGCAGGCCACGTTCCACAAGCCGGCGGACAATGTCGGCCAGTGTCGAGCGGTCGATCCCTGTTCGCGAGACCAGATAGGTCTGGCTTGGGTCATCGGAAACGGCAACGGTTCGTAAGACCTCATACTGTCTTGGGGTGAGCTGGTCGGCTCCACCGATTGTGGTGAACAACTCATCTGCGCATTGTCCTGCCCGGTGGAGCAGGTGGAGCACCGATGGAGCCGAACCATCAGATGAGAATTGAGCAGCCATGGAAATGGTTACCTCCTGTTGGTTCAATAAAACGAATAAAATCCGCGACACCATTTTCTTGGTGTGGACGGAGGGCGTAACCGCAGATCTAAAACTGGCGGGCTAAAACCCTTCGATGCCGTCGCAGAGAGCTGCGTCTTTGATCATGTCTGAACGCAGATTTCTTGACTTTAGAGACATGTCATTAGATCGTTGGCGGCAATTGGATGATTTTTCTCATCAGCCGGCCCATCACAGCCGCGTGGAGCCATGATGGATTCAGAACATGGTGTCATCCGGGCCATTTTGCTCGTCAATTTCGTTGGTCAGGTCCGTCATATTTGCGTGAATGATGACCAGCGCCGGGACGTTGACGGTCTTTTGCGCAATGTCGGCATTACGACCGACGATCTTTCCGATGGTGTTGGCTTCGTCTCGCTACGTAAGGTCTTTGCACTGCTGGAAGCTTGTAGCATATATTTCGACGATCCGTGGTTTGGTGTGCGCATGGCGCGTGGCCTGCCCGTCGGCGGCACAGGGCTACTGGGGTTGCTCGTTTTTAATTCGCCCAATGGGCGTGAGGCGATCCATCAACTTGCCGCGTGCGCTCCGATCTTTATCCGACCCATGAACAGCGGATTTCGCGAAGCCGCAGGTGTTGGCACCTTGCATTGGAGTTTCCGCTCAACGGGGGCGCGGCTTGGGGACGATTTCCAATTCTGCCAGTTCATTGCGGCGATTACGATTTTAAGATTCAAGCAAAAGACTCAGCAGGACTTTCCTCAGATCAAGGTGCGTTTCGAGCATAAGGAAATTGAGGTTCGTGACGATGTCGCCGAACTGATTGGGTCCCGGGTCGAGTTTGGCGCGGAGGAGAACAGTCTTTCGCTATCGTTGTCGCTTTTGGACCGCGACATGGTCGGGGCTGACCCAAACCTTTACATCGTCCTCAAAGACCTTGCGCGCCGTTGGCTCGCGGAAGCTCGGATTGAGAGCGATATTGTTGCGATGACGCGCAGTGAAATCGTTTTGCGGCTGAAGTCGGGTGCTGCTGATCTGGATCATACGGCCGAAGGGATGCGGATGTCGCCAAGGCTTTTGCAATCGCGGCTGGAGCAGGCTGGAACGAACTTTGAGAAAGTGCTGAGCGAAACGCGGTCCGAGATCGCCCTGCGGTTGCTGCGCGACACAAACCGCCCGGTTTCGCAAATTGCCTATGACTTGGGGTACTCCGATCCCAGCGTGCTGACACGGGCGGTCCGTCGGTGGTTTGCCAAATCTCCGCGCGAGGTCCGCCAGTCTGGTATTTCCAACCGGACGCGGCATTAGACCCTATCAGACTTAGGTTTGCGCCACTTAGCCTGGATTATTTGGGTAAGGTTGAGGCGATTATCTCTAAAGACTTGGACCTGAACTCACGCCGCAACAGGATCAAAACCACGATCAACGTTGCCAGAACAAGCGCGATGGGGTGCAAGAACCAAGCGATGGCGGCGATGGCGTAATAAAACGATCGCAGCCCGCGATTTGCATGTTCGCCGACGATCGACAGAAGATCAGCGACCTTTATGGCCTGGGCGCGTCTTGCTTCGTTGTGGCCGGCATCGAAGGCTGGGAGACCGCCCATCAAGATGACGGTGTAGTGTGATAAGCGGAAAGCCCAGGCAAACTTGAAGAATGCGTAGATCATGATGCTCATCAGCAAGATGACCTTGAACTCAATGAGCTGTTGGTCGGCGCTGACGGCAAACGGGATTTCCGCGACGACAGCTTCGATTTCCCGGCTGGACCCCAGGAGGGCTGCCAGGCCGCCGATGGCAATGGCGCTGGTGGATGCGAAAAAGGCGTTGCCTTGCGAGAGCCAGCCGATCAATTGCGCATCGAAGATCCGGATGTCGCGTTTTGCCATTTCGAGCATCCACCGGCGACGGGCAAGCTTGACGGCTTCGGTAATGCCGTTCTTCCGGATTTGCGGTTGCTCAGCGATGATTTCGTAACCCAGGATCAACACGGCGAACATGAGCAGGGCGATGATATCCAAGGTGGTTAGCACGGCGGGCTCGTGTTGGCTGGTGAACGAAACAGGTGGAAATGGGGCGTTGCCGGACAAGAGCATACAGTGCCGGTCTAGACTAGCGGGTTATGCTTGGCGCCGCGTGATTGGCGGGATGCGGCCACAAATTCGGCGTCCGTTTCGAAGCGAAGCGCTCGGGGGTCTTCAGGTGGTCAAGGGACGTTCTTCGGAAAATGACCGACCTTAAAGACGTGTAACAATCTGTGCCGGGCGTATCAGGTGAATAGCCAGGATGTGACGCCGCCGCGCTTTGCAAGATCAGCGAGGCTTGCGTCCATATGGAGGAACGCTGCCTGATCGGTCTTGCGCGTGATCCAGGGCGCACCGCCGGTCGCCTCGCGGTATGGCTCAAACATCTCGTTCCAGAGACGATTGTTGAACGGCCTCTCCGGTCCGACGACCGACTGGAGGCGTTTCAGGCCGGTTTGTGAGGCAAGCCAGGCGTGCGCAGCCTGCCAGACCTCGATACTCGCTGGCATATTGTGCCGCGCTTTGAGTTGAGTGATGGCAAGGACACCGGCTTCCCGCGGGTGAGGACCGATTTCCAATGTCGCGATCCGGTGGTGGCCGCGGCGAATTGAAAAAAGCCTGCATTTGTCGCGGGCAAGCCGATCGGCGTATTGGTCCGCGCAATTTTGCATCGCTTGGGCTTCTTCGAGGATCTCGTGCTGATCGGTCAGCGCAACAAAGTCGAAGTGGCCGCTTGCGCCCTGGTCGAGCCAGGGGTCGCTGATGACGCCGGAGCCAAGCTGGATGACAAGTCGCAGCCGATTTAGCCAGCTTTTTGCAGCACACAGTGCGGTGTCGAAAGCAATCTCGGGGCGCCATGGAACGACGATGAGATCATGTGCCGGTGATCCCGCCGCCTGTGTCGAGTGCCAAGCGTAGGCTGAAAAAATCGCAAACAGTTTCGAGGGTTCGCCGCGCATGTCGTAGATCTGCTGTTCGGCAAGCCAAAGTGCGAAGTCTTCACTGCAGGCTTCGTTCGCGAAACTCAGTGTCTGCAGCCAGAAAGCGGTGTCGCAGGCATGACCAGGCAATCTCGCAGCGATCCTGCGCGTGAACGCTTCGCCCGACGGCAGCTTGAGATCGGGTGTTGAGAAGGCCTCGGGTGGCAAGCGTCTCAGCCAAAGTGGAATATCCAGCGTTTTGGCGACCGTTCGAAGTGCCGCTCCTTCGATGATCTGGTCCTGGGCGAGTGTGCGCTGGTCCCTTGGCCGGCACCTTGCGGCGATCAGGTAGGCGGCTCCGGGGAATACTTTGGCAAGGTCCAGAAAGCGAACCGATTGCCTGATCAGGCGGCGGAGTTCACGCCTGGCAGTGGGATCAAAACGGCAGATATAGCGTTCGGCATCATCGGGAAGTCTGGTCAACGCCGTCCGCCGGACCGTCTTTGGGGTCTCGGCCTTGCCGTCGTTATCTGTGTGATCGACCATGTGAACACCCACTTTCCATAGGCCGGTTCAAAGCGCGGGCCTGATTTTTGGGTCTAATGTTCTGTTCGTATCGTCGGCGCTCGCTTCTTGAGTCTAAGTTTGTGGCCGGGCAGAGATCAGTTGGCCTGTTTGGGACCACTTTCCAGTTTGTGGAGGCTTTGAACGCCAGTCCTACGATGATCCCACGAATGTTTTATTTTTGCGTTCCTGCTGACGCTCGCAACGGGCGCATGCCGACGCCAACCTTGCACCATATTGAGGCGTATTTTTCGGCCCGCGGTCAACCGGGAAAAGACCAATAAAGTGAGTTGTTTGGTAAGAAACTTTCGATGCGTTGCAGCAAAATGAACAAGAAAAAGAAGGATTGTGCAGAAGTGGCTAAATGGTTCGCATTCTGTCTAGTGTATTTTGCAGGATCAGGGTCGCTGCAAGTTGATCGATGACCTCGGCGCGCCGTCTGCGAGATGTGTCCGCTTCGATCAGCAGACGTTCAGCTTGGGCGGTGGTCAAGCGTTCGTCCCAAAGCAGAACGGGTTGGGTGAAAATGGCATTCAGGTTGCGGGCCAGGGCTCTGGCGGACTGCGCCCGAGGTCCTTCCGTGCCATCCAGATTGACCGGTAGGCCGAGAACAAGCCCGCACACGCTGTGTTCTGTCACAAGTTGGGTCAACCGCTCCATATCCACTTTGAATTTCTTGCGTTTGATGGTTTCAAGCGGAGAAGCGATGGTTCGCGAAACATCCGATAGGGCAAGGCCCAGAGTCTTGGTGCCTGCATCAATGCCGATGAGGCGGGTCTGCTGCGTGGGCGCTGCCGGCAGGAGGGTCACGAAGTCTTCGATGCTTTCAATGGTCTTGTTCACGCGGGCCTGACTTGTTCAAGCGGGTCTGACTTGTTCACGCACGTCTGACTTGGCGAACTATTCCGGCTTGTTTCGTTGCACGTGATGATACATTTGTGAGGCGTTATGGGTTATCGACAAACCGGACTTTGGATTCCGGCCTCAGGATTATGTTGCGGCTTAAGCGTGGTTCGCACCGCCTAGCCGAAGTACCGGAACCCTGTCAGCATCTAGCGTCAACTGCGATTGAAGAGGGATAGCACATGAAACTGACGTGGCTCAGTCATTCTGCGTTCAAAATGGAGCTGGGGTCCAGTGTCGTTCTGGTCGACCCGTTTCTTGCGCAAAACCCGGTCTTTGAGGCATCCGATCTGACCATGGAGCAGGTCCAGGAGGGTGTGACGCACATTCTCATTACACATGCCCATGGTGACCACGTCGGCAGCGCCATAGACATCGCGAAGGCGACAGGCGCCAAGATCGTGACGAACTACGACTTGTGCATGTGGCTTGCCACCCAGGGTATTGAAAGTTTTGACCCCATGTCGACCGGCGGGACCACCGACCAGGGTGATTTCAAGATGAGCCTCGTGCGTGCAGATCATGGCGCCGGGCTGGTCGAATTGGGCGTGAATTTCCCGCTTGGAGCCGCCAACGGGATCGTCGTGACGCCCAATGACGGACCGGTCACGTTGTTTATGGGTGATACGGATGTTTACTCCGACATGGCGCTGATCAACGAGATTTATAAGCCTTCGATCGGGATCGTCCCCATCGGTGACCGCTTCACGATGGGTGCAAAGACGGCCGCCTTGGCGTGTGACCGGTATTTCGATTTCGATACAGTGATCCCTTGTCATTACGGCACCTTCCCCATCATTGACCAGACACCGGACGCGTTCGTTGCCGAGATGGGCTCTGCTGCGGTGACGGTGCCAAAAATCGGGGATGCTTTGACCCTCTAGGCTACAATTTGTTTAGGAGGGGTCAGCCAGACCGAAGCCAACTCCAACTCAAAGGCCATTCACGTGATGCCAGCCCGCCGACTGAGGCGCCTGTGAGCGGCCCGGTTGCAGGCCTGGGCATTTACGTAGGGGCGTCTTGTTGCATCGGGCTTCGCCCCGGCATATGACACCTGCTGGTGCGGCAGTCCGCGACCGAAACCTACCTCATCCGGCCAACAGCCGCGCTGGCTGGTGAAGTCCACATCGTAGGCGTTGTCCTGACGCCTGCTCATGATCCACAAAAACCGAGACCACCATGCACGTTGATGAAACCACTGTCCGTAAGATTGCGCGACTGGCGCGGATCGAAATCACCGATGCGGAAGCCACCGGCCTGGTGGATGAACTGTCCGGTATTCTGGACTGGGTTGAGCAACTCGATGAGGTGGACACTTCGAACGTGGAACCCATGGCGCGCATTGTGCCTATCGCGCTTAAACGGCGCGAGGACGTCGTCAACGACGGTGAAATGCGCGACAAAATCGTTGGCAACGCGCCGATGGAGGAAGACGGGTTTTTTGTTGTTCCCAAGGTTGTCGAGTAAACCGTTGCCGACTGTCCGAGCGTCCTTCGAAACGTGGCCTGCTTTTGCGGCCTGTCCCACCGATCTGACCATTGAAAGACTGCAACCTTGAGCACCTCTGATCTGACCAAGCTGACACTTGCGGCGGCGCGTGATGGACTTGCCGCCAAGGACTTCACGTCGCTGGAACTCACGGAGGCGTTTCTCAACGCCATCGACCACAGCAACGCGGCTCTTAATGCCTATGTGTTGCCTACGGCGGATCAGGCCAGAGAGATGGCCAAGGCGAGCGATGAGCGGCTAGCGAAGGGTGAAGCTGGCGCGTTGGAAGGCTTGCCGCTTGGGATCAAGGACCTGTTCTGTACTAAAGGTGTGGCGACGACGGCCTGTTCAAAGATCCTGGAAGGCTTTGTCCCTGAATATGAATCGCACGTTACGGCGAACCTCTGGGATGCTGGCGCCGTGATGCTTGGCAAGCTCAACAATGATGAATTTGCCATGGGGTCTTCCAATGAAACCAGCGCCTATGGGCCGGTTATCAACCCGTGGCGGCGCAACGGAAAAGAGGACAAGCTGGTGCCGGGGGGCTCATCTGGGGGGTCGTCATCGGCGGTCGCAGCTGATCTGTGCCTGGCGGCAACGGCGACGGATACGGGCGGTTCGATCCGTCAGCCGGCTGCGTTGACGGGAACGGTGGGTCTGAAGCCAACCTATGGCCGGTGCTCGCGTTGGGGGACGGTGGCGTTTGCCTCCTCACTGGACCAGGCGGGGCCGATCGCCAAGACCGTGGAGGACGCTGCCATGATGCTGGGGGCGATGGCTGGTCACGACCCACGTGATTCCACCAGCGTTGATGTGCCCGTTCCCGACTATGCCGTTTCAATTGGTGAAAGCATCAAAGGTCTGCGGGTTGGTGTTCCGAAGGAATACCGTGTCGAGGGTATGTCGGCTGAAGCTGATGCATTGTGGACGTCGGGCATTGATTGGCTGAAGGAGGCTGGTGCCACGGTTCATGATATCTCGTTGCCGCACACGAAGTATGCGTTGCCCGCCTACTACATCGTTGCGCCAGCGGAAGCTTCATCGAACCTCGCCCGGTATGATGGTGTCCGTTACGGATTGCGGGTTGCCGGGTCCGATCTCATAGACACCTACGAGAAGACGCGTGCGGCTGGGTTTGGCCGCGAGGTCAAGCGCCGGGTTTTGATTGGCACTTATGTGCTGTCGGCTGGGTATTACGATGCCTATTACCTCAAGGCCCAGAAGGTGCGCTCGCTGATCAAGCAGGACTTCGATACAGCCTGGAACGATGTCGATGTGATCCTCACACCGACAACACCTTCGCCTGCGTTTGCGCTGGGTGAGAAATCCGGTGATCCGATTGCCATGTATCTCGAAGACATCTTCACGGTGACGGTGAACATGGCGGGGCTGCCGGGACTTTCCGTGCCAGCCGGGTTGTCCAGTGAGGGCACACCGCTGGGGTTGCAGTTGATTGCCAAGCCTTTTGATGAAGCGGTTTTGTTCAAGACCGGTGCGGTCATCGAGAAGGCGGCTGGACACTTCAAACCGGCGGAGGCCTGGTGGGCCACGGCTTGACCTGCCACGGTTTCGCATGTGGTGTGCTGAATACCGAAATATGTTTTTGGGTGATGCCGATCTGGTGCGTCGTGCGGGGACTCGTTGCGCTTCAGGCGCTGGCGGGGTATCGGACGTGACCCCTATGTACAGCTGAAAGACTGAACTCACGCATGAGCGAACATCGCGCCCCTCAGGACTGCACCGAGATGACCCAAGTGCGCCAGGAGATCGACAGGATCGATGCCCGGCTTGTGGAGCTGATTGCCCAACGGTTCGGCTATGTGGATCGAGCATGGCAGATCAAATCTAGCCATGGCAAGGAAGGTGCTTTGGTGCCATGGCGGATCCAAGAGGTCGTCGATCGTGTGCGCCAGCAGGCGGAAAGCAAAAACCTGCCACCTGAATTGGCCGAGGCGCTCTGGCGGCAGATGATCGGTTGGTTCGTCCAATACGAAGAAGAGAAAATTAATTGCGGTGCCGGGGCGCCTGCCACGGTGCAACAACCGAATGCGCACGCTGCACCAGACCGGAAAGATGCTTGATGGAGCTGCAACCCTTTGACCCTTGGCCGATTGTTCTCGTGGCGCTTTTCAACCCAATCTCGGCTGTTGTCGCATTCGTGATGGGACGGGCTGCTGATCAGTGGCAAAAGATCATTGTGGCGGGCTTTGCTGCTGCTTTGGCCGGTTACGTCGGCGTGTGGCTCGCAACCCATTTCGGGATGCTCCCCATCACGGGGATTGGGCAGGCGACCGGCGTATTCATGATGCAGTTCGTGTTCGGTCTCATCTGGGCAGGTATTGGGTATGCGTTTTTCCATGGCGGCAAACACCGCAGCGATACGGCTTAGGATAGTGTCCTGGATGATTGGGATGCCCTTGATGATCCGGGTTTTTGGCCTCGTCATTTTCGGGATGGTGCTGTCGGGGCTCGTTGCATCGTCCGGCACGGCACAGACCGGATGGCTTTTCGGCAAGGAAAAGCTCGGTGTCGTCATGACGGCGCAAGATGCCCATGAGCGGGCGATGGCCGGTCAGGTCGTGCTGGTGGATGTGCGATCGTCTGCTGAATGGCGGAAAAGCGGTGTTCCGGCCAGCGGCTTTGCGATCACCATGCATCAGGACCCGCGGGTTTTCACCGAACAGCTCAACGCGGCGATGGGCGGTGATAAAAGCCGGCCGCTGGCGCTGATCTGTGCGACGGGGGTACGCACCACATATCTTCAAGAGGCGCTGAAAAAACTGGGTTTTTCCAAACCGATCAACGTTACTGAGGGCATGATGGGTGGCCGGTATGGCGATGGGTGGATCAAGCGTGGCCTGCCCGTGCGGTCCTGGTCGAAGTCGGGTGACCTCAAGCCGACGCTGGGGCCTGGCGCATTGTAGGTCTCAGTCTGTTTGTGTTGGAGCGGTATCCGTTTCGCTGCGGATCGCCATCAAAGACTTCGTGAGACCGAAAAACCGCTCATGGCGGATTTGAGCGTCTGGGAACAGAGACTCAAACTGCGTCTGGTCCAGCATATTCGAGGACTGGATGCCGCGCATCGCAGCATCGACCGTTTCACGCTTGCCACCAAAGCCAAGATTGAACCGCATCAGCAGTTTGTACCGCACCGTTTCGGGCAGCCAATGGAAACCTGCAAAGCGGAAGTGTGGTTCGTATGGGAACCAGAAGTAGGGTGTCTGCACATAGTAATTGGGTGCGATCCGGCGGATATGACCGGCCATGGACGCCATTTGCTGCCATTGTCCGACGTGCTCGATCACTGAGTTTGAATGCACCAGGTCATATGCGCCGGTGTCTATGCCATCGAGATTGCAGGCATCTCCTGCAAACGACCGGCACCAGGGCGCTGAGACGTCGGCTTTTTCAAGATTGATGAGATCAACAGTGACGGGGGCCTTTTCGAACAGGTCACCGGCGATGCGCCAGTAGTATTCGGTGCCGCCGACATCGAGAATGCGGCACTGGCCGTTTTTCTCAATGATTGTATCGATCAACGCTTTGATGTGTGCAAAACGGTTTGCGCGACACTTGTATGAGAACGACTGCCCGCCTTCGTAGACGCGCGCCACACTCAAAAGCGGGGCGCGTTTCGTTTCAATTGGGGTTTCGGTGGCTGTCGTCATGGTGTGCAGATCGACCTTGCTCGTGTTACGCTTTTGGTGGCGGAAGGGGCCTGGAACGCGCAAATTCCACAGTGCCGCGCGTGCCGAAGACGAGTGACCGCTTGGCGCAAATTTGGCACAGACAGGTTTATGTGCGTTTAACCCTGACTGGAGAATTGCAGATGCGGGCCGCGCCATGCCCGCAGGTTCTTGACCACGCCGGGTCATCACCTTACCCAACTGTAAATCACTGACCGAAAATGCGCCGCTTGCGGCCTTAATGGATATCTCACGCCCAATGACCAGAAACGCGACTGCAAACTCGAGCGATCTCATTCCCGGCGCCACGGGTGACTGGGAGGTTATCGTCGGGCTGGAAGTGCATGCCCAAGTGAACACGAACGCGAAGCTGTTTTCGGGCGCGTCGACATCATTCGGTGCTGAACCGAACACGCACGTTTCACTGGTGGATGCGGCCATGCCGGGCATGCTGCCTGTCATCAACGAAGCCTGCGTGAAGCAGGCCGTCAAAACCGGGTTGGGGCTGAAGGCGCAGATCAACTTGCGATCCGTTTTTGACCGCAAGAACTATTTTTATCCCGACCTGCCGCAGGGCTATCAGATTTCACAATTCAAGCACCCGATTGTGGGCGAAGGCGAAGTTGAAATCGACGTGGACGGCGATACCAAGCGCATCGGCATTGAGCGGCTTCATTTGGAACAGGATGCGGGAAAGTCGATCCATGACCAGCATCCCGACTATTCCTACGTGGATTTGAACCGCTCGGGTGTTGCGTTGATGGAGATCGTCTCGCGACCTGATCTGCGCTCGGCAAAAGAGGCGCAGGCCTATGTTACCAAGCTGCGCACGATCCTGCGTTATCTGGGGACGTGTGATGGTGACATGGACAAGGGGTCCATGCGTGCTGACGTCAACGTTTCGGTTCGCAAGCCCGGTGATGATCTAGGGACGCGATGTGAGATCAAGAATGTGAATTCGATCCGGTTCATCGGTCAGGCCATTGAGGCTGAGGCCCGGCGGCAGATCGACATCATCGAAGATGGCGGCGACATCATCCAGCAGACCCGATTGTTTGATCCCAAGAGTGGTCAGACGCGGTCCATGCGCTCCAAAGAAGAGGCGCATGACTATCGCTATTTTCCCGATCCGGATCTGCTGCCGCTGGAGTTCGATCAGGCTTTTGTCGACGCGCTGAAAGCTGAGTTGCCGGAGTTGCCTGATGAGAAAAAGGCCCGGCTGATTGGCGACTATGGGCTGTCCGCCTATGACGCGGGCGTTCTTGTCGCTGAACAGGCCTCGGCTGATTATTTCGAGGCGGTGATCGGCGCATTGTCGAACCCGAAGCGTGATGGCAAACAGGCCGCCAACTGGGTGATCAACGAGCTGTTCGGGCGGCTCAACAAAGAGGGTGTCGATATTGCCGCCTCGCCTGTTTCGGCTGCCCAGCTTGCGGGCGTCGTCAATCTGATCGGGGAAGACACGATTTCAGGTAAGATCGGCAAGGACCTTTTCGAGATCGTCTGGACTGAAGGCGGTGACCCGGCTGAGATCGTTGAAGCCCGTGGAATGAAGCAGGTCACTGACACGGGTGCCATCGAAAAAGCGGTTGAGGATGTAATTGCCGCCAACCCGGCGCAGGCTGAAAAGGCGAAGACCAAGCCATCGCTCGCCGGGTTCTTTGTGGGCCAGGTGATGAAGGCGACCGGTGGAAAGGCCAACCCCAAAGCTGTTCAAAAGATCGTCCGCGAAAAGCTCGGCATAGACGACGAGGCTTAAAGGTGGAGGTCGGTAAGCCTGCGCCTTCATGAGCATGACCCTGGTTGTGAGCCGGACGTGGAGACATCCGGCTTGGCCGAGGCCTTTTTTTGCTGTTCACGATCCAGGCTCTTCATTCTTACAGCACGGATGAGACCTGATGCGTCGTTTCAGAGGGCGGCATTGGTGGTGAGTGCGGCGCGTTCGATCTGCCGGCGGTCAGCAATAATCTGACGGGCTGTTTCTGCGCCCATGCCAACTTTGCTGAACACGACCTCTGCAAGGTCCAAGCTCGCTTCTACCGTTTCTGGGACAACCGAAGTGGCGCCAACATCGAGCAATTCGAGCGCGTGCTCCTTATCGCGTGCCCTGACCACGATTGGGAGGTTTGGATACGCTGACCGGACGGATCTCACAATCTCTCCGGCTGCGTTGTGGTCGTCCATCGTGACAACGAATGCCGATGCAGCGTTGATATTCAACTTGCTCAGGATTTCTGGCCGATGGGCGTTGCCGAAATAGACCGGGCAATCGAGGTTTCTAAACTTGGATACGGTTCTAATGTCGAGGTCCAAAGCGACATATGGGATTTTCTGGTTGTCGAGGAGTGAGCCGAGAAGCTGACCAACGCGTCCGTAACCCGCGACGATGATGTGACCTTGAAGCTCGTCATCAGTGGTCTGCGGGGTGAGATGGCTGGTTGCGTTGGGATCGTCAGGTGGTGTCATGCGCGCGCTTAAGGTTCGGGCGGCACGGGCGACAAACGGCGTCAGCAGCATGGACAGGGCCGCTACGATCAAGATGAACTGGGCTGTATCGTTGGCAACCACGTTCAAGGTGATGGCGACTGAGAGGACTACGAAAGCGAACTCTCCACCCTGGCCCAACAGAAGCGCGGTTTCAGCGGCGATCGGCTTTGCGATCCCGAACAGGCGCGCGAGCCCATAGATGATTGCGGACTTGAGTACGAAGAGCCCTATGACGGATGCAACGATGCGCAGTGGATCGTTCAGCACTTTCGTCAGATCGAGGCTCATGCCGACCGACATGAAGAACAGGCCAAGCAACAACCCCTTGAAGGGTTCCACGTCCACTTCGATTTGATGGCGGTATTCTGTTTCGGCGAGCAGCAGCCCGGCGAGGAAAGCGCCCAACGCCAGCGACAAGCCAGCCTGCTCGGTGAGGACGGCAGTTCCGATAATGGCAAGCATGACCATCGCCATGAACAGTTCCCGGCTCTTGGCGCCGCCCACGAAGTGAAAAATTGGTCGGATGACGAGACGGCCGACCAGGAAGATCACGCCGATGACGGCGGCGGCCTTTGCCAGCGCCAGGCCAAGGCCAACGATCATACTGTTGTTGCCGGTTTCGCCGAAAATGCCAGTCAGGAACAGGATCGGCACAACGGCTAAGTCTTGAAACAGGAGGATCGAGAAGCTCTTGCGCCCCGTGGGCGTGGCCAGTCTATGGCTCTCGATCAACAACTGCATCACAATCGCCGTCGAGGACAGCGCGAGACACGTGCCGATAACAATCGCGGCTTCCGGCGGGTTTCCGAATGCATAGGCAATGAGGCCGATGGCGATACTGGAGACGAGCACTTGCAGCCCGCCGAGGCCGAAGACCAGCAACCGCATTGAGATCAGACGCTCGATCGACAGCTCCAGGCCGATCATGAAAAGCAGGAAGACCACGCCCAGTTCAGCGAAGGTTTGAACGCCGTCGAGGTTTGTAATGACAAGGTTGGACAGCCAGGGATAGTCCTCGGTCAGACGGCCAAGACCGTAGGGGCCGATGAACAAACCAATGACGATAAACGCAAGGACCGGGGAAATGGCAAAGCGTTGAATGATGGGAACGAGGAGACCGGCGGCGACAAGGAAAATGATAACGTCGTGCAGAATATCCGCAGAGTGATGCATCGACAGCGTCTCTTTCGTTTTCTTATGCGTAAGATGCGATGTCGCACCGGTCGGGGGGCGTCCGGTCTTATAGGTTGGACAACAAACCGGTTCGCGTTGCGGCGTGTTTGCCCCGGTTCTCTTGTCGCCGTTTGACCGCAGACCATTAACTGGAATTGGATCATGTGCTGCAACCTTATAATTGGGATCATTCGTCCGGCATGGCGCTGAGCACTGTTTTTAAGCGTCAGCAGGTTTTTGGAGCGCTGCACTATTGCGCCGAATGCGGCGGTTGGTCGAGGTTTCAAGAATGACTGATCGCGTGTCTGAAGTGGAACCTGGACGGCACCGACCGATTGTTCTGGCCGATGTCGGGGGGACGAATGCGCGCTTTGCCGTGTCTTCGGCAACGGGGCGGTTTGATCGCGTGCGGGGCTATCGGGCCGCCGAATACCCCTCGTTTCCCGATGCACTGCGGACATATCTGGCGGACTGTTTTACCGACGTTGGAGCAGATGGATTTGCCGGTGCGCGGATCGCCGGTGCCGGACCCGTCAATGGGCGTGTGATTGTACTGACGAACTCACCTTGGCGGGTTTCCATGGATGATGTTGCCGGTGTGCTTGGCGTTGAGACTGGGGTGGCGCTGTTCAATGATCTGGAAGCCGTTGGCATGGCGCTGCCGTATCTCGGGCCTGGTGATTGTCAGGTGCTGGGTGCCGCCGTGCCCAGTCCGGTGGCCGTGCCCAGTCCGGGTCGTCGCGCAATGTTGGCAGTAAATGTGGGGACTGGGTTTGGGGCGTCGTGTGCCGTGCCGCTGACTGATGGTGAGTGGACGGCCACGTCGACGGAGGCGGGGCACATCAGTTTTGCAGCACGAACGTCAGACGAGCAGCGGCTCCTACAGACGTTTGATGTGGTCGAAGACGTGCTTTCGGGAGCAGGCCTCGTTTCACTGATACATGCCGTTTCATCCACACCAGAAGCCGCGTCAGACTTCGACACACCGCAAGCGCTGTTTGCGTCTGATGCCGGTTGGGCGATTGACATTTTTACCGACGTGCTCGCGCGCACTGCGGGCGATCTGGTCCTTGCGCATGGTGCCTGGGGTGGTCTGTATCTTTGCGGCAGTGTCGCGAAAACCTGGGCAGACAGGTGCTCTCATCAGCGGCTCTCAAGGTTCAGAGGTGTGTTTAATGACAAGGGCAAGATGTCTGAACACATGAAGGCTGTGCCCGTGTTTGTGATCACTGCTGAACACCCTGCACTGATTGGGTTGTCGATTGATCGGTCATCGCACGGTTCGCACGCCTAACGGCATGCCGCCTGAGGGGTGCAATGTGATCCGCGATACCGGTTCAGGCTTGTGCTGGCCATCCCAGATAAATTCGAAATCGCGCAGGAACGTTGCCAGCAGGGTCACGGCCTCGATCATTGCAAACGATTGCCCGATGCAGATGCGTGGCCCGGCGCCAAACGGCATATACTGTGTGCGGGGGCGTCCCATTTCGTTTTCGGGCAGGAAGCGGTCTGGATCAAAACGGTCGGGATCGGCCCAGTATTTCCGATGACGATGAATGCAAAACAGCGGCATGATCAATTGCGTGCCGCGGTCAAACCGATGGACACCGAGTGTGATCGGGTTTTCCACTGCGCGGGCAATCACGGGGGCTGGTGGATAGAGCCGCATGGCTTCCTTCAGAACCCGGGTCGTGACGACCAATTGATCGATGTGGCTTGGCGCGATTGGATTGCCGGACGTAACAGTCCTGATCTCATCGCGCACGCGGTGCTGCCAATCGGGGCTTCTCGCCAACAGGTAGAGCGTCCAGGTCAGCGCCTTGGCCGTTGTTTCATGACCGGCTTCCAACAATGTGAGAAGGTTGTTGATGATCTGCTCCCGGTCCATGGGGCGACCGGTTTCTGGATCTTGCGCCGCGATGAGACGTCCGAGCATATCCGTCGTTAACGCGTGGTCTTTATCATCGTTTCTGTCGCTCACATTTGCCAGACCATTGGTTCGGCGATCAACGATGGCGCCAACGGCGGCTCTGAGTTCGCGCGCGGATTGGCGAAGTGTCCATGTTCCCGGATGGGGCAGCCAACGCGGCAGCTGGAGTATGGTGTAGACCAACTCCCAGGGGGCTTTTGATAGATAACGCTGGCCAGCGCCGATAATGGTCTCGGCCTCGCTGATTTCCGAACCGGTCAGCAAGGTGTTCATGATGACGTCGAAGGTGACGTTGGTCATGTCTGTGTCGATGGCGCTGATGCATGACCCCGCCGCCCGCCATCTGCTGGTTAGCGTGTCTGTTGCCTGCACCATGGCGGGGACATGGTTGAGCAGTTCACTATGCCGGAACAGCCGTGCCAAGGCGCGCCGTTGCCATCGCCAGGTGTCATGATCGGCTGTGAGCACACTGTCTCCGACGAGGCCGCCAAGGATGCGTTTTTCCTGAGGTGTCTTGGATAGGTCGCCAGCATGTTTCACAAGGGTTTGCTCGACCATGGCGGGGCCGGTGACCCAGACGTAGACGAACTTGCGGAACCGATAGACGAAAATATCGTCATGGTAGGCTGCTTTGGGCATCGCAAGCAGCGGATTTCTTGGAAACGTGCGGATGAACTTCAAGATGGGAAGCGGTGCATCCGGCGGCGTGATGGTCGGAGGATAAAGGCAGGATGCGTTGTTGGGCTGTTCGGTATTGCTGGCGGGCTTACCGGCAGGCTTCATCGTCGTGCCGGCGCGTCGGGTTTGATCGGGATCGAGGGTCATTGAAAAAGCCCGGTCTGGTTTGGCACCAGCCGGGCTTTCGACCCCTGCTGTGCTGGGGCAAACTGAATTGGTCAGATACGAACAGGTTTATTCCGCAGCGGCTTCTGCCACCGGTTCGCGGCCCTGACGCTTGAGCGATTCTTTGCGCAGCATTGTCCGGGCACCCAGAGTATTGCCTTGAACACGGCTTTGATTTGGGCGCGCAATGCGGTGTTTGGCTTTTTTCTTGCGAATTTCGATTTTCCGAGCGGAACGTGACGCCATGGCGCGATCATCCTTTGTGAGATGTCGGGTTTCAGCGCTGGGCCAGACCCGGTCTAAATCGTGTAATTGCGTGTGTGTAAGCGGCGGACACTACCCATCTCGCGGCCCGGATGCAAGCGGATGTCCCGTTTGCGCGAGTTGATCAGGTCAGTAGCCAGTTTGCGCCATAACCGGGAGACAAAAAGGCGCCGGCCCACAGCAGGCACGAAACGGGGCTGGCGATTAGGAAGACGGACCAGCGCATGCCCGTTGCGCCAGCAACCACAGGGATAAACGGCCGAAACGCGCCCAGGAATTTTGAGACGATGATACCTGCCATGCCGCGACGTCGCGTGAACATTCGGGACGCGACGTACCAATGGGGCTGGTATTTGAGCGGCCACACGTAGCGGATGTCCTTGCGGAAGTACCGTCCGAACGCGAAGGAAACGATGTCTCCCAGAAATGCGCCGGATGCGCCTGCCAGCCAGACGTACCAGAACTCGCCACCGGCGGCGGCATGCAGGCCGCCGATGCCTAAGAACAGTACCGTTGAGGGAATGAAGAGCGATATTACTGCTATGCTTTCTCCAAAACCTAAAAGGAAAACAAGGGGTTCGGTGAACGCAATGTGCTGCTCCACTAGCGCCAACGCCTGTGTCACCAAACTATCGGAACCGGCTTCGCTCATTGAGTGGTTGGCCTGTGAAACTGATATTATCAAGGACTGCCTGATACGGCTGCAGGCCTGACTGGTTCAGGGGAGATGCTGGTGAAACACCTTGGATCAAAGTGTTTTTTACAAGCAGACGGACCATACTTGGTCTGCCAAGATAACGGTTGGTCGTTGCCGGTTTGTGTCTTATCACCATCGCACGCGCACCCGCCGTCTATCAAAACACTCCGAGTGTGTAGGAATTGCGATCCAGCTCGCATCAGGTCTTGATAAGGCAGGTGAACGTGCACACTTGCGGTGGTAGTGTGTCGCATTCTTCGCCGCACGCACTTGTGTTGCACACCCGTCCGGTGCAAACCATCCTCGAACAAAAAAACACCCCGGGGGAGCAATGGCTTCAATGCATGACGCCACACAGACAACGGTTGACCCACAGCAGGCAGCCCGTAATCAAAGGCTGCGCAGCGCTGTGCATCGTCATAAGCCGATGTCACGCAAGGGTGTTCAGGAACGCCTTTTCACGCTCGCTTTTTCCGGCATGGTCTATCCGCAGATCTGGGAAGATCCGGTCGTTGACCTCGAAGCCCTCAATCTCAAGGACGGCGAAAACATCACGGCGATCGCGTCTGGTGGATGCAATATTCTCAGCTATCTGACGGCGGCCGATGTCTCCGTCACGGCTATCGATCTCAACCCGGCGCACATCGCGCTGAACAACCTTAAGCTGACCGCAGCACAGCACCTGCCGAATTACGCCGCGTTCCATCGCTTCTTTGCCGAGGCGGATGCAAACGAAAACGTACGGGCGTATTTCACGCATCTGCAGGAACATCTTGATCCTGAAACGCGGAAATATTGGGAATCGCGCGATAGGCTTGGCCGCCGCCGGGTTGGCTACTTCGGTAAGAACCTCTATCGGCATGGGCTACTTGGCACGTTTATCGGCGCAAGCCATTTGCTGGCGCGCATGCACGGGCGTAACCCGCGCAACATTCTCCGTGCCAAGACGCGTGAGGAACAGCGTCAGATCTTCGATCGGGAATTGGCGCCGCTTTTTGAAAAACGGCACATTCGCTGGTTGATCTCCAAGCCGTCGGCTCTGTTCGGGCTCGGCATTCCGCCTTCACAATATGAAGCGCTGAAGGGCAACGAGAACCACATGGCCGAAGTGCTGCGCCAACGGCTGGAGCGGCTGGCCTGCGAATTCGATCTGCAGGACAACTACTTTGCTTGGCAGGCGTTTGGGCGGCGGTATGCGAGTGGCGGGTCAGGCCCGCTTCCGCTGTATCTCCAGCGTAAACACTACGACGATCTTCGCGAGCGGGCGAAGAACATCTCCGTGGTGCATGCCTCATTCACCGAATACCTTGCCGATCAGCCGCCGCAAAGCCGTGACTGCTACGTTTTGCTTGATGCGCAGGACTGGATGACGGATGAGCAGTTGACGGATTTGTGGACGCAGATCGACCGGACTGTGCGGCCCGGCGGACGCGTCATCTTCCGGACGGCTGGTGAAGAAACGATCCTTCCGGGGCATATTCCGGATGAGATTTTGAACCGGTTCGATTACGACGTTGAATTCGGAAAACAAATGACCATCAAAGACCGCTCGTCCATCTACGGTGGGTTCCACCTCTATACGCGTAAGGCATAAGAGAAGCTTGGTGATCGATTGTGGGTAACGCAGTGGGCGATGATGCGGTCGGTAAAAATGCCGCCAGCCACATGGACGGCATCTACAAATATCAGCGCTACATCTACGACCTGACGCGGAAGTATTTTCTGTTGGGCCGGGATACCATGCTCACGGGGCTTGCGCCGCCAGATGGTGGAACGGTGCTGGAGATCGGTTGTGGCACGGGGCGGAATTTGGTGCTGGCTGCGAAGCGCTATCCTAAAGCGTCGTTTTACGGTTTTGATATCTCGGAGATGATGCTGGAAACGGCGCGCGACACGATCGCGAAATCCGGCGAATGGAACCGGATTACGGTGGTTCAGGGCGATGCCACTGATTTTGACCCTAAGGCGTTGTTCGATGTCGATGGGTTCGACCGTGTCTTTATCTCATACTCGGTGTCGATGATCCCACCGTGGCGGGAGGCGTTGCCGGTTGCTTACCGGGCAGTGAAGCCTGGCGGGTCTTTGCATATCGTGGACTTCGGCCAGCAGTCTGAATTACCTAAATGGTTTAAGTCGGGCCTTGATCGTTGGCTGGCCAAATTCTCGGTCGAACCGCGCGCTGACTTGGAAGAGGCCATGCGCGAAGTGGCCGAGCAGGATGGCGGGGCGTTGGAGTTTCAACAGCTGATGCGGGATTATGCGCGACTTGGTGTTCTGCGAAAGCCCGCAATCGCCTGACGTGGATCATCTGAAGTCGACCCGGTGGGGCAAAAGGTTCGTCAGCGGCGGCTTTCAGGCTTTTTGGATACAGGTTTCAGGCTTCACAGATACGGCTTTCAGGCTTCTCAGATACGGCTTTCAGCCGCGGCAGCGGCGGCGCATCTCACGCTTCAGGTCACGGCCGACTTCCTGAGCCAGCATCTTCCCGCGTGACACCTGTGCGGGCGTCAACCTTCCGCCAGCGGCCTTGAGAGCCCTGGGGGCTCCATTCGCTTCATTTACGCCGGACTTCAACTCACTGCAGGACAATTTGTCTTTTTGCCGTTTGTAGGCGAATAGCCGGACGCCAGAGGCGTATGCGGCGCCGTCAGGGCGTTGACGGATCCAGTTCCGATCTGGACTTGCCATGTAGTAGCGCAGTGTGGCTTGGCGTTTTGCGACGCATCTTGCGCTGTCATCAATGCAGTTCAGGCCTTCTGCGGGATTTCCAATCGCTTTTGATGGTCCGCCGGCACAGCCTGGCAGCGCACAGGCCAATACACCGCAGACCGCTGTCAGGATGGCCCGCCTGGTCCACTGTGTCACCGATGTCCCTTTTGTGAGGGTGGTCATGGTTCGAGGCGATCTGCCACGATGTCCCTCTGGGCGTGCGTTTGGCTGCATGCGGCCTATGCGATCCGTGCCTGTTTTATCTGCTTTGTCTTTTCATCTGGAGACGCTTATTTGTGCGCGGGTCGAAGCGTTGCTTGTCCCTTCCCCTTCGCCGCTCTAGAAGGCGCGGATGGCAGGGTCAAGGCAACTGGCAGCGTTCTTCCTATGAATTCCGCTGCTTGGCAGGCCTGCAACACATCCAAACGGGCTTTTCCCGACCTTGGGGCACGCTGACTTACACGACTGAAAACAAGGAACCAAACTATGCCGATGGCCATGCGCATCCACGCCTATGGGGGCTCTGATCAACTCAAATGGGAGGAGGTCAGCGTCGGCGATCCTGGTGCGGGTGAAATCCGTGTCGCTCATGAGGCGGTCGGCTTAAACTACATTGATGTCTATCACCGCACCGGGCTTTACCCGGTTGGCGATCTTCCAGCTATCATCGGAACCGAGGCGGCAGGCAAGGTCGTAGCTGTTGGTGAGGGCGTTACGCACGTCAAGGCAGGCGACCGGGTGGCTTACGTGAACCCGATCGGTGCCTATTGTGAAGAACGCCTGATGCCAGCTGACCGGGCCGTGAAGGTTCCAGACGCCATTGATGCCCAGACGGCGGCAGCCATGATGCTGCAGGGGCTCACCACGCGCTATCTGCTTCGCGAGACCTATGTGGTGGGGCCTGAGACCACGTTGTTGTTCCATGCAGCTGCCGGCGGGGTCGGGCTGATCTTTTGCCAGTGGGCAAAATCGCTGGGTGCCACGGTTATCGGGACGGCAAGCTCTGATGAGAAGATTGCGCTCGCGAAAGCCCATGGGGCAACGCACATGATCAATTACCGGACTGAAGACTTTGTCGAGCGTGTCCGTGAGCTGACGGACGGAAAAGGCTGTGACGTGGTCTACGATGCGGTTGGAAAGGACACGTTTCCTGGGTCGCTGGACTGCTTGCGGCCGCGCGGGCTGTTTGTCAGCTTCGGGAATGCATCTGGTCCCGTGCCGCCGTTCACGATGAAGGAGCTTGGGTCGCGGGGGTCCTTGATTGCGACACGGCCTTCGCTGTTTCACTTCGTTCCCACTTACGAGACCTTGGAGGCGAGCGCGCGAGACCTTTTTGACGTCGTCGCCGATGGGACGGTCAAAATTACAGTCAATCAAACCTATCCTTTGGCGGATGTTGCCAGGGCGCACGATGACCTCGAAGGGCGACGCACAACCGGGTCGACGGTTTTTCTGGTTTGAGCGACGCACGCGTAGATACGACCGATGAGCGGATGCGGGAGCAGCTGCGCGGGCTGGCCGTCGTTCTAGGGGCTGTGCTGGTCTACTGCGCGCTTCATGTTGGTGCGCGTCTGCTGGCGTCGCCGGTGTTGGGCGAGGATGACGTTGTTGAAGCTGTCTTCGCGCAAGACTTGCAAGTGGCCTACGACTTTTTCCCGCGACAGCCGCCGCTGTACAACTGGGTGCTTTACGGCGTTCAGCAGGTCATTGGTGTCGGTGTCGAGAGCTTCTTGCTGATCAAGTATGCGGCGCTGACGTTAACGGCCGTGTTGCTTTATCTGGCGGCATTCCGCGCCTTCAATGACCGGTTATTTGCCGTGTTGAGCGTCGAATCCCTTGCGCTGATTTATCAGATCGCGTGGCGCTATCATGAGGGATTTACACACGAAGTTTTGGCCATGGTCCTGGTCATGGCCTCGGTTGTCGTCGTGTTCGGTATCGTGACGCGGCTACGAGTTTCGGGCTTTGTGCTGCTTGGGGTATGTGCGGGCCTCGGCTTTTTGACGGAGCCGACATACTACGTGTTCATCGTCAGTCTGTTCCTGGCCGTGGTGATGCAACCTGCCGCGCGCAGGGCTTTGTTCAAGCCCATGCTGGTGGTTTCGTGCGTCATCGCGGCTGCCATCGCCTCACCCTACTGGATGTGGGTCTTGGATGATCCCGACCGCATCGCGGCCTGGGGAAGACTGATCGACTTTGGTTCGGCTGGCTCGGTCAAGAATCTTTGGGCCGCCATTCGGGGACCGTTTGCCTATCTGTCACCTTTGATCGTGCTTTTGCCGATCGTGTTTCCAGGCTTTTTGAAAACGGCTCGGGCGGACTTGCGGCAGTCTGCAAACACGAGCGACGTGACCAACCTCGAACAGCTGTCGCTTCATATGGCCCTGGCGGCGTTTTTGATGTCGGTTGCCGGAGCGCTGCTGCTGGGTGTTCAAGGTCCAGCGATCCATGTCTTGATGCCGCTCTATCTTCCGATGGTGATCTGGCTGTTCGGCGTTGCGAGGCGTTCAGGTGATACAGACGTGCCTGTGTCGCGGTTTGCCAAGGTGGCGATCGCCATCGCCTGCGTGGCGTTCATCGCGCGACTGGCGAACATGTTTGTTCTTGATCCTGTCTGTAAGACCTGTCGCTGGGGCATCCCTTATGGTGCGCTGGCGGCTGAGATGCGAGCACAAGGTGTTCGTGGTGACGGTACCATCGTGACCGTTGACAAAGAGCTTGCTGGCAATCTGCGGCGGTATTTCCCAAACGCGGCCATTGTGATGCGCCTTTATCCATCGTTCACACCGCAGGATGCGGACCTGAAGGGCGGGCAAGCGACGTATGTCTGGCCGAAGGGGCACCGCAAGTTGCCTGCGTCGTCCATTGAGATGTTTATTGCGCCGATGCTGCCTGAGGGGGTTGCGATGTCTGATGCCGTGCGTTTGACCATTCCGTGGGATCATCTGTGGCGGGAGAGCGGATATCGAACGTCCACGTGGGAGATGATTGGTGTGGGGCAGGATCAGCCGCCGGGGACGGCTGCTTTGCTTCGCGACGTCGGGACCTCGCAGTAACGGGCGTGCTTTGCGTGTGTTGGGTCGGGCGCGGCATGCGGCCAGATCGTTCAAGTAAGTGTGAGGGGACGTTTTCGGATTGGCGTGATAGCTCGATTGTTCTGATATGCCGAACAAAGGATATTTAAAATGAGCCCGTCAGATCCCACGCTCACGCTGTTTTATTACCCTACGCCCAATGGCAAGAAGATTACCATCATGCTGGCGGAACTGGGCTGGGCTTATGATCTTCAGATTGTGGACATCACAAAGGGTGATCAGTTCAAACCCGCATTTCTTGAGATATCTCCCAACAATCGGATGCCCGCTTTGATCGATCGCGATGGGCCTGGCGGTAAGCCGATCTCGATCTTCGAATCCGGAGCGATCCTTCAGTATCTCGGGTGCAAGTCCGGTCGGTTTTATCCCGAAGACGAGCGGGCCCGCGTTGACGTTGAAGAATGGCTGTTCTGGCAGGTGGGTGGGCTTGGGCCGATGGCCGGGCAGTGCCATCATTTTCTCAACTATGCGCCAGAAAAAGTGCCCTACGGCATCACGCGCTACGTCAACGAGGTCAACCGGCTTTACGGCGTTTTAGACCGGCGATTATCGACCAGGGACTACGTTGCCGGGGACTATTCCATTGCGGATATGGCGATCTATCCTTGGGCTAAACTTTGGCACAAGCAGGATCAGGATATCGCAGACTTCCCGGCCATGGCGGCCTGGATGGAGCGGATTTCGGCACGTGGCGCTGTGAAGGACGGGATGGCCGTTGGGTCAGACGTTGCCAAGACATTTGATCTGGCGAAAGACAAGGACGCGCAAAAGATGCTGTTTGGCCAGAGGTCGAAAAGCTGAAGCGCGTCGTGCACATGCCGACTTTTGAGGTCGAAGCGATCAGTTGATCGTCGAAAGCGTAGCTGGGTCTGGCTTGCGGCCGGTGACGCGCTCAAGTGCTATGGCTGTGAGCACTCTGCCGGCCATCGTTTTGTCCGTTGCGAGATCGACCGTGTCGTTGCCGTCCAACGGGATTGTTCGTGTTGTGCCGCCGGTGGAGCCGGTTGTCAGCATGTTCAGGGGCGATACCGTCAAGCCCGACGACGGCGTCAGAGTATCATTGGCGCATCCCGCACACAAAACGCCCGCCAAACCCGCAATCGCAACTACCCGCAACATCTCTCAGGCCCTTTGTGTCTCAATACGTTCCGACCGGAAAGCGCGACGTCTGCCTCGGTCGCCACGGGCTGAACTGTGTTCGTCTTTGGACGCTACCGCAGACAAACCATGGCTGCATAGTGGTAAATGTTAGGACATGAACTCCTTCTGAATGTGGTGAGCTTTTCAAGCCATCCTGCCTGGGCCGGTGGAGGCTTTGCGGTCCTCAAGGTGTGTGCCGCTGTGGACGAAGTGGGGAAAGATTGGCTTGATCCCGCCGGACCATCGCCTGCTGTCTTTGTACGCTGCTTAGACTGTTCAAATACTAAAGTGTTTGATTTTGGTGCAGGCGTTTGATTCAAGCTAACAAAAAATATCCAGGATTTACTAGATTTCGCGTAAATGTTTACTTTGTTTCATCTTCCCCAGTTGATCCTGCAGTGGAACTGACGGCGCGTCAAAATCGGAAACTTCTGATGTGACCCGTTGTCGGAGTGCGGGGGGCGGTTGAGTGGGACATCCATCTATCGGCCTGTGCACTCATCGATTTTGAATGGTCTGTACTTGGCGGGTTCAGCCCTTTTGCGAGGGCAACGGGGCAGCCGGTCTGATCATTTGGCAACGCCTAAATGGAGGGTGACATGGCGCGGCGCGATACGGGGACGTTTGCTTTCGACGACACGGTTGGCGGACTTGGCGGGAACACAGCCGAGAGCCTTTTTCAGCTTGGTCTGATGCATGCCAGTGGACGGGGCGTGACACTCGATTATGTGGAAGCGCACAAGTGGTTCAATTTGGCCGCTTTGAAGGGCCATGGGGAGGCCAAGCGTTATCGCTCAGATCTGGCTGGCGAAATGAGCCGGCGGGATGTTGCCATCGCGCAGGCGCGCGCACGGACCTGGCTTTACGGCTAAGGGGAACAGCTGGAGGGCTAGCGGCGGCCTTAGTTCAGGCAGTCCGTGAGCAATGACGTCAGGCACTCCCACGTTTTCTTGGCAGCGCCCGTGACGGCGTCACCAGCGCCTTTGGCGACGTTGCCAACGGCCTTTCCAGCTTTTTCGAGGCTCTCCTTGGAGCTTTCGGTTGCGCGCTTGGCCAATTCTTCAACGGTTTTGGGGGGCTGATCGCTGTCGTCTGGCCGTGCGACTTTGCCCGGAGAAGGTTGGGGCGGCGTGGTACGATCATCGCCTTGGTTGGTAGCGGCCAGTCCATCTGGAAAATTGTCGGCGGGTCGAGGTGTTGCGGCGTTGGCTGGCGGAGAGGTCGCTGGACGTGTGGCTGGTGGGCCAACTGCCGGTGATTGCGGCGTGCGGCGCGGCCTGGCCTCGTCAGTTGGCGCGACGGGCACCACTTCTGGGAGACCATCGGCTTGGTCGATGGGGGGGGACGTTTCTTCAAGGGCCTGTTTGGCGGTTACGAAGATGATCTTGCCGAGACATCTGCTTTGGCGCTCGCCGCGGCTGGCTGCGCATTGACGGTGTCCGAACCGCTTGGCGAGATGTGAGATGCATAACAGCTTTGCGCCGGCTTGCTGGAATTTCGATCCGCCCAGGTCCGTTTGGCAGATGTACGTGGCTTGCGGGTCGGAACACGTTACGCAGTATTCGGTAGCGGCCGCGCTGCTCGCGCCAGCTCCCAATGCGGCGATTGCAGCGCCACTTGCGATGATCTTCCAGACTGCGCGCAACGCGCTTTTGATTTGGTTATGTTTGGGGCGTTTCGGGGCCATGTGACCCTCCTTCAGGAGACCATCTTCAGGGTCGTCTCAGCGTCCGGTATTGGCCAAACGGACATATCAGTCTCCTCACCCAATCGCCCCCGCAAAGCGGCAGCAGTGTGACCAATTGTTTCTGTTTCGTGTCTGGCGCACGCCGGGGTGGCGATTCTTGGGGGTGTTTGGCAACGGCCTTCGGTCTCGTTTTGTGATGAGAACGCTTTTTGTGCGACGAGCGCATGGTGGAGAAGTTATCCCGTCGCCGGTTTTGACGGGCATCGAACCCAGGCGAAGTCACGCGGTCTCCATGGGCTAGCGATGCATGGAGAGCGGTGGGTTTGATTTGAGTGTTGCCCATCATTTCTCCGGGTGGACAGGGGGCGGCGAACACCCTAAAACGCGGGGCTCAAGTTCCGGAGACGTGGCCGAGTGGCTGAAGGCGCTCCCCTGCTAAGGGAGTATACGTCACAAGCGTATCGAGGGTTCGAATCCCTCCGTCTCCGCCATAACGCATTGATTATCAACGATAAATTGGAAACGCCCGACAGGATTCGAACTTGTCCCGGTGTTTCCGCGGGTTACGCGCGGCCGAACTGTGCGGCGGGTCAGTGAGGCCGCTTTGGTGCCGTTGTCAGGCCGCTGTGTAACCACCGGTGCAAAAGTGGGCCGGTGGAGCGGCGGCATGGTGTCGTTTGCGCCGGAGTAAAATCGGGCCACTGGTTAGGCTCATTGCTTGTCCGAATCGGAGGAGCGGGGCCAG
>JBCBRH010000037.1:0-38243 GCA_039819785.1 Pseudomonadota bacterium | reverse complement strand
GTATCGTGACTGATGAATTCAAACGAGACATTAAATGACAACCCAACTGCTCAACCGCAACTCCGATTTAAATCTTCGCGACCCCAATGACGGAATCAATAGACATCAAACAATTGAGGTTTCGTGGTGAGCAAAAAGCGAATAGCTCTCATTTCCATCTCTCTTTTCAGCATCATGATTAGCGCGCTGGCCTACGTCCAAATAAGCACGGTGAGAGTGCCAGCCTTAAAAAATATCAACTGGTTCGAGGCAGGATGCATTAGATCTAGATATGGGATTTACGCATTGCGACTTGTTTTTTTTGTGCCCAGTTTTGAGGTAACTCTTGAAGGCATAAGATCCGAAACTCGATTGGCCGTCCGGGTAGCCTCCGCAAACATGGACAGCCGTATCTTCACCAAGCCTCGATTGAGGGTCGGGAGAATAAAATGCGAAAAGCCGGTTCAAGCGAGGTCTCTCATTTATTCAACCATCAGACGCCCGGAAGGTATCATCACAGAGTCTTGCGAAGCGTTTTCACTTTTTCTGGGTGGTCGCCGGTTGCAACAATACAACGATCTGTTGCTTTCAACTAGTGAATATTTGCAAGCTCAACGATGCAGAAAGCTACCAGCCGCAAACTAATTCAATCAATATGATTGTGTAAAAGAAAAATGAGGGTGAAGATATGGCCATTCCCAATAGTATAATCACAAGTCAATTCCTATTTAATAGCGCAACCGACCCAAATTTTCAATCGAAGATTGTGGCTATGCTCGATGCACTATGGACGTCACCAACGTTTCGCAACTTGATTAACCAGCTTAGCCCATCCGATGACAAGATCACGTTTTTGGACAGTGCGGAGATTGATAGCGCTGCATCTACCGGGACGAAAAGGCCTCGTGGCGAAGTTTAAGCGATTGAGCTACACCGTCATCCCGATTGAGTAAGTCACACGATTGGTATCATGTGCGGTCTGTCGAATCCTAACCGCGCTATTGTCCAATGATCAGGAGCGTATCGCGCCGGCGCATGATGAACAGCGCGATCAGTGCGCCCAGAACCAGGATGGCCGCGAAGAACAAAATGTTCGGGCGATCGAACGGTGCCAAATAACGCTCCCAACTGGCAAAGGTCGACACCGCGTGCATCACCGTGATCGCGCCGTATGTCAGCGTTTTAAATGCGCCCAGCGCAAACGCCAGGATCAGGACGATCTGTGCGATGCCGAGAACAGCGATGATGGTCGTATCTGACATCTGCATATAGAATTTTGAAAACGTCGAGACCGCTCGGTCTGATGCCAAGATCTTGTCGAAACCCCAGACCAGCAAGAACGCGGCGATCGACCATCGCATGATGAGTAGCGACACTTGGATGTCGCGATCTGCCGATGCGCTCATGCGTGGCCTCCAGGGGGCAAACAAATCAGAATATGCGGTTGACGATGTAGACTGTCACCGCCGAGCAAACCGCCGTTACGGTTGTTCCCCAGACCATGTCGACATAGGCCATGGTTGAGGGGAAATCACGCATGACGGCCAGGTTCGTCAGGTCGTAGGTCATGTAGCAGAAGAAGCCGAATAACCCGCCGTAAATCAGCGCATGCGTCACCGCGCCTGTTTCAAGCTTGAGCGCAGGCGACACCACAAAGATGATCGCGCCGAGGACATAGAGCAGATAGAAGGCGACGGCAGCCGTAATGTTGAACTTGTCGGCCATCAAGTCGCCGAGCTGCTCCTTGTAGAAGTTGACAGCGACGGTGCCCAGCCAAACGACATCGATCACGGCGAAGACGATGGCGAAGATGGCATAGGCGGCGACGAGTTTCATTGCTGTCTCCTGAGCCCGTGGCTCTGATTATGACCGGTGTCCGCGGTGGCCAAAGGTGGCCACATCGTCAGATTTGGCAGGTTTGCCGTGGTCCGTCTCTCGTTGACGTCTCTCCGGTGCAAACGCAATCATTCGATCTTTGGTCCATCGCACGGCAAAAATAATTCTGTCTTGAAACGTAGTGTCCTCTTTTCTTTCGCCGACGATTCGGCCTGATCCCTGTCTGGCTCACATGTGGAGTGCGCGCTTGTCGACTGCGAGGGCAGCTTCCTTCACGGCCTCGGTCAGTGTTGGATGGGCGTGACAGGTGCGCGCGAGGTCTTCGGAAGAACCGCCGAACTCCATGACCACCGCAGCTTCGGCAATCAGCTCACCGGCGTGCGGACCCACCATATGAACGCCGAGGATCTGGTCGGTTTTTGCGTCCGCCAGCACCTTCACAAAGCCGTCCGTTGTTCTGTTCACTTTGGCCCGGCCATTGGCCATGAACGGGAACTTGCCGGTGTTGAAGGCGATGCCGGCCTCTTTGAGTTCTTCCTCGGTTTTGCCGACCGATGCGACCTCGGGATAGGTGTAAATGACATTCGGGATCACGCCGTAATTGACGTGACCGGCCTGACCTGACAGCTGCTCGGCCAGTGCTATGCCTTCATCCTCAGCCTTATGCGCCAGCATCGGACCGGTGATGACGTCGCCGATGGCATAGATGCCGTCCACGTTTGTCTTGTAATGATCGTCTACGATGACGCGACCGCGGTTGTCCTTTTGGACGCCGACGGCTTCGAGGCCGAGACCATCCGTGTAAGCCACGCGCCCGATGGCGACCAACACGATGTCGGCGCTTTCCTGCGTCGCCTCGCCACCGGCGGCTGGTTCAATCGTTACGGTGCAACCCGATGCATCCTTCGTAAGCGCCGTTACCTTTGAGCCGAGCTGGAATGTCATGCCCTGTTTTTGCAGGATCTTCTGGAACTGCTTGGCTGTGTCGCCGTCCATGCCAGGCAAAATCCGATCAAGGAATTCGACAACGTGGACGCTCGCGCCAAGACGGCGCCATACGGAACCCAGTTCCAGGCCAATAACGCCTGCGCCGACGATGATCATACGCCCTGGCACTTTGTCGAGTTCAAGCGCGCCGGTTGAAGAGACGACCTGCTTTTCATCGATTTCGATACCAGGCAGCCGCGCGATGTCCGACCCCGTCGCAATGACGATCGACTTGGTTTCGAGCGTTTGTACCTCGCCGCCATTTTCCGGCTCGACGACGACTTTGCCGGGCCCTTCGATGCGCCCGGTGCCGTGGTAGGGATCAATCTTGTTTTTCTTTAAGAGAAAGGCCACGCCGTCGACGTTGCCTTTGACCCCTTCGGACTTGAACGACTGCATCTTCGACAGGTCGAGTTTCGGCGCGACCTCAATCCCCATGTCTTCGAAGCCATGGCCGGCTTCCTCATACAGTTCGGATGCGTGCAACATGGCTTTAGATGGGATGCAACCGACATTGAGACAGGTGCCACCATGCGTTGCGCGCTTTTCGATCACGGCGACTTTCATGCCGAGCTGGCTTGCGCGAATGGCGCACACATAGCCGCCAGGGCCGGTTCCGATGACGACGAGATCATAGCTGCTCATGGTGACATCAGTCCTTTTCGAGTTCTGCTACTGGCGCGCAAGCGCGGCCTTTCGGGAAACGGCACGCAGCACAATGGCCGCATGCAGGGCGAAGACAAAGCCTGCGCCGATGACGTGGTGGATCAGTCCGGCCTTGCCGGCCAAGAGCCACAGAAGAAAACTGCCTAAGGGCAGAAACAAGATCACCGCCGTTGCAAGGCCGGGGTTGTATTGCCGCATCTTCACCGCCTGAGCGATGTGGACAGCAGCGTTGATCAGCAAGAGGTATGCGGCGATGAGGCCGTAACCGGCGTGGGCCTCCCAGGCCAACCAAACCGATGCAATGATGACCGCCCAGACGCCGACAATGTTGATCCAGAAGACATCGCCTAATGTCAGAATTTCCTGATTACCGCCGATGTGGGTGTTGACGAAGCGGCGGAAGCGGTCGTCGTCGTGCTCCTCGTATTGGTGGATCATGTAGACTGGCAATGCCAGAAAGGTCATGGCCAACCAGATAGACCAGCCATTGGTGGTTAACGGGAACAGCGCCAGAATGACAAAGGCTGCGAGGAACCCGCCATACACCCAGTTGCGTGCCAGTCTTTCAAACATCCATCAGACCTTAATCGGCATTTGCTGGAAGCGGCCTTCTTGTCAAAGCCCTGTCGGATGGGCCGGGTGCTCATTTGTTGACAACCTGATTCTACAAAAGCCCATGGATTGTGATCAGAAGGATCATCAGAGTTGCCACGCTCCAAACGGCTGATCGCGTGTAGGGAATGTCGACGATATAGGCCGGGACATAGATGATGCGTGCGGCAAGATAGATCCAGGCGTAAGCGTGAACGGTCTGATCCGCCTTACCGGATAGGTTCGCAACGACGACTGCGATCGCGAACCACGGTAAGGTCTCCAGATAATTCTCATAGGACCGCTTCAGTCGATGTGCATTTGTTGACAGGCCTTTCGGTGGTTCGTCTCGTGGGCCCGCGGTGTAGGTCACGCCCAGCTGGATGTTTGCGACAACGCCGTAGACGGCGAAATGCGCAAACGCCAGCAGGACTGCCAGGAGGAGTTGAACCAGTTCGGTCGCCATCCGAGGTCATCTCCCGCCTGTTATTGTCACCATCAGCCCTACAGATCCAAAACGAACCTTGCGGGATCTTCCAGACATTCCTTGACGCGGACCAGGAACGTGACAGCTTCCTTGCCATCGACAATGCGGTGGTCATATGAAAGCGCCAGGTACATCATCGGGCGGATGACGACTTCGCCGTTGACTGCGACTGGGCGCTCTTCGATGCGGTGCATGCCCAAAATGCCAGACTGCGGCGCGTTGAGAATCGGTGTGGACATCATCGAACCATAGACGCCGCCATTCGAGATGGTGAACGTTCCGCCCTGCATGTCCTCAATGCCGAGCCTTCCATCGCGCGCGCGCTTGCCGAAATCCGTGATCGCGGCTTCGACACCAGCGATCGACAGACTGTCAGCTTCGCGGACGACGGGGACGACCAAGCCCTTATCCGTCCCGACGGCGACACCGATGTGATAATAATTCTTGTAGACGAGGTCTGTGCCGTCGATCTCAGCGTTGATCGAGGGGATCTCCTTCAACGCCTGGATGCAGGCCTTGACGAAGAATCCCATGAAGCCGAGCTTTGTGCCGTGCCGTTTCTCAAAGACCTCTTTGTACTGCTTGCGGATGGCCATGACAGCCGTCATGTCGACGTCGTTAAACGTCGTCAGCATCGCAGCTGAGTTCTGCGCGTCCTTGAGCCTTCTGGCGATGGTCTGGCGCAGACGGGTCATTTTCACGCGCTCTTCACGGGCCACGTCAGGCTCGGAGGATGGCACGCGCAAGGACTGCTGAACCGGAGCTTGCTGCACGGGAACGAGGTTCGCCGTCGCGGGCGCACTGGTGGGAGCAGCTGAAGGCTGTGGTGCTGGTTGTGATTGGGCGGCTGCCACGTCGTGTTTGAGAACCTGCCCGCGTTTGCCGGAGCCTTCGACATCGCCTGATGCCATCCCGGCTTCGTCCAGCGCTTTGCGCGCGGCGGGTGAGGGTGGCATCGCGGTTGCTCCGCCGTTGGCGGCAGCCGGCGGCGGCGATGGCTGGGCTGGAGTTGAAGCGGCGGCTGGTTCTGGTGATGCCTCTGCAGCTGGTGCACTCTGCGCTGGTGCAGCGGAGGATAAAGCGCTGGATGCGTCGCCATTCTCGTTCAGCGCACCGAGGATTGCTCCGACTTCGACGGTGTCGCCCTCGTTGACGACGATCTGTTCCAGGACGCCTGCTGAAGGTGCCGGGACTTCCACGGTCACCTTGTCGGTTTCCAATTCGACCAGCGGCTCGTCGACTTTGACGGCGTCGCCTGGCTTCTTGAACCATTGGCCCACGGTCGCTTCGGTGACGGATTCGCCGAGTGTTGGCACGCGGATTTCGACTGCCATTTCAGATGGCCCTTTCTTGCTTCGTGCTCTGGAGACCGGCGCGAGGGGTGCCACGACGTCGGGATCGCTAGGACTACTGGTTTATTGGGTGGTGGCTCAGGTCGTCAGCGCCTCAGCCACCAATGTTTTTTGTTCATGCAGATGTCGCGATAGTTGTCCGGTCGCCGTGGACGCCGATGCCGGGCGACCGACATATGCGGGGCGCTTGGGTCCAGCTTTCACATGGGTCAGGACCCACTCAATGTTTGGCTCGATGAATTGCCAGGACCCCATGTTCTTGGGTTCTTCCTGACACCATACGATGTCATTGAGGTTGGGGAAGCGGCCAAGCTCAGTGATCAGGGTTCTGGCCGGGAATGGATAGAGCTGCTCGACGCGCATCAGATAGATGTTTGTCAGGCCTTGCTTGTTCCGTTCTTCGAGGAGGTCATAGTAAACCTTGCCCGTACACAGCACCACGCGCGTGATCGCGTCGTCACCGGCCAGCTTAAAGCCGTCGGTTTGTTTGCCGTTGCCTGCGAGTTTCTGGTCCTCATCATCCCAGAGAATTCTGTGGAATGACGAGTCAGGCCCGAGATCAGCGATGTTTGAGATGACGCGCTTATGACGGAGCAGCGATTTCGGCGTCATCAGGATCAGCGGTTTGCGGAACTTGCGGTGAAGCTGCCGGCGCAGAATGTGAAAATAGTTCGCAGGCGTGGTGCAGTTCGCGACCTGCCAGTTGTCTTCCGCCGACATCTGAAGGAAGCGTTCGAGCCGGGCAGAAGAGTGCTCAGGGCCTTGGCCTTCATAACCGTGCGGGAGCAGGCAGACGAGGCCGGACATCCGGAGCCATTTGCGTTCACCCGACGACAGGAACTGATCGAAAATGACCTGCGCGCCATTCGCGAAGTCACCGAACTGACCTTCCCACATGACGAGGGCGTTGGGTTCTGTCAGCGAGTAGCCGTATTCGAAGCCCAGTACGGCTTCTTCCGAAAGCATTGAGTTGATGACTTCGAAGCGTGCCTGACCGGGCGAAACACGGCGCAACGGGGTGTAGCTCTTCGCCGTTTCCTGGTCGACCAGGACGGAGTGGCGTTGAGAGAACGTTCCGCGTTTACAGTCCTGACCTGACAAGCGGACGGGGAAACCTTCCTTGACGAGGCTGCCGAATGCCAGGTGCTCGGCCATGCCCCAGTCAATACCGACGCCGGACTCGACCATTTCACGGCGTTTATCGAGCAACCGCTTCACGGTCTTGTGGGCCTCGAAGTCGGTTGGGATGGTCGTGATATTGCGACCGATTTCCACTATGGTATCAGAATCGACGCCGGTCTTGCCGCGCCTGGCTTCATCTTCGGCGAACCCGATTGATGACCAACGGCCATCCAGCCAGTCGGCCTTGTTCGGCTTGAAGGCGTCGGCAGCTTGAAACTCACTGTCGAGGTGTTCACGGAAGTTGCCGCGCATCTCTGAGACGTCGGCCTCAGTCATCACGCCTTCTTCCACGAGGCGGTCGCTGTACATTTGCGCGACGGGGGTATGCTTCTTGATCCGCTTGTACATGAGCGGCTGGGTGAACATCGGTTCGTCGGCTTCGTTGTGGCCGTACCGCCGGTAGCAGAACATGTCGATCACGACAGGCTTTTGGAACTTCTGCCGGAATTCGGTCGCGATCTTGGCAACATGAACGACGGCTTCGGGGTTGTCGCCGTTGACGTGGAAAATCGGTGCTTCAATCATCCGCGCGACATCCGAACAGTACGGCGATGACCGTGAATGGCGCGGGTTGGTCGTGAAACCGATCTGGTTGTTGATAACGAAATGCAGCGAGCCACCCGTGCGATGTCCCTTCAGGCCCGATAGGCCGAAGCACTCGGCAACCACGCCTTGTCCAGCGAACGCTGCGTCGCCGTGGATGAGCAGCGGCAGGACAGGTGTCCGGTCATTGGGATCACAGCCGTGCTGGTCCTGTTTGGCGCGCACTTTCCCGAGCACCACGGGATCGACGATTTCCAGGTGCGATGGGTTGGCAGTCAATGACAGGTGGACGTTGTTGTTATCGAACGACCGGTCCGAGGAGGCACCGAGGTGGTATTTCACATCACCTGAGCCTTCCACGTCGTCGGGCTTGAACGAACCGCCCTTGAACTCGTTGAAGATCGCGCGGTGTGGTTTGCCCATGACGTTGGCGAGCACATTCAGGCGCCCGCGGTGCGCCATGCCCATGACGATTTCTTTGACGCCGAGCTGGCCGCCGCGCTTGATAATCTGCTCCAGGGCCGGTGCCATGGCTTCGCCACCGTCGATGCCGAAGCGCTTTGTGCCGGTGTATTTTACATCACAGAACTTCTCGAAGGCCTCAGCCTCGATCAGTTTGTTCAATATCGCCTTCTTACCTTCGACGGTGAAGACGATGTCTTTTTCTTCGCCCTCGATGCGGTGCTGAATCCACGACTTTTGTGCGGGCGTCGTGATGTGCATGAACTCGACGCCGATGTGCCGGCAATACGTCCGCTGAAGAATACGGACGATCTGCCGGACCGTCGCGGTTTCAAGGCCGAGGACGTTGTCGATAAAGATGGGCCGATCCAGGTCGGCCTGCGTGAACCCATAGGTTTCGGGTTGTAGCTCGTTGTGAACCCGTGGTTCGGCCAGCCCAAGCGGGTCGAGGTCGGCTGCGAAATGGCCGATCACCCGGTACGCACGGATCAGCATCAGCGCGCGGATGGAATCCTGCGTGGCGCGCAGTGACACCACCGGCGATATTTCCGTCCCGCCAAACGCCGCCCGCGCCTGAATTTTTTCTTGGATCGTGGTCTCAACGCTCTCATATTCGCCAGTCAGCGCTGAAACCAGATCACCGTTGGTCTGCAACTTTTCCAATGGAACCGCCCACGAGGGGTTCGTCACATCGGCCTGGCCATCGCCCTGACCCTCCTGAAGGCTTTCGAAAAACAGCCTCCACTCATCACCGACGGAGCCTGGGTTTTCATTATATTGCGCGTGGATCTCTTCGATGTAGGCGGCGTTTGCGCCATCAAGGAACGAGGTCAACAGAAACGACTTGTTCAGCGCTTCGCGCGACATGCACTATCCTGTCTTTTTGTAGGCTTTGCGTCCGTGATTTTTAACCGCCGCGAACCAATGCGGCAGAGGCGCAAGGCAAAAGGGGTGCGCCAGTTTGGTGCGGCGCAACGTCCTGATCACGTATGTAGTACAGTTGTGCCCATTCTTTAAGTCAGCCGTTAGTGGCGGTCGTCATGGAACATTCAGTCCATGTCCAAGCAATACCTCGTTCAGGGACGGGGTGTTGGTCGCCGTTTCCCCAGTAAGGTTTTGTTTACTGTGAGAGCCTTCGACCTGGGCTACAGGGCGCAGATTTAAGACCCGGTTAGCCAACCGGCCGGACAATGCAGACATCAGTTTTTCGTCATTGAGGTCAATCGATGTTTCAAGCATTCCGCAGCCCTGTTTTCGCCCTGTCCGCCCTTGCCTTCGTTCCTTTCTCGATTGCCCAGCCGGTTTTGGCCGATCCGACGGCCTCCGCGCATGTCTCGGTCGAACAATCCGAAAAGCAGCGTCTGGTGTCCGAGCTTTTTGAGGTCGCGCTGTTCGATGAGTCGCTCGATGGATGGCAGAAGATGTTCCTCAGCCTCGATCCGTCACAGTGCGCGTGCCCTGGCCAAGAGGATGCGGACGGGCGTATGGCGCGTACCTGGGCTCAGTCGGTCGCGCAGGCCTTTCAGCCCGAGGGCGTCTCGAGGCAGGTGCAGTATGTCTTTGCCAGGACGTTTTCCGTCGCCGAATTGAAAAAGCTCATTGATCTTGCAAACCGCCCCCTGGTGAAGCGGTTTGCTGCCGCGACGGTTGCGACGAACTCCTTGGATATGCCCGATGAGGCCCTTGTCGCCGCCATTCTTTCCCAGACCCAGCGCGCGCAGAGCGATGCCGCCCTGCAGTTCGCACTACAGGACATTATCGATACAGCCGGATTTACGAGCGAAGCGACCAACGCAATAATCGAAATGTCGATCGGTATGACCGTTGGGATACTGACAGCCACACCCGATGGAATGCCACGAGCAGACGAAAGTCAGATCGTCAGCGAAGTCGAAAGTACGCGAGATCAAACGTATTATACTGTGCAAGCCACCATGCTGGGGTCGGCGGCGTTCGCGTACCGCGATTTCTCAGTTGAGGCTTTACGCGAGTACGCCGAAGTCCTCCGCGATCCGCTGATGTCACGATCAACCGACGTGATGGCCACCGCCATGAGTGCCGCGCTTCGCCTGCAGGGCAAGCGTATCGGTTTCCATTATGGCAGGCTCATCAACGCCGTTGATCTCTAGCAGGCTGTTTGCTTTTCGTGGACTCGCAAAGCAGGCTCTGAGTTCTTGATTTGGAGCATGTTCCGGGCGGAAAACCGCGTACACTTTTCCTGAACATGCTCTAGTCCGGCCACCCATGGCAGTGCGGTGCTAACGGAGGCCGTTGGCAGCTATCGGGCGCTCCTGACCCATCACCACGCGGATCGGCGGGTAACGCCAGTCGTTTTTGGAATTATCCGAGAGCGCATCGAATACAGCGACAACCGCGACACCGGCCAACCCGCCGTTTGAGCTCGATTGATAACGCTGGCTGCGCGTGACGTCGAACGCCTCGACCGTCACCAGCTTATCGGCAAACCCGGACTTGGTGCACTTGGCCGACAGCACGCTGGATTGACCCCGATAGAGCGGCACGCGCACGAGAGCGGGTGTGGTCAGGTCTGCTGAATAAAGAGCGGCTGACAGTTGGCAGGTTGCACCGGCCATCTCGACTTGGCCGTTTTCAGGATCGTCGCGGTAGGTGCGGACTTCGACCAACTGGTCGCCGGCGAAGTCTGGAGCAGCGGTTGTTCCCTGACGGCGTGTGTCCGCGTAGACGTCGAGTTCGTTTGATCCGCTTTGAGGCTTGATCTTGGCTATGCTGCCGACTTCAAGCGGCTTGGAGGCACAACCTGCCAGCGCTGCGACGCACAGCACTACTCCGAGCCGAACTGTGGAGCGGCGATCAAGTCGTCTGCCGAACGCTCTGGTCCCGGGTTCCGGTGTCGTTGCCGCCAATGAACCGCGCCTCCCCGCGTAAATGCGCCGGGAGATATGCACGTTCCGGCTCGTGTTCCGTGGACGGTGGGCAAACTGGCTGTGTGGCTTTGGGAATTCAACCGTAGGCTACGCAATCGGCTGTCAATTCTGGGGGAGCGCGCGGGAGTGTCGCTTCCAAAACACATCCGAGCGGTCTCACCTCATCAGCTTTGGTGTCGCGACTTGTGTGTTCTAACCGAAGCGGGCCGAGCGCTCGAGAACCTCGATTTTGTATCCATCGGGATCTGTCACGAAGAAAAACCGCGCGAAAAGCTTGCCGTCGCGTTCCATGGTTTTGATGTCGCCAGGTCGATAGTTCAAATCCTTCACCTCAGCATAGCATCGGTCCAAGTCATCGACCGTGAAGGCCAGATGGCCATACCCGTTGCCCAGATCGTAGGGTTCGGATTGATCCGCGTTGATTGTCAACTCAAGTTCGAAGGCCGCCTCATCGTTTGATAAGTACACGAGGGTGAAACCATCGAACGGGTAGCGATTGGCGACCTTGAGCCCAAATGCTTTTTCGTAGAACCCGACCGAGCGCTCTTCATCACGCACGCGGATCATCGAATGGATCATTCTTGCCATAGCGAAAACTCTGCTTTCTTGAACCGGGAGTGGAGACAGTCGTATTGGTACCGCTTGAGGTGATCAGTCTGGTAACGGCAGACTGGAGTGCTGGTTCCGTGCGCGCGCAGTGGAAGCTGCTACGTGTCACACGAAACCAGCAAGACAGGATGCTGCTGAAACGGAGCTGGATGGGATGACATACGACAACGCCAAGTGGCACGCAGAGGGTTTTTTCCCATCTGATCTTTCAGCAGATGCGGCTGCCACGCATATCGGGATGTACTTTGCATGGGCGTGCCTCAACGGTTTTGCCAGCACGACCTTTATTGAGGCTTTCTCAGGCGACCTTGATGCCTTGAAGTCGCGGGAGATCACGCCTGGCGCGTTCGTCCTAGCAACCCTTGCCGAGACGATGTCTGAACACGATCTCAGCCCCAAGATCAAACCGTTTACGGATGTCTACTACGACGGGCAAAAACCATTCCTCGGTGATTATTGCGAAACGCTTTGTGGAGAAGGCGAGAGCGCTTATCACGTCGCGGATACCTGGGAGACATACGATAAGCTGCAGCCGGTGTTGGACGCGCGCTTTGAGGCTTGGCGCAAGACCATCAACTGAGACCTATGTTGTCGTTGAGATTATGGCTCTCCGACCGGGAAATCTGCTCGCTGGCGAGAATGGCTATGTCGGCGACGGTCGACGCCCTGGCCTAACCAAGCATGCGGCCGCTCTGCCTTACTGCGTTGGATACCCTCATGCCCGTTTGTTTTGGGGTTGGGAATCATCTGCTCCCAAGAAGACAAAAAACGCGACAGCTGACCTCGCCGACGCGTTTTTTTGTTTCTCAGCTATTGAGGCCGATTAGCCCTTCAGGACTTCGACGAGCGTCTTTCCAAGGCGGGCAGGGCTGGGGCTGACTTTGATGCCGGCAGCTTCCATGGCCGCGATCTTGTCGTCCGCCCCACCTTTACCGCCAGAGATCACCGCGCCTGCGTGGCCCATGGTGCGGCCTGGAGGGGCTGTGCGTCCCGCAATGAAGCCGGCCATTGGTTTTTTGCGGCCTTTGGCGGCCTGTTCCTTCAGCCATGCGGATGCGTCTTCTTCGGCTGAACCGCCGATCTCACCGATCATGATGATGGATTCTGTTTCCGGGTCGTCCAGGAATAGGTCGAGCATGTCGATGAACTCGGTGCCTTTAACAGGATCTCCGCCGATGCCGACCGCCGTTGTCTGGCCGAGGCCTTCGTTTGTCGTCTGGAACACCGCTTCATACGTCAGTGTTCCAGAGCGCGAGAGAATGCCGACGGAGCCCTTCTGGAAGATGGAGCCTGGCATGATGCCGATCTTGCATTCGTTCGGCGTCAGAACACCTGGGCAGTTTGGCCCGATGAGGCGCGACCCCGATTTGTCGAGACGTGCTTTCACCTTGACCATGTCCATGACCGGCACGCCTTCGGTGATGCAGATAATCAGAGGGATTTCGGCGTCGATCGCTTCAATGATCGCAGCTGCTGCACCGGCGGGCGGCACGTACACGACGGACGCGTTGGCACCCGTGGCGTCCTTGCCTTCCTTCACCGTCGCGAAAATTGGAAGTTTATCACCGCTCGAGCCTTCCCATGTGGACCCGCCTTTTTTGGGATGGATGCCGCCAACCATCTGGGTGCCGTGGTAGGCCAGCGCCTGCTCGGTGTGGAACGTCCCTGTTTTGCCGGTCAGGCCCTGGACGAGGATCTTGGTGTCTTTGTCTATGAGGATGGACATGAGATGTAGGGCCTTTCGTTAGCCGGGATGATTACTGGAAGGGGTTGACGACCTCGACCGAGCCGTAGTGCTGACCGGGTGGAAGGTCTTCGGAGTAGACGGTGGTTGCGCCAAGCCTTTCGGCAGCTGCGATGATTGCGCCATCCCAGTATGAGATCTGGAAGTGCTGCGCATGGTGTGTGCCAGCGCGAATGGTGGCCACATCGATGGGTTGAAACGGCTTTTTTGCCAGGTTGTTCACCCACTCCCGCGCGACGGCGGGCTCAAGGGGCGGCGCACCTTTGCACGTTGCGTTGTAGTAAAACTCGGCGAGCACCTGGCCGGATGTGCCGAAATCCTCAACCAGCAATTCCAAGGCGCGGGCATGTTTTTTGGGCTCATCGACTGATCCAAGCGCTGCATAGATCAACACGGTCGTGTCGAGAAACACTTTGGCGGAGTCAATCAAAGCGCCGCGCTCCGGAATACGTGTTGTCACGTGCGGGCCGCCAATCGCCCAAACGGCCCTGACTTTCCCGCGCGAGTTTTATGAGAGCTTCGGTTGCTTCATCGTGCTGCTTTTCCTGCTCGACGAGCTTTTGGAGGAATTCGCGCACCAATTCATTCACGCTCGTGCGCTTGATTGCTGCGAGCACACGGGCCTTATCGAGCAGGTCTTCGTCAATGGATAAGGTAATGTTCTTGGGCATGAGATGCATAACGCCGGATCACACAGGATATGTGGAGCACATACCCTGTGTATGCACTGGCGGCAAGTGCGCCAGACCGTTTCGGCGAGATAACAAACTCTGTGGGCTGTTCGTCCGCCGGTTAGCGGAAAGCCTTAGCGAACGCTTTGTTGATGTAGCGGTTCGCGATCTTCGTGCCCCGATTGATGTAGCGCGAAATCTTGCCTTGCCGCGGTTTACGGCTCTTGTGGCGGGCCACCTTCCGACGTTGTTTGGTTTTATATTTTTTGGTTCGCGTGGCCGTCCGGGCTTTCGTGTTCTTGGCAGGTGGTTTGACGGTCTTGGCCGTCGTTACCGTTTGTTGTGCGGGCGACGACTTTTCATCCACAAGATCGCTGCTGAGGATGGCGGAGACGCAGGGATCGGACAGCCTTTCGAAGGCACCGGCCATGCATGTACGCGCACCAGGCGTGCCAGGCGTGTGGGTTATGCAGTGCTTTATGAAATCACCGCGGCATGCGTTCTTCACGGCCTGCGGAACGCCATCGGCAGCCGCCAGGGTGGGACCGGCCATGAGCGCCAAGCCAACCATAAGCGTTCGGCTTATTGTACCTTGTCTATGCACACCGCGACTCCTGATTGTGTGTCTCAATCTGTCTACCGACAGACATAGGACCGTATCGCTATGCCAGCTCCATGACAAACCTCGCGGCATTTGGATGCAGGTCGCACTAGGCGGCAACATTCAGGGTCAAGCCTAGCGCTGGAGGCGGCTGCTAGATTCTCTCAGCTTTCGCAATTTGTTAGATCGCTTATGCCATAACCGGTCAAAACGCAGACTCTCGCGGGGGCCTACAGATGAGCGAAACCACCACAGACGACACATCCACGTCTCACAACAATCTTGCGATCGTGACGGGCATTATCTTTGCCGTGTTGGGGGGCGTTGTCTGCCTGATCGAGGGTTACGACAGTGCCGGCATTTTGGGAGCCTTTATTGGCGCTCCAGTTGGCGCGTTCGTCTTTGGCCTTGCCGGCTATGCCGCGTCGCGGATCCGCTCTATGTTCCGCGAAATCTTCTTTCCGGTGCTCGCGCTTGGGATGATCGTCATTGTCATCTTTGCTGTCATCCTGGGCATCGCAGAGGTCTTAGGTTTGCTACCTGCTGTTGACGCAGCTTAGCGCTGCTGTCGTGCCTTGAGGCCGGGCAACATGGAGATCGAGCCATGTGGCCTTCTCCACCCGCTGCAGCAAACCGCTGAAGATCACTTACAACGAGCCGGCCCCGGCCATCATGCGTCTTTGATGGCGGCGACGATTTTCTGGGCGGCGTCGTCAAGATCGTCGGCTGCGATGACGTTGAGGCCGCTATCGTTGATGACCTTCTTGCCGAGGTCGACGTTGGTGCCTTCGAGGCGAACCACGAGCGGCACGTTCAGGCCGACTTCCTTCACGGCTGCAACCACGCCTTCGGCAATAACGTCACACTTCATGATGCCGCCGAAGATGTTGATGAGGATGCCTTTGACCTTCGGGTCAGCAGTGATGATCTTGAAGGCAGCTGTTACCTTCTCCTTGGATGCGCCGCCGCCGACGTCGAGGAAGTTGGCTGGTTCTTCGCCGTAGAGCTTGATGATGTCCATGGTCGACATAGCCAGCCCCGCCCCGTTGACCATGCAGCCGATGTTGCCGTCGAGGGCGACGTAGGCGAGGTCATATTTCGAGGCTTCGATTTCCTTGGCGTCTTCTTCTGTTTCGTCCCTTAGCTCGACGATGTCGGGATGGCGAAACAGGGCATTGCCGTCAAACGAGACCTTCGCGTCGAGCACACGCAGGCCACCGCCTTTGAGGGTGATCAGCGGGTTGACCTCGAGGAGTGCCATGTCTTTTTCGGTAAAGGCCTTGTAAAGGATCGGAAACAGCGACAACCCATCTGTCTGATCATGTCCGACGAGGCCGAGAGCGTCACAGAGCTTAATGGCGTCAGCCTCTGTCACACCGGTATCGGGGTCGATTGGCAGGGTGATGATCTTATCGGGTGTGTCGTGGGCGACCGCTTCAATGTCCATGCCGCCTTCCGTCGAGACAACAAAAGCTGGCCGTCCAACGGTGCGGTCGATCAGGATCGACAGGTAGAGTTCGCGGTCAATGTCGGCTCCGTCTTCGATGTACAGCCGGTTGACCTGCTTGCCCGCATCGCCGGTTTGCGCCGTGACGAGGGTGTTACCGAACATGTCTTTGGCGTTGGCGATTGCCTCTTCCACTGAAAAGCTGACGCGCACCCCGCCCTTGGCGTCGGCACCCAGTTCCTTGAATTTGCCCTTGCCCCGTCCACCGGCGTGGATCTGGCTTTTCACGACCCAAACGGGGCCCGGGAGCGACTTCACGGCGTCTTCAATTTGGTCGGCAGACAAAACAGGGGCACCTGCTGCGATTGGCGCGCCAAAGCTCTTCAAGACTTGCTTGGCTTGGTATTCGTGGATGTTCATCTGTTTTGTTCCGCTGGTTTGCGATGCGACGTCGCGTGCGAGAATGGGGTGGGAGCTCGTCGGAAGTTGAGCGCGGCCGGGGCTTTAGGGCTGTGGTATACCAGAACCTCGCCGCGCTCAATTTGATTTAGTTGCACTATCTTGCCTCAGGCTCCCAGCTGAGGTGCGATCTCGTTGCAGGCATCAACCAGCGATTTCACGGATTCAACCGACTTCATGAACATCGCGCTTTCAGCCGCGTTCAAGTCGACTTCAACGATACGCTCGACACCACCAGCCCCAATCATCACAGGGATGCCGACATAAAGTCCCTTCACGCCGTATTCCCCGTTCAAGTAAGCGGCGCAGGGCAGGATGCGTTTCTTGTCCTTGAGAAAGGCTTCCGCCATCTCGATGGCCGAGGCGGCGGGCGCATAAAATGCCGAGCCGGTTTTCAGAAGGGCCACGATCTCACCACCGCCCTTGCGGGTCCGTTCGATGATCTCATCCAGCTTCTCCTGTGTGAGCCAGCCCATCTTGACGATGTCCGGCAGCGGGATGCCAGCCACGGTCGAATATCGAACGAGAGGCACCATTTCATCGCCATGACCACCGGCGACGGATGTGGTGATGTCTTCGACCGAGATGTTCAACTCTTCCGACAGAAACAGTTTGAAGCGCGAGGCATCCAGGACGCCAGCCATGCCGACGACCATGTTGCGGGGAAGGCCGGATGCTTTCTGCAGTGCCCAGACCATCGCGTCCAGCGGGTTCGTGATGACGATGACAAAAGCGTTCGGTGCGTATTTCTTAATGCCAGCACCGACCTGCTCCATCACCTTTAGGTTGATCCCCAGAAGATCATCGCGGCTCATGCCCGGCTTACGCGGCACACCTGCGGTGACAATGCAGACTTCGGCGCCTTCGATGTCGGCATAGGCGTTCGTCCCGCGCAGTGTGCAGTTGAAGCCTTCCGCAGCACCGGACTGTGCGATGTCGAGCGCCTTGCCGCTTGGCAACCCTTCAGCGATGTCGAACATGACGACGTCGCCAAGTTCTTTCAGGCCAACGAGATGGGCGAGCGTCCCGCCAATCATGCCCGAGCCGATCAATGCGATCTTGGTGCGCGCCATGCGGATGTTCCTCTAATGTATGTCTGGGTGACGAGTGGTGGGAGCCGCGCAGCACACCGCGTTCTGAGGCGGGAGCCGGAGACCGATGCGGTGAAGGCGCGACAGGTTGACCGAGTGCTAGCTTGAAATTCCGCTGCGTTCAAGCAGGCGGGCTGCTGGATCAAACCAAAGACTGGTCCGGTCCTGCTCGTGCGCCCTACAGCTCGGCCATTGTTGCTGCGCGTCTGTGGCGCTGCTGGATATAGGTCGGCGAGCGCATCTCCATCAGCCTCGAAGCGGTTCGAACGAACAGGTCTGATCCATCGCCTTTGGGATACAAAAGGTCTGGTTCTGCGCCTGCTGAAGCGATCAGCCCGACCCGGTTGTCGTAAAGCGCATCGATTAGATTGATGAACCGCCTGGCTTCGTTGCGGTTGCTTGGGCGCAAAACGGGGATGTTGTCGATCAGGATGGTATGGAACGCGTGCGCGATCGTCAGGTAGTCCCGTGGGCCGAGCGGTTGGGCGCAAAGGTCTTGGAAGTCAAACCTGGCCACACCCATTGCGGCAACCGGCACCTTGATGACACGGCCTTTGACATGAAGCTCCTGGGTATCGGCGGTTGCCGGGCCGGTGAGCCGGTCCCAATGCGCGTCCATCTCGGACTTCGCAAACGCATCGAGCGGCGCGAAATACAGCGAACGTCCAACGAGCTTTTCCAACCGGAAGTCCTTGGATGCGTCGAGCATGTGGACATCGGTGTGGTCTTCCAACAGATCGATGAACGGCAGGAAGAGCTGCCGGTTCAGCCCATGCTTGTAGAGGTCATCCGGGCGGGCGTTGGATGTGGCCACCAGGATTGTGCCTGAAGCGAACAGCCGCCGGAACAAACGGCCTAGGATCATGGCGTCTGCGATGTCGGTGACGTGCAGTTCGTCGAAGCACAGAAGCATGGGCCCTGGCGCAAGGCGTTCGGCCACATGGGCAATGGGGTCGGTATCGACCGATCGCCGCGCATCGCCGATCCTGTCGTGCACATTCCCCATGAACTCATGGAAGTGAGCGCGCTGTTTTGGAATGAAAACGGTGTTTTCGTAGAAGAGGTCCATCAGCATGGTTTTTCCGCGCCCGACGCCACCATACATATACAGCCCGCGTGGGGGCTCTTTCACCGGCGCACGCTTAAACATGCTCATCAGCCCAGTCTTGGCCGGTTTGAACGCGTGTAAATCCACTGCCAACTGATCGAGGCGTGCAACGGCCGCGGCCTGGGCCTCGTCAGGCTGAAGCTCGCCCGCCTCCAGCCGCTGATGGTAAGCTGCGAGTACCGGGCTGTTTTGATGTGCGGCGTTTCGTTGCGGCATACGCGTCGTTTAGCGCACCACTGCAATGCAGAACAGTGCTCGTGGAATATTGCCGCGCTCGTGTGCGCGAACATGTGAGGCAAGGGACTTGTCCTTGATAGTCCAATGACTGCACAGCGTTGCCGGTCACGGCTCATACAGCAGTAAATTACCTGTGCGATTCTCACACGGTCGAGCCATCCAGTGACAATTGGCATTATCTCGCATTTTCTGAATTTGCTTAAAAACGAAGCCATCTTCTTGGCCCATTGTGCAGTGCAACCATCCGGCCCATGTGTCGTAGAGAGTTACTCGAACTGCATCCCAACTGGGAAAGCTTCCAACGAAGCAAGCAGTGTTGGGGTGGCTTGGCACAGGGGCGTTTGAAAAAGCACACTGACAGTTGACCGGAACGGAGGTTCAGACATGACCGATCTAAATGTTTCGGGAGGAACGATTAGAAAGTTGTGGCCAACGGAAACAAAGAAATTCCGGGACCATCTCTTGCGATTGAGTAAAGCAAGCCGTAGAGCGCGGTTCGCACATGGCGTATCTGATGCATTTATAGCCGATTATGCGGACCGGATGAATGAAATGGGCTCAATTGTCTTTGGCTTCATCGAAAATGGAAATGTGCGTGCGGTTGCCGAGCTTCGAAAGCTTGGTGATACGTGGGGCCTGGAAGCCGAGGCGGCTTTCTCTGTGGAGGACGATTTTCAAGAGGCTGGTCTTGGCACAGATCTCATGGGTCGCGTGATCCGTTGCGCTAGAAATCGCGGCGTTCAGCACCTGTATATGAGCTGCCTTGCTGAAAATAAGAAAATGCAGACGATTGCGAAGAAACACCAAGCCTCACTTCGGTTTGAAGTCGGGGACGTGGTTGGTGATATTGTCCCAGACAATGCGAATTACTTTTCAATCGTTGCCGAGGCTGTCGATGACAGGGTCGGGTTCATGATGGCTGTACTCAGTCTTGATCGACGTCTCGATAAGGCCGCCTGATGTACTCGCGGCGCGATGGGGCCGACGTAAAGCCCCACGCATCATCTGCTTGCTCTGGTGTGGGCTCAGGAACACCGCCATCGCCCTAAAGGCCTGATTGGTTTGGGCTAGCGGGCCTACCGGACAGAAACACAAGCGTGCTGCAGAGACTTGCGGCACGCTTTTTTCATTTTCTGCTCCCATTCGTTTGGACGGGGGCCGTCATGCCGGTCATGCTCGTTCTTTTCTATGGTGGTTTGCCACGCTGCTTCGCCGATCCGAGGCCTCGTAGTCTTGTTCACAGCTTTCAACCTAGAAAACGTGAACCTGATTCAATCATGTCCACGATTACGATGCGCAATGGACAGCGCCAATCAAATCCCAAGTGAACTCTGTTTGCTCACAGCGCTCTACTCCCGCTTTCTTTCTGCACATGGGCGAAGCCGTGCACAACAAGCCTTACGTGGCCCTGCGAAACAAAGCTGACCGCCTATACGATTTCCCTACTCTCAATATCCGGCTTTTCAATTTGCATGGCTCGGCTAATTGCACGGGCCGATGACATCCTATCGGTGTCGTCTTTTTCACCTTGCGTGGTGTCCGTCATTCCAGGCGCACGTCATCACTGCGCAAACCGTTTTGTGTTTTTCAAATTCAGCGGGACACGTGAGCGCGTCTCACCTCGCGCAAAACTGCTTGTGTGTTTCCCGATTCAATCCCAAACCGCGAGCGCGTTTTGAATTGTAAGCGGACTCTGTTTCTGCAATCGACGAGGTATCTTCTTCAAAACACGCGAATTTTGAGGATTTCACGCAACACTGAAGATCAGTTCATTAAAAAAACACCCGACATTTCATTTTGCCTGTCAACAAATTCCGCAAACTTGCACATGATTTTTTTGGTTCGAAACTGATTCGACCAATCAGAGAGAAAACAACAAAGATAGAGAGAGACAAATGGCTACAGCACAAGCAACGAAAGCTGCGTCGGTGAAGAAACCGGCAACGCGCACTAAAGCCGCTGCAAAAACATCGGCTTCACGCAAGTCCACCAAGACGACGGCATCTGCCAAGGCTCGCTCAACCGCAGCTGGCCGCAAGACGGCTACGAAGACAACGGCGAAGAAGCCTGTTGCCAAGAAGCCAGCCGCGAAAAAGCCTGTCGCAAAGAAGCCTGCGGCCAAAAAGCCTGCAGCCAAGAAAGTTGCAGCTAAGAAGCCAGCTGCAAAGAAAGCCGCAGTGAAGAAGCCAGTGGCGAAAAAAGCAGCTCCTAAGAAGGCCGTTGCGAAAAAAGCCGTGGCGAAGAAGCCTGCTGCAAAGAAAGTTGCAGCTAAGAAGCCAGTTGCAAAAAAAGCCGCAGTGAAGAAGCCAGTGGCAAAGAAAGCAGCTCCTAAGAAGGCCGTTGCGAAAAAGGCCGTTGCCAAGAAGGCACCTGCCAAGAAAGCAGCTCCTAAAAAGCCTGCTGCGAAGAGAGCCAAAAAAGCAGCTTAAGGCTGACCTGATCATCAGGCCTTACGACGGGCATCGTAAGGCGCTGATGTTTCTGGCTAATCCTTTTCAAAGGCCGATGTCGCCCTCGTCAGCGCATCGGCCGTTTTTTTTGGTTTGAGCTTGCCGAAAGCCGGCCCGCCGGGGTGCGCGACCACGGGACCGCTCGGTCTGACCAGGGCGGTGAGATAGCGTTTTTCTGTTAAACGCGACGCTCAACCATCAGCTTTTTCAGCTCAGCGATCGCTTTTGCCGGGTTCAAGCCCTTTGGGCAGGCCTTGGCACAGTTCAGAATCGTGTGGCAGCGATAGAGCCGGAAGGGATCTTCCAGATCATCCAGGCGGTCACCTGTCGCCTCATCGCGGCTGTCGACCACCCACCGATAGGCTTGCAGCAAGATCGCCGGGCCTAGGTAGCGATCCTGATTCCACCAATAACTCGGGCACGAGGTCGAGCAGCAGGCGCACATGATGCACTCGTACAGCCCATCCAGTTTTTCGCGATCGGCCCGGCTTTGTTTCCATTCGGTTGGCGGTGTCGGCGTGTCCGTCTTCAGCCAGGGCTCGATCGATCGATGTTGTGCATAGAAGTGGTTCATATCGGGGACCAGGTCTTTGATGACCTTCATGTGCGGCAGCGGATAGATCTTGACCGCACCTTTCACGTCTTTGAGGCCTTTCAGGCAGGCCAATGTGTTTGTGCCGTCGATGTTCATGGCGCACGAGCCGCAAATGCCCTCGCGGCAGGACCGCCGGAAGGTCAGCGTCTGGTCGATCTCGTTTTTGATCTTCATCAAGGCGTCGAGCACCATGGGACCGCAGTCGTCCTGGTCGATCCAGTAGGAGTCGATCCGGGGATTATCAGCGTCGTCGGGGTTCCAACGGTAGATTTTGACCTGCTTCCAATTTCCCTTGGCTTCTGGCTGATTCCAGGTCTTTCCAGTCGAGATCGTGGAATTCTTCGGCAGGGTAAGTTGGACCATCTCAGGATCTATCCTTCGCAATTCATGCGCCCTCGGCGCGCGGCCAATTTCGCTGGATGAGACATGCCGTCAGCAGTCTTGTCAACGCGACGTTCGGCTGCCGCGCCCCGTATTTACACGGCTTTGCGACGAATTGCGCGGCCGTCGGCATGCGTCATTGCGCATGTGTTATCCCATTGAGGTGACGAGGTGACCTTTAAGCTCCCGGACCCTTGCAGTGAGTCTTTGTGAGGTCTCGACCCCGATCTCGACGCTTGCCCGGAGGGTGGCACGATCCACGATGACCTTGTTCAGCGCTTCCTGACAGTCCGCGAACCCAAAGAACAGCTCTTCGGGGGCCTGAATATCGCCATCCTCGATGGCCGACATCACGTCGAAGGCGTTCTGATTGGCCAGCACCAGCATGGAGGCCACGTCATCGGTCAGTTTTTGATAGTTGCGGGCATCATCGGTGTCGATGCGCGGCGTATGCGTCCCAAACTTCAGGGCGGCGGTCGCTGACGGGCCGTCCCCTGCGAAAACACGTGGCATACGCTGGAAGCGTTTGAAGATCTCCGTCAAGCCGATGCAGCACGTCTCCAGGTCTCTCAGCGCGGCTCCCGCCCGGCGTTTGGACTTGGCGCGGTCTTCGATCTCGTCTTGTGCCGACCAGTGAATGGTCGCGATTGAAGCGATGGCCGCCAATGCGGAAATGGCTGGCAGGACCAAAGTCATTGGGTCTGGCGCCATCCGGGTTTCTTGCGAATTCGCCTTCTGGGCCGGCGATCTTGGACCTGGAGCACCACCAGCTGCCGGAGTTTTGGGAATGCGTGCCAAGGTTGGAGCCTTTTTTGTCTAGAATAACGTGTTGGTGGTCGGCCTGAAGCGGTTTTCTCAAGTCTGAAGGAAAACGCGCATAGGCCTGAGGTCAGGGAGCGGGTGTTTCCGAACCATGTGTCGAAACAACGACATCAGTTCATGAGCACACTGGTATGGATTAAAGGAATGGTCGTTTGATCGTTGGCATGGCGCTTTGCAGTGCCAGCGGGGCGCATGCGCAGTTTACCAATAACGGCGGCGGTGATGGTGGCGAGATCGGCGGAGACGATGGTTTCGGTGGCACCTCGGTCGGTGCGTTGAACGAGGATCAATCGTCAACTGCAGATATCGGTGCTGGTTCGACGTCTGAACAGACCGAATTCGTTAGCCACAGCGCCTCACCAAGCGATACCTCTGATGGTGCCGTTTACGAGGAGCCGGACGACACGTTCCTGGATCAGCGGTTTCCTGGATCGGTAGGCCGATGATGCTCTGCCGAACTGACCCATTCGAGGAAGTTCGGACGGCCTGCAATTGCTTGTGTGGCTCAATGGAAAAGACCCGCTGATTCCCATCAGCGGGTCTTTTGTGTTTCTCAACACTACCGTCGAACGCATCAGTAAACGCGTGCCTTCGGTTCGATGTAGTGCATCTCGTTTGTCATGGTGTAGGTGTGGACCGGACGGTCATCGAGGGTGATCGATTTTGTGTCGTAATCGGCCCAGGCAAGCGTGTGTTTCATCCAGTCACCATCGTTGCGATCTGGGAAGTCCTCACGGGCATGGGCGCCCCGGCTTTCCGTCCGATTGGCCGCACTGGTGACCGTCACGGATGCCTGCGAAATCAAGTTGTCGAATTCCAAGGTTTCGACCAGGTCGGTGTTCCAGATCAATGAGCGATCCGAGACACGGACATCGTCGCTGTCGACCCAGACCTGGGCGATATTCTGAACGCCTTCATCAAGGACTGGGCCGTCACGGAAGACCGCGCAGTTCTTTTGCATGATCTTTTGCATCCGCAGGCGGAAGTCCGCGGTAGGCGTCCCGCCATCGGCGTAGCGGAAGCGATCCAACCGTGTGAGCGCCTTGTCGGTGGCGGCTGATGGCAAGTCAGGTTGTGAACCCTTCTCTACGACATCGGCACACCGCAACCCAGCTGCACGGCCGAACACCACGAGGTCGATCAAGGAATTCGATCCGAGGCGGTTTGCGCCGTGGACGGACACGCAAGCGGCTTCGCCGATGGCCATGAGGCCAGGGACGACGTGATCGGGGTTGCCGTCCTTCAAGGTGAGGACTTCACCGTGATAGTTCGTCGGGATGCCGCCCATGTTGTAGTGGACCGTCGGTAGGACCGGAATCGGATCGCGCCGCAGATCCACGCCAGAGAACACCTGCGCACTTTCCGTGATGCCTGGCAGGCGTTCGGCCAGGATTTTCGGGTCCAAGTGGTCGAGATGGAGATGGATATGGTCACCATCCTTACCAACGCCGCGGCCTTCCAGGATTTCAACCGTCATGGAGCGTGAAACGACATCACGTGACGCAAGGTCCTTGGCGCTTGGCGCATAACGCTCCATGAAGCGCTCACCCTCGGAGTTGGTCAGATAGCCGCCTTCGCCACGCGCGCCTTCTGTGATCAGAACACCTGCACCGTAGATGCCTGTGGGGTGGAACTGGACGAATTCCATATCCTGAAGCGGGAGGCCGGCGCGCAAAACCATCGCGTTCCCGTCACCCGTACACGTGTGTGCAGACGTGCAGGAGAAGTAGGCGCGGCCATATCCGCCGGTTGCCAGGATGGTCTTTTTGGATTGGAAGCGGTGGATGGTTCCATCTTCCAGTTTCAATGCAATGACGCCGCAGCAAGCACCTTCTTCATCCATGATCAGATCGAGTGCGAAGAACTCGATGAAAAACTCCGCGGAGTGGCGGAGCGACTGACCGTAGAGCGTGTGCAGCATGGCGTGACCCGTGCGGTCGGCTGCGGCACATGTGCGTTGAGCTGGGGGACCTTCTCCAAATTCGGTTGTCATGCCGCCGAACGGTCGCTGGTAGATCTTGCCGTCTTCCGTGCGGGAGAAGGGGACGCCGTAGTGCTCAAGCTCGTAAACGGCATCGGGTGCGTTGCGGCACAGGTATTCAATCGAGTCCTGATCGCCCAGCCAGTCCGACCCCTTGACGGTGTCATACATATGCCAGCGCCAGTTGTCCGATCCCATGTTGCCGAGCGCGGCTGCGACCCCGCCTTGCGCTGCGACAGTGTGTGACCGTGTCGGGAAGACCTTAGAGATGCAGGCGGTCTTCAAACCGGCTTCCGCGCATCCAAGCGTAGCGCGCAAGCCAGCGCCACCTGCGCCAACCACAACCACGTCGTAGGTGTGGTCGATGATGTCATAGGCGCTGCCGTGTCCGTTTGCACTCGATGCGCCGTTCGCCTTGCCGTTTGCAGTTGCCATCCGTTCAGGCTCCAAAGCTCAGTTTAAGAATTGCCCATAGGCTCGCAGCGCCAATGACGAATGCAAAAAACGTATTCAACATCAAGAGCACGACTCGGCTGCCTTCGCCGTGGACGTAGTCTTCAATAATGACCTGCATTCCAAGGCGCATGTGAACCACCCCCGATAAAATCAGCAGTAAGAGGAGGAGCGCAACCACCGGCTGACTTAGTGTCGCGGTGGTCGTGGCGTAGTCTGCGCCGATGAGGCTGACGATGAGACCCACCAGAAAAATCACCAGAAACAGATTGGCGACGGCGGTCATGCGCTGCAACCAGAAGTGTTCAGCTCCAGCCTTAGCAGAGCCAAGCGTTCGCGCATTCTTCAACGGTGTGCGCATTGATTTCGAATTGGGCATTTGTTCTCGTTTCGATGTCTTCGGCGAATTGCTCCAATCGCATAGGGGCGGAGCCAGCCAGGATGCCTAGAATGCGATGATGTAAAGCCAGATCAGGGCTGTGAGGACCAGCGACCCGATGATGGTGCTCCACGACATGATGTCGACGGTTGTGAGGTTGAAGCCAGCGCCGGTGTCCCAGACGAAATGGCGGATACCGCCGAGCATGTGATGCATCAAAGCCCAGGTGTAACCAAACAGGACGAGCATTCCGAAAGTGGAGCCGAACCAGCTGCTCACGTAGGCAAAGTAGTCCGGGCCGACAGCTGCTGCCACCAACCACCACGCCAACAGAATTGTTCCGAAATACAGTGCCGTTCCGGTGATGCGGTGGAAGATCGACATCACCATGTTGATCAACGGGGCGTAAACTTGGAGGTGCGGGGAAAGCGGGCGTTCCATGGGCGAACCGCCGGCTGCGGATTTGGCATTAGCCATCCAGGATCTCCTGAGGGATGTTTGTCAAGATTGGTCTATCGTGCGAATGGGTTTGCCGCAATGCACCCAAAAGCTTATGCGGCGGTGTGCGCTCGGTGGGACCCCGCTTCGGCGCGCATATCGGCACGATCAATGAGATTTTGTGCCTGTACGCCATAAAACCGGTGTTTTGATGCAGGCTTGGCCGTCATGCGCCATTAGGGCCTGTCAGGCTTTAGTAAATCGAATTGACGATGGCGCGGCCGAGCCCGATACCGCTTTCAAAGGCATGCTCAGCGAGGCGGCCCAGGCACCAATCCCCTGCAATGCCGACGTTGTGGTCGCCTGAGAAGATGAACGATTCACCAAGCGAGCTTTCCACGATCCCATACTTCCAGAGGTGTGCCGTCATCTGTGCCGGACGGATCGGCGGCAAACCCAGGATATTCGACACCTCATCCCAGATATCATCTGCAATCAGCTGCGGGTCTGCGTCCTCGGTTTCACGGCTCCAGCCGAGCGATGCGTGGACCACGACACTTTCGCCGCGCGATGACCGGCCGGGCTTGGTGTTGTTGCGAGCAATCCAGCGGATGGTGTCGGACATATCCGAGAACACGTCCTGCGGGGGGAAAACCTGATCGTCGAGGCGCACCATCAATGCCCAGCATGGTGAAATCCGGACTTTTCCCAGATCATCGGCGAGATGGGCTGCCGGACCCAGCAGAAGGCGGGCCTGTGGCGCGGGAACTGCGACGGCGACGGCCTTAAACGGGCCTTCGTGTGTTTGGTCGTCGAACCATATGCGCCAACCTTTTTCGACGCGCTCGATCGTATGCACCGTCCGGTTGGTTGAAATACGCACGCCCTCAGCGAGGGGACGAACGATCGACGACATGCCCGGCGTGCCGACGAACCATCCGGTTGCAAGTCTGGCGACTGTTTCATCGGCGAGATCGGTTGTACCGACCATTGTTCGCGGCTCCCATTTGGCCGCATAGCCGGTTGCCGTCAGCTCGTTGACGTAGGTCTTGAAGATGGAAGATCTGGCGGTCAGGTATTGCGCACCGTGGTCGAAATTGACCATACCAGCACGGCTGGTGGCGATCCGGCCGCCGATAATGCGTTCTTTTTCAAATACCTCAACATAGCTGCCGGCACGGCGCAGCTCACGGGCGCATGCAAGCCCCGCCAACCCTGCTCCAATGACGGCCGTACGCCACGTCAATTCCGCTTATCCTTGCCTGCATTGCGTGAACTCCTGAGTGCAGAGCCCACAACGGGTTGTTGGCCCAACGCCGTTAGCGCGTTCGACATGATCCTCGACCGTATGCAGTTGATTTTTCGGCCTTTTTAGAGCCCCAGTCGCCAATATTCAGCCGTCTGGGTTTCCAGCCTAAAAGCAGATCGACACTGCTCTGATCAGTTGCGCCCACTGCCGTTGGCCAGCAGTGGTGGGACCGGTCGACGCGGAAAGACCATGGTGCATTGCCCCCCACGCAATCTTCACGTTACCCGTTAATGTTTATGAAATACTAAAAAGCGACTGTAAAAAAACTGACGTACACGGAAAGCAGTTTGTCCCATATATTAATAGTTCCGGGCTTCAGCGCGGAATAATCAGCCAAAGATCGATGTCCAAGATGACGCCGGGCTCATAGGCTCCATCGGGCCCTTTATGTGGGAAACCATCGCAAGGCAGGTCTTTGGTTGCCACAAGCCGCGTTCTCAGCGCGCCGATGTCCGATCGACCGGGAATTACTTTTTTGTCGAGAATTTCAGACCACGCATAGACCGTATCGCCTGCAAACAACGGGGCGACGTGGCTGCCCGCATTGATGGCGGCTAAGTGAAACGCGTTGGCGAGACCGTTAAACGAGAGTGCGCGTGCAAGCGAAATGACCATGCCGCCATAAATCAAGCGGCGTCCGAAGCGGCCCTGGCCTTCTGTGTGCTGATTGAAGTGCACTTTCGCGGTGTTCTGAAAAAGCCTAGTGGCGAGTTGATGTTCGGCCTCTTCGACCGTCATTCCGTCGACGTGGTCGATTTTCTCACCGACTTCGTAATCGTCCCAAAGATCCGGAGCCCCGGCCAGATCAAGGTCATAACCCTTTGAATCCAACGACGGCAGAGCGTGGCCGATCTGGTCTGTGTTCACGACTTTCGACAGTTCGGGAACGACCGGTTCAGGGGCGGGGGATGCTGGGTCTTTCTTGCGGACCATCACCCAGCGCACGAATTCGAGAACCACGTTGCCGGTCTCATCATAGCCCTTGGAGCGGACGTAAACCGTGCCGGTTTTGCCGTTGGAGTTCTGCTTTACGCCGATCACTTCGGATTCGGTGCGTAGCGTTATGCCGACGTATAACGGGGCATGGAACAGGCATTCGGCATAACCTAAGTTGGCCACGGCATTCAAAGACACATCCGGGACTGTCTTGCCGAAGACAATGTGAAAGACGAGCAGGTCGTCCAGAGGAGCTGACGGATAACCAATGGATTTGGCGAACGCCGCGGAGGACTGAACGGCGAACCGTGTTCCGTACAGCGCAGTATAAAGTGCTACTTCGCCCTCGGTGATGGTTCGCGGTGTTGCGTGCTTGATGACCGCCCCGACCTTAAAGTCTTCAAAGTAGTTTCCGGGGTTGGTTTTGGCTTTGGTCATATATCAGGCGCTCGTGTTGGTTGATTTGATTTCAGGGGCATGAGGGCCCGCTTCAGGACCGGGTGGCGGATAGCGCGTCGATGCTGTCGGCAATGGCAACCGTGCGTTTCGCCATAACCATATGCAGCCTCTCAACCATCTTGCCCTCGACAGTGATGACGCCCTTGTTGGCATTTTCAGGCTGATCGAACGCGGCGATAATGGTCCGCGCCCATGATACTTCTTCAGCTGTTGGGGAGAAAATCTCGTTGGTCGGTGCGACCTGTGTGGGGTGGATCAGTGTCTTGCCATCCATGCCGAGCGTTCGGCCGTGCTCGCATTCGTCCCTGAGGCCTTTATCGTCCTTAAAATTATTGTAGACGCCGTCGAGGACGTCGAGCCCAAAGGCGCGCGCCGCGGCGATCGTCAACGCGAGCCAAGGCACGACAGAGAAACGATCCCCCGTCATGCGGGCGCGAGATTCCTTCAGAAGGTCGTTCGTACCCAGTACGAGACAGACAAGTCCGCTGTTTGGATCGGCACCGGTGGCTGCGATGTCGCGGGCATTCAGGATCGAAAGCGGCGTTTCCATCATCGCCCAGAGTTTGGTCGTCTTCGAAACACCCTTGGCCTTGAGGATTTTTGCCGTGCTCATGATGTCGCCGGGCTGCGACACCTTCGGGACCAGAATGGCGTGGGGCCTGGCCTCGCACGCCGCCAGCAGATCATCCGTGCCCCACGGCGTATCCAGCGCGTTTACACGAATAACCAGTTCACGCTCGCCATAGCCGCCGCTTCGTACCGCTGAACAGACTTTTTCACGGGCGCTCACTTTCGAGTCCGGGGCAACTGCGTCCTCAAGATCGAGAATGAGTGAGTCCGCCTCCAGGGTCTTTGCCTTCTCAAGCGCTCGTTCGTTAGAACCTGGCATGTACAGCACACTGCGGCGCGGGCGAACGGACATCGAAACCTCCGGCGGGTCTTCAAATGGGGGTGGAAGGAACAGCGTTGGACGAGGGAAATTGTGCGGCGCGACAATAGTCAACGCGCGCGAAAACGCAAATGCCGCGCTCAGCGGCAATGCTACCGTCAAGATGGCTGCATCTTTCGGCGTTTTGGGTCGTAATCGAACGCTTCGTGCCGTTATCAGCGATTTGGTGCACCAATACTCATCACGGCGCTTGGCGGCAGCCTGCTTATCGTGCAGAACACGCAACCGCCCCCGGCGGCGACCCGACAACCTGACCCATGACGACTAGGCCAAATCACATCCTTTGGCCGTTCGCAGCAAACCGCTTGACCCACATAAGGCACGCAACCCATGGCCCGCATCCTCGCCGTCAACTCTTTCGTTGCCCATGGTCACGTTGGTCTTTCCGCAATGGTCCCAGCGCTCCAGGCTTTGGGTCATGACGTCATGGCCGTCCCAAGCGTCGTGTTGTCGAACCACTATGGCTACGATGCCTGCGGGGGTTTCCAGTTGAGCGCCAAGCAGCTTGAAACGATGCTGTCGGGCTTGAAGTCGAATGGATGGTTGGACGAAGTCGACGCGATTATTTCAGGGTATGTGGCTGAAACCGAGCAAGTTGAACTTCTGGCGGGCGGCATTGAACAACTGGCCGATAGCGGCAAGGATTTTCTATATATCTGCGATCCAGTGCTGGGCGACGATCCAGGCGGGCTCTACATTCCCGAGGAGGTTGCAAAGGCCCTCCGCGACGACCTGATGCCGCTTGCCGACATTGTGACGCCGAACAGGTTCGAGCTTGCATGGCTCGCTGGGTCGGAAGTGAGCGATGCCGAAACCGCCGACGCAGCGGCTGAAATCCTGGATGTTGATTTGGTGGTTGCCACATCCATCCCGGCGATCGACGGCCGTCTGGCCAGCCTGCTGAGTGGGCCCGACGTCGCCATGCAGTCTGTTACGCCCAAGCATGACGGCGTCCCTCACGGGGCTGGCGATCTGTTTGCCGCGCTGTTTACCGGTCACATCTTGAACGACTGCGATGACACCGAGGCTTTGGCGCGGGCAGCCGCGGGTGTCGATATGGTCATTGAGGACAGCCTGGGTGGAGAGGAGCTGAAATTGGTCTCGAACCTCATGCGCGCCACCAAGGCCGAGCCTTTGGGCCTTGAAGATATCAGTTCAAGCTAGCGCGAGACGTCGCTGTCGTGTCCGGAAAACCTGACCAAAACATCGGCACACCAGCCCCCGCATCACCTGATCCAATTCCCAATTTCATGACAGGTTCAATGACTGACCGTGACGTTGTCGTCGGTGTCGATGGCTGTCCCGCCGGGTGGTTGGCGGTCTATGTGCCCGTCTCCATCAATGGCTGTGAGGTCGATGCGCGCTTTGCCGACGCGGAGTTGCGCCTGTTGCCGACGTTCCAAGACGTCCTCTCCGCCTTTGCCCGCATGTCATGCGTGGCAGTCGATATTCCAATCGGTCTGCCAGATGCCGTTGGTCCCGGCGGGCGGGGTTGTGATGTGGCGGCGCGGAAAGTCTTGGGTGCCAGGCAATCGGCGATTTTTTCCATGCCGTCGCGAGATGCGGTGATGTGCGATGATTATCGTGCCGCGTGTCAGGTTGCTCTGGAGACATCTGCACCGCCGCGCAAAATCTCCAAGCAGGCTTTCCACCTGTTTCCAAAAATCCGCGAGGTCGATGCGTTGATGTCGGCCAATCGGCAGGACTGCGTGGTCGAATGCCATCCCGAAGTGGCGTTTTGGAACCTGAATGGGCAGGTCGCGCTTGAAACACCCAAAAAGGTCAAGTCCCGGCCCAACCCCGATGGCATCGCATTCCGGCGAATGCTCTTGAAAAGCGTGGGCTATACTGACGATTTTCTGGCAGGCCCGGGGTGCGCCAAGTCCAAGGCAGGCGAGGATGATCTCCTGGATGCCTGTGTGAATGCCTGGAGCGCTTCGCGTATCGCTGCTGGACACGGCATACGGTTCCCAGATGCACCGATGACCGACAGAAAAGGTCTGCGGATGGAAATCTGGGGCTGAATACCGCAGCGTGGTGTATTGAAAGGTTGCCACCAAAGTCTATGTTGGACCTGTGCACTGCAGCAAAACAGCGTGTCAATTGGCTGAATTTACCGACGCCGCCATCCCTCGCCATCGCTTCCAACAAAAGGTCTTTTCATGGCATCGCATTCGACCCCGCAATCCGCTGGCCGCTATGATGGTGCGCTGAAATTCATGAGTCATCCGGCTGCGGGCGGTGCGTTGCTTTTGATGGCGGCGATTGCGGCAATGGTGCTTGCCAACTCGCCGCTTCGAGTTGTTCACCAATCGTTCCTTGATTTTCCGATTTCCATCGGCGTCGGCGACTTAGTGATCGCAAAGCCATTGCTGCTTTGGATCAATGACGGGCTGATGGCGATCTTCTTCTTTCTTGTAGGGTTGGAAATAAAAAGGGAAATGCTGGTCGGCGAATTGTCGAGTGTTCGAACCGCTTCGCTGCCCGCGATTGCCGCGTTTGGCGGCATTCTGGTCCCCGCACTGATCTACACGTCTGTGAACATGGGTGACCCGGTTGCACTCAACGGTTGGGCAATCCCGGCTGCGACCGACATCGCGTTCGCTGTCGGCCTGTTGGCTGTGCTTGGTTCGCGCATTCCACCGGCGTTGAAGGCGTTTCTGCTTGCGGTGGCCATTCTTGATGACCTTGCCGCCATCATGATTATCGCGATTTTCTACACTGCAAATCTGTCCATGACGGCTCTTCTGCTTGGCGCTGCGGGCACCGTCGTCCTTTTTGCACTGAACATCATGCGCGTAACGCGCATCGCGCCTTACATACTCGTCGGCATCATCATCTGGGTTTGTGTGTTGAAGTCCGGCGTCCATGCGACACTGGCCGGTGTGCTCACCGCTATGTTCATCCCTATGAAGGGCGCGACCAGTGACGGCGAGAACTCGCCGGTGATCTATCTCGAACATGCGCTGATGCCGTGGGTGAAGTGGCTGGTCCTGCCGTTGTTTGCGTTTGCGAATGCTGGCGTTTCACTCGTCGGCGTTACTTTCGGAAGCCTCCTGGCATCCATTCCGTTGGGCATCCTGCTTGGCTTGTTCGTGGGTAAACCCCTTGGGATCTTCGTCTTCACGTGGCTGGCCGTTAAGCTTGGCCTGGGGGACCAGCCGACCGGAACCAACTGGCAGCAAATCCTGGGTGTCGGGTTCGTGGCGGGTATCGGCTTTACCATGAGCCTGTTCATCGGGATGCTGGCCTTCCCTGATCCGCAGTATGCCGCAGACATTCGTATCGGTGTTCTGGCTGGCTCGATTCTCTCAGCGGTTGCAGGTTATCTCGTCCTTCTCTATGCCAATTCTGCTGCAGAGGAAGACCAAAAGGCAGCCCAGCCCTCGGCCTAGTAGACCTCGACACATCGACCGTTCTCCTTTTTGACGGTGGTGGCGGCCCCTGAGTTAGGGGCCGTCTCCTGTTGCGCAGCTTGACGTCGTGATGCCTTTAGGTGTGCAACGGAGAACAAATGCATGGCTGACATTCTCAACTTGGCCGCGGCCAACCTGTTGTCACCAATGGTTTTGTTCTTCGCCCTTGGCCTGGCGGCGGCGCTGGCCCGGAGCGATCTTGCGATCCCTGAAGCTGTCGCAAAGGGCATGTCCATCTATCTGATGATGGCGATCGGCTTCAAAGGCGGTGCAGGCGTGGCCGCCCATGGCCTTGATGCGACGCTCATTCTAGCTCTTATCGCCGGTCTTATCCTGAGTGCGCTGATCCCTGTTGTCGCCTTCCAGATCCTGACCCGGGTCAGTGACCTGCCGCGCGTCGATGCCGCCGCTGTTGTCGCGCACTATGGGTCGATTTCGATCGTGACGTTTCTGGCGGCAACCGAAGCGTTGAAAATCTCCGGCATCCCGGCGGAAAGCTACATGGTGGCCGTGGCTGCTGCCATGGAAACGCCTGCCATTTTTGTTGGCCTGATCCTGGCCCAGTCGGCAACCTCGACCTCAGGAAGTCGCGGCAGCTCCACGGGGGAGGTTGGAAATCTCGACCGCACCGCGTTGCGCGAAGTTGTCCTGAACGGGTCGATTGTCGTGCTGGTTGGTTCGTTCATTATCGGATGGATTTCAGGGCCGGCCGGTCTCACTTCAATTGAATCGTTCATCGTGAGCCCGTTCAAAGGCGTGTTGTGCCTCTTCTTGCTGGACATGGGCCTGATTGCTGGCCGAGGTCTTCGCGATGGCAGTAAACAATTGTCACCGTCCGTCGTCGCGTTCGGGCTCTATATGCCTTTGGTTGGTGCCGTTATGGGGCTGGTTGCTGGTTTGCTTGTCGGGCTATCGCCGGGCGGGATAGCCTTGATGATAACGCTTTCGGCCAGTGCATCTTACATCGCGGTACCAGCGGCCATGCGTCTGGCACTACCAGAAGCGCGGCCCGCCATTTACTTGCCTTTGTCGCTGGGCGTCACCTTCCCGTTCAATCTCGTTATTGGGATCCCGCTCTACATTGCCATGGCGACGGCTGTGACCGGGTAGAGCCGCAGAGCCAGCGATTTCAAGCGGGCGATCATCACGCTCACTCAAAAAAAGACGCAGCATCGAAAGGATGCGATTGCCATGGAAACGTTCAAGAAGAAGCGGATCGAGATCGTCATTGAAGCGCTGGTTTTAAAGCGCCTGATTGCCGTCTTCGAAGATAACCAGATCAACGGCTACACGGTATACTCCGCCCAGGCTGGTAGCGGGAAGAGTGGGGCATGGCAGGCCGATGGCGTGATTAGCGGCACGAATGAGCTGCGTGTCGTCTTTTGTATCGTGGATGAGACCCGCGTCGATCAGATCCTGGACCCCGTTTTCAAGCTGATCTCCCGCCATATCGGGATTGTGACGGTGTCTGATGTGGACGTCATCAGGGGCGATCAATTCGACTGACGGCCGCCGGTACCCCACTTTTGGCGCGCTCGACATGGATCAGGCGATCTTATAGACCCCTCGTCCATCGCAGCGCCTTACCTTGGCGGTGTTGGGTCTCCGGCTGAAGGTTCGTTAACCCCGCTATGTCCTTTGCGCAGTTCCCAGATGTTTTGACGGACCGGTACCGGCGCTTCAAGTTCGGTCACTACGCCCCAAACATTGACCATTATCAGCAGCTTGCGCTTGCCGGGCAGCATCCTGACGTCATGGTCGTGTCGTGTTGTGATAGCCGGGTTTCTCCCGAATTGATCTTCTCGGCCTTGCCTGGCGAGCTGTTTATCGTCCGCAACGTCGCCAATCTGATCCCGCCATTTGAAACCGATGGAAAATACCATGGCGTGAGTGCTGCTCTCGAATATGCGTCGTTGACGCTCGAGGTTGGTCACATCGTCATTCTCGGACACAGTGGCTGCGGCGGCATATCGGCATGTTTCGATCATGGGCATGCTGATCGCGCCTCTGCCCCATTCATCACCGGTTGGATCTCAATGCTGGATGGTGCGCGTGCCCAGTGCGTGGCCGATCATCCCGGGTCCGATCAGCCGACGCTGAAACGCGCGCTTGAGATGGAGGCGATTAAAACGTCCATTGGCAATCTCAGAACGTTTCCGTGCATTCAGCAGATGGAGGCCAAAGCCCGGTTGAAAGTTCACGGGGCTTTTTTCGATATTGGCCGGGGTGAGTTATCAGTCCTCGATCAAGGATCGGGCATGTTCGGCGCGTTGTAAGGGCTTTGCGCCCTGAAGGTCAGGTGGACCGTGCGCACTGCCTTGGTCACTCAGTGGCTGTTGGGCCCTTTTGTTTGCCATGGCCTTTTTGAACTGTTGCCGCATCTAGAGCCTGTTTGGTTTTTGTGGACCAGAAAAGCAGGCTCTGAGCTTTTGATTTGGAGCATGTTCCGGGCGGAAAACCGCGTACACTTTTCCTGAACATGCTCTAGCTTTGCGGCGTCGCGTCAGTGTTCTTCGCTGCTGCAGCCGTAATGGCTGGTAAGACGCGCTCTTTCAGACTTTGTGCCGTAATCGGCCCGACGTGCTTGTAGACGATCCGGCCTTCGCCATCGACGACGAATGTTTCCGGCATCCCATAAACACCCCATTCGATGGCATTGCGGCCCAACGGATCAACACCGACGGCCGTGAAGGGGTTGCCGTAGCGACCAAGGAACCTGCGTGCATTTGAAGGCTGGTCTTTATAGTTGATGCCGTAAAGGTCGATGTCGGCGATGCCGGTCAACGCGACGAGATGCGGGTGTTCTTCCACGCAGGGCCGGCACCACGATGCCCAGAAGTTCACGACGGACACACGGCCATTAGCGAATTTGCTTGCCATCACACCATCGGTGTTCGCGCCGCCCGTCTGGGAACTGGCTGCTGAATGACTGAGCCCTTCCAGTGGTGCAAAGTCAATTTTTGGTGCCGGTTTGCCTATCAGTGCTGAGGGCAGCCTGGAGGGATCGCCAGATGTCAGAGAAAGCCCGAACATCGTTGCCAGTGCCAGGAAGACGATCAGCGGCGCAATGACGAAACCGATTTTCCGCTTAGCCGGGGCTGCCTCCGTCGTTGGCTTCGCATTCTCAACATCGACCTCAGTCATGATGTGCTTTCCGATGGTTGCCGTCTCTTAAAACTGCTCCGTGCCCTACCAGTTCCGGCACGATTGAAGCTTCTAATGCGAAGCCTGAAGTCTTTGAAATGCGATAAGCCTCAGTTTGAACGAGTTCTGCTGCCGCGACGGATACCGCGGGCTTCCAAGTCGGCGAGTTTGCGAAGTTGCGCTTTTCCATCAACGTAGAGCCACGCGATCAGTCCGCCTAAGACAACCGCGACCACCGCGTATGACGCCAGAATAAACGAGGCGTGCGGTCCGAGTGCGTCCAGCATCACGCGCCCTCCGAAGCCAGCTGATCACCATCCCTCATTTGTGCGCGTTGCACGTGCTTGACGCGCAAAGCCTTGACGCGGCGGCGCAAAACCTCATTGCGCATCCCCTTCAGATGCATGGTGAAGAACAAGAGCGAGAAGCCCACAGCGCTGATCAATAGCGGGATGAGTTGCGAGGAATGGATTTTCGGACCGTCCGCGCGCAGCACGCTGGATGGTTGGTGCAGTGTATTCCAAGCCGGGATCGAGATCCCGAGACTGGGAATGTTCAGACCTTCGACGGAAATCTTGATGAACGGCAGGATCACCACGCCTACCAAGCCGAGCACGGCTGTCAGTTTGCCAGCCAGCGCGTCGTCATCGATGGATGAGCGCAAAGACATCAGGCCGAGATACAGGAAAAACAGGATGAGGACTGACGTCAGCCGCGCGTCCCAAACCCAATAGGTGCCCCACATGGGCTTGCCCCATAACGACCCGGTGAGAAGCGCCAACAACGTGAACGCCGCGCCGATCGGGGCTGCGGCCTTGGCCGAGACGTCAGCCAACGGGTGACGGAAAACGAGCAGTCCAAAGCTTGAGATCGCGATTATCGCGTACCCCATCATGCCCAGCCAGGCCGACGGCACGTGGATGTACATGATCAAAATCGTGTTGCCCTGCTGATAATCAGCAGGCGCCGTCCATCCGCGAAACAGTCCGTAGGCGATTGTGCCCACTGCCAGCGCGGCGATCCACGGGAGGATTGCGCCGGACAAAGACATGAACCGGGTGGGGTTCGCGAGCTTCTGGGTGATCGACTGTGTTGCCATGGGTGTGAATCTAGGGGCTCGGGTTGGATTGTGCAATTCGCGCTGCGTCGCAGCCTTACTGGACGTATCGCCCATGATTGTGGGTTTTATAGGCTATCTGGCTGGTTTTTGGAATGCGGAGCGAGGGGGCAGAAAGAACACCCATTCGTTATCACGGAAGGCCAACGTTTGTGGTGGCGTCTAGACCAATACCCTTGGGCGGGACGGCAAATCACCACAACCTGGATATCGCCGATAAATGCCGGGATGACGTTTTTTTTCGCTGCGTTAATTGCGGCGTTCCGTGGGGAACTGTGGGGGTGGGCCCCATTGGGTAGGTTGAGTTCAACACAGAGAAACAAACAACCCGGCCCGAGGAACAGTCTCATGACCCGCATCGCTTCCATCGCCATCGCAACCATCGAACTGACAGCCACAGCAACATCAGCTTTCGCCGTCCCAGGTTACGTCAAGCGGGCCTGCATCGGAGACTAC